>JAFYBN010000088.1 GCA_017540175.1 Clostridia bacterium | reverse complement strand
CTACGCCTCCGAGAGATCGCTGGGGAACGGTTTCGCGTCGTTTGACCTTCCGGCTGATCTGCCCGGGGACGAGATCATCCTCAAGGTGTTCAACGAGCAGCGGAACGGACAGTACGAAACGGATTACGCAAGCGAACCGAAAACTTTCCATATCTCCGTGGTACCGGGAATTCGCGCCTCGTTTCACAACTACGACGGCTCGCTGCTTCAGAGCGGTCTTTTCCCCATGGGAACGACGCCTGTCTATTCGGGTCCGACGCCCGTGAGGCCGGGCGGTACGCAGAGGTACAGATACTGCTTCGCCGGCTGGACTCCCGAGCCCGGACCGATCACGGGATCTGCGGATTATTTTGCACGATTCATTCTGGAGCAGTCATATAACGTCTATTTCGTCGCGAACGGCGGCTCCGGGACCATGGAGAACGATTCGTTTCTCGTCTCCGACGGCGAGTACAGACTGCCGGAATGCGGTTTCACCCCGCCTGCAGAATGTGTGTTCGTGTCCTGGTGTGCCGAATATGGCAACGACGACGGCACGTCTACGTCACAGTATCTCAGACCGGGCTCACTCCTGACCGGCCTTACGTCTGACGTCACCGTCCGGGCGGAGTGGCAGCAGCTCTCGCTGAACGTCAGCCCCGCCGGGGCGGGGACCGCGGAGTTCGACCCGGAGGAGGGGATCTTCACGGCGACGGCAAATCCGGGATACACGTTCGATCATTGGGAGTATTCAAACGGCGGCGCCGACGTCGTTCCGGACGGGATGGTCTGGCCTGAGGACAATCCCTTCCGACCCGGCAGTGTCGACTTCAGATATTACACCGCGGTCTTCTCGAGAGACCCGCAGGAGCTCACCGTAAAGCCGAACTTTGCCGTGAGGGGCGCCGTAACGTACAGGGGTACTCTTGAGACGGGAAGAACGATCACTCTCACCGCGACGGCGAACGAGGGATACGTATTCAGGGAATGGAGAACGTATCCCGAGGGCATAGAGATCAACTCACGGAACAAATTCACCATGCCCGCATGCCCCGTGACCGTGACTGCGGTGTTCGATCCGGTCAACCCGCCGGAATTCAAGACCTGCTCCCTGCTTCTGACCGGGCAGATCGGCGTGAACTTCTACGTGGACCTGTCGGGGATCGCCGAGGCGGAGCGCGAGAACGTCGCCGCGGTGTTCTCCGTAAACGGCAAGACCTTTACGGATACGTTCGACGCGGAATGCACCAACCCGGACGGCTATTTCGGCTTCACCTGCTTCGTAAACTCGGTCGAGATGGCGGACGAAATCGAGGCGGCGCTTTGCTGCCCCGGAAGCGACCCGGTGAGGATCACCTACTCCGTGAAAGACTATGTCGATCATGTTCTCGGCAGCACGTCCAGCTTCTCGAACAACACCGTCTCGCTTGTCCGCGCGATCGCAGACTATGGTCACTACGCTCAGCTTTTCTTTGAGCCGATCCGCGACTGGACGCTCGGCGTCGATCATACCGTGATGCCCGCGGGCACGGCCGACGGGATCACCGAAAGCGACATTGAGAACGTGAAGAACAGCGTGTCGAACCGTACCGTGCAGCTGAATGCCGGTGATTCCGCGGTCGTCGAAGCGAGCTTCTCGCTCGTTCTTGATTCCGAAACGGCGATGCGGATCTACCTGAGGCTCGCCGACGACTTTACCGGGGACGTCACGGCGGCGTGCGGCAGCGAAGCTCTCGGGTGCGAAATGCTGAAGAACGGCAGGTATCTGATCGAGATCCCGGGAATCAGGGCATCCGGACTGGGCGATGTTTACAACATCGCAGTGACGGCGGAAGAAGAGGAAGCCGGGATCGTTCTGTCCCCGCTTTCATACGTGAAAACGGCGCTGAATTTGGAAAGCGGCGACGCTGCGCAGCTCAAGCTCCTGACAGCCGCGCTGTACCGCTATTACGCCGCAGCGAACGCTTACATGCAGGATCCCAACGGGTAAAGCCCCCCGGGGGGACGGATACCCGAGGCGTCCCCGTCATTGTCAGTCGTCAATTAGTGAAACGGAAGAGATCCCGGCGATCTTCTTCTGAGAAAGGAAAACGACATGAAAAACGGCAAACCCTGGCCCGACACGGACGGCAATCCCATCCACGCCCACGGCGGCTGGATGCTCCGTCACGGGGGCTATATCTACTGGTACGGCGAGGACCGGCGGGACAACCATTACGTCTCCTGCTACCGCTCCGCCGATCTGGAAAACTGGGAGTTCCGGGGACACATCCTCTCGACCGACACCCCGGCGGAGGCGACCGGAGGCAGATTTGACTTAAAGCTCTCGTGGGAGAAGGACGGAAAAACGCGCAAGGTGAACATCGAGCGCCCGAAGGTGCTCTATAACGAGAGGACGAAAAAGTTCGTTCTCTGGGCGCATTACGAGAACGGCATGGATTACCGGGACGCGCGGGCGTGCGTCGCCTCGTCCGACTTTCCCGACCGGGATTTCGCCTATCACGGCAGCATGAACCCCTTCGGCTCCATGTCCCGCGACTGCACGGTCTTTGAGGACGGCACGGGGGACGCCTATTTCATCTCGACCGCGCGGGACAACGCCGACCTGCACGTCTATCGGCTGACGGAGGATTATCTCAACGTCGCCGAGCTCGAAAAGGCGATCTACAACCACGAGTACCGCGAAGCGCCCGCGCTGTTCGAGCGGGGCGGACGGGTGTACATGATCTCTTCCTACTGCACCGGATGGGCGCCGAATCAGGGCAAATGGTGCTCGGCGGATTCCGTCACAGGCCGCTGGGGGCTGCTGCACGATTTCGGCGACAAAACGACCTTCGGCTCACAGAGCGCGTTCGTCTGGCGCGGCGGGCAGAACGGTGAGAGGTACTGGTACGTCGGCGACCGCTGGATGGGCGGGGAGCCGAAGTACTTTGAATCCACTTATGTGATCCTTGAGATCCGGTTTGACGAAAAGGGGGATCCCTTCATCGAATGGTCGGAGGAAACAAAGCTGATTATATAAGCTATATGGTAAAATGTTTTGGAGGTGCTGAATCATGCGATCACGGCGGTTAAAAACGCTGATCGTTCTCATTTGGGTACTCGCGGCAGTCTCTTCTGTTCTGATAACTGTGGCGGGCGCGGTTGTATTCGATGTTTTGGGGTTCCTCATCGGTGCGGGAGTAGCTCTCATCATATTGTTGTTCGCTTTCATCAGCTCCACATTGTTACGAATGAGATCGCAGGATACAGCATCTATACATTTACCGCCGAAAACCAGAACGGTTTGAGCGTATCACTTACATTCGCGTCCGGAACAACTACTGTAAGTTTCAATAAGGATTAAAAAAGGAGTTTTTGATCATGAAAAAAGTATTATCCGCGATTCTCGTCTGTATATTGCTGCTGTCGTGTCTGACGGTGTTTGCGTCTGCAGCAGAAAGCGATCTGCCTTTTGACCTCGTGCCACCGGCATACGTTTCGGCAAAATGGGCGGAAGGCGGCGATTCACCCACGACCACAAACTTTTCGTACAGCCTGAGCAACGACATGACGACATTTTTCAAGAATATGGAAACGGCGCATTCAGACGGCACCATCGAGCAGTTTATGCAAAACATCGGCTGCGACGACATCTGGATGAACGTGCAGATCGACTGGGCGGTCGACGACGTGGCCGACAGCGTTTCGGGCTGGCATTACACGGAATACTGGGATGGCGATGAGTATTACGGTCTCGGTCACGACAGTGAAGGCAACCCGCGTTGGAGCGAATGGGACATAGTTGACGGCTCACTCAACAATGCAACCGAAACGGTGCAGGACATTTGGATCACCCGCGGCGTGGCGAACGACTGGCGCTGGAACGGCGATCCCGAAACGCACACCCCGGGCGTCAAGGATCAGCTGAGACCCGAACAGTACACTTACGATACAGCAAACGAAGAGCTGCGCATCGACTACACACAGCATACCGTGTATTTCCGCGCGCGTTTTGTCGTGACCGTGAGAAACGAAGGCGCCGAGTCGGATAAATTTTATTTCTCTGAATGGTCGAATATTACGAGCGTCGGCAAAGACGCCGAAAAGTTCGAGCCGCTTACCAAAGCCGATATCGACGCCCCTGTGATCACGGATCTTCATATGACGGACAAGGAATTCAACGGCAATCCGGTAGTCGCCTTCACGCTCGCTGTTCCCGAAAAGCTTATGGAGAACGCGTCAAAGGTCACGGCGAACGGCGGCGGGATCGTTATCGAGACCGAGGCGAGAGTCAAGGGCGATACCGAATGGACGCTTATGCAAAATGCCGACTGGACAATCAAATCCGGCGAAATGGAATGCGCTCTTCTGCATCTGGTAAACGATTCGCGCCCGACAATTCCGAAGGATACCGTGATCGAGCTCCGCTGCAGATACCGCTGTGATCAGCCCGGACTCGACGACGTTTACTCTGATTATTCCAAGATCATCTCCTTCGGCACCGACGATATCAATCAGGGTGGAAGTCAGGGAACCGACGCGACGCCGGGTCCGAACGATCCGTCAAATCCCGAAAAGAAAGAATGCTGGTTCTGTCACTTCTGCCCGCAGCCGCTCGGACTGTGCATTTTTATATGGCTGCTCATCATACTCATTGTGGTTATCGTAATTGTAATTATTGTTGTTTCTAGAAAAAAGAAAAAGGCGAAAACAAATAATAAACAGCAATAATACAGAGGCGGGGAGTGAATCTCCCCGCCTTGTGCGTTTATCGGTATATGATCTCGTTCAATACAGCTTCTTCGGCACGGTTTCGGATATTGTTCATGCACCCGATCCAGTAGAGCTGATCTCGGCTTTTCATAGCCTCGTCCACGCCTTCGTCTTTTGCCATTTGCTTTACAAGCTGAAAGAGCATTCCCTCGGCTTGATCGTTGACGTCGGCAAGATAGTCCGGCAGCTTGCCTTCAATTACCAATACCGTGTATGTAGTCTTTTTGCACTGCCTGAGGTAGCGAAGATGACGCTGTCCCCATATTCCGATGGGACGGTGTTCCTTTGGCTCGTCATCCCCGGCGAGAAAATAGTAGTCGCCTATCAGCTCATACTTCAGCCCGGTCTTTTCGTCTGTAATGTACTTTTCCATTTGAGTAATCCTCCGATATAAATTGAATTTATCCTATGAATTCAATCATTCCGGCTGATTACAAAAGCCGAAGAGAGAAGCTACTTCCTTACGTAGCCTCTCCCTTCGGGCGCCTTTTTCTGCCATCTGCGAATCGCAATGCCGCCCCCCTGCGCTCTCTTTCGGAAATACAGAAAGGCTTCGCCATGCAGAGCAATGGGCGGAGCCTTTTTTCCCGTCGGGCAGCATCGACTTTTTTTCGTTTTCTCTTGCATCAAACGGGAATCTGTGGTAAAATACTGTTTAATCCCTGCCAAAAGGCTCGGCGGCCCGGAATATGGGCAGTCCGAGGCAAGGGCGGCCCAAGGTGTGGGCGATCAGAAGAGGTATTCGGTATGCACAAAGAATTTCTCATGGGCAACGAGGCGATGGCGCTCGCCGCCCTCTCCGCCGGAATCGGCCTTGCCGCCGGGTATCCCGGCACTCCTTCCACCGAAGTGCTGGAAACCGTCGCGAAACGCAACCCCGGCTCTGTGTACGTGGAATGGTCGGTGAATGAAAAAGCAGCTATGGAAACGGCGTGCGGAGCGGCATACGCGGGCGTGCGCTCGCTCGTCACCATGAAGCAGGTGGGGTTGAACGTCGCGTCCGACCCGCTCATGAGCCTTGCCTATATCGGCGTAAAAGCCGGCATGGTCGTGCTGGTTGCCGACGATCCCGGTCCGATCTCCTCCCAGACGGAGCAGGACACGCGGACGTTCGGGATGTATTCGAAGCTGCCCGTATTCGATCCGGCTTCCGTGGAGGAAGCGTACCGCATGATGGGCGACGCGTTCGAGCTTTCGGAGCGGTACGGGACCCCCGTGATCCTGCGCCCCACGACGCGGATCGACCACGGCTACGCGGATCTCGACGTGAAGGACCCCGAGGAATACGTCAAGCCCGCCGCGGGTGAATTCGTGAAGGATTCCTCCCGATGGGTGATTTTCCCCCGCCTTTCCCTCGCGAATCACGCGGCCATCGAAAAGCGGAACCGCGGGATGACCGCTGTTCTGTCCGAATATGAAGGAAATCTTCTTCTCCCCGCTGCCGGGACGATGAAGGAAAAAAGGATCGGGATCGCGTCGCAGGGCATCAGCTGGTCGCTCCTTTCCGACGCGCTCGACGGTGAAAACCGCCCGCGCCTTTTCAAGATCGGCACCCCCTTCCCCTTCCCCGACGAGTTGGCGGCGAACTTCCTCGACGGGCTCAATGAGGTTCTCGTGATCGAAGAGCTCGACCCCGTGATCGAGCGCGGGCTGGTCGCGCTCTGCGGACGGCGCGGACTGAACGTCAGAATCCGCGGAAAAGAGGACGGATTTGTCAAATCCGCCGGGGAAAACACGCCCGGAGAGATCCGGGAGCTGCTCGGCCGCTTCTGCGGCGCTGAGCCGCGCGCCGCAAAACCCGCGGCGAAGCCCGACGAGCTGCCGCCCCTGCCCGTGCGGCCTCCGGTCCTCTGCGCAGGATGCCCGCACCGCGCCTCCTTCTACGCCGTCAAGCGGGCGATGAAGGGCCAAAAGACGATCTTCTGCGGGGATATCGGCTGTTACACGCTCGGCAACGCGAAGCCGCTCGACATGTGCGACACCTGCCTCTGTATGGGCGCGGGAATCAACATCGCGCAGGGCGTGGGGCACGTGGAGCCGGGTACCAAATGCTTCGCGTTCGTCGGAGACTCCACCTTCTTTGCCTCCGGCATCACGGTCGCGGTCAACGGCTATTACAACCAGGCGGACATGACGCTTGTGATCCTCGACAATTCCACGACCGCCATGACGGGCCATCAGCCGCACCCGGGCACGGGCAGGACCGCCATGAACGAAGCGGCGGACGCCGTGGACCCCGAAGCCGTGCTGCGCGGGATCGGGATCAAAACCGTGGAAACCGTGAATCCCCTCGAGCTTGACCGCGCCGTTGAGACGGTAAAGCGCGTCGCGGACGAGCCCGGCTTCAAGGCGATCATCTTCCGCTACCCCTGCATCGTGAAATACCGTCCGAAGGGCAAACGCGCCGCGGTCGATACAGACCGGTGCGTGGGATGCCGAAGATGCGTGACGGAGCTCGGCTGCCCCGCTCTGCTCTTCGCGGACGGCAAGGCGAAAATCGACGAGACGCTCTGCACGGGATGCACGCTCTGCGAGCAGGTCTGCCCCGTTCATGCAATCGGCGGCGGTGAAGCGCGGGACCCGGATCGGATCACCGCGGCATACCGGGACGGCGGCGCAAAGAAGGAAACGCCCGCTCCCGCCGTCATCGCCGAAAAGGGACCGGCAGTCAGAAAGGACATCGTGCTCTGCGGCGTCGGAGGACAGGGAACCGTTCTCGCCTCCCGCATCCTCGCGGCGGCGGCGATGCGCGCCGGTCTGCCCGTGCGGACGGCGGAAACCATCGGCATGGCGCAGCGCGGCGGATCGGTGTTCAGCTGTCTCAGGATCGGGGATGGGATCCACGCCCCGCTCATCGGGCCCGGAGAGGCGGATCTGATCCTCGGCTTCGAGCCCGCGGAAGCGGTCCGGATGCTGCCCTATCTGAAGGAGGGCGGCACAGTGGTCACGAGCATACGCCCGGTCGTTCCGGTCAGCGCGATGATCGGAGGGACGCCCTACGATCCCGCCGCCATGCTCGACTTTCTCGCAAAACGCGCGGGTACGCTTGTGACGGTGGACGGGGACCGCGCCCTCGCCGAAATCGGCAGCGACAAGGTGATGAACGTGCTGCTGCTCGGGATCGCGGCTGAGACCGGAGCGCTCGGCTTCGAGAGGGACGCCCTGCTCGACGCGCTGAAGACGGTGTTGCCGCCGAAGCTCCACGAAATCAATCAAAAAGCCCTGTATTACAAGGCTTAAAATAAAGGAGACGTTATGGTCATTACGGAAACCCAGCTCGCCCAGACGGATCGGCAAATCAAGCGGCTCATCGCGGCGGACAATTTTTACGGAAAAAAGCTGAAGGAAGCGGGTATCGACGGGGTAAGGACGGCGGAGGAATTCGAGAAGCTGCCCTTCTCCCAGAAGCAGGATCTGAGGGACGCCTATCCGCTCGGACTGATGGCCGTCCCGGAGGAGGAGATCGTGCGCATCCATTCCTCCTCGGGCACCACCGGCGTTCCCGTCATCATCCCCTATACGAAGAAGGACGTGGACGACTGGGCGCTCATGTTCGCCCGCTGCTACGAATACGCGGGGATCACTAAAAAAGACCGCATCCACATCACGCCCGGCTACGGGCTGTGGACGGCGGGGATCGGCTTCCAGGCGGGGTGCGAACTCCTCGGCGCGATGGCAGTCCCGCTCGGTCCCGGCAACACGGACAAGCAGCTGCAGATGATGATGGACCTCGAATCCACCGTGCTCTGCGCGACCTCCTCCTACGCGCTGCTGCTCGCGGAGGAGATCGAGAAGCGCGGCATCCGCGACAAAATCAAGCTGAAAAAAGGTGTGATCGGCTCCGAGCGCTGGGGCGAGAAAATGCGCGCCCGCATCCGCGGGGAACTGGGCATCGAGCTCTATGATATCTACGGACTGACCGAGATCTACGGCCCCGGCATCGGCATCAACTGCCAATACGACACCGGCATGCACATCTGGAGCGACTATCTCTACATTGAGATCATCGATCCCGAGACGGGAAAGAACGTGCCGGACGGCGAATGGGGCGAGATCGTGCTGACCACCCTCGTCAAAGAGGGCGCGCCGCTCATCCGCTACCGGACGCACGACATCAGCCGCATCATCCCGGGCGAGTGCCCGTGCGGCTCGAAGCACCCGCGCATCGACGTGATCGCGGGCCGCTCCGACGACATGATGAAGATCAAGGGCGTGAACGTGTTCCCGAAGCAGATCGAAGAAGTGCTCGGCTCCTTCCCCGAGCTGTCGAGCGAATACCAGATCCACATTTCCCACCTCGAGGGCAGGGACACCATGCGCATTTACGTCGAGACGGACGGCACGGTGGACTTTGCCGACATGGCGCGCCGCGTCGCGGAGCGCGTGAAGTCCCGCATCGGGTTCACGCCCCTCGTCAAGGTGGTGGAGCTCGGCGTCCTCCCGCGCAGCGAGAAGAAGAGCAAGCGGGTCTTCGACGAGAGATACGACTGAGGAACAAACGCTTCTCTGCGGCACAGCCGCGCGGACGGCGTCAGAGGGTTGACGCCCGCCCCAATGTGAAGCCGTGTTCCCGTTTTCCGAAGAAAATCAAACAGCGGAGGCAGCTTTTCGGCTCGTCTCCGCTGTTTTTATCAGCATTTATTCAGGCTTTTTTCTTTTTCGGCAGGATATACCGGAACCGGTCGATCGACGCGATCCCCATCCCGCGCAGTTCTCTTTCCGAGCAATCGCATCCGGCCTCCGTGTTGTACCCCGGAATCAGCGGGACACGCGCGGTGATCCGCTCCGGGCAGAGCGCGGCAAGACGGGCGAGGTTCTTCCGCATCCTCTCCGGCTCCCGCTCCGTGTAACGGCGGTAAACCTCCGCGTCCATGTCCTTCACGTCGACGATGAACTCGTCGATGAGGATCTCCGGCTCGGTCAAGAGCCCTAGGTTCTCTTCCGGCACGGCGAGCGAGGTCTCGACGGCAAAGCGCCACCGCGCGCCCCTCTCCCGCGCGTAAAGGATGAAATCCCGTATGAAAGCCGCCTGAAGCAGGGGCTCTCCCCCGCCGAAGGTCACCCCGCCCCCCGTCGCCTCGAAATAGAGGGAGTCGATCTTCACCGTCTCGTACAGCTCCCCCACGGTGAAGCGGCGTGGTTTATAGTCCGGATCGGCGCAGATGGGATTGAGGCAATAGCGGCATTTCAGCGGGCAGCCCATCCCCGTGACGAGCGTGGTGATGCCCGCCCCGTCGAACTGCAGCCGGTGCCGCGACACCGCGAACGCCGCGAAGGTCGTCGGCCCGGACGCGGCGTCAGCCGGGAAAGTCCCGGCGGCGGGCCTTGACGCGGCAGTCGTTTCCCGCTCAGTCATCGCTCCGCTCCGGCTGTTCCGCCTGCTCCGACTGTTCCGGCTGTTCCGGCTCTTCCGACGCGATCAGGAAATCGTCCGGCATCAGGGGGATCCCGGCAAGCTCGGGCAATTCCTCTTCCGGCTCCGGCGTGTCCGGCTCCTCCGCCTCAAGGTCGGCGGGCGCGGGCTTACCTGCCAGAGGCAGCTCCTCCGTTTCGGTCTCATATTCCTCGATGGGCGGCTCACCCATGAGGGGGAATTCCTCTTCGTCATAATTCTCCGCGAGCGGTTCTCCCCCGACTTGCGGCAAAACGCAGTCCGGATCGGCGATCAGCCCTTCGGTGACGGCGATTTCCCCTTCCGTTCTCTCGGCGATCTGCGTTTCGTCGTCTTCTTCAGGATCCGGCATGGCGATGTCTCCCGCGAGGCTTTCGATCTGAGTCTGAGTCTCGCCCGTCTCGGGCTTCACGTCGTCCCCCGCCGCGGGGACGCAGGACGCGAGGCTCGCCGCGAGGATGCCCGCGGACACCCCGGCGATCGCCGTCTGGAAGCCGCGTTTTCTTTTCTTTTCGAGCTCGCGCTCGAGGATCTTCACCTCCGCCTCGCAGCGCGGGCAGGTGCCCCGGCACTCGCCCTTGTGGGTGCACTCGTCGATGCGGATATTGATGTCGTTCTTCTTCGCGATATCCCGCCGGATCTCCTTGAGAATGGCGCATTTCTGTTTTCCGTTCATAGGTCCCTCCGAAAGCGTCGGCAGATTTTCTTTTTCTGGTTATTAGACGTTTCGCGCGGAAAAAAGTTCCCGCAACGCGTTGATATTTCAAAATAATATTTGAAGCGATCCTCCGCGGGGCGGTTTTTGCCGCCCCTCCTCCCCGTTTCCGCGTCCGTCCGCGCTTTTTCACGCGCCCGCGTCCCCGCGCATATGCTGGAGCGAGAAAATCCGCACAGCGAGGACTTGAAATGAAACAGGAAGCTATTCCCCTTCCCGCGCTCGGCAAAGGGCAAAGCGGCGAGGTCGTCTCCGTCGGAGGAGCGGTGTCCTTCGCCGGACGGCTTGCCGATCTCGGATTATACCCCGGCGTCCGCGTGACCCTGCTCCGCCGTGCCCCCTTCGGCGACCCCGCCGCGTATCGGTTCGGGGACGTTTCGGCGGCGGTCCGGAACCGGGACGCGGCGGGCGTGAGGGTTCTGCCGGATGACGGGCGCACCCGGGAAGAGAACACGGAAAAGCGGGTGAACGAAAACGGCTGCGGATGCGGCGCGGAGGAGGAACGATGATCCGCGCCGCGCTCGCCGGGAACCCGAACGTCGGCAAAAGCACCCTCTTCAACGCCCTCACCGGACTGCGGCGGCATACCGGAAACTGGGCGGGCAAAACTGTGGACTCGGCAAGCGGATTCTTCACGGCACCCGATCCCTCCGCGCAGGGCGGGAAAACCCGCGCGGAGTTGACCGATCTCCCCGGCATGTGTTCCCTGCGGTGCCGCTCGCGTGAGGAGGAGGCGGCGCTTGACTGCCTCAGAGCATCGCCGCCGGACGTGATCGCCGCGGTCGCGGACGCGGGCGCGCTCGAGCGGGGACTGCGGCTGTTTTTCGAGCTGGAGGCGCTCGGCGTCCCCCTTCTGCTCTGCGTCAATCTCACGGACGAGGCGGAGAAGAGAGGGATCCGCGTCAATTGCGAAAAGCTCTCTTCCCTGCTCGGCGTCCCCGTCGTTCCCACGTCCGCGCGGAACGGAACGGGGCTGACGGCGCTGAAAACCGCCCTCGTCGAGGCCGCGGTAAAATCCCGCGCGCCCGCTTCCCCGGGGGAATCCGCGGCGGAGGCAAACGCCGGAGCCGAAAACGGGGGCGAAGCCGGGGCTGGAGCCGGAGACGGAGACGAAGACGGGGGCGGAGCCGGGATCGCAGACCCGTATGAACGGATCTCGCGGCGCGCCGCCGAAACCGCCCGTCAATGCGTCGAACACACCGGGCGCGCCGGGCGACCGGGGGGACGCACGGGAAAGCGGGACCGGCGGCATGACCGGCTTGACGGGCTTGACGGGGTTGACCGGCTTGACCGGCTCGATCGGCTCGATCGGCTCGACCGGCTCTTCTGCGGCAGGCACACGGCGTTCCCCGCGATGCTCGCGTTGCTGCTCTTTGTGCTGTGGCTTACCCTTGTCGGCGCGAACGCGGTCTCGGATGTGCTCGGGGAAGCGCTTGACGGGCTGCTTGAGCTGATCCGCCGTCTGGCCGGGAGCTTTCTGCCCGCCGTGCCGCTCTCCATGCTGTGCGACGGGGTGCTCACGACCGTATTCCGCGTCGTCGCGGTGATGCTGCCCCCGATGGCGATCTTCTTTCCGCTCTTTACCCTGCTCGAAGAGCTCGGATATCTGCCCCGCGCCGCGTTCTGCCTCGATTTCGCGTTCGCCGGATGCGGCTCGTGCGGGAAGCAGGGTCTCACGATGCTCATGGGACTCGGGTGCAACGCGGCGGGCGTCGTCGGATGCAGGATCATGGATTCCCCGCGGGACCGCCTCATTGCCGTGCTCACGAATTCCTTCGTGCCGTGCAACGGGAGACTGCCCCTGCTTCTCTTCGCGCTCGGATGCCTCGGGCTCGGGGGCTTTTCCGCCGCGCTCGGGCTGGCGGGAGCGCTGTGCTTTTCCTTTCTCATGACGTGGGCGGCGTCCGCCCTGCTCTCGAAGACCGTTCTGAGAGGGGAGCCGTCCTCGTTCGTGCTCGAGCTGCCCCCGTACCGCCTCCCCCGGGTGGGGCAGACCCTCGTCCGCTCCCTGCTCGACCGGACGGTCTTCGTGCTCGGGCGCGCGGTTACGGCATCCGCTCCGTGCGGCCTCTGCATCTGGCTTGCCGAACGCCTCACGGTCGGCGGGGAGCCGCTGATGGAGCGGATCCGAACCTTTCTCGATCCGGCGGGACGCGCGCTCGGCATGGACGGGATCCTGCTCGCGGCGTTCCTCTTCGCCTTCCCCGCCGCGGAGCTGACCCTGCCCCTTGCGCTCGCGGGAGCCGGGGGAGGGATCGAGGCCGTCGCTCTCGCCCGCGGATGGGGAACGGAGACCTTTCTCTGCGTGATCATGTTCACGCTCTTTCACTGGCCGTGCGCGACGACGCTCCTCACGATCCGGAAGGAGACCGGCTCCGCGCGCCGGACCCTCCTCGCGGCGCTGCTCCCCACCGCGTTCGGCTGCGCCCTGTGCGCGCTCATCCATCTTTTATTCCGCGCCGCGGGGGGATGAGGGCGCGGCGGGAGGTTTGTGCCCTCTGCAAAAGAGGTCCCGCCGGAGAAGAACATTCGGAAAAATCGGAAAAACCGCAAAAAAATCCTTCAAAAGGACTGGACAAACGCCCGGATTTGTGTTATAATACCTTCCACAGGCGGAAGCATAGCTCAGCTGGTTAGAGCGTTCGGTTCACATCCGAGAGGTCTTGGGTTCAAGTCCCAATGTTTCCATGGAAAAGGGGGTTCCAACGGAACCCCTTTTCCTATGGAAATTATTGGGCGAGAAAACAAGTGGAGTTTCTTACGTTCGCTTCCGGTTAAAACTGCAGTATACTCGGAAGCTGAAGCTGTGACAAAGCTGTCATGAGTGGAAACTCCGAGAAGATAAATGTGCGCAGCACATTTATCGTCAGGGTTCAAGTCTCTTGAAGAGACTTGAACGGGTCGGTCTTGAATGACAATCCGGTGGATTGTCAGACCCGACCCTGACCGAGCCCGCAGGCGAGAATTCAAGTCCCAATGTTTCCATGGAAACTATTGGGCGCGAAGACAAGTGGAGTTTCTTACGTTCGCCGACGGCTCATCCGATGTTTGCCCGGAGCCCCCTCTCCGTCACAGTCTCACGACAGTGACACCTCTCCCGCGTGCCGAGTGCGACAGCGTCGGCACGGCAGTCGCACCGGCGAGGCAAGGAGAACGGCATCGCGTACTCTCAAACAGGGCAGGAAGCGCGGCAGCGCCGGCTCCGGGCAAAGCGGGTGAAGCAAGCCGGGCACCGTCTCATCAATCGCACAATACAGCGCAGCCTCCCCGGTTCCTCGGGGAGGCTGGCGAAATTTCGGTTTTGTCGGCGCGGCTGTATGGTTTGCTTACTGATCCGACGGCTTCTTGGGAGTTCTCTTCTGGACCGGCTTCTTCGCCGCGGGCTTTTTCGCCGCCGGCTTTTCCTCAGCCTTCGGCTCTTCCTTGCCCACCTCGTAAATCACCGGTTCCGCGTCGGAGGGCATTTCCTCGCCCTCGCGCAGACCGACCGCGCTCAGCAGCGTGCCCATCAGACCGCCGCCGCCCTGGCTGCTCTGGCTGTTCTGGCTGCTCTGGCCGCCGCCGAGCGCGCCGCCCAGCACTGCGCCGAGCAGATTTCCGCCGCCGGACTGGTTCGAGCTGCTCTGGTTTCCGCCGCCGATCAGATTGCCGAGCAAACCGGACGCGATGCCGCCGAGAGCGGAGCCGCCGTTGTCCTCGGCGAGCCCGAGCGCCTCGATCACGGTCTTCTTCGTTTTGTCATCCGCCTTGCGGTACGCTTCGATCAGCTTCTTTTCTTCCGCCGAAAGCTTGACGCTCGAGGTCGAGCCCGAGCCCGTGCTCGACGCCGTATTCAGCGTCAGACCGGAGCCGGACGAGCCGGAGCCGGAGCTGCCCGAGGAGCCCAGACCGAAAAGCGAGAACGGCGCGTCGAGAAGGGATTTCTGCGTCACGCCCGTCGCCTTTGCGATCCCCTTCAGCTGATCCTTCGTGAGTTCCTTTTCGCCGCGCTCCGCTTTGCCGACCTCGGCGGACGTCAGCGTGCCCACCGCCTTCGCAAGCCCGATCTGCGTCATGCCCGCGCCCGTGCGCGCTTCCTTGATGAGTTCACCGACCGTTTTCGTCGCCATATTCAGTCCTCCGTATGATTGAAATGAATTTCTTCCGCATCCATTTTACGCGATCCGCCGGGTTTTGTCAAGAGCATTTGACCCGCCGCGCGTTTTTTTGATCCTTTGATCTTTTTCGCGCATCCGTGATCCTGCCTGCGTCCGGCGGGCGGACGGCGGGCGGACGGCGCGTTTTTCTTTCTGTGTCTAAAATTTCATTTATTTTTCACGGAATACGCACACTCATATGCTATAATATTCTTTAACTATGAAACACGGATACGATCACAGGGAGGTTGTGTTTTGATCGAAGTCAGAAACGTGAAGAAACACTACGGCGATTTCGAAGCCGTCCGCGGGATCAGCTTCACCGCGGATAAAGGAACGGTTTACGGTTTTCTCGGACCGAACGGCGCGGGAAAATCCACCACCATGAACATCATCACGGGATGTCTTGCAGCAACGGAGGGAGAGGTCTTCATCAACGGCTGCGATATTTACGAGGATCCCGCCGGGGCAAAATCCGCCGTCGGCTACCTTCCGGAACAGCCCCCCCTCTATCTCGACATGACCGTGGAAGAATACCTTGAATTCGTCGGCGAGGCAAAGGGACTGCGGGGCGAAAAGCTCTTTCGGGAAATCGACCGCGTCGTGAAGAGGACCGCGCTAAAGGACGGGACTGCCGACTTCACCGACCGCCTCATCAAGAACCTCTCGAAGGGCTACCGCCAGCGCGTCGGCATCGCGCAGGCCCTGCTTGCGGACCCCGAGATCATCATTCTCGACGAACCCACGGTCGGGCTCGACCCGCGGCAGATCATCGAGATCCGCGACCTCATCCGGGAACTGGGACACGACCACTGCGTCATCCTCTCCTCCCACATCCTCACGGAGATTTCCGCCGTCTGCGATTACGTCATCATCATATCCCACGGTGAGATCGTCGCCTCCGACAAGCTCGAAAACCTCACGAAGCTCGGCGGCAGCAGGAACTACATCGACCTCACCGTGCGCGGGGACGAGAGCGCCGTCCACCGCATGCTCTCCTCCGTGCCGGGCGTGATCTCGGTCGAGATCGAAACGAAGGACCTCGGACTTGCGCACGTGCGGATCGCGATCGAACAGGGCACGGATATCCGGGAAACCGTCTTCTTCCGCTTTGCCGACGCAAGGATCCCCATCCTTTCCATGAACTATGAGGAAATCACCCTCGAAAAGATCTTCCTCGCGCTGACCGCGGACACGGCGGCCGATCCGTCCGCCGAAGAACCGGACGAGGAAGACATGTCCCCCGAGGACGCCGTCGCACAGCGCGTGCTCGAAAATACCAAGCGGCGTCTCGAAAGTCTGACGAACGGCGAAGAGAGCGTGCCGGAGGCGCCGGGAGTACCCGAGATGCCCGACAAACCGGAGATGCCCGCCGCGCCGCAAGTGACGCCGGAGCCGCAAGTGCCGCAGGCGCCGGAAGATACGGAAACGCCGGCCGCAGACAAGGCGGGCAAAAAGAAAGAAAAGTCCCCGAAGAAATCGAAAGACGACGATTACACCCCCCTCTTCGGCGGACGGGACTGAGTACTTCAGGAGGAAAACATGGCTGCTGTATATAAAAAAGAAATACGCGCGTTTGCGAACGGGATGATCGGGGCGATCACCGTTTCGTTCATCCTTCTTCTGACCGGCATCTACACCTGGGTTTACAGCCTTCGTCTCGGAAACCCGTCGTTCGCCCTCTCGCTGTCGGGGAACTTCATTCTCTCTGCCAACCTCGTTTACGTTCTCGTGATCCCCGTCTTGACCATGCGTTCCGTCGCGGAAGAAAAGCACACCCGGACCGATCAGCTGCTCTATGCCCTGCCGATCCCGATGTGGAAGGTCGTCGCGGCGAAGTACTTCGCGATGCTCACGGTCCTTGCCGTGCCCTGCGTCGTCATGTGCTTCTATCCGATCCTGCTCGGCAGCTTCGGCACGATGAATTACGCGGCGGACTACGGCGCGATCCTCGCCTTCTTCCTGCTCGGCGCGGCGCTGGCCGCCATCGGGCTCTTTATCTCGTCCCTGACGGAAAGTCAGGTGCTCGCGGCGGTGATCTCGCTCATTCTGTTCCTCCTGCTCTTTTTCCTGCCCCTGTTCGCTCCGATGATCCCCGCGGACGCGGTCGCGTCCCTCGTCGTCTTTCTGATCCTTGCCGCCCTGGCCGCGGTGATCGTCTACCTGATGACGAAAAACATCTTCGTCGCGGCGTCGGTCGGCGTGGTTCTCTGCGCCGGGATCCTGCTCGTCTACATTGCGAAGCCGGCGCTCTTCACGGACGCCGTGCCCTCAATCCTCAAGGGCGTCTCCATTTTCGACCGCATGACCGCCTTCTCAGACGGTCTGTTCGATCTGGGCGCCATCGTGTTCTATATTTCCACCGCGATCCTGTTCGTGTGGCTGACTGTTCAGTCCATGGAAAAGAAGCGCTGGATGTGAGAAAGGAGGCAAACGATGAATCAGGATAAGAAAACCCGCGGCGCCGGGAGCAAGAAAACGCTGAAAATCGGTTCTCTGACCGTCACGACGACCGCCGTGGTCCTGGCGATCTTCATTTTGATCAACCTCTTCGTGTCCGAGCTTCCCACCACCGTCACCAAGATCGACCTGTCCTCCTCGTCCCTCTACACGGTTTCCGACGAAAGCGAGGCGGTGATCCGCGGCATCGGCGAGGATGTGCATTTCTACATCCTCACGGAGCGCGGAAACGAAAATGAGAACGTCGTCCGCCTGCTCGACCGCTACCGCGACATGAACGACCGCGTCTCGTACTCCACCGTGGACCCCGCGACGAATCCGCTTTTTGCACAGCAGTACACCGACAAGACCCTGAGCGACAATTCCGTCATCGCGGTGAGCGGCAAGCGGAGCTATGCCCTGGACGCCTCCGAGTTTGCCGAGTACGTGTACAAGGAGACCGGGGAAGTGATTTCCGCCGACGAATACGCGTATTACTATCAGATGTACACCCAGTGCGTGGAGCTGCTGAGCAACAGCCAGCTTTCCGAGGAGGAGCAGTCGTATTACTACCAGATGTATCTCTCCCTCGAGCAGCTGCTCGGCAACATTTCGCAGTACTTCATGGGTGACGCGAAGCTGGCGGCCGCCGCGGATTACGTGACGCGCGAAACGATTCCCGTTCTCTGCACGCTGACCGGACACGGCGAGGAAGGGATCGATGCTTCCTACGCGCAGGATATGGATTCTCAGAACATCCTGACCCGGGAGCTGAACCTCGCGAACACGGGGGCGGTTCCGGACGACTGCGCGGCGATTTATATCGGGAACCCGTCGGCGGATATCTCCTCCGAGGAGCTGGCGCTCCTGCGCGGTTACGCGCAGCAGGGCGGAAGCATTCTTCTCGTGACGGGCGCCGCCAACTATTCCTCCGCAAAAATGCCAAACCTATCGGCGCTTGCCGCGGATTTCGGCATGGAGTCCGCGGACGGCCTGGTCGTGGAAGGGGACCCGAATCACTATAACTTTTTCTACGGACCGTATTTCCTGATGCCGGAATACGGCTCCTCCTCCGAGGAACCGTTTGACAAGCTCAAGCGCACCTACAACGTCACCCTTTCCATGGCGCACGGCATCCTTGCTTCCGGAACCGGTTCGGTCTCACCCATTCTTTACACGAGCTCCAAAGCGTACGTGAAGGATACAAGCGCCCCCGAATTCACTCTCAATCGGGAAGACGGCGACCTCTCCGGCGTGTTCTATCTCGGCGCTGTCGGCCAGAGTACCGAAGGGGGACGGCTCGTATGGTTTTCCTCGCCCGATATTGCAAACTCCCGGAGGGACGCGTCCGGCAGCAACAGCCAGACATTCTTTGCCTTCCTCAACTGGCTGTCGGATTCCTCCCACAACATGCTGAGCCTGCCCGGAAGAGAATACACGGAAGCTCCTCTGACGGTGACGGCGGCGGATCAGGGTCTCTGGGCCGTGGTCCTCATCGGCGTGATCCCGCTCCTCGCGCTGGCGGGCGGCTTCGTGATCTGGTTCAGAAGAAGGAAGAAATAAATGGAAAACAAGACCGGCAAAAAAAAGAAATCGAATCCGTATCTGAAGCTCGTCATTCTCGTGCTCGTGCTCGCCGCGCTTGTGATCGGCTACAAGCTCCTCTCGGACGCGAACAAAAAGCGGCAGCAGGAGAAGCTGGAAGCGGAGCGCGCCGCCCTCGCGGGCGATACGCCGATCACCGTCGCACAGCATGAACTCACGTCCATGACCGCGCTCTCCTATACGCCCGCGGGCGGGGAGACGCTGAGCTTCTCCGTTGTGAACAACGCGTGGCGCTGGGACGGCGACGCGAACTTCCCCCTGAACGCGACCACGCTCGCGTACATGGGCACGAACATTGCCTCGATCACCGCGCTCCGGGCGGTCGACGGAGGCGAGCTCGCCGACTACGGGCTCGACGAGCCGACCTGCACCGTGACGGTGAGCTACGGCGCGGAAAAGCACACCTACGGTTTCGGCAGTTACAACAGCTTCTCCGGCGCGTACTACCTGCTCGCGGACGGGAAAGTCTACCTGACGGAAAAGAATCTCGGCGCGTATTTCGATTACACCCTCGACGATCTGATCGCGCGCGACTCGATCCCCTCCGCCGACTGGACGACGCGGGACTATGTGACCTCCGTGACCGTCTCCGACGGAACGAGGGAAAACACGATCACCGACGCGGACGGCGTGAAAGCGGCGCTTGACGCGCTGGACGGCGTGAATCTCAGGGAGGTCGCGGACTATTACGCCGACGAGACGGAAAAGGCGGCGTTCGGACTGGACGGTCCGCGCGGCGTCACGGTGAAGTACCGCAAGGCGTTCACAAGCACGGACGCGAACGGAAACAGCTCGACGAATTATATCGACACGAGTTATTCCCTCCGGATCGGCGCGGAAACGGAAAGCGGCTGTTATGCCTCGCCCGCCTCGTCCAGCATCGTCTACCTCCTGACGGCCGAGGAACTCGAATCCGTCTTCGCCTGTCTGGATCACGTCCCCGCGGAAGAATAAGGATTGCTCCCCCTTGCGTGAACGCGCGAGGGGGAGTTTTGGGCGGGAGCGCGCCTTTCTGTGGGAAGCCCTGCCTAAAACGGATGCCCTTTCTTTTTCCGAAAAGGAGTCCTGTACGTTAGCGGCGGTCTGCCCCGCCGGGGCTGTCACCGGGCTGTCACCGGGCAATGCCGGGCAAGGCCGGGCAGTTGCCGGGCAATGCCGTGCAGTTGCCGGGCAGTTGCCGTGCAGTTGCCGGGCAGTCGGGAACGGATTCCCGAGAATACGGGTTCGGCTGCCCCGCGCGCTGGCTGCGGTTTTCCGCCGCCGTTCATCAAATTCACAATAATTTCATATTTTGCCGTCCGATCCGAAATATACTCCCACTATAATGATACTCAGGAGAAATCCGTACGCAATCCGCACCATCAAAACGAAAAGAAAGGAAAACGACATGGCTAAAAAGCTTTTATGCATTCTGCTCACCGCAATGCTCCTTCTCATCTCCTGTTCGGGCGGCGGAACGGAAACCGCCGACGGAAGCAGCGACGCGGAAGGATCCGCCAATCCCGACGCCGCGCAGCAGGAGGAAACCGAGCCCGAACCCGAACCCGTCGATCCCGCCACGGTGTTCGATCTTGAGGTCAAGGACTGGGGCGGCAAAGACCTCGGCATCCTCGGCACCAACTGGTACAACATCAACTCGAACTGGACGAGCCTCGAGCTGAGATGTCACGAAATGACCGGCGAGGCGATGAACGACGCGGTCTACACGCGCAACATGAACGTTGAATCGAAATACAACGTGAACATCGTCGTGTCCGACGGCGGCGCGTACCTCGACAGCTCCATCACGAACGAAGTCGTCGCGGGCACGAACTCCTATGACATCGCCTACCCGCGCATTTCCGAAATGAACAACATCGCAAACAGCGGCAACGCCTACGACATGAACGCGATCGACAGCCTCGATCTCTCGAAGGCATGGTGGAGCCAGTTCGCGCGCGAAAACCTGACTGTGGCGGACAAGATCCTCTTCATCTCCGGCGACATGAACTTCATGGACAAGTGGACCGCGGTCTGCATGTTCTTCAACAAAAACGTCGCAGCGAGCTACAACGTCACCGCGGGTGAGCTCTATGATCTCGTAGACGCCGGTCAGTGGACCGTTGACAAATTCTCCGAATACACCGACGCCGTGACCAACGACTCGAACGGCGACGGCACGCTCGACAAGGAAGACACCTAGGGCTGCACGGCGAACGCCGGCTACATCGGCAACTTCCTGCACGCGTGGGACGATCCCTACACCAAGGTCGTGGAGAAGGAGCTTGTCTTCAACCTCGACAACGAATTCACCGTCAACGCCATCGACCGCATCATCAGCATCATGAACGACAACGTGATCTTCGCGGGCGCGTGGGACGTCGCGGAGCCCGTCTTCACCGCGGGGCGCGCGCTGTTCTTCATCGAGGTCACCCAGAAGCTCGCGAACTTCCGCACGCTCGAATATGACTTCGGCGTTCTTCCGCTCGTGAAGTACGACGAGGCCCAGAGCGACTACCGCACCACCTGCGCGACCCTCGCCCAGATGATCTGCATCCCGAAGACGGCGGCGGACAAGGATTACGCGGGATACATGCTTCAGGCGATGGGCTACGAATCCAGCCTGACGATCCAGCCGGCGTACATCAACTCCGCGCTCGAGTCGAAATTCGCGCGCGACGAACGCACGGCGGACATGCTCGGCTACATCTTCCGCGGCATGACCTACGACATCGGCTACCAGAACAGCATGGGCGGCGCGAGCGGCATGGTCGACGGCATGATCACGGCGCGCGAAAACACCGCGGCGTCGAAGTTCGCCTCGATCAACAAGGCGGTCTCGAAGCAGCTCGAAAAGCTCAACGAATCGTACCGGAACGCGGAATAATCCTCCGGCGGTCGGCAAGGGGGCTGTCGCAAATAGGCCAAAAGTTTTCGCCCGCCTTTTTCAAAAGGCGGCAGGGTGTCGGGACGGAGTCCTGACCCGAGGTCCGCAGACCTCGGAACACCCAAGACTTTGAAAGAGTTCCTCTTTTTGGTACTTTTGG
>JAFYBN010000087.1 GCA_017540175.1 Clostridia bacterium | reverse complement strand
CGCTCCTTGAGCTCCTCGGGGTAGTGCTTCATCCCTTTCTTTCCTGCCATCTCTCTCCCTCCTTCATAGCAAAAGCTCCTATGCAGTATTGTACCACATAAGAGCTTTTTTGTCATTGTCCGTTTTTACTGGAGCGGTTCAGTGAGGGGGAGCTTTTTGTGTGAAATCCGTGTCGTTACTCTCCCGTTCCGTGCTCTCTCGTGATGTTGTTCAGCCACTTCCGGCTCTTGTACCGTCTCAGCGCGAAGGGCATTTTCACGAATTCGTCCGTGCACATGAAGGCGTAGACGACAAGGGGCGGGAAGCGGAACACGAACGCCGCGAGCAGCCCGACGGGGACCGCCCAGCCCCACATCGTGATGATGTCGAGCGCCATGCCGTATTTCGTATCCCCGCCGCACCGCAAAATCGCCGCGATGACGAGCGTATTGATGAGCTGGCCCATCTGATAGACCGCGCTGATGAGCATCATGACGATCATGTACGACCCCGCGGTCTCGGAAACCTTCGCGACATGGGGCAAAATCGGCGTGATGAGCGCGATCAGGGCCCCGCTGACGAGCCCGCACCGGAAGGTCGTTCTGACGAGGGACGCGGAATCCGTCAGGGCGCGCTCCGGTTTTTTCATGCCCAGCGACTTTCCGAGCATGATCGCCGCCGCGGACGACATGCCGAAGCCGACCGTGGTGATCAGATCGCGCACAACGGTGACGATGGAATTCGCCGCGACGATATCCGAGCCGAGACGCCCCATGATCACCGAATTCATATTGAACGCGAATCCCCACAGAACGTCGTTGATGAAGGCGGGCAGAGCGTATCGGCAAAAATCCGCGATCAGGGAGCGCGGCAGGGCGAGGATGGCGGCGGGGGAATGCGGAAAGATCTTCTGCCGCGAGAAATCGACCGCGCAGATCAAAAGCTCCGCGCCGCGCGAGATCGTCGTCGCGATCGCCGCGCCCTCGATCCCGAGCTCCGGGAAGCCGAACAGGCCGAAAATCAGCACCGCGTTGAGGATCACGTTCAGCCCGAGCGTGACGATCGACAGCAGCATCGAAAACCGCACCCGCTCGCAGCTCTTCATCACCGCGAGATAGGGGTGGGTGAGTCCCGCGAAGAAGTAGGCGGGCGCGACGAGGCGAAGGTAGCGCGCTCCGGTTTCGATCAGCTCCGCATCGTTCGTCCAAATGCTCATGACGAACCGCGGTACAGCGAGGCAGAGGACGCCGGCGATCGTTGTGAAAAAGAGGGAAAGATAGAGTCCGAGCCCGAAAATCTTCGCGATGACCCTCCGGTCCCCCTTGCCCCAATACTGCGCGGCAAGGATTGTCACGGAGGACGTCACCCCAAAAAAGATGAAATTGATCACGAACTGCACCTGTCCCGCGAGCGATGACGCGGACAGCGCAGTCTGGTTGAGCTGGCCGACCATGAGGACGTCGGCAGTGTTGACCGCAGCGCCTACGAGATTCTGCACCGCGATGGGCACCATCAGGGCGAGCAGTTCCTTATAAAACCCTTCCCGGGGTTGATGACGCATGTTGTTACTCCCATGCCGATGTACGTAATTCTCATGCCGGAACGCCGCAGCCGCGGCATTCCGGACGGATCAGTGTCTTATCTTCCATGAAGGTCCGCCGAAGGTAAAGGCTCCGACAGCCGGAGTCCGCGGCCGAAGTTCGGAGATCGGATTCCGCGGTAGGACTCCGCAGCCGAGGTTCAGCGGTCGACGGTCACAGCGGCAGCTTCGCCTTGACGTCGGCATCGTCGGCAGAGGTCGCGACAAGGAGGGTGAATTCCCCGCCGTGCGCCCCGTACTTCATGTCGGCGTCATAGTAATGCGTGACCGACGCGGGAACGGGGATCCGTGCGCGGACGGCCTCACCCTTTTTCACCGTCACGCGTTTGTACCCCACGAGCTCCTTCACCGGGCGGACGACCTTCGTGTGCTTCGCCGTGAGATAGATCTGCACCACTTCGTCACCGTCGTAATCCCCGGTATTCTCTACATCGACCGTGACGACCCGGCCGCCGTCCGCGCTCTCCGAATTTTCGAGCGCGGCGTTTTTGATTTCAAAGGCGGTATAGCTCAGACCCCATCCGAAGGGATGGAGCGGTTTGCCGTCGTTGTTTTCGTATCCGTACCCGCGTCCGCTCGGCTTGTACCCGTAGAAGAGCGGGAGCTGACCGACGGACTTCATCCAGCTCACGGGGAGCTTGCCGCCGGGGCAGTACGCGCCGAACAGGGCGTCGAAGATCGCCTCCGCGCCGCCCTCTCCGGGGTACCACGCCTCAAGGATCGCTCCGACTTTTTCGTGCCACGCCGTCACGTCGACAGGCGCGCCGTTCATGAGCACGACGACCGCGTTTTGGTTCGCCTCTGCGAGCGCGAGGATGGACGCCTCCTGATCGACCTCGATGAGGTGCTCCGCCTTGTCCACGATCACCGCGGCGTCATCCCGCGCGGCGGAGACGCGGTAGGACGGCAGCCTGAGATCGGAGCGGTCCAGCCCCTCCCCTTCCACGACGGCGGTGAAATACAGCGCGGCGTCGCACCGGGGCGCGAGGGAAGAAATCTCGGCGTCCGAGCCGGTCACGATTTCGATCCCTCCCGCGTGCGCGCGGAAATACGCGAGCGGCGAGAGCACGTCCGGGGCTTCCCACAGATGTGCGTAAGGCCCGGAGTAGTTCCGTCCCGTAGGGAGCACGTCCGCGCCCGGCCCGAAGATGCCGAGCGTTTTGATCTTTTTCCGATCCAGCGGGAGCGCGCCCTTGTTCTCAAAGAGGACGAGGCTCTTTTTCGCCGTCTCCAGCGCGGCAGCCTTGTGTGCCTCGCACCGCACGAGCCGGTCCGCCTCGTCTGGATCAGCAAACGGCTGATCAAACAGCCCGACGGCGAATTTCACGGTGAGCAGGCGCAGCACCGCGCGGTCGATGACCTCCTCCGTGAGCAGTCCCCTCTCGTACGCCGCGCGGATATCCTCATAAGCGAGATGATGCAGGGTCACATCGAGCCCCGCTCCGAGACAGAGCGCGACCGCCTCGGGCGTATCCGCGGCGAGCTCGTGCGCCCCGGCGACGCCGTGCACCCCGCCGTAGTCCGACACGACGATCCCCTCGAAGCCCCATTCGTCCCGCAGAACCTTCGTGAGCAGCCAGGGGTTCGCGTGGGCGGGCAGACCGTTGAAGAGGCTGTTGTACGCCGCCATGACGCCGAGCGCCCCGCCCTCCTTGAAGCACGCCTCGAAGGGCTTCAGATACACCTCTCTCAGCTCGCGCTCCGAATGGGTGGAATAATTGGAATCCCGCCCGCCGTCGGCGTAGTTGTCGACAAAATGCTTCGGAGTCGCCGCGACGCCGTTTTTCGAAAATCCGCGGCACATGGCGGCCCCCATGTCCGAGGCGAGCTTCGGGTCCTCCCCGAAGGTCTCGATGGTGCGGCCCCAGCGGACGTCGCGGGAGATATTCACGACCGGCGCGAGCGCCTGCCGCACCCCGACCGCCGCGGTCTCCTTGCCGATGATGTCCGCGGCGATCTCCACGGCCTCGGGATCGAAGGTCGACGCCAGTCCGATGGGCTGGGGGAAGATGCTCGCCATGCCCCACTGCGCGCCGTGCAGGGACTCGCCGTGCTCGAGCGGGGGAATGCCGTGCGGCTGGGCGGCGATGCTCATCTCCACGTCGCGGTTGATGCGCCGCGTCACCTCGCCGGGCGAGGAGATCTTCCCGTTCTGATGCATGAAATGCCCGGGATTTCGGAAGCATCCGCAGAGGGGATCGCGTTCCTTTTCATAGCTTTCGTCCACATTGAAGAGCATCTGCGCGGTGAGCTGGTGCAGCTTTTCCTCGAGGCTGAGCTCTGCAAGCAGTTCCTTTGCGCGCTGAAGCGGCGTTTTATCTGTTTTCATATTCCGGAAATCCTTTCCCTTCCAGGCATAGATGCCCGCTCCCTTCCCATCCCGGCGCCGACGCGCGGCTATGCGGCGGGGAGAGCGGACCGTGCTCCTATGATACAACATTGCGCGGCGAATTGCAAGAGCTTCGGAGGGATTCGGCGCTCCCGCGGCGAAAAACCGCGCATTTTTGTCTTTTTTCATTTTTGACGGTTTTGCCCCGCATCCGGCGCGCGTTTTCTCGCATTTTCGCCGAGAAGATTTTTCTCTTGAGCCCTTGACAAAGCGGAAAGGATGTGTTATACTATGTGAGCAATCGGGGTGTGGCTCAGTCCGGTAGAGTGCTTGGTTCGGGACCAAGAGGCCGCTGGTTCAAATCCAGTCACTCCGATGTTGCAAAAACCCTTGAAATCATTGAGGTTTCGAGGGTTTTCTCTTTTTTCGGTTTTGGAGACTTGCGCCGTTTTTCCACATGAATTGTCACAATTGGGGCAGTCGGGCGGAAAAATCCCATTCATACATCTTTCTTTTCACTAGTGATGTTCTTTTCGCCCTCTGACGCAACCTGCGGTTGAATCGAACTCAAGAATAAATCCATTGCGCCCGGCTTTCGGTTCTGGTATAATGGAACCGTAAGGAAGCCGGGCCCGCTTTCTATCTGTACAAAACAGGAGAACGATATGGAACACATCGGACAAAGGATAAAAGACCTGCGCAAGAAAGCCGACCTGACGCAGGACCGGCTGGCGGACTACCTCGGCGT
>JAFYBN010000086.1 GCA_017540175.1 Clostridia bacterium | reverse complement strand
GATGAATACATTCACTTCTACAACCACGTAAGGCTCCAGTCAAAGACAAAACTGACTCCGGTGGAGTTCCGGAATCAGTTCTGCGCTTGATCACGTTTCAGTTGCTTTTTTGTACTGTCCGTACAAAGTGGGGCGGTTCAGGATCTCGCGGAGGCTTTTTTCTTTTCCGGCGAATAATCTCCCGCACGACGACGGGCAGCCGTCCGGATCGCTCCGGACGGCTGCCGCTGTCCGTTTTTTGCTTTACTCCTCCGTGTTTTCGAGGAACGCGCGGATCGCCTCGGCGATCTCGGCTCTCGTCGCCGTCTCGGTCGGGCGGAGTTCTCCGCTCTCATCCGCCACGAGGACGCCGGTCGACGCCGCCCACTTCACGTATTCCGCCGCCCATTCGGAGGCTCCGCCGTCGTCGGCGCCGCCCGCTTCGACCTCGTACCCCTTGTACTGCGCATACCGGTACAGGATCGCCGCGAGCTGCTCACGCGTCAGCTCGTCCTTCGGACCGTAGGTCCCGTCGCCGTAGCCGTTGACGATGCCGGCCGTCGCCGCCCATTCGACCGCGTCGGAATACCATTCCCCGCTCGGCACGTCCGTGAAGATCTTCACGCCCGGGACGGCGGGTTTGCCTTCCATGCGATACAGCACCGTCACGATCATGCCGCGGGTCAGCGAGCCGTCCGGATCGAAGAGATCGTCCGCCACGCCGTTCATGATCCCGCGCTGACACACGAACTTCACGTCGTCATAGAACGGGTCGGATTCATGGACGTCGCGGAACGGGTTCACCCATTCGTCCTCCGCGGGGACCGCGGGAAGTGTCGGGATCTCGGGCGTCTGCTCCCGCCCGGCTTCGGCCGCGCGACGCGCCTCTTCCATCCGTTTGCGCAGCTCCTGTCCGATCCGGATGAGGGAGAGCAGGAAGTCGTTCCGATCCCCCCCGTCGGCGTCCTTCGCCCTCTGCTCCGCAAGGTCGCTCACGAGCTTATCGAGGATGTCGTCGACTCTCTGCTTGTTCTCTTCGAGGGTCTTTTCGCCGTCGTATCCGAGGGCTTCGATCTCCTCGACCGCCTCTTCGATCAGCTGCTTGCATGCCTCGCTGTCGCCGTCCTCGGCAAGGTCGCTCACGGACTGCGCGGCGGCGTCTTTGTATTCGTCGAACGCCTGACGGTCGTCCGCGTCGCGCTGCGCGGCGAGCTTGTCCGCGAGCTCGTCGAGGATCACTTCGATCGCCGCAAGATTGTCGTCGAGCACGGCGCTCTCGTCGTACGCGAGAGCTTCGATCTTATCCTTCGCTTCCTCGATCAGCTGTTTCGACGCGTCGCTGTCGGCGGCTTCCGCCATTCTGTCGGCCTCGTCCAGCGCGTCGTCCTTCGCGTCCTCAAACGTCTTTTTGTCCTGCGCCAGCTCGAGGGCGTCGTTCAGCGCGTCGAGCGCGTCCGAGACGGTCTCTTCGTCCACGTTCGGATCGCCGAGGACCTGCCGCGCGTCTTCCAGAGCCGTTTCGAGCTCTCCGGAGATATCCGGGTAGTTCTCCTTGATCCCTTCGTCGAACGTCTCCGCCTCTTTGATCTTCTCGTCCAGCGCCGTCTTGTCGGCCTGCGCGACGACGAATTCCCACGTTACCGTGCCGGTATAGTTGCCCGTATCCTTCGCCGTGACGGTGAGCGTATAGCTGCCCGCGTCCGTGGCGGTGTTGTTCGAGACCGTGCATTCCGAGGTGATGTTCACGCCGTAGAGCTCGATCTTCTCGACCGTCTGCGTCTGTTCCTTTCCGGTGTAGGTCAGCCCGGTCCCGAGCGTGATCACCGCGTCCGCGATGCTCGCCGGGGCGATCGTGAATGTCGCCGTGCCGGTGTAGACCGTATCGCTCGTCTCGCAGGTGACCGTGACGGCGTAGCTGCCCGCGTCCGTCGGAGCGGACGGGGAAGGTCCGTAGGCACTGCCGTCCCGCTTCGTGCCGCTGTAGCTGACCGAGGTGCTCTGCGTTCCGTCGGGTTCCGTATAGTCCGGAGCGGCGAGGGTTTGTCCGAACGTCGCGCCGCTCTGCGTCACCGTAAGGTCGTTCGCCGCCTTATCGGTGACGGTGACCGTGATCTCGCCGGTCGCGCCCTTGTAGTTTTTGCTTTCCCCCACCGTGACGGTGACGGTGACGTCCCCGGTTTCATCGCCCGAGGTCAGTACGCTGCCGCTGAGCCCGCAGCCTTTCGCGTCGCCGGTGATACTATAGCTCACCGTTCCGACCGCCTCGGTGACTTTGTCTTTCAGATCGACCGTGTTCCCGCCGACCGTGACCGTCGCCGCGGAAGCGATGACCGCCGGGTTGTCGGCCTTTGTGATGGTCAGCTTCCCGTTCAAATAGGTGATATTATAGTTGGCGGTCACGTCCTCGCCGTCGGCGTTCTGGATACTCGCCGCGCTGGGCTTGATCTCATAGCCGGTCTCGCTGACTACTGTCCCCTGTCCGTTCAGCGTGATGCTCGCCAGCGTGTCGCCCTCCGCCAGTTGCCCGGTAATCGTGACCTTTTGGGTAATCTGAGCCGGGTCTTCGTAGGCCGTGCCGTCTTCGCCCTGGGTATTGCCGGTGTATGTGCGAGTCTGGTCTTTCGCCGTGATGGTCAAGGCCTTCTGGACGATAGAAAACTCGGTTTCGATATCCGCGTGTCCGGCCCTGTAGCCATCGTCTGTAAACGTGATCACCCGCTTATAATCCCCGGCGTTTATGACCGACGCAGCGTGTCTCCAGGTATCCTCCGAGGTTTTTACCTGATACGTTACGGTGTAGTCCAACACCGGCTCCAGGATCCTGAAATATGTATCGTATGTGTTTCCGTCTTCTTCCCTGATCGTCGCTCGATAGGTTCCGGGATCGGTCGGCGCGCCCTCCTTTTTCATCCAGTCATTTGAGGTCTGTTGATAATATGTCACATTCGCCCCCTCCGGAATGACCGGAGCATTCACAATCACGGCAACGGGGTCGATCTTTTGCTCCGTCCCGTCATAGGTCACGGAGTCGCTGCCCTCCGGGTTCGTAACGGTCACCCGGACCTTCGGGGGCCAGTCGAGCAGATCATTCGTGCTGTCCCAGGCAAACCCTCTCAGATGGGGATAGAACCAATCGTTTTCCGCGCTGTCTGCCCGGAAAAGCCAGGGGCTGACCGCAGGGGCAGTATACGCAAACACAAGATTATCGAGGGCGGTCTCCCCCGTCATCTGGGCGGTGGTCAAGCCCTTGACGGTATCGGTGTCAGCGCCGTTGATGGCGCCGAACGCCCCGCTGATCTTGTCATAATAGCAGTTCGAAACGGTGCCATTGTCGTTACCGCCCACCACGCCGCCGACATAGTTGCTGCTGCCGCTGACGCCGCCGGTGTTGTAGCAGTTTATCACTTTGGCGGAGCTGCCGTAGTTAAAGCCCACCACGCCGCCGACGGCAGAATCTCCGCTGACGCCGCCGGTGTTATAGCAGTTTGTGACGGCGCCGCCGCTGCCGACATCGCCCGCCACGCCGCCGACCAGGCTGCTGCCGCTGACCGTTCCGGTGTTATAGCAGTTTGTGACGGTGCTGCTGTCGCCAACATGGCCCGCCACGCCGCCGACGACAGAATATCCGCTGACGCTGCCGGTGTTATAGCAGTTCGTAACGGCGCCGCTGACATTGCCCGCCACGCCGCCGACATAGTATCTGCCGGTGATGCTGCCGTCCTCGAGGCCCACGTTCTGCACGGTGCCTTTAATATCGCCGTCTGTGCCCACATAGCCGAACAGACCCACGTAGTTAGTATTGTCGTTGTTGTACGTCAGGCCGGTGATGACGCAGCCCCGGCCATCGAAGGTGCCGGTATACATGGCGTTGTCAGAGTTTGATTTCCAGTAGCCGATGGGGGTCCAGGCATCGTCCGGGTTGATCTCATAATTCGCAGAGGCCGAGGCGTCGATGTCCTTCGTCAGGATGGCGCAGGCGGATTTGTTCTGACTGATCGATGGATGCGTGCCGTTGACGATAGCGGCAAATTCCAGCAGCCCGGCATAGTCCGAGATCTCGTAACGCTGGTCGCTCTCGTTCCAGGTAATGCCGGAGTCGCCCGCCGCCCGGATCGGGACCGCCGCCGCGAGGAAGAGCGTCAGGCACAGCGCCAGCGCAAAAAGCCATGCCGCAAACCGTTTCGATGCCGTTTTCATAAGATCCTCCTGTTACCCCGCGGGTAAGGCGGGAAAGGTCGATTCTCAGATTCGGAATATTTATTCAGTATATTTTACCATAACGGCAGAAAAAAAGCAAGGGCTGTTTCAAAAAATGACAGATATCGGGCGGCGTAGGAAGCCGGAAGCGGCGGACGGCAGCAGGCGTCTGATCACGAAGATCACGGTCTTCGAGGATCCCTTCACCATCGATTTCAGATCCGGGTTCACATTCGACATCGAAGCGTAAGGATTATCTTACATACAGCCGTGATATTCCCGCCCCTTTTCTTTGATTTCTGCGGCGTATTTATTCCACGTCGGTGATCGAGACGGCGTTGAGATGTGGAAGCGGACGTCCGGTTTACGACGTGGGGTATCTCATAACAAAAACCAAGGATTGTTACTGCGACCGACATGGAGAAAACAGGGACAAAAGAGATACTGCCAACTATACGGTCGGCGGCGGAGGCAGAAGAGACGCGCAGGCGCTTCTCGACCTGATGGACGATCCGGCGTTCGATCCGGTCCGGGAGCGTGAGGAGTTCCTCGCAGCACGGGAGAAAGTCGGGAAGATCACGAGATAACAGATAACAGAAGCCGTACAGTCCTTATCCCTCGTCATTTCGTTCTTATTATGCGCATATTATGCGCAGGTTCTTGGCAAAACCGAACGGAGGTGGGAGAATTCGTTCATGAAGATCCGCAAAGGAGGCTTACCATGCCGAAAGTCAGCACCAACATCACCCTCGATCCCGAACTTAAGCGCAGCGCGCAGGAACTGTACGTCGATCTCGGCCTTGATCTGTCCACCGCCGTCACGATCTTTCTGAAACAGTCCCTCCGTGTAGGCGGGATCCCGTTTCCCGTCGTCCGAACCGATCCCCCGCGCCTCACGGCTGATGAAATCCTGAAGGACCTTGCACTGTCCCGCGATCAGATCGCCTCCGGTCAGGGCATGGATGCGGAAGAGGCGCTTATGGAGATGGGGAAGGCAAATGGATATGTATAAGGTCGTCATTTCCCCCCGCGCGATGGAACTTTTGCAAAAGAGCGTGAACTATATCCGGGACGTTCTGTTGGCACCTCTCGCGGCTCAGGCAGTTTGGGAGGATGCTTTGGAAACGGTTCGTGAACTGAAAACCGTTGCGGGGTCGCTCCGGCTTTGTTCAGACCCCCGTTTGCGTTCCCTCGGATATCACGCCGCGCGGTTTCAGCGTCATGATTACATCATGCTCTATCGTACGAATGGCATTCTCACCATCTTTGCAGATTGCTGCCAGTCCTCTTATTGTGTAGTCCCACTCATCCGGAAGCGAAAGCATTTTTGACAGAAGTCCGCAGGCTTTGCAGGACAGATTCTTGTCCCGCAAATGGAAATTGCTCATCACTGTGAAGCCGCTTGACTTCTCTACGCGAAATACAGCCATTTCTTCATAGTCCCCCCTCAGACCTCGATGACCGGGAAACCGTGAGCATCGATCACGTCGCACATGCCTTCCATCGTGTCGGCGACACAGCAGAAGTCCACATCCATTTCGGTTTCCATCGGATCAAAAGACTTAATCGTCCGGTATTCGGAACGGTAGGTCGTACCGCCGATCTTCATGCGGTAACAGGAGGTGACCGCAAGCGAGCAATCCTCCAGCAACCACAGCTCGTAGGAATAGCTATTGATCTGGTTATCCTCTTCCACCGTGAGCGGATATACGATGTCCTCATCAAGGCAAACTGCTCTGATGCCGAAGAGATTCCGGCTGAGATAGTTCATCCGTCCGTTTGCCGTTCCGCTCGCCGAAAACTCGTAAATCGGCTTAGCCTCCAGCAGGAGCGCCTGCCGCAAAGCGTTCCAGTTGATGCCGTCCAGGAGTTCCATCATTTCATCTTCATCATGTTCGCTAGTCGCGCCGGATAGGAAAAACCTCTCCATGCATTCTCTCAATACTTCGTTCGGGTTCATATAGTTCTCCTTTTGTCTAAAAGTTTTTGGGCATAGAAAAAAGCCGGACAGAGAACTTCGCGGGGGTACAGTTCTGGTCCGGCTTCATGGGTTATTCAGTTTATCGCGCTCCGTGCTGGCGCTGTTTTTTCTTCTGCCAGCTTTCGAGGAGCTTATAGATCATACGCTCCATCTGGTGGGGCGTCGTGCTCTTTGGGAAATACTTTGCTATGGCGTCGCAGGGAATCACGATCTTGTTTTCTTCCGGTTTCTTCTGCTCGCTCATGACGGCGAGCATGGAATCGTCGTTGAGCTCTCCTTTACGGCTCATTTCCTTCATCCGCTTTGCCTGAGACAAAGAAGGGGTTGCCTGCTCGCTTGCGATGGTGTCCACAAGCATCTGCTGTTCCTCGGGCTTGAGGAAGGATAGTTCCACAGCCGGAGTCATGCCGATCTTTTTGTCGTCCACCATCTGCTGAAGTTCGGGTTTCAGTTCTGTCAACCTTATAAATCTATGGATTTGAACAGAACTGTCCGGAGAGTTCTCGGAGATTATATCTCTCGTTGTTTTTCCGTCAACGGTCTGTCGCAAAACAGGTTCAAATCGATTTCAAGCCGGAAAATGGAACCAAAGGCGACAAGGTACCCAAAAGTCTGTAACGAAAACAAGCGCAAGAAAGGGTGGAGCAAAATCCATCCTTTTTTGCGCTCATTGGGACGAGGAAATCGGGGATTGATGCGGCTCAGGCGGCGTTGGTTTCGAATAAAGATTTTCCGAATCGTCCGGATTCGATTCTTACACAAAGTTTGCGGATGTTGAAAGCGAAAGCAATGAGGAAAAACTGCGTTTCGGTCTTCTGTTTTCCTCTCGTGAGAAACCGTCGGAAAGCATAGTCTTCCTTAATCACGCCGAATGCGCCTTCCACTTGAATGGAGCGGTTCACACGAAGGAGGATCCCTTCCGGCGTACTGATCCGTTCTTCCGCTTCCCGTTTCTGTCGGCTGAATGTCTGCGAGATGGAAATCATCCGGTTCTCGTACTTCCCCTTGAAGCATTTCTCGCGGTGTGGACATCCCGCGCAGCTTTCGCAGACATAGGTCTGTTTCGTTGACCTGAATCCGTTGTCGCTTTTCGGGTGCCTGTCGTACATGTGGTTCAGCTTCTTTCCGTTCGGGCAAGTGAAGCTGTCTGTTTCGGGATCATACGGCATGTTCTCGATCCGGTAAACGTCTTTCCGGTATTTCCTTGTCTTCCTGATTTCATGATCCGTGGGCTTGATGTAGGCGTTCTGTCCGTTCTGCTCAAGGTATGTATAGTTCTCTTCGCTCGCGTATCCCGCGTCCGCCACAATGTTTTTGATCTTGTGTCCCGATTTTTCCTGTACTCTGTCCAGAAACGGCGGAAGCGTGGTCGTGTCTGTCGGATTCGGGAACAATCCGAGTCCGATGATATATTCGCTCTCCACGCCGATCTGCACGTTGTACGCCGGTTTCAACTGACCGTTCAGCATGTGGTCTTCTTTCAGCCGCATGAACGTGGCGTCGTAATCGGTTTTGGAATAGCTCTTCCTCTTCCCAAGTATGGTCTTGTGCTCCCGGTATCCTTCTTTTCTCTCATGGAAAGAGGTCAGCAGTTCAATATCCCTTTGCAGCTGGTGCTTGTGTTTGCCCTTGCCGCTTACAAAGTTCAGATTGATCTGCGCCGCCAGATTCGTCAGCCACATAAGGCAGTCTTTGAGGGATGTATATTCCGGAAGGCGGTACCGTACCGCGATCTCGGGCACTTCTTTCCCGATCCGCGCTTCCAACTTTTCCTGCTGCTTCGCCACCGCTTTCGACCATACGAAGGTATATCGGTTTGCGTTCGCCTCGATCTTCGTCCCGTCTACAAACATATTCTGAAATGTGATCTCTCCCTTTTCATACAGCTTTTCGATCAACTGATAGAACAATTCTTCCATCACACCGGTCAGCCGTTCGTTCTGAAAACGTGCAATCGTGCTGTGGTCCGGAACCGGTTCCCCGTTCAGAATCCACATGAACCGAATGTCGTGACGGCATGCCACTTCGATTTCGCGGCTTGCGTAGATCCCACACATATACGCGAACACGATGATCTCGAACAACGTTCGGGGATTGACTTTTCTCCAGTGCCTGAGAAAGGTTTCATAGAGTTCTGTATAGTCCAGTTCGTCGCAGATTTCCGTCAGTTTCCTCACCGGATCGTTTTTTTCGATCAAAATACCCACATCTATCGGCAGAACCACTTGATTTCTGTCTCGCATTGGTGTATACTATCCTCGCTTCCTGGCAGGTTTGGTGTGGTAACTTAATTCTACCAGAAAAGCGGCGACCGGGCAACACTTTTTCGTGCTGCCCGGTTCGTTTTTTTCACTTTCTTCGGGGGCTTAGTGCGACAG
>JAFYBN010000009.1 GCA_017540175.1 Clostridia bacterium | reverse complement strand
GAAAGAGTTCCTCTTTTTGGTACTTTTGGGTTCAGCTTGCTGAACCGGCTCCTCTGATAAAGGAGAAAAAGTACGGCTGTCAGATCTGAAAAGCAAGCGGGCTGTCGCATTTCTCCATGGTTTGGGAGTTAATGCGACAGCTCCCTGTTTTTTCTCAAAATGAATAATCACGTCCGTTTTGTCCGATACTCTAAAAAACGGAGGAGAAAATGGGCTGGGTCATCTTTCTTGCGGGAATGTTCGTCGGCGGCGCGGCGGGGGTCTTCGTCATGTGCCTGTGCGTGACGGCGGCAGGGGACCGGAGCCGGGAGCGCGGAGGGCAAGAACAGCGTCCGTGAAAGCGCGGCGCGCGGAGCCGGGAAGCGCTCCCCGAAGGTCTCGGAAACGGTACCGAAAAACCCCCGGATCCGATCAAAATTCTTTCATCTTTTCAAAAAAAGCCCTTGCCACAGGGGCTTTTTCATGCTATAATACCGACAGAATCAAAACAGCAGAGGCGCGGAGAGGATGAACCCCGGTCCACGAGTCCCGACGGGAGGGACGCTGACCGGGCGGGAGGCCGATCCGCCGAAAGGGGCGCGGACCCGGGCGCTCCTTGGGACATGCCGGAATACGGCATGGACTGTCACAAACCGTGGAGCGCTGCTGACCCCGTCCTTTCTCATTCGGGACTCTGTCCCGGATGCACAGGACGCCCGGCATCAGCTTGAAGCGGGGCGTCTGTTTTTGTTTCGGAAAGGATGGATAAAAAATGAAACACCGCAGAACACCCCGCATCATTCCCCTGATCCTGCTCTGCGTCATTCTCGTCATGACGCTCGCCTCCTTCGTTTCAGCCGCGGAAGGCGGCACGTCCGAGGCGCTTGCGACCTTCGAGATGGACGGCGTCATCTACACCGTAGTCCCCGGAGATGCCGGCGCGACCCCGGTCTTTGATCTCGGCGGAACGAAGTGCATCCTCTGCGAGGACCCGGGCGACGATACCGCGCTCGCGACTTTCGAGCTTGACGGAAAGACCGTGGCGGTATGTCCGTATCCCGAGCCCGAAGATGAAGATGAATCTGAGGCTCCCGAACCGACTGCCGTTCTCACGGCATCGGGCGCCGGAATCGTCATTTTCTCCGAGGACGCTCCTTCCGACAGCCGTGTCTTCGGCACCGCGCTGTCCCTTCTCCCGCCGCTGATCGCCATCGTGCTCGCGCTGATCACGAAGGAGGTCTATTCCTCCCTGTTCGTGGGTATTATAGCGGGTGCGCTCCTCGCGACGAACTTCTCCTTCTCCGGAACGCTTGATACCATCATCAACGACGGCATCATCTCCGCGGTTGCCGGAAACGCGGGCATCTTCATCTTCCTCGTCATCCTGGGCGCTCTCGTCGCCCTGCTCAACCGCACGGGCGCGTCCGCGGCGTTCGGCAGATGGGCGCAGAAGAACATCAAGACCCGTGTCGGCGCGCAGATCGCGACCTTCATCCTCGGCGTGCTGATCTTCATCGACGACTATTTCAACTGTCTCACGGTCGGCTCCGTCATGCAGCCGGTCACGGACACGCACAAGATCTCCCGCGCGAAGCTCGCCTACCTGATCGACGCGACGGCGGCTCCCGTGTGCATGATCGCCCCGATCTCCTCCTGGGCGGCGGCGGTTTCGAGCTACGCGAAGGGCACGGGTTATTCCGGCATCGCCCTCTTCGTGCGCGCGATCCCTTATAATTTCTATTCCCTGCTCACCTTCGTCTTCATCATTTCCCTCGTGCTGATGAAATTCGATTACGGTCCGATGGCAAAGCATGAAAGAAACGCCCTTCTGAACGGCGACCTCTTCACCTCCGGCACCGAGCACGCCGCGCAGGACACCGGCAAGCAGGGCACGAAGGGCAAGGTGATCGACCTTGTTCTCCCGATCGTCGCCTTGATCCTCTTCTGCGTTATCGGTCTCATTTACGTCGGCGGCTTCTTCGGCGCTGCCGGTGAAGGCAATACGGGCAGCTTCATCGCCGCGTTTGCCGACACGGACGCGACCGTCGGTCTCCCGTGGGGCGGCATCATCACGTTCATCGTCGTAGTGATCTACCTCCTCATCCGCCGCACCATCACCTTCAAGGACGCGCTTGAGTGCATTCCGGAAGGCTTCAAGGCCATGGTTCCCGCCATCACCATTCTGACCTTCGCGGGCTCGCTGAAGAACATGACCTCCCTGCTCGGCTCCTCCGAATTCGTGGAAAACTTCATGAAGGGCGCTTCCGCCGGTCTGAACGCGATGCTGCCCGCCGTGATCTTCCTCGTCGCGGTCTTCATCTCGTTCGCCACGGGTACTTCGTGGGGCACGTTCGGCATCCTGATCCCGATCGTCGTGACCATCTTTCCGGCGACCTCCGAGCTCATGTACATCGGCATGTCCGCCTGCCTCGCCGGCGCGGTCTGCGGCGACCACTGCTCCCCGATCTCCGATACGACCATCATGTCCTCGGCGGGCGCGCGCTGTGATCACGTCAACCACGTCTCGACGCAGCTGCCCTATGCGCTCACCGTCGCGGGCGTCTCGTTCGTCTCCTTCCTCATCGCGGGCGCGGTCAGCATTCTCGTTCCCGGTCAGTCCTGGTTCATCTCGCTTCCCGTCGCCATCGTCCTCATGATCGGCACCATGTTCGTCATCCGGTCGATGAACGCGAAGAAGGCGAAATAATACGAAGTCTGCACAAAACTCCTGAACATGAAAAGCCCGGCGGGTTTTTAGCCCGCCGGGTCCTTTTATCTTATTCTTCCTATCATCGCCCGCGCCGTGCCGCGCGGGCAGCACGTCTGCTCCGTCGCACGCGGCATCAGGCTTGCTTTACCCGGAACACATACCGTCCCGGCATCGCCTCGAAACACGCGCAGCCCGCGGCCTTCTTGTCATCCTCGGCAGGCTCAATGTACTCGATGCCGTCCGCTTCCTGCGTCAGCTCGCATGCCGCCTTGCCGCAGACGGTCACCGCCTCCGCGCCCTGTGCCGGAAGAATGACGCTCGCCGTGGTGTTCGCCGGGACTGTGCAGGCATAGACCCAGGTCTTTCCGCCTTCGCCGTCGTATTCGTACGAGGACGACGCCTCGATCACGCCGTACGCGGAATCGTAGCTCGCCGTGAAGAACAGTCTTTCGTCCGGATGGGGCGCGAGACGGAAGCGGCGGAAGCTCAGCGGCAAGCTCGGCTTGATGCCCGCCATGCCCTCGAACATCCATCCGAGCACCGAACCGTAGGCGTAATGGTTGAAGGAGTTCATGCCCACGTCGCCGAAGCCGTCCTTGATGGTATAGGAGTTCCAGCGCTCCCAAATCGTCGTCGCGCCCTGATCGACCGAATAGAGCCACGACGGGTTTTCGTGCTGGAGAAGGAGGGTATAGGCGAGGTCCGCGCGACCGATCTTCGTGAGCGTGTCCGGAAGGATCGCCGTGCCGAGGAAGCCGGTCTGGAGGCGGCTGCCCTTCGATTCGATGTTCGAGACGAGCATCTTCTTCACCGTCTCATAGGAATTCTCATCCGGAAGGAGGTCGAGATAGAGGGCGTAGGCGCAAACGGACTGCTCGGGACGCTTCAGGGAGCCGTCCTCGTTCACGTATTTTTCGATGAAGTATGCCTTTTCCCGCTCGTAAAGACCGCGATAGCGGCGCGAATCCTCAAATCTGCCGATCTGACGCGCCATTTCCATCATCATTTTGCCGTCCCACGCCGCGAACGCGACGGCAAGCATGTCCTGGATCTCGCCGTCGTTGCTCTCGTAGGCGAGCCAGTCGCCGTAGATGTTGCACGGACCTCTCAGCCCCTGCTTTCCGAGATAGCCGTCGACGTATTTCTGCATCATGTCCCAACTCGAGCGGATCACGCCCGCGTCGCCGTACATGCGCCAGAGCGTATAGGGGATGACGACGCCCGCGTCCGCCCAGCCGGTGCCGCCCCAGCCGCCGCCGTTGTAGCAGCCCGTGGGAGCCGTTCCGGGAAGCGCGCCGTCCTCACGCTGCGTGTCGCAGATGTCGCCCGCGAACTTCGTGAGGAAGCTCTTCGAATCCGCGAGGAAGCAGCCCGCGCGGGTGAAGACCTGCGTGTCCGCCGTCCAGCCCTGCCGCTCGTCGCGCTGCGGGCAATCGGTCGGGACGCTGAGATAGTTCGAATACTGCCCCCAGCGGATGTTGGAGATCAGCTTGTTGACCGAGGCGTCCGAGGTCTCGAAGAAGCCGGTCTCACGCTCCACGGAGGTGACGACCTGACCGGCCAGCGCGTGCACCGTGACCGGCGCGTCCGCCGTGATCTCGACATACCGGAAGCCGTAGAAGGTGAAGAGAGGAACATAGCTCTCCTCCCCGCCGCCCGCGAGGATGTACGTCGTAGTCGCCTTCGCGCCGCGGTAATTCTGGTTGTAGACCGAGCCGCCGGGGCCGTCGTTCCCGCGGGATTTCAGGCCGTCGGTGTCGTTGAGCATTTCGCCGTGACGCACCGAAAGGGTCGCTCCGCGTGCGCCGCTGACGGTGAGGGCTTCCCTGCCCGCGAAGTTCTGTCCGAAATCGACGAGCAGAACCTCGCCCGGCTTGACCGATACGGGGAGTTCGGCGGGCTTGTCGAGCACATGGATGACGCCGAAGCGCTCCTCGTCCGCGCCGTCCGCGCCGGACCAGACCGTCACGGCGGAGACGGGACGTTCGAGATCCTTTCTCGTGCGGATGGGCGAACCCTGCCACGGGATGATCACGCCGCGAAATTCTTCGCTGATCTTCGCGCATGCCCACGCGCCGTCGTCGAAGCCGGGAAGCATCCAGCCCTCGTCGATCCGCGCGTCATAGGTTTCGCCCGTGAAAATGTCGGCATACACGAAGCGGCTCTCGCGCGCGCTCTTCCATTCTTCATTCGAATCGATCACGGTTTCGGTGCCGTCGGCGTAGACAAGAACGATCTTCGCGAGGTATGCGTCCTCCTTGCCCGCGTTGTGGTTCACGTCGTCGCTCCACCAGCCCGGGGAAACCACGGCGGCAAGGGCGTTCTTCCCTTCCCGGAGCAGGGGCGCGATATCGTAGGTATTATAGAATTTTCTCTTCTGCGTCTGGGTGAAGCCGGGCTTCAGCTCGTCGTAGACCGTGACGCCGTCTTCCGTTCTGCCGACGCGCGCGCCGTTCAGCCAGCTTTCGTACGCGCCGAGACCGGAGGTGTAGAGCCGCGCCTGTGCGAGCCCTTTTCCGACCTCGAATTCCCGGCGGAACACCGGCAGGGCGGTCTTCTTTTCCTGTTCGGCGCACGCGATCCACTTCGCGCCGCCGAAATCGCAGAGTCCGGTCTCGAAAGCCGCCTCGCCGACCGCCGCGATCTTCGAATCGTAGCTGCAGTGGACGCCGTCGGCGGTCTTTTCAAACACGAGGTTCGTTTTGTCCCACACCGTCACCGTCCAGGTGTACGCGGTGCGGGGCTCAAAAACGAGCGGGCAGACGATCCCGGTCGACGCGGGAGATTCCACCTTGCCGCTGTCCCACACGGTCTGGTTGGCGGTCTTCACCTCGATGCGGTACGCGGCCTGCAAAAAGCGAGGCTCGTCCGATTCGGTCTTCCACGAAAACACGGGGTGCGCGGGAGAAATGCCGAGCGGCGCTTTCAGATCGTCGGTTCTCATGCCAACGATGCGGGTCTTCTGTTCCATATCCAATGCCCTCTTTCAAAAAAGATAGGATACGCCGAAGCGTTCCGGTTTTCCGATTCTACTCTATCATGAAATCATGAACAATACGCGGCATTCGTGTTTTCTTTCCGTGAACAAAACTCCCGCTTCGCAGATCGTGTCGGATACGGACAAGGATGGACGATATCTGACAAAGTCGGGTGAGCTGGTTCGGCCGGCAGGGACGGGAAACAAAGAAAGCGTTATGAGAATTTCAATCGCGGCGCACCTTTTTCCCCGTGAGGAGGAAAAATACACCTGATTTTCGCCGAATCTTCACACAACCGCCCTTCCCCCCTCAAAATCCCGGGTTATAATAGGCGCAGCAAGATCAAAGACGGAAAAGGAAGCAAACAAATGAAAAACAGAAAAACAAAAGCCGTGTCCGCCCTCCTCGCCCTGCTGTGCGCCGCCTCTTTCACAGCCTGCGCGCACACCGCGGGATCCGCGGACCGGGACCGCGGCGCGGAAAAGACCGCGGGTGAGACCACCGAAATCAGCGCCTCCCTTTTCGCGCAGGACGAGAGCGAAGCGAGCGCGCAGACCTCCGGGAACATCGCTTCCTCCTCCGGTGCGGCGTCCGATGACGCAGTCTCCGCGGCGGCCGCCGGATCCGTGAGCGCCGTCCTCTCCTCGGAATACGCCCCCGTCTCGGCGGTCTATCAAAGCGCGGCGGGCGGACTGGTCTCCGCTGTGGAGAGCAAGCTCTTCACCGACCGCGACCTTCTGCAGACCGCGGATCTCTCCGAAGCGCGCGCCGTCGCCGTCTCCTCCGGCGCGACCGTCCGGATCACCGAGGAAGGCGTCTACCTGATCTCCGGTAACGCGGAGGAATGCACCATACTCGTGGACGCGGACGAAACAGAGAAGGTCCAACTTGTGCTGGGGGGCGTCACGGTCGAGAATACCGATTTCCCGGTCATCTACGTCGTCTCGGCGGATAAGGTCTTCGTGACCACCCTCGAAGGCACGGAGAACAGCCTCTCCGTCACCGGGACCTTCCGTGCAGACGGCTCGACCAAAACCGACGCCGTAATCTTCTCGAAGGAAGACCTCACGCTGAACGGACTGGGCTCCCTGACCGTCATCTCGCAGAACGGAAACGGCATCACCTCGAAGGACGACCTCAAAATCACGGGCGGCACGCTCCAAGTCGCGTCCCAGCTTGACGCGCTGGAGGCGAACGACTCCGTTTCGGTCTGCGGCGGCACGCTTTCGATCTATTCGAACAAGGACGGCATTCACTGCGAAAACGACGAGGATCAGAGCCTCGGCTGGATCTGGATCGGCGGCGGCACGATCGACATCACCGCGAAGTCCGACGGCATTCAGGGCACGCCCTTCGTCCAGATCGACGGCGGGACGCTCACGATCAGCGCGTCCGAGGGCGTGGAAGGCACCTATATCCAGATCAACGGCGGCAGCATCACGATCGGCGCGTCCGACGACGGCATCAACGCCTCCCGCAAGAGCACGGCATACAGCGTCGTCGTCGAAGTCAACGGCGGCGAGCTCGTCATCACGATGGCGTCCGGCGACACCGACGGCATCGACGCAAACGGCAAAATCATCGTAAACGGCGGCACGATCAACATCACGACCAGCGGCATGGCGTCCTTCGACTACGACGGAGGCGCGGAATTCAACGGCGGCACCATCATCATCAACGGCACCGAGGTCGACGCCATCCCTTCTGAAATGATGGGCGGCTTCGGCGGCGGCCGCGGCGGCTTCGGCGGCGGTCCCGGAGGAGGCCAGATGCCCGGCGGCTGGGGCGGCAGACCCGGCGGCAGAGGCTGACACGACTGACAAAAACATCGGCTCCGAAAAAGAATGAAAACCGGACTGCCCCCCCATACCATACGGGGATCGGCAGTCCGGCCTTTTTTATGCGGTTCTTATTTCGAAGATCGGGTCCGGGTCGGCGTCAGTCCGCGAGAAGGACGCCGTCCCAGAGCTTTTCGTAATAGGAGCGGATCTCGGGATCGATGTCGTGGAAGTATTCCGTCTTCGGGAGGTTTTCGGGATCCGGATAGAGAATCTCTTCTTCGTAGTACGAGTAATCCGGATTCGAGGCGACGGCGGTGTTCGGGCTGGCGTAGCAGATGTATTCCGCGTTGGCGAGCGCGACCTCGGGCTCCATCAGGAAGTTGATGTACATCATCGCCGCGTCATAATTCGACGCGTTCTTCGGCACACAGACGGAGTCGACGAAAATGTTCGTACCTTCCTTCGGGTACACGAATGCGAGATCGGGGTTGTTCTCCACCATGACGAGATAGTCGCCCGCATAGTACGGCGCGATCGCGGCGTTTCCGCCCTCCATCTTCTGGAAGACTTCGTCCATCACGCGGGCCTGGAGAACGCTGTTCTGTTCTTTCAGCTTTTCGGCAGCGGCGTCCCAGTCCGCCTTGTTCTCGGAGTTGACGTCCACACCGATCAAGAACTGCGCGATGGCGAAGGCGTCGCGGGGGTTATTGAAGGTCAGAATCTGGTCGGCGTACTTCGCGTCCCACATGATCGACCAGCTGTCCGGCGTGCCCTCCACCATGGTCGTGTTGTAGATGAGTCCGACAAGCCCGACGTTGTAGGGTACGCTGTACTTGTTGTCCGGATCGAAGTAGAGGTTCTTATACTGGGGATCAATCAGGTCGTAGTTCGTGAGCTTCGAAAAATCGAGGGGCTGGATCATGTCCTCCGAGATCAGGCGCTCGATCATGTAGTCGGAGGGGATGATAACGTCGTAGGACACCGCACCCGCGCTCAGCTTCGCGTACATCGATTCGTTGGAATCGTAGGTGATGTAGTTGACCTTGATGCCGGTCAGGTTTTCGAACGCCTTGTTGACGTTGAAGCTGCCCTCCGTGCCGTCGGAAATGTATTCGCCCCAGTTGAAGACGTTGATCGAGGTACCTTCATAATCCCGGGTGTATTCGGCGCGGTATTCGACTTCCCCGGACGTGTCGTCCGAGCCGCAGGAGGAAAGCGCAAAGGGGACGGCCGTCATGAGGACGGCAAGCAGGATGGCAATGAGTTTTTTCAATTCGGTTCTCCTCTGTTTTTATTTGGATTTGTTTTTCTTCTTTTTATTGTCCTTCATGCCGGAGATGTTCGTAAAGAGCAGCACCGCGAGCACGAGGAGGAAGATCAGGCTGTAGAGCGCGTAGATATGGGGTCTGACCGGCTTCTTCACCATATTGAAGACGTAGAGCGGCAGCGTCTGGAAGGTCGCGCCCGTCGTGTAATAGCTGATGACGAAGTCGTCGAGGGACAGCGTGAACGCCATCATGAACCCGGACGTGACGCCCGACATGATGGACGGGAGCACCACCTTGAAGAACGCCTCCGTCGGGGTCGAGCCAAGGTCCTGCGCCGCCTCCGCGAGGTGGGGGTCGGTCTGGTTCAGCTTCGGCAGGACGTTCAGGATGACGTAGGGGATGTTGAAGGTGATGTGCGCGATGAGCAAGGTGAAGAAGTTCAGGGAGTTCTTCGCGCCGATCAGTCTTCCGACGAAGACGAAGAGCAGCATGAGCGAGACGCCCGTGACGATGTCGGGGTTCATCATCGGGATGTTCGTCACGGTGTTCAGCGTGTTCTTCCACGCCTTGCTTTTGACGTAGTAGATATAAACCGCCGCCGCCGTGCCGATCACGGTCGCGATCACGGCCGCCAAAGCGGCAAGAAGCAGGGTGTTTCTCAGCGGAACCATGATATCGCTGTTCGAGAAGAGCTCCGCGTACCATTTAAGGGAGAAGCCCTTGAAAACGGTCGTGCCTCTGCCAGAGTTGAAGGAGAAGAACACCATGACGATGAGGGGCAGATAGAGGACGAAATAGACGATGCCCATGAGGATATTGCCGAGCGTTTTTTTCATATTCCCCGCCTCCCCTCACACATAGAGATTGTCGTCGGTTTCCCCGGCGAAGAGCTTCATGAGCGCCATGGAAAGCACGATCAGGACCATGAGCACGAGGGAGAGCGCCGCACCCACGTTGTAGTTGTTCTGCGCCTGGATCTGTCGCTCGATCATGTCGCCGATCAGGAGGATCTTGCCGTCGCCGAGCTTCTGGCTGATATAGAAGGTGCTGACGGAGGGGACGAAGACCATGGTGATCCCGGAAACGACGCCCGGCATGGAGAGGGGAAGAATGATGCGGTAGAGCTTTGAGACGCCGCCGGAGCCGAGGTCCTCCGCCGCTTCGAGCACGGAAGGATCGATTTTCGACATGACGGAATAGATCGGCAGGATCATATACGGGATGTAGTTATAGACCATGCCGAAGATCACCGCGCCCGGCGTGCCGATGAGGTTGAGCCGTTTCACGCCGAGCGACGTGAGCAGATTGTTGACGAGCCCGTTGCGCTCGAGGATGTTCATCCACGAATAGGTGAGGATGAGCAGGCTCATCCACAAGGGAAGCATGACGAGCACCATCATGATCTTCTGGGTGCGCTCTCTTTTCCGGCTCATCACGTATGCGAAGGGATAGGCGATGACGAGGGAAATCACGGTCGCCGCAAGCGAATAGAGGATCGAAAGGCGGAACGATTTCCGGTACTCGGCTTCCGTGAGGCTTTTGAGATTCTCGAGCGTCAGACCGCCGTCCGCGTCCGTGAAGGTATAGTACGCGACGATGAAAAGCGGCACGACGATGAAGATCGCCGCCCAGAGGACGTAGGGCGCGCCGATCAGACGCTGAAGAAGGGAGCGTTTTTTCACTCTTCGTCCTCCTTCTCCTCCGCGAGCTCCCCGGCGTATTCCTCCGCGAGCTCCTCGGACATCTGGTTCATCTCTTCCATTTCGTCGGAGAAGGTGGAGTAGTCTCCGTAGAGACCGGAATACTTCGATTTCTTCATGACGTGGATGGCGTCCGGGTCGATGGAGAGCCCGACGGTGTCGCCCATCGCGGCGGAATCCGTCGTCTGGATCATCCACTTGAAGCCGCCGATGTCGACGATGATCTCGTAATGGACGCCGAGGAAGGTGATGGAGGTGACGATGCCCTTCAGCATGCCCTTCTCCGCCGGAACGATGTCCACGTCCTCCGGCCGCACGACGATGTCCACGGGCTCGTTCGGCTCGAAGCCCTTGTCGACGCACCGGAAGGTATGTCCGGAGAAGGACGCCTTGTAGTCCTCCTTCATCACGCCGTCAAGGATGTTCGATTCGCCGATGAAGTCCGCGACAAAGGCGTTCTGCGGCTCGTTGTAGATGTCCTCCGGAGAGCCGATCTGCTGGATGTGCCCCTCGTTCATCACGACCACGGTGTCCGACATGGAGAGCGCTTCCTCCTGATCGTGCGTGACGAAGATGAACGTGATGCCCGTCGCCTGCTGGATGTTTCTCAGTTCCACCTGCATGTCCTTGCGCAGCTTCGCGTCCAGCGCGGACAGCGGCTCGTCGAGCAGGAGCACCTTCGGCTTCAGAACGAGCGCGCGGGCGATGGCGACGCGCTGCTGCTGACCGCCGGAGAGCTTCGCGACGGAGCGCTTCGCGAACCCCTCGAGGTTCACGAGGCGGAGCATCTCGTGCACGCGCTGTTCGATCTCGGCTTTCGGCAGATGGCGCACCTTCAGCCCGTACGCCACGTTGTCGAAGACGTTGTAGTGCGGGAAAAGCGCGTAACGCTGAAAAATGGTGTTGACCTCTCTCTTGTGAGCGGGAACACCATTCATGTTCTTCTCACCGAAAAACACCTCGCCCTCGTCGGGTTCGAGAAACCCCGCGATGATGCGCAGAGTCGTCGTTTTTCCGCACCCGGACGAGCCAAGGAGCGTGACGAACTCTCCGTCGCGGATCGAAAGGTTCAGGTGATCGAGAACCGTTTCGCCGTCAAACCGGACGGTGATGTCTTTCAGTTCGATGATATTCTTCTGGTTCATGTTTTGCATCCCCCTTTGCGGCAAAGGAATCACCGGGAGGCGGATTTCCTCCCAGGAGCCCGCCTTGCGGAAAACAGCCGAGTTCCCCTCGGGGGAAAACAGCGTCTTCCGACGGACTCCGCGTAAGCCGTGGTACAGCTCTGCGCGAGACCCACACTCGGCTAATCGCAGCCCCCGCAAAGAGTTCCCGCGCTCGGCGCCTGAGGCGGTGCGTGGCACCGCGAAGCCGCTTCCCGCTTGCTGCGATTTCTCAGATACGATAACGTATCCCGGTTTTGTTAAAACTGCCGGATGTGAACATCAGTATTCGGTTGTATACGCCGCGCGTCCTATGCTTTACGGCGGGACCTGACAAATCCCTCCGTATATTTTACCCGCGCGCCCGATGTTTTGAAAATCCGCCCGCCTTTGCGCGGCGCGGATGTGTCAGCACAGATGCAAAATCGTGCAAAATTTATTATACTATTTTTCGGGGGAAAAGTCAATGCGTTTGCCGAAAAATCTCCCTTCGCGCCGACAAATCATGCTTTTCGACAAATCCGGCGGAATAGAATTCCGTTTTTCACACAAAACGGCGGATGGGGACCGATCATGCCCTCTCCGCCGCTCTTATTCACCGGGATCTTCCCTTCCCTCCGTCCGCAAGCCGGACGCTGGAAAGCTCTCAGCCGTTCAGCCCTTCGTAGCCCTTCAGGACCCTGTCGTACATCTTGTCCGTCACCTTGATGTTCTTCTTGATGTAGGAGGCAATGTCCGTGCTCTTCTGCTTCATGAGGTCGGGCAGGGTGTAGAGGAAGTTCGCCTGATTCGAGAAGTTCATGCCGAAGTCGTACACGCTGCCGTCGAAGATGATGTCGAGCATCTGTCGCGTCTCCTCGTGCCGCGCGATCTTGCCGTCGAGCAGATAGTCGAAATACGCGGGCAAAACCTGTTTTTTGCTCTCATAGCCGAGCGCCTCCGCGACCATGCCGGTCATTTCCGCGCTCTTGCAGGAGACAGGAACGCACTGCAGTCCCGTCCAGTTGAGGGAGACGTATTCCTGCTGATTCTCGTCGTATTTCGGGAACGGAAGGATGCCGTAGTCCACCTCCGTAGCGCGGTACTGCTCCATGGAGCTGAGCGACATGAAGTAGAACAGCGCGTGGTTCGACTCAAAGGGGATGTAGCGGTCGTTCACGCCGAGGAACGCGCGTCCGCCCTCGCAGAAGAGCTTGTAGAACTTCGCGATAATGTCCGCCGCCTTTTCCGTCTGGAGCGCGACCTGCGGCTTGCCGTCCGCGAACTCCGCCACGAACTGATCGCAGCCGTACATGAAGCTGATCATCGGCCAGCCGTCGTTGCCCATGACGCCGTACTGATCCTTGACGGTCATGTGTCCGTCGCCGTTGAGGTCCCGGATCGCCTTGTCGCAGAGCTCGGTCATTTTGTCCACCGTCCACGTACCGCCGAGGACCAGATCGTAGAGGTTCTCGAGCTGCAGATCCGTCGCGATGTCGTTGTTGAACCAAATGACGTTCGGGTCGGCGATGAGCAGATCGCTCGCGGCGAACGGGGTCACGCCCCCGATCGTAAGCTGTTCGAGAATGGACTCGTTCCAATACGGCTTCGTCATGTCGACGTAGGGGATCTTGTTCCAGTCGTAAATCAGCCTGCCGGTCAGAAGTCCCTGCAGACCGTTGATGCAGTGCGTCACCGCCATGTCCCAGGTGCTGTCGCCCGCGGTGACCGCCGCCCTGACCTCCTCGAGGATGGTATCGATGTAGCCCTTCGTGACGAAGGAAATGCTGACGTTCAGCCGCTCGTCCACCGCGTCGTTGCGGTTCACCATCGCGTCGTTGACGACCTCGCCGTTCAGCTCTTGTGCGCTGAGATAGTGCTCGTACAGCGACCAGTCGGGGTAGATCACGTTGAATTCCGCGCCGCCGAAGTCCGCGTTGGCGGGAAGATCGGGCTCGGGGATATCGGGTTCGTCCGCCGCGGGCTCTTCCGCCGTTTCCTCAGCCGCTGAGGGAACGGGGGCGTCGGTTTCGGTCTCCGGATTCGTGCCGGACTCGGAGCAGGCGCTGAGCAGCCCGCCGAGGGCAAGAAGAAGCGCGAGCATGAGAAGGGAAATCTTTTTCATGGGACACCTCGCATCATCGAAATAATCGGGCGCAGCGCGCCGCTTTATTTCATTGTATCACATTTTGTGGGCCGCGTCAATCGTTTTTGAACGGTCGATTCAGAAAGTCCGGCGCGCACAAGCAAATTCTTCGGCACGCGCGGCGCAATTCGTCCCCGAAGCGCGCCGCTTTCCCTTGACTCCGCGCCCGATGTGCTGTATAATGGTACAAAACCATTTTCCGGGGGAACCGTATGCAGCGGATTTATCACAACATCGGCATCCTCGCGCACGTCGACGCGGGCAAGACCACCCTCACCGAGCAGATCCTCTACCTCACAGGCGAGGTGCGCTCCGCTGGGAGCGTCGACGACGGGACCGCCGCGACCGACAGCCTCCCCATCGAACAGCGCCGCGGCATTTCCGTGCGCACCTCGACGGCGTACGCCATGTGGAACGGCGCGGTCATCAATCTCATCGACACCCCCGGGCACGTGGATTTCGCGGGGGAGGTGGAGCGTTCCCTCGCCGCCCTCGACTACGCCGTGGTGGTCGTCTCCGCGCCCGACGGCGTGCGCGCCCACACCGAAAACATTCTCCGGGCGCTCGAGGACATGAACATCCCGCGCCTCGTCTTCGTGAACAAGGCCGACCGGGCGGGTTCGGACACGGAAGGTGTGCTCGCGGAGCTTCATGAGACGACGGAAAAGCCCCTGCTCTTCCTCTCCGACGTGAAGGACGAGGGTCGCGATTCCGTTTCTGTCTCCGCTCTTTCGGACGCGGCGTTCGACGCCCGCGCGACGGAAGTGCTCGCGGAGTTTGACGACGAGGCCGCCGACGCCTTTCTCTCGGACGAGGTCCTGCCCCACGAGCGCGCCGCCGACCTGGTCCGCCGCGCCGTGCGCGAATGCCGCCTCATCCCCGTGCTCGCGGGGGCGGCGAAGCTCTGCCTCGGCGTGCGGGAGCTGCTCGACTTCATGACGGCGTATATGCCGGACGCCTCCTTCCGCGCCGCGGACGAGCTGTGCGGGATCGTCTTCAAGATCGAGCACGACAAACAGATGGGCAAGCTCTCCCACATCCGCCTCTTCGGAGGACAAATCGTCAACCGGGACGAGGTCACCCTGCTCTCCCCGCCGGACGAGCGCCGCGTCAACCCGGCGGGCGAGGAGGACGACGCGGTCGCCCTCGAAGAGAGGCCCCCGGCGCGCGAAAAAGTGACGCAGATCCGCAAATTCACCGGAGGCCGGTACGCGGACGCCGGCGCGGTGGAAGCTGGGGATATCGCGGCGCTGTGCGGTCTTTCCTCTGCAAAAGCCGGGCAGTTCCTCGGCTCGCTCGAGCTCGGAAAGGCGTACCGCCTTGCGACGCCTTATCTGCGGGTGCGGGTCACGCCCCCGGACGGAGATCCCGAAAAGCTCCCGCCCCTCGCGAAAGCCCTCGCGGAGCTTTCCGACGAGGAGCCCTACATCGACGCGAAATGGGAAAACGGACAGCGCGAGATCACGATCTCCACCACGGGCAAGATCCAGCTCGAGGTGCTCGACGCCCTCCTGCGGGAGCGCTACCGTCTCACCGCCGCCTTTTCCCCGCCGACCGTCATCTACAAGGAGACCCCGTCCCGCGCGGGCTTTGCCTACGCGGACTATACCATGCCCAAGCCCTGCTGGGCGGTGGTGCAGTTCAAATTCGAGCCGATGCCGCGGGGCTACGGCGTGTCCTATCACGGGAAGCTGCCGTCGAACCAATGCTTCTACCGCTACCAGACCCACATCCGCACCTCGTTCTATCAATGCCTCGAACAGGGGCTCTACGGCTGGGAGGTCACGGATTTCCGCTGCACCCTCGTAGGAGGACAGCACCACACGATCCACACCCACCCGCTCGACTTTTTCGTCTGCACGCCGATGGCGTTCATGAACGGGATGCAGTCGCTCGGCTCGACCCTGCTCGAGCCGCTCCTGAACATGCGGATTTGTGCCCCATCCTCCCTCTCGCCGAAGATCACCGGGGAGATCATGCGGATGCGGGGCGAGTACGATACCCCCGTGTTCCGCGGCGACAGCGTGAGCTTCGACGCCATTGTCCCCGTCGCGACCTCGATGGATTTTCCCGTGAAGCTCGCGTCGTGGTCCTCGGGCAAAGCGACGCTCGGCGTCTCCTTCCACGGCTACCGGGAATGCCCGGCAGGTGAGGAGCACGTCAATCCGCGCCGCGGCGTGAATCCGCTGGATCGCTCGAAGTGGATCCTGTGGGCGAGAGGCGCGTATCAGCTGAGCATCGACGAGATGTAAAAAAGAGCCGCGTCGGCTCTTCCGTGTTTCGGCCGGAGGAGGATTCGACGCGGCTTTTCTCCCGCTCACCGGGCGCCTCTCTGGCGTTTGGAAGGGCAAAACCACAACGCATGGGCTGAGCCGGCGGAGAAAGGGGGCTGTCGCATTAACTCCAGAAAACGGAGAAATGCAACAGCCCGCTAGCTTTTCAGAGCCGACAGCTGTCCTTTTTCTCCTTTATCGAGGAGAAAAAGGACCAAAAAGAGGAACTCCTTCTGTGTCTTGGGTGTTCCGAGGTCTGCGGACCTCGGGTCAGGGCATTGCCCCGACACCCCACCACCTTTTGAAAAAGGTGGACGAAAACTTTTGGGACTATTTGCGACAGGCCCTTTTATCTTGGTTGAACTTGTTTCGTTTCTCTTCCGGTTTACTCCAGTGACGCTCTCTTCTTGCCGAGATACCCCAGTCCAAACAGCGCGCCGAGCAGCATGGCCGCGCCGACGATGAGGCCGATCCACGGCATGCCGGTGAAGCCGACGATCAGATAACCTACCGCGCAAATCACTGCGGTAAGAGTGGCGTAGGGGATCTGCGTTTCCACATGGCGGATGTGCTCGCACTGCGCGCCCGTGGACGCGAGGATCGTCGTGTCGGAGATCGGGGAGCAGTGGTCGCCGTAGACGGAGCCCGCGAGCGTCGCGCCGAGGGCGGGGATCAGGAACGCTTCATAGCCTGCCGTGGAGCAGATGATGGTGACGATCGGAATGAGCATCCCGAACGTTCCCCACGACGTTCCCATCGAGAAGGACATGACCGCCGCGATGACGAACACGAGGAAGGGCAAGAGCCCCATCGGCGGGTTCGCGGACGCAACGAAGCCCGAAATGAATTCGCCCGTTCCGATCATGCTCCGGCAGACCCCGCCGAGACTCCATGACAGGATGAGGATCAGCATGGGCGGCACGATGCTCCCGATGCCCTGCACGATGGATTCCACAAACTGCTTCGGACGAATGATCTTTCGCGGGATATAGAGAACGAACGCCGTCACGAGCCCCGCGAACGCGCCGAGGGAGAGCCCCGCGGTCGGGTTTTCACCGATCGCCTGCGAAAAGGGGACGCCGCTGAAAAAGCCGCCGACGTACGCCATTCCGAGGATCGCGCAGACGATGAGGACAACGATGGGGAGCACGAGATCGATCACCCGTCCTTCGGGGACCCGTCCTTCGGGGACCCGTCCTTCGGGGACCCGTCCTTCGGGGACCCGTCCTTCGGGGACCCGTCCCTTGGGCTTCTCGCCTTCCGGGGCTTTTTCTTCCGTCGTCTCCGGATTTCCCTCGAGCTGTGCGCGCTCCTCCGCCCTTCTCATCTTGCCGAAATCCAGCCCCGTCACGCAGACGAAGACGACCGTCAGAATGGTGAAAAGGGCGTAGAGGTTATACGGGATCGTGGAAAGGAAGATGTGGAAGCCGTTCGTCTCGCTGACCTCGGACGCCACCGCCACCGCCCACGAGGAAACCGGCGCGATGATGCAGACGGGAGCCGCGGTTGCGTCGATGATGTACGCGAGCTTTTCCCGCGAGATGCGGTGCCGGTCATAGATCGGACGCATGACCGTGCCGATGGTCAGACAGTTGAAGCCGTCGTCGATGAAGATCAGCACACCCAACAGCGCCGTCGCGAGCCGGGTCGAGCGCTTCGTCTTTAGCTTTTTCTGCGCCCATCGGCCGTAAGCCGCCGTGCCGCCCGATTTGCCGACGAGCGTGATGACCGCCCAGAGCAGCGCGAGAAAGATGATCATATACGAATTGTCCGAAATCTTCTCCGCCATCATATCAAAGAGATGGGCGAAGATCGCCATGAACGGCTCGTGCGCCGCGATGACGTAGATCGTCATTCCGGAGAGCACGCCGATGAAGAGGGCGGAATACACCTCTTTCGTAATCAGCGCGAGGAGAATGGCGATCAGCGGCGGTATGATGGATACCCAGCCTGTTTCGATCATGGTTTCGTCCTTTCGTCAACCGGGTTTCCCGGTTTTTGTTTTCTCCACTATATCAGATTTCCCGCGCGTGCGCAATGCTTTTTTACATTGTTTTGCGAGAAATTTAATAATCCAGCCGAAACGCGGCGGGCGGGAAAGCGAGCCGGGGAAGCGGGACGGACGGAAAACCCCCGCGCGGCGATGCGGGATCCACAAGCCGCGCGGGGGAGATCGTTCGGTTTCGGTCGACGGAAGAAAGGAGGATGCGGGGCGGTCAGGAGATCTTCACGATGGGGTTCTTGTGCACGGTCCCACCCGGGCTGCCCGAGCCGCCGGAGCCGCCGGAGCCGCCGGAGCCGCCGGAGCCGCCGGAGCCGCCGGAGGTCTGCCCGCTCCCACCGTTCTGCCGGTTCTGGACGGAGGCTGCGTCGGAGAACGCCGTCATTTTTGCGAAATAGGCGAGAATGCCGTCCGTGACGCCCTGCGCCGCGGCTTCCTTTCCGCGCGGCGAGGTCATGTATTCGTATTCCTCCACGGAGGTCATAAAGCCGATCTCAACGAGCGCGGCGGGGAATTTCGGGTTGCGGCACATGGCGAGCATCTGCTGTTCCGTTCCGCGGTAATTGCGCTCGAGCGCAGACGCCGCGCCGTGACCCACGCAGTCGGCGAGCAGTCTGCCGCCCGCCTCCCACCACAGTCCGAGCGTTCCGCGGATGCGCGTGATGTCGGCGGTGTAGCCCATCGAGTTCTGGTGCAGGGAGAGGCAGAGGTCGGGCTTCTTTTCGTCAAGGATCGCGGCGCGCGCGAGAAGATCGAGGGTGGAATCGTCGGAGCGGAGCAGGTCCACCGTTGCGCCGAGCGCGCGCAGTTTTTCGGCGACGGCGAGGGTCAGGGAGAGGTTGAGATCCTTTTCGCAGTTTGAAAAGCCCCCGTCGATCCGGAGCGGACCGAACGCGCCGGGGTCGCTGCCGCCGTGCCCCGCGTCGAGGACGATCTTGACGCCCTTCAGCGGCTTCGGGGCGGAAAGATTCACACAAATCGGGTTGCGGATGTGAACGGCGACGCCGTCGTCCTTGTATTCGAGCTCGAAGCCGTAGAAATTCATCGGGTCGAAGAGCCTGAATTCATAACGCACCCGTTTTTCCTGCCGGTTCACGGTGCAGGAGGTGAAGAGGGGGTTCGCCTCCATCTTCGGCTCCGGAGCGGATGCGGAATCGACGTCGAAAAAGGTTACGGTGAAGACGCCGTTCTCAACGTGCCCGTTGTAAGCGGGTCTGGACGAGGTAGCGAGAAAAAAGTCCGTCGTTTTCCCTGCGTTTTTGACCGACGCGGAGGAAAAGGAGGCGAGCGGACTGCGCTTCGCGGAAGGGGAAAGGACCTCGACGTTTTCCGCGGGTACAAAGCCCCCCATCGGAAGGATGTAGTATCCGCCGTAGAGGGCAAGGGCGTCCGCGGTCATGCCGGCGGACTGAACCGTGTAATCGTTGTAATAGGAGCTTGTCAGGCTGATCTTGAGCGGGGTGGAATCCTTCGTCACGCGGACCGGGATGCAGGCGTTCTTCCCCACGCGGCTGACGCGGATGCCTTCTGCCGAGAGGTTCCCGTCGTGATGCTCAGCTGTGAAGCGCACCGCGCCGCAGTCGAACACAACGCCCTCCGGCGCGTCCGGCAGCTTCGCGTTCGCGCCGTAGGAGATATAGACCCACCCGTCGTCCGACGTGCGGGTCTTCGGGTCGGATAGGGGAACGAGCTCCGTTTCCACGCCGCCGATCACGGCCTTCACATCCGCGTCGACGGGTGCTTCACAGCTCACCCAGAGAATATCCTCCCCGGTCGCAACGTCGGAGGCGGGATAGACCGCGCCGATGCCGAAGGTGTTTTTGATATTCAGAACTTCCTTTTCCGTGCCCGTCTCGCCCACCGCTCCGGTCTTCGCGTTATAGGTGAGGGTATAGCGGTAAATCTTGCCGTTCTGCTCGAATTCGAAGACGTTTTCGCCGTCCTCAAGGGTTGCCGTGAAGCTGAAATAGCCGCTCTTCGTGCGCCCGAGACGTTCCCCGTTCACGGTCAGGGGATAATAGGGATCGGAGAGCCCCATGATGTAGGTGGTGTCGGACTCGAGGACCGAACCGGAGACCGGTGCGGAAACCGTCACGCCGAGCCCGTTCGACTGGATGCGGGAATAGATGATTTCCGGCTCGAAGACGCGCCGGATGTCGTCCGCCGCGCCGCGGACATTTCTCTTGATCTCCTCATAGCCGTAGAAGACGCTGCCGTAATACGAGCGCTCCGAACGGGCGTAGGTCACCTGCTCGGCGAGCTCCCCTGCCGGGTCTGCCCATTCGCCTTCCTCGTATTTATACGCGGCGTGGGAGACATAGAGCTTCACGTCCGAGCCGTCGAGGCGGTCGTTCCACCAGCGTGTGAGCACGTCGAAGGGGGAGGAGGCGGTGTCGAAATCCCAATAGATCTGGGGGGATATGTAATCGACATAGCCGCCGTCGATCCACGCGGGCGCGTCGCAGAAAAGGTACTTGTAAGATTCCAGGCTGTTCGTCCGGCTTCCGCCGTTCTTCCCGTCGCTGTTTTTCCAGACGGCGTAGGGCGCCACGCCGAAGACGCATTCGGGATCCGCCGCGTGAATGGCGTCGTAGCAGGCGTGAACGAGCTTGTTCGTGTTTTCCCGTCTCCAGTCCTCCTTCGAGGCATAGCCCTTGCCGTACTTCTGATAAGCCTCCTCGTCCGGGAAGTCGATCCATTTGCCCGCGTCGTCGTAGGCGGGATAGGGGTAGAAGTAATCGTCGAAGACCACGCCGTCGACGTCGTATTTCGCGACGATTTCCTTTACGCCGTCGGCGACGAGGGAACGCACCTCGGGCAGGCCGGCGTTGAAGCAGAGCTTCCCGCCGTAGCTCACGACCCAGTCGGGGTGGAGACGGGCTGGGGATTTCTCGGGCAGGGAGGCGCGGTCGTCCCCGGCGACGGTCACACGGAGGGGATTGACCCACGCGTGCACGCGGATGTTGTGCTGATGCGCCGCCCCGACGATGTAGTCCAGCGGGTCGAAGACCAGCTTTCGTTCGGAACTGAGATTCGCGCTGATCGGAAAGATCGCGCTGTCATACAGGGCGTCCGCGGAGGGGCGCACCTGGAAAAAAACGGTATTCAGCCCGTTCTTCGCGCAGACAGAAAGGATCTCGTCGATCTCGGCCTTGAGCGCGGAGGCGGACAGATCGGGCGCGGACGGGAAATCGATGTTCCAGACCGACGCGATCCAGACGCCCCGCACCTCGGAGTCGGGGTCGATGATGTGCTGTACGGCGATGGATTCCTCGCTCTTCTCCATCGGAGGCATGCTCGTGACGATGCTGCTGGTCGAGCCGGAATGGATGATGGCGAGAAACAGACAGAGCAGGGCGGCGCCGATTGGTTTCAGGATAGAATGATGCACCATGGGACGTCCTTTCGCGGCATAGGTCGGGTTTTCGACAATTATCTGGAACTATTTTAGCATAAGCGGTGATTTTTTGCAAGAGCTTGGCTTAAATTCGTATTCCGGAAAAAAGCGGGAACCTCGCATGAGAATATGCCGCGGCGGGGGAAGGTATGACGGGGGGAGGGGGAGGGGGGAAACCGGGGCAGCGAAGAGTCTCCAGAATGCTGTTCCCTTGCCTCTCCCGCGTGCCAAGTGCGACAGCGTCGGCACGGCAGTCGCACCGGCGAGGCAAGGGGATTGCCTTCCCTTCAAGGGGTCAGCATTCTCTTTGATGCGTTCAGCAGACTCCCCTCCTCCGCACGCAAAATGAAAAAGAAAAAGCCGCCGTACTTCCCCGTTTGCACGGCTCCGTACGGCAGCGCTTCTTTTTCAGTCCTCCGTCAGAGAGGAGAGACGAACTATGGGCAGATACTCCGCGGGGTCCTCGGGCTTGCCCCCGATCAGGAGTTCGAAATGCAGGTGGTTTTCCTCGGCGGATTCGACAAGGGCAGTCTCCCCGACCGCGCCGAGGGGTTGACCCGCCGCGACGGTCTGACCGACGGAGAGGAGATTCAACGAATCCTCCGTGAGGTTCTGGTACCTGGTCTCCGCTCCGCCGTTGTGGCGGACGGAAACGGTCGCGCCCATCATGGGATCGCGGCGGACCTCCGAAACCGTGCCGGGAGCGGCGGCGAGAACGGTCGTGCCGGGCACGGCGGCGAAGTCAACGCCGCGGTGCGTCCTGTAGTCGTCCATGGTGCAGGACCACACGGGGACGGTCGGGCTTGCCTCCTTCACAACGATGCCGCCCTCCACGGGCAGGATGAAATCGGGCAGAATGTTCTCGGCCGGAACGGAGGCGGAAACCTCTTCGGTTTTCCCGTCGGCGGCCTTGTCCTCATCCGGCTTTTCGGACGGCTCCGACTTCTGTGCCCTTGTGACGACTTCTTCCTCCGCGGCTTCCTTCACCGCGGGGTCGGCGGGCTTTTCCGCCTTTTCCGCTTCCTCGACCTTGGGCTCGAGCGGGGGCTGATCCGATGCGGGAGCGGTCTTTTTGTTTGCCGCGGAGGCGGCGATGGTCAGAATGATCACGGCGGCGAAGACTGCCGTCAGAACGACGGCAAGGATCCGGTTGGCTTTGGTTTGTGCGTTCATGAAAAAATCCTTCCTTTGCGCTGAGAGTTTGTGTCGTCCCTATTGTGGACGGTTTTGGCTCTCTTTATGCAGAAGGAAGGAGAAAAGATAACGAAGAATCCCGCTAACGCGGGGACGCGGAGCGTGAGACGCGTGAAATCCGTTCCGCGGATCTCTTCCGCGGCTCCCGATTTGCCGCGCGGTCTCGTTCCGCCCCGAAGAGCGGGGGTTCATTCCACCTGAAAAAACAGGGGGTCATTCCACCCCAAACAGGAGGGCTGCGTAGGTGGGGAACGGCCAGTACTTTTCCGCCGTGACCGTTTCCGCTTCGTCCGCGGCGCGGCGGAGCTCTTCCATCGCGGGGATCAGACGGTCGCGGACGGCGCGGGACTGGGTTTCAAGATCGCCCTTCCCGATTTCGCCGAGCGTGTTCGCGAGCTCCTCGGCGCATCCGGCGATCCGGGACGCGAGGGAGGACAGACGGGCGGCGAGCTTCAGCTCCACGTCGGCGGATACCGTGCCCGCAGGAAGCGCGAGCTTCGAAAGCGCCGTGTCTGCCATGTCCTTTCCGTACGCTTCGACGGCGGGCAGGATCTCGCGCCAGACCATGTCGATCATGGTGTTCGCTTCGATGCGGGTCGTCTTTACGTAGTTGCCCAGCGCGACCTCCACCCGCGAGCGGATCTCCGCTTCGGTGTAAACCTTGTGCCGGGTGAAGAGGGAGACGTTCTTTTCATCGAGCATGCGCGGCAGGGCGTCCGGCACCGAGGGAAGGTTGAGAAGTCCCCTTTCCTCCGTCGCGCGGCGGATCCAGTCCTCGTCATAGCCGTTGCCGTTGAAGATGACGCGGCGGTGCTCCCGCACGGTCTTGCGGATGAGGTGGTTCAGCATGTAGGTGAAATCGTCGGCGGCTTCGAGCCGGTCGGCAAAGACGCGCAAGGATTCCGCCACCGCGGTGTTCAGCGCGACGTTGCAGTCCGCGACGGAATTGGAGGAGCCGACCATGCGGAACTCGAATTTGTTCCCCGTGAAGGCGAAGGGGGAGGTCCGGTTGCGGTCTGTGTTGTCCTTCGGGAATTTCGGCAGAACGTCCACGCCGAGTTGGAGCTGATCCGCTTTTTTCGAATCCACCTGCTGATGCGCCTCGAGCGCGTCGAGAATGGAGGTCAGCTCGTCGCCGAGGAAGATCGAAATCACGGCGGGCGGCGCCTCCGCCGCGCCGAGGCGGTGATCGTTGCCCGCCGTCGCCGCGCTGATGCGCAAGAGGTCCTGATACTCGTCCACCGCCTTGATCACGGCACAGAGGAAGAGCAGGAAACGCGCGTTCTGCGCGGGAGTCTCGCCCGGCGTCAGAAGGTTCGTGCCGTCGCTCGTCGCGATGGACCAGTTGTTGTGCTTGCCGGAGCCGTTCACGCCCTCAAAGGGCTTTTCGTGCAGGAGGCAGACGAGATCGTGCCGCTTCGCGATCTTCTGCATCATTTCCATGATGAGCTGGTTGTGGTCGGTCGCGATGTTCGCCTGCGTGAAGATCGGGGCGAGCTCGTGCTGGGCGGGCGCGGTCTCGTTGTGCTCCGTCTTCGCGAGGATGCCGAGCTTCCAGAGCTCCTCGTCCAGCTCCTTCATGAAGGAGTCGACCGCCGGCTTGATCGTGCCGAAATAGTGGTCGTCCAACTCCTGCCCCTTCGGGGGCTTCGCGCCGAACAGGGTGCGGCCCGTGAAAATCAGGTCGCGCCGCTGATTGTAAAGATGCTTCGGGACGAGGAAATACTCCTGCTCCGCGCCGACCGAGGTGCGCACGCACGCGACCTTCGTCGTCGGATCGAAGAGGCGGAGGATGCGCATCGCCTGCGTGTTGATCGCCGCCATCGAACGCAGCAGGGGCGTCTTTTTGTCCAGCGCTTCGCCCCCGTAGGAGCAGAACGCCGTGGGGATGCAGAGCGTGCGGTCCTTGATGAACGCGTAGGACGTGGGGTCCCACGCCGTGTAGCCCCGCGCCTCAAAGGTCGCGCGCAGACCGCCTGACGGGAAGGAGGAGGCGTCCGGCTCGCCCCGGACGAGCTCCTTGCCGGAAAACTCCATGATGACCTTGCCGTCGCCGACCGGGGAAATAAAGCTCTCGTGCTTTTCCGCGGTCACGCCGCTCAGCGGCTGGAACCAGTGCGTGTAGTGGGTGCAGCCTTTTTCGATCGCCCAGTCCTTCATGGCGTTGGCGACAACGCTGGCGATCTCGGGATCGAGCCCTCGCCCCTCGTCAATGGTCTTTTTCAGGGACTGGTAGGTGTCCCGCGGGAGCCGCTCCTTCATGGTGCCGTCGTTGAAGGTGAGGCATCCGAAATACTCTGATACAATGGACATAGTTCCACTCCGTTATGAGGCGGCGCACGGATTTGCGCGGACCGCCTGTATTGCTTTCATTATACACGTTTGCACCGCGTGTTTCAAGTGGGAAAACCGCTATTTTTCACCCCGGTTTTCTCCCCGACGCGGTGCAATCATACGATTTTCCGGCGCGGCGGCTTCCGGCGCGCTGATTCGCCGTTCCCCCTATGATAGCTCTTTGCCCGCGAGGTGGGGCATCGTCAGCCTTGCTTTCGGAGAAAGCCGCGTATCTCGTGCCCGGCGTAAAGCTCGCTCGAAGTCGAAGCGAGCCGGCCCGACGCACGGAAATCTACGGGCAGATCCCCGCCGAGCGTCATGGCTTCTGCCCTCTCACAGCTCCTTCGCCGCGCGGATGGCGAGCATCATGGCGTGCGCCGCGGTGAGCCGGCGGATCTTCGCTCTGTCCTTCTTTCCGCCGAAAAGCCGCATTTCGGTGTGCGTCCCGTTCTTCGTCGCGACGCCGAACCAGACGGTGCCGACGGGCTTGCCGGGCTCCGCGCCGCCGGGACCCGCGATCCCGGTGACCGACACGGCGACGTCCGCTCCCGTGAGCCGACGCGCGCCCTGTGCCATCGCGGCCGCGCATTCCTCCGACACGGGGCCGACGGAGTCGAGAACCGCGGCGGGCACGCCGAGCACGTCGCGCTTCACCGAATTGGAATAGGAGATGATCCCGCCGAGATAGACAGAGGACGAGCCGGGGATATCCGCCGTCAGCGATCCGATCATGCCCGCGGTGAGGCTTTCCGCGGTCGCGAAGGTCAGCCCGCGCTTTCCGAATTCGGAGAGCAGGGTGACGGCAGCGGCGTTCTTCGCCGAGAAGGGATCGCCGGTTTCCGCGTAGACGTACGCCCCCGCCTCGGTCGCGCGGACGCGGTCCGCCATAGCGCGGCACATCGAAAGCGCTTCTTCCTCATCCGCCGCCTTCGCCGTGACGCGGATACGCACCTCGAACTCGCCCGCATAGGGCGCGACGGTGGGATTGACGGACTCTTCCATCAGGGGGCGCAGGATCGCCTCCGCCGAGGATTCCCCGATCCCGTAGAGGTGGAGATTCAGGCTGCGGATGACCTCCGGGGAGAGTGCCCGCAGATAAGGCTTCACGCATTCCTCGAACATCGGCTCGCACTCCGAGGGCGGCCCGGGCAGAAGGATGATCCGCTTGCTCCGCCCGTCGATCTCCCCGGTGACGGCAAGTCCCGGCGCGGTCCCCCATTTGTTGTAGAAGATCTCCGCCCCCTCCGGCGCGAGGCACTGGGAGAGATTGTTCTCCGTCATGGGACGCCCGACGCGGGAGAAGAATTTTTCGAGATCCTCGCGGACCTCGTCGTGGAAGACGAGCTTTTTGCCGAAGACCTCGGCGGCGGCGTTCTTTGTGATGTCGTCGCAGGTGGGACCAAGCCCGCCTGTGGTGACGACGATATCCGCGCGGGACAGCGCGAGCCGCAGGGCCTCGAGCAGGCGCTCGGGGTTGTCCCCGACCGTTGTCTGATGATAGGAGGAAAAGCCGAGCGCGGCTGCCTCCCGGGCGATGAACGCGCCGTCTGTGTTGACGATCTCGCCGAGCAAGAGCTCCGTGCCGACGCAAAGAATTTCGAGAATCATTTCGCACCTCACAGTATGGATTTTGCGCAGCCCTTCCCCGCCCCGCGGTGTTGGGATTTATAGTAACCGCAAGCCAGGGGGGAACGCGGCTTTCCCCAAAATGAAAGCTGACGATGCTCCGCATCGTGGGCAAAGAACTTTCATACGACCGGAACAGCGAAGGGGCCGTGCTTTCCTTCTTACAAAGACGGGGGAGTCTCGCGGACTCCCCCGGAAAAGAACTTGCGCCTTTTACCAGTAAATCTTGGCCGAATCCTTTTCGACGGATTCGAACGCCGTCATGATAATTTTCAGCACGCACCGCATCTGGTCGTGAGTCACCATCTGCTCCTCGAGCCCGTCGATGGCGCGCACGAAATTGCGGTAGTAGTTGTGCACGTCGGTCACGGGACGGGGAACGTCGTATTCGTCCACCGTGATGCTGTCGCGTGGCGCCATGGTCTTCGTCAGGCCGGAACCGTTGACGACCGGGATCACGTCGCTCTCGTGCCATGCCTTGCACTTGACGACGTGCGCCGGGACGCGCCAGTCCGTGATGATGGCGGAGCCCTTCGTCGCTCTCATGTAGAAGCGCGGCATGGGAATGAAATTATAAGTCCCGACCTCGAGGTACGCCCGCTTGCCGCTTTCGTATTCGATCGTCAGGCCGAAGCCGTCGTCCACTTCCTTGTTGGTGATGTGGTCGAAGCGGCACTGCACGGACTTCACGTCGTAGCCGAGGATCATGCACGCCTGATCGATGAGGTGGATGCCCCAGTCGTACAGCATGCCGCCGCCGTACGCCTTGATGCCGCGCCAGTCGGAGGGGATGCCCCGGCTGCCGTGGATGCGGGACTCGATGTTCATGACCTCGCCGATGTCGCCGGAGTCCGCGATCTGCTTCATGGCGACCGCGTCCACGTCGAAGCGGCGGTTCTGGTGGACGGAGAAGACCTTGCCCGCTTTCTTCGCTCCCGCGATCATGCGCTCGAGGGATTCGAGCGACAGGGTGACGGGCTTCTCGGAGATCACGTTCTTGCCGGCTTCGAACGCGGCGAGGGCGATTTCCTCGTGCACGTCGTTCGGGGTGGCAATGGTTACGAGCTCGATCTCGGGATCGGCGAGCAGTTCTTCGCGCGTTTCATAGACATGAACGCCGTCCGCCGCCGCCTTTGCCCGCTTCGCGGGGTCTATATCGTAGATGCCGGCGAGGGTGACAACGTCGCTGGACAGGATATTCTTGACGTGGAAGCCGGCGCCCATACCGCCGTAACCGATCACGGCCGCTTTCTTTTTCATGGTTGCCATAGATTTCTCCATTTCTCCGCCGCAAAGAGAGGGCGGTGAGCCCGCGCTGCGAATGAACGGGCAAGATGTCGGCAATTGCCGCGGGAGGTCCTTCGACCCAACTATAATTATATATAAAAACCGCGATCTGTCAAGAGATATTTGTGAAATTCTTCCTAAGAAGTCCGCGCGGCGATCGGAGGGACGATGCCGGACACCTCTGCAGCGCCGCTTTTCCCCCTCTCTCCCCCTTGACACAGGAACGGGAAAGGAGTAGAATGGTGTCGAATCCGGCGGGCGCGCGCGGGAAGGTCTGAGCGCGGGTCGGCGGGACGGATCACCATCCCCGACAAGCGGCGCGATGCCGCGGAGAATGTATGGAGGACAACATGGAGCGAAACTGGAAGGACATCATCTTCCCTCGTTTTGAGGTGCGCAAATCAAAGAAGCAGAAGACGGAGTTCATCGAAATGCTGCGGGAGCGATACGGCGAAAGGCTCCGCGTCGAGGAATGCGGAACGCTCCTCAAAAGCCGCAACATCGTGATCGGCGATCCGGAAAAGGCGAAGGCGGTTTACACGGCACATTACGACACCTGCGCCGTCCTGCCCTTTCCGAATTTCATCACCCCGCGCAATTTCTTCGTCTATCTGCTGTATCAGATCGCGATCTCCGTGCTTCTGCTGCTGCCGGTCGCCGTTCTCGAGTATCTGTTCATCCGGTTCAGCGCGGGAATGAACGGGTTCGCGCGCATGCTGCTGTCGGAGATTTTGCTCTTCGGCGGGCTGTTTCTCATGATCTGGCTCCTCATGTTCGGCAAGGCGAACCCCCACACCGCGAACGACAACACCTCGGGAGTCGTGACCGTGCTCACGCTTGCAGACCGGCTTGCGGATGAGAAAGACGCCGCGTTCATCCTCTTCGACAACGAGGAGATCGGGCTGCTCGGCTCTGCGGGATACGCGAACGCGCACAAGCACGTGAAAACCGGTACGCTGATCGTGAATTTCGACTGCGTCTCGGACGGGGATCACATTCTCATGCTCTTTTCGAAGAAAGCCGAAACGGAGGACGGGGCGTATTACGCCCGCCTGCGGGAGTCCGCCGAGGCTGCGTTTGCCGCCCGCGGGGGAAAGCAGGTCGAGGTATGCCCGAAGAAGGGGACCTTCTACCCCTCCGATCAGGCGAATTTCAGGCGCTCGGCGGCGGTCTGCGCCTTAAAGCGGTCCCGGCTCGTCGGGCTGTATATGAATAAGATCCACACCCCGCGCGACACCGTGTTCGACGAAGAAAACGTCGCGGCGATCACCGAAGCCTTCGCCGCGGCGCACGCGGCCTCCGAGTCCGACCCCGCCCCGTCGGAAGGCACGGAATGAACGGCGAAGCGGCGCAGCGGCAATATCGCAGAAACGGTAATATCGCATAAATCGTAAAAATCTTCCGGCGGCGTTTTCCCCCCCTTGACGCGTCCGGCGATTCATGGTATAATACGGTACAGAAAGCTATGCTTCAATCCTCAAAAACACAAAAGGAGATTCCCATATGAAGAAATGGAAATGCACCATCTGCGGCGAGATCGTGGAGAGCGAAACCCGTCCGGAAAAATGTCCCCTCTGCAAGGCGCCCGGCGAAAAGTTTGTTGAAATCGTCGACGACGAGAAGACCTGGGCGACCGAGCATGAGGTCGGCATCGTGAAGGACGTTCCCGCCGAGATCGTAGACGGTCTCCGCTCCAACTTCACCGGCGAGTGCTCCGAGGTCGGCATGTACCTCGCGATGTCCCGCGTCGCGTTCCGCGAAGGTTATCCGGAAATCGGCCTGTACTGGGAAAAGGCGGCGTTCGAGGAAGCCGAGCACGCCGCGAAGTTCGCCGAACTCCTCGGCGAGGTCGTGACCTCCAGCACGAAGAAGAATCTCGAAATGCGCGTCGACGCCGAGAACGGCGCCTGCGAGGGCAAGTTCGAGCTCGCGAAGAAGGCGAAGGCTCTGAACCTCGACGCCATCCACGACACCGTCCACGAAATGGCGAAGGACGAAGCCCGTCACGGCAAGGCGTTCGCAGGCCTGCTCGAGCGGTATTTCGGCAAATAAGATCGGAAAAAACAAATACAAAACAGGGGAGCTCGCGGGAGTTCCCCTGTTTTTTCGTGTGCGCCGCGTCCTTTCAAGAACCGAAGTCCGAAAAGACGGACAAAACCCATGCCGGTCAGGACTGCGGGAAATAGCTCTGCGTCTCGTTGATCAGATCGCTCGAAAACCAGTCGTCGAATTTCCGGACTCTCAGCGTAAACTCGATCTCGGTCGGCTCCGTGATCCCGTTTTCCCGGAGCGCGGTGTCCGAGAAGGCGATGGAAACCATCTTCCGCTTGCCGGGCGCGACGTTCGACATCCAGTACGGGTCGATCATATAGCCGTCGACGGAAACGTTTTCCCACGAGAAGCTGAGCTTCTCGTCCGTTTTGTTTTCGAGCCAGCAGGAAAGGCTGCCGCCCCAGATTTCATCGACGTAATACTCCAGTATGACGAAGGAGCAGGTGTCGTCCGAAACGATGACCTTTTCCGACGCACGCATCGGTCTCTCGGGGATCACGATTTCGTCCGCGCTCTTGCCCGTGGGACGGATCGTGAAGTCGGAGCTGATATAGGGGTCCTTCGTCCAGTTGCCGCGCTCCGTGACGCTGAGGGCGAATTCAACCTCGTCGGGAGTGGAGATGCCGATTTTTTCGAGCGTGGACTTCGATATGCCATAGGTCGTGATCATCCGCTTGCCCGGCGTGACCGTGGCCGACCACAGGGAATCGATCATATATCCGTTCACGGAAACGTCCTCCCATGAATAGTTCAGAACGGTGTCCGTACGGTTTTCGAGGTAGAAGACCAGGCACCAGTCGTCCCACACGGTGTTCTTGTACGTGCTCAGAACGGAGACGTCGCAGGTCCCGTCCGAAACGACCGTGATCCCGCCGTCCGAAGACGGTTTTTCGGGGACCTTGATCTCCTCCGCGCTCTTGCCCGTCGGATGAATCGTAACGGCCTCGTCGACAAGCGGATCGCCGAGCCAGTTGTCCGAATCCCGCGCGGTGAGCGTGAACTCGATTTCATCGACCGAGGTGATGCCGGCGTCGGCCAACGCAGTTTTCGAGAAGCTGATTTCCGTATTGGACCTTTTCCCCGCCGCGACGGTTTCGCTGAAATAGGACTCGACCATATATCCGTTGATCGACGGATAGTCGACGGTGAAGTACAGGGATGTGGCCTCGGTTTTGTTTTCAAAATAACACTTCAAAACGAAGCCGAAATAATCGTCGGGATCGACCTTTGTGATTTTGAAGATGCAGACGTCGTTGTCGAGGATCACTTCGTCGGAGAGGGTATAAACCGGCGCGGGCGTTTCGTTTTCCGCCGCGGGGCTTTCGATTCCGGGCTTCGCGGGATCCGTCTCATCGGATCCGGGTTTCCCCGCGGGGGACGATCCGCAGGCGGCGAGCGAGAGCAGCAGAACCGCGGCAAGGAATAAGCACAGCATTTTTTTCATCGAGACAATACCTCCCGTTGTGTTTGCGAGCGTCTCCGCCGGGCAAACCCGCAGACCTGCCGGTCCGTCGGATCGGGGCGCGTCAAGCCGGAATCCGCATGAGTTCTCGGCATTTATACTGTCTGATTGTACCACAGATCCGGCGATTTGTAAAGCCTCCGGCCGGAAAAAATGCGGACCGTGCAGCTTGCGGCGTGCGGCATGCGGCGTGCGGCGTGCGGCGTATGATGGCGCGTCCGGTTTTCCGCCGCGGGCCTCAGCGCGGGACGGATGCCGCAGGGATGCTTACGGGATCAGGACCGCCCCGGCGATCAGGGCGGCGGCGATGAGGAGCGCCGCAAGGTCGACGGCGCCGAAGCCGTATTTCTTATAGCCGGAATCCGCTTTTCGCAGTTCAAATCCCCTGATCTCGGCGGCCGTTGCCGTCGCGCCGGACTTGCGCACGGACGTGACGAGCAGCGGCGCGCAGAGCGGGAGGATCATGCCGAGCTTTTTGAAGACGTTCTTCGTGTCGAATTCCACACCCCGCGCGGTCTGCGCCTCCATGATCCCGCTCATTTCCTCCATAAACTGCGGGATGAAGCGGATGGCGGCGGCAAAGGTGAAGGCGTAGGCATAGGGAATGCGCAAAATCTGCACCATGGCGCCCGAGATGTCCGATACCTGCGTAACGGAAAGAACGAGCGTCAGTGGGAGGCACACCACGATCAGCCGGAGCACGACCCCGGCGGCGGTGAGAAGCCCTTCGTCCGTTATGATCCAGAACAGCTTGGTTCCGCGCCGCACGAAGAGCGCCTGCAGGATAAAGAGGAAGACGGATACCTTGACGAGTCCTTTGAGGACCGAGAACGCTTTTTTCGCACACCCGCCGACGACGCCGATCATGAGATCGAACAGCAAGAGTCCCAGCAGGTAAAAGAGATTATCCGTGAGAAACGCCGCGACGCAGACGCACAGGGTCAGCCCGATCTTCGTGATCGGGTTCATGCGGTGCAGGGGGGAGCTCCCGGGCACATACTGAAACAACTCCGTCATGCTCTCTTCCTCCTTTCGTGCGCGGCCGCCGCGAGGGAGGCGAGCGTTTCGGCGTCGTCCGCCTCGGCGAATTCCCCGCCGAGGGCGGAGGCGACGCGGACGATCTGGGGCGGCAGAAGGGACGCCTTCTCCATGAGCGCGGCGTCTCTGAAAATATCGTGAACGTCGCCGTCCGCGAGCAGCCGTCCGCCCGCCATCACAAGCGCGCGCTTCGCGTAATCGAGAACGACCTCCATATCATGGCACACCATCACGACGGTCGTGCCTTCTTTTTCGTTCAGCTCGCGGATGAACTCCATGATGCGGGTACATTCGCGGTAATCGAGCCCTGTCGTCGGCTCGTCGAGGATGAGCACGGACGGCTTTACCGCCAGAACGGACATCAGCGCCGCCTGCTGTCTGAGACCGCGGGAGAGAGAAAACGGCTCTTCATCCCCCGTAAAGCCGAAGAGGGAAAGCATTTCCTCCGTCCTCTCCTCAATCCGCTCGCCTTCCTTTTTCCCCCACACGGCGCGGAGGCTGAAGGCGATCTCGTCCCGCACGGTATTGCGGCAGATCTGCCGGTCGGGGTTCTGGAACAGGAATCCAACCTGCTTTGCCCGTTCGCTGACCCTTGTTTTCGCCGTGTCGAGACCGTTCACGAACATCTTTCCGGAGGTGGGGAGAAGGAGTCCGTCGATCAGCTTCACGGTCGTGGTCTTGCCCGCGCCGTTTTCGCCGAGGATCGCGGCGAATTCGCCCGCCTTGATGTGGAACGAAAGATCCTCTACCGTCCGGGCAAGCCCGGTGTAGCCGTAGCTGACGTTTTCAGCGCGTATCATCCGATGAGCCTCCTTGCCGCGTCTTCCGCCTCGTCCGCGTTGATGCAGACCGGGATATCCTCCCCCGTCTTTTCGGCGAGCAAGGAGGAGAACAGCGCGGAGCGGGGACAGTTGACGCCGATCTCCTCAAGCGCGCCCACGTCGCCGAGCACCTCGCGCACGGTACCGTCCCGCACGATCCGCCCCTCGCTCATGACCGCAAGCCGCCGCGCGAATTCGCACAGCAGCATGATCTTCTGCTCGACGACCACCACGGTCATGCCGTAGTCCCGGTTCAGATCGCGGAGCAGGGAAAACACCTGCCTGCTGCTGCCGGGGTCGAGCTCTCCCGTCGGCTCGTCCAGAATGAGGATCTTCGGACGCAGGGCGACGAGGGAGGCGATGGCGACCTTCTGCCGCTGTCCGCCGGAGAGAGAGGCGATCGTTCTGTGACGGAGCGCGGCGATCCCGACCCTTTCGAGGGCGAAGGTCAGCCTCTCTTCGATCTCGTCCCGCGGGATGCCGAAGTTCTCAAGCCCGAAGAGCAGCTCGTCCTCCACGACGGAGGAGACGATCTGGCTTTCGACGTCCTGAAACACCGTACCGACCAGGCGGGAGATATCCGTCAGACGGTTGTCCGCCGTGTCCAGCCCTTCGACGAGAACCGCGCCGTAGAAATCCCCGCGGACCGCGTGGGGGATGATCCCCGAAAGACAGCTTGCGAACGTGGTTTTTCCCGCCCCGGCGGGACCGATGATCCCGAGGAATTCCCCGTCCGGGATCTCGGCGGATATATCCCTGAGAGTGGGCTCGGAGGCTCCGGCATACTTGAAAGAAAGCGAACGGACGGAAATCATGCGGCGCCTCCTTATTTTTTGAGAACTTTCTGCAGCGGGATATAGAAGAGCTGCACGAGCACCATGTTGATGAGCGCGGTGCAGAGCACGATCGGAACGTAGGCGACGAGCCCTTCCGCGGTCGCCTTCACGAACGCGAAGAGGCATATGGTGTACGCGCCGCCGGAGAGAACGGTGGAGATAAAGGTGGAGATCATCGGGTTCGCGTCGAATTTGCCGAGCTTCATAGGCACTCGGATGAAGAGTCCCATCGCCGTCGCGCCGATCAGCTCGGAAATCAGGTTGAGCCACGGCGTGCCGGGCAGGAACTGGCAGATCGCGCCCGCAAGCAGCCCGATGATCGCCGCCTGATAGATTTTCGGACGCGTGAGCAGGATGGCGAGACAGTAGGAAGCGATGACGAAATTCGGCTTCATGCCGAAGAAGTTGACGACGCTGCCCACAACGAGCTTGAGGACGGCGCCCGCCGCGAGCAGGACGGCGACCACGATGAGGTCCTGAACGGAGAAGCCCTTCTTCTCCTCGGTGACGACGGTTCTCTTTTCTGCCATGACAGTTTCTCCTTTCCGCTTTGCGGATATGAATTTTACGATGGTTTCCCGGAACGGAGAAGTCTGAAAACAAAAATCCCGTCCCAACAAAAGCTTGCTGGGACAGGATTCAAATTCGATCCTGCGGTGCCACCCGGCCTGACGTGAAACACGTCCACTCAGTGCGTACCATCATACGCCGGACTTTTTTGACGGAGGTCCAAAACTCCGGCTTCCATACCGGGACGCGCATCCGCATCCTTTCCGGTCGCCCTCGGAAGTCCATTCGGCTCCGCGATGCCTGCCGCGATCCCACCGCCCGCGGCTCTCTGGGAGGTTCTTTCGGAACGTACTCACTCTTCCTCATCGGTTTAGCGCATTATAGCACGAAAGTGCGGGCTTGTCAAGGGCTTTTTTTGAAATCGGCAAAGTTTTTTTAGAAATCCGCTGCCCGCGGCGTTCGGAAAAAGCGCGAAAACCCCTTGAAATCCTTGTGCGGATGTGATATAATACGCTATTATCAATTCTAGTTCGAAAAGGAATCCAAATCATGGAACTTATCAGCATCCGCACGCTGTGGCGCGAGCGGGACACGGTCGACCACGCGTCCGTCCGGGTCGGCGGCTGGGTCAGAAGCATCCGCGCGCAGAAATCCTTCGGCTTCATCACGCTGTCCGACGGGACCTATTTCAAGCCCGTTCAGGTCGTGTACGACGAAACACTCGAAAACTTCGCCGAGGTCTCTAAATTCAACGTCGGATCCGCCCTGATCGTGGAGGGCGAGCTGATCGAAACGCCCGACGCGAGCCAGCCCTTTGAGATCCGCGCCTCCTCCGTCGTGCTCGAGGGCGCGTCCACCCCGACCTATCCCCTGCAGAAGAAGCGGCACACCATCGAATACCTGCGCACCATTTCCCACCTCCGCCCGCGGACCAATCTCTTCCAGGCGGTGTTCCGCGTGCGCTCCCTCGCCGCTTACGCCATCCACAAATTCTTCCAGGAGCGCGATTTCGTCTACGTCCACACCCCGCTCATCACCGGTTCGGACTGCGAGGGCGCGGGCGAGATGTTCCGCGTGACGACGCTCGATCTCGAAAACGTTCCGAGGACCGAGGACGGGGCGGTCGATTTTGCCGAGGATTTCTTCGGCAAGAGCACGAACCTCACCGTGTCCGGCCAGCTCAACGGCGAGACCTTCGCGATGGCGTTCAAAAACATCTACACCTTCGGGCCCACCTTCCGCGCCGAGAACTCGAACACCACCCGCCACGCCGCGGAGTTCTGGATGATCGAGCCGGAGATCGCCTTCGCCGATCTGCAGGACGACATGGAGCTCGCCGAGGACATGCTCAAATTCATCATTTCCTATGTGATGGAGCACGCGCCGGAGGAAATGGCGTTCTTCAACCAGTTCGTCGATCAGGGGCTGCTCGAGAGGCTGAACCATGTGCTCACCTCCGATTTCGGCCGCGTCACCTATACCGAGGCGATCGAGCTTCTGAAGGAGCACAACGACAAATTCGACTACAAGGTCTCCTGGGGCTGCGATCTGCAGACCGAGCACGAGCGCTATCTCACCGAGGAGATCTTCAAGCGCCCCGTGTTCGTGACGGACTATCCGAAGGAGATCAAGGCGTTCTATATGAAGCTCAACGACGACGGCAAAACCGTGGCGGCGATGGACTGCCTCGTGCCCGGCATCGGCGAGATCATCGGCGGCAGCCAGAGAGAGGATTCTCTCGAGCTGCTCGAAAAGCGCATGGACGAGCTTGGACTCGAGAAGGAATCCTATGATTTCTATCTCGACCTCAGACGGTACGGCTCGGCGCGTCACGCTGGCTTCGGCCTTGGATTCGAGCGCTGCGTCATGTACCTCACGGGCGTGGCGAACATCCGCGACGTCATTCCGTTCCCGCGGACCGTGGGCAACTGCGAGCTGTGAGAAAACCAAAGGGACACGGAAAAACTTTCAGAAATGATCCGCCCGGCGGATCGGAGGCATAAACGAGGGGAGCCCGGAACGGTGTTTTCATACCGTTCCGGGCTCCCCTCGTTTATTAAAGTCTTTGCCAGGCTTTCTTCAGAAAGCCGCGTACTCCTGTTACCGCGCGACCTCTTCCATCACGAACGCCTCGAGGATGTCCCCGACCTGAATGTCGTTGCACTTCTCGAGCCCGATGCCGCACTCATAGCCCTGCGCGACCTCGCGGACGTCGTCCTTGAAGCGGCGCAGCGAGGAGATTTTGTCCTCCATGATGACGATGCCGTCGCGGACGATGCGGATCTGCGCCTGACGGGTGACCTTGCCGTCCTGCACGTAGGAGCCCGCGATGATGCCGACGTTCGGCACGCGGATCGCCTGACGGACCTCGATGTGGCCGAGCAGGACCTCCTTGTACTGCGGGGCGAGCATGCCCTTCATGGCGGCGGTGATCTCTTCGATGCACTCGTAAATGATGCGGTAGGTGCGGATATCGACGTTCTGGCGCTCCGCGGAATCGATCGCGCTCTTGTCCGGACGGACGTTGAAGCCCACGATGATGGCGTTGGACGCCGCCGCGAACATGACGTCGGATTCGGTGATGCCGCCGACCGCCGCGTGGATGACGCGAACGCGCACTTCCTCGTTGGTGAGCTTTTCAAGCGACTGCTTGACAGCCTCCGCCGAGCCGCCCACGTCCGCTTTGACGATGATGTTGAGTTCCTTGACGCCGGACGCGATCTGGTTGAACAGATCGTCGAGGGAGACCTTCGCGGAGAGCTTGAACTGCTCTTCCTTCGCTCTCTCGCGTCTCTGGTCGGCAAGCTCTCTCGCCATGCGCTCGTCTTCGACCGCGTTGAACTCGTCGCCCGCGACCGGGACTTCGGCAAGACCGATGATCTCTACCGGAACGGACGGACCCGCTTCCTTGAGCGTGCGCCCCTTGTCGTTCGTCATGGCGCGGATGCGGCCCACGGACGTGCCCGCGATCACGATGTCGCCGGAGCGGAGCGTGCCGTCCTGTACGAGCACCGTCGCAACGGGGCCGCGGCCCTTGTCAAGCTTCGCCTCGATGACGACGCCCTTCGCTCTCTTGTGCGGATTCGCCTTGTATTCCTTCACGTCCGCGACGAGGAGGATGTCCTCGAGCAGATCGTTCAGACCCATGCCCGTCTTCGCGGAAACCGGGACGCACATGACGTCGCCGCCCCATTCCTCGGGCACGAGCTCGTATTTCGTCAGCTCGGTCTTCACGCGCTCCGCATCGGCGTCCGGCTTATCCATTTTGTTGATCGCCACGATGATGTCGACGCCCGCCGCCTTCGCGTGGTTGATCGCCTCGACCGTCTGCGGCATGATGCCGTCGTCGCCCGCCACCACGAGGATGGCGATGTCGGTGCACTGCGCGCCGCGGGCTCTCATAGCGGTGAACGCCTCGTGCCCCGGGGTGTCGAGGAAGGTGATGTCGCGTCCGTTCACGTTGACGCGGTACGCGCCGATGTGCTGGGTGATGCCGCCGGCTTCACCGCTCGTCACATTGGTGTGGCGGATCGCGTCGAGGATGGAGGTCTTGCCGTGGTCGACGTGGCCCATGACCACGACGACGGGCGCGCGGATCTCAAGCTCGTCTTCGCTGACGGTATCCTCGCCGCCGAAGAGCCGCTCTTCGATCGTGACCTTGACTTCCTTCGTCACCACTGCGCCGAGCTCGTCGGCAACGAGGTACGCGGTATCGTAATCCACCACCTGATTGACGGTCGCCATCACGCCCATCATCATGAGCTTCTTGACGCATTCCGCGGCGGTGATCTTCAGTCTCTGGGCGAGCTCGCCCACGGTGATCTCGTCGGGGAGGGAAACCTTGAGCGGCTGTTTTCTCGCCTTTTCGAGGTTCGCCTTCGCGATCTTGTCCATCGCGGCGCGTTCCTTGTCGCTCTTGCGGCCCGTTCCGCGCTGATCGCCCTTCTGGTTCTGCTTTTTCAGCTTCTGCTTCCCGGAGGAGGACTTCTTTTCGTCCATCTCGGGCGTGAAGTTATCGAGTCTCTCGTCGTATTTCGACAGATCGACCGCGTTCGAGCCGGTGCGGGTATCCACGATGCGGGTGCTGCCCGTGCGCTTTCTCTCGACGCCCTGTTCGATCTTCGGCTTCGGCTGGGGCTGGATCGGAGCGCGTTCGCCGCCATCCTTGTCCCGTCCGGAGAAGCCGCGGTTCTGGGAGGCGCCCGGTCTCTGCTGCTGGCCGCCCTGACCGTACGGTCTCTGTCCCTGCTGACCGGTCTGCTGACCTCTCTGCCCGCCGAACGAGCCGGAGGTACCCGTACCGTATGTGCCCGCGGGTCTCGTGCCGTCCTGTCTGCCCTGACTCTGGCGGTTGTCGCCGGGTCTCATGCCCGTGTTCGCTCCATAGCCGTAGCCCGTGCGGGGCTGGTAGGGCTGGCCGCCCGGAGTCTGCGGTCTCTGCCCCTGTGCGGCGCCCTGCTGGGGTCTCGGCGTCTGGCCGCCGATCTGGCCGCCGGTTTGACCGGTCTGGCCGGCCGGACGGGGCTGCTGCGGACGCTGACCCTGCTGACCCTGCTGCTGCGTATGCTGCGCGCGCTGGGCGGCTTCCCGCTCGGCGCGGGCCTTCGCCTCTTCCTCGGCGCGGCGCTTTTCGGCGGCTTCCTTTTCCGCCTTTTCGCGCGCTTCGGCCTCGGCGCGCGCCTTGGCCTCTTCCTCGGCCTTGCGCTTTGCCTCCGCCTCCGCACGGCGTCTTTCTTCCTCGGCTGCTTTCTCGGCGGCGATCCTTGCGGCTTCCTCGGCAGCTTTCTTCGCTTCCTCCTCCGCCTTGAGACGGGCCTTTTCGGCCTCTTCCGCCTCCGCCTTTTCGCGGGCGGCGCGGGCGTCGGGAGATTCGGGAAGCGTGATGCTTGTCTTTTTACTCAGATATCCGTCAATGTCGCGAATGCGCGCTCCCGCGGAAAGATGCTCGAACAAAAGGTTCACTTCGTCCGCTTCAAGCGTCGCGGAGGTGCTCTTCACATTCACGCCGAGATCCTCGAGCATGACGCTGAGCTCCTTCGGTTTGAGTCCGAGGTCCTTCGCGAGCTGCGATACCCTGAACATCGAATTTGACTTCGTTGCCATGATCCATCATCCTTTCTGCCTATCGCGGCATTCCCCTGTGCGTTCGGTGAGGCTTGGTGCGAGAGCGTTCTTCACGCCCTCCCACGGTCCGGTGCCGGTAAACGCGGCTGCCGCGCAACAGGAATGCCTGCCGAGCATATCCGCTAAAGCCGTGCCGCTGTAAATTCCGTCAAAATAGGTTACATGATAATACTTGCATTTGTCCGTGAGCTGTTTTCGCGTGCGCTCCGAAGCGTCCGAGGCGATGAGCACGAATTTCGCGCGTCCCCGCCGGATCTCCCTGAGCGCCGCGTCCGTTCCGCAGGCGACGCCTCCGGCGGCTCTGCAGAGTCCGATCAATCTTTCCGTTTTTTCCGTCATTGAGTCCTGTTCTTCCTCCGCGGCTCAGCCCCGGGGCGGGGTGCGCCGGAGGATTCTATTCCTTTTTTCTCCGGTCTATTCCTCATCCGGCGCGCCGAGCTTGATTTCCTTTTCGAGCTCGTCGTAGATCTCGGGGGAAATCTCGCACGCGAGCGCGCGGGCGATGATACCGGTTTTTCTCGCTTTTTTGAGGCAGGCCTCGTTCTTGCAGAGGTACGCGCCCCGCCCGGATTTCTTTCCGGTGAAGTCGAGGGAGATCGCTCCCTCGGGCGAGCGCACCACGCGTAGAAGGTCCCGCTTTTCAAACGTCCCCTGACATCCGACGCACCGCCGCTCGGGGCTCTTCTTCTTCGGCAGGGTCTGTTTTTTCTTCGTCGTCGCCATATCCGGATCTCAGAGCTGGGGCTTGATCCCCTTGATGTCGATCTTGCACCCGGTCAGCTTCGCGGCGAGGCGGACGTTCTGTCCCTCCTTGCCGATGGCGAGGCTGAGCTGGTCGCCGGCCACGTGCACGACCGCGCTGCGCTCCCCGTCGAACTCCACGTCGATGACGGAGGCGGGGGACAGCGCCGCGGCGATATATTCCTCGGGCTTTTCGGAGTACTGGATCACGTCGATCTTTTCCCCTCTCAGCTCCTCCACGATCGCCGCCGTTCTCATGCCGCGGGCGCCGATGCACGCGCCGACCGCGTCCACGTCGGGATCGCGGGAGAGGACAGAGATCTTCGTGCGGGAACCCGCCTCGCGCGCCACGCCCTTGACGAGCACGATGCCGTCGGCGATTTCCGGGATGTCCGTTTCAAACATGCGCTTCACCATGCCGTTCGCGGTGCGGGACAGGGTGACGACGGGCTCGCCGTCGTAATCGGAGCGGTTCACCTCGGTGACGTAAACGCGGACGCGGTCGCCCACCATCAGCTCCTCGCCCGGAATCTGCTCGCTCTTCGGGAGAAGCACGCCCTCCGAGGTGCCAGTGTCGACCCAGACGTCCCCGGTCGTGTCGTCGCGCTTTGAGACCTTCGCGGAAATGACCTCTTCCTTTTTGCGCTCGTATTCGCGGGTGATGTTGTTCTTCTCCGCCTCGCGGATGCCCTGCACGATCACCTGCTTCGCGGTCTGCGCCGAAATGCGCCCGAAGTTCTTGGTCTTCAGCTCCTCGTCCACGGTCATGCCGACCTCGTAGCGGCGGCTGATCGCCTGCGCCGCTTCCAGGGAAATCTCCGTCTTCGGGTCCGTGACCTCTTCCACGACCGTGCGGGTCTTGTAGACGCGGATGTCCTTCTTCGCGCGGTCGATGTCCACGCGGGCGTTCGCGCCGCCGAGCTCCTTCTTGCAGGCGGAGAGGAGGGCCGCCTCCACCTTCTCGAGCATATAATCAACCGGGATTCCTTTAACCTTTTCGAGGGCTTCGAGGGCTTCAAAAAGCTCTGCGTTCATGTCAACCTGTCCATGCCTTTCAAGAAAATATTGGTCCTTTACCAGTCAAATACCGTCTCGCATTTCGCGAGCTCCTTGTGCGGGAAGCGCTTCTCTTCCCCGTCGATCCGGACGACGACCTCGTCCTTTTCGCGATCGTAACCCTCGAGCGTCGCGCGCAGCTGCTTTTTCCCGTCGTGCGCGGCGAAGAAGCGGAGATTCACGTCCTCGCCCGCCATGCGCTCGAAGTGCTCGGGCTTGGTGAGCGTCCGCTCCACGCCGGGGGAGGAAACCGCGAGCATATAAGGCTCTTCGATGGGATCGGCTTCATCGAGAATGGGGTCGATCGCGCGGTGCAGCTTTTCGCAGTCGTCGATGGTGATGCCGCCCTCCGCGTCGGTGTCGATGGTCAGCCGCAGGATCATGTCCGCGCCTTCCTTCACATATTCGACGTCCCAGAGCAGGTAGCCGAACTCTTCGCACAGGGGCTTCGCCAGCGCGGTAACGACCTCGGCGACGCTTTGTTTCTGTTTCATATGGGCCTTCCGTTTCAAAACAAGAGAGCGGATTCGCTCGAACCCACTCTCCATACTCCTATCTTACGTACATATTATACCACATTCCGCCAAAGTACGCAAGAGCAAAAACACCGCAGATTTCACAATCTTTCGCGAGCCCGTGCAAAAAAAACGTTTGAGGTGCACAAAGCCGCGGCACATCTGTTGCCCGCCGTTCAAAAAATCCCCGTCTGCCGGGCAAAATCGCTCAGATCGGCGGCGATCACGTCCATGCGGGAGACCTCGGCGGGACTTCTCCCGTCGGGCAGGGCGGGCGGATAATTCACGAGCGCCCCCGCGATGCCGGCAGCCTGTCCGCTCAGCCCGTCGATCTCCCGGTCCCCGACCATGATCGTCTCTTCCGGCAAAAGCCCATTGCGTTCCATCAGGGCAAGCACGGCGTTCGGCGCGGGCTTTGAGGGAAAGCCCTCCTCGGAGGTGACGAAATCGGCGAAATACCGCTTCATGCCGTATTTTTCGAGATAATAGTACACGGTTTCGTTCCGGTGCGTGTACATGAAATTCCGTCCGCCGCCTTCGATCACGGCGCGCAAAACGGCCTCGCAGTCGTCGAACGGCACGGCGACCGGCTCGATCTCCCCGTCCCCCACGATGTGGGAGCGGTCGACGAAGCGGCGGTACGCCTCGTCGCTCATGCCGGTGTGCCGCTTCATGTCGCCGAAGGACACGAGCAGGTGCCGCATGACGTCCTCCCGCTCAAACGGGATCCCCTCCTCCGCGAGCACCTGACAGCAGCAGGCGCAGACGTGGGGATAGGAATCGTAGAGGGTGCCGTCGAAGTCCCAGATATAGTTTTTGTATTTCATGTCACCCGTCACCGTTTCCTCTGCAGCCCGTCGACCCCCTCCGAGAGCGCTTCGGCGAAGGTGGCAAGATCGTCTTCCGTATTCGTGTGGTCGATGCTCACGCGGATGACGAAATCAGCGGTCCGCTCGTCGTGCCCGAAGGCGAGCAGCGCGGCGCTTTTCTTCTTCGACGCCGCCGAGCACGCGGAGCCGGCGGAGACCGAAATGCCGCGCCCCGAGAGGTAATTCAGCATGGTCTCGCTCCGTATGGACGGGAGCACGACGCTCGCGATGTTCGAGAGATACGCCCCCTCGGGCAGGGCGATCCGCACCCCTTTTTCGCAGAGAGGCGCGAGCAGCTCGTCGAGCTTCGCCCTGAGCGCCGCCGTTTTCGCGATCCGCGCGTCCAGCTCCTCGGCCCCTTCCCGCGCCGCCGCCGCAAAGCCCGCGATGGCGGAAAGATTTTCGGTCCCGCTGCGGAATCCGTTCTCCTGACCGCCACCGGGCATGACCGCCGTGAGGTTGCGCCGTTTCAGCACGTCCGCCGAAACGTAAAGCGCGCCCGCGCCGCGGACGGAGTGGATCTTATGCGCGCTGACCGTCATCGTGTCGACGCCGAGTGACATCGGCGTGAATTTCATTTTCATATACGCCTGCACCGCGTCGCAGTGGATCACGGCGTCGGGGGCGTGTGCCCGGACGAGGGACGCCGCGGCTTTCACGTCGTAAACCGCTCCGGTCTCGTTGTTCACGAGCATGAAGGCGGCAAAGATCACGGGCGCTGAGGCGCTTTCGAGAGCTTCCTCGAGCGCGCCGAGATCGAGCCTGCCCCCGCGCGTGGGGACGCGGACGACGGCATAGCCCTCCTTTTCGAGCAGGACGGCGGGGTTTTCGACCGACGGGTGCTCGCCCGCGGAGATCACGACCGTGCCGGGGCATTCGGGGCGGCGCTTTTTCGAGCGCGCGCATCCGAGCATGGCGAGGTTGTTCGCTTCGGTGCCGCAGGAGGTGAAAACCAGCATGTCCTTCGAGAAGCGCGGCATCCCGAGCGTGCGCCCGACGTCGGCTCTCGCCTCCGCGAGCGCGAGGGCGGCGCGCCTTCCCTCGGCGTGCACCGAGGACGGGTTGCCCCAGAGCTCGCGGTTGACGCGCTGTGCCGCCTCGACCGACGCGTCGGACGGCTTTGTGGTCGAGGACTGATCGAGATAATGTTCCGTCATATTATTATGATCCGATTTTCAGAAACTCGAGCATCTTCGCGACCTCTTCGAGGTGGGTCTCGTAATTCTCCTCCACGGACGCGTAGGTAAAGAGGTACACGGACGTCCCCTTGATCGCGGCGACCTGCATGTACTGGTACGCGTACCCGCCGATGGACGCCGTGTAGACGACCTTCTTCGCGTAAAGTCCGTCGACGGTCGTGTTTTCATCCGATACGACCGCGAACTCCGTAAAGACGGATTCGATCTCGCTCCGGTTCAGCTCCCACCATTCGTCGAGGGTGGTGTCCGCGTTCGGAAGCTCCCACGCCATGACGCTGACGGAGGACGGATCGGACGCCGAGCAGTACGCCCCCGCCGCGGCGGAGGAGAGATCGATCGTCCAGTTCTGCGGAACATAGAGGGTGAAATCCGCCTGCTCGTCCGACGCTTTGACGTATCCCGTGGGAGCACCGTCCGCTCCGTTTTTCGCACAGGACGACAGAAGAAGCGCCAGCGCGAGCGTGATCAAAAGAAAAGTCCTGAAGCTGTATTTCATAGAAAAGCCTTTCCGCGAAATGATTTCCCTTTCAGTATAACCGCGTCCGCACTGTTTTTCAAGCGGAAAATGTAAACAAAGAGGGAGATGCAAAGAAGCCTCCCGAAAGAACCTACTCCGCCGCCGGTCCCGCCGGTTCGGCCGCCAAAATCCCGTCCGCGCATTGACAGACGGAGCCGGGCATGGTATAATCAGTTTCAAGATCCCATCCGACGAAAGGAGGACACCCATGCCGAAGGACGGAAAACTGATCCGAGACCTGACGACGGGCAGCGTGCCGAAGACCCTGCTCCGCTTTTCCACACCCCTGTTCCTGTCCGGCCTGCTCCAGATGGTCTACAACATGGTGGACATGATCGTCGTTGGGAAATTCGTCGGAACGGAGGGGCTCTCCGCCGTCGCGATCGGCGGCGAGGTGCTCCAGCTCATCACCTTCGTCGCGATGGGCTTCTCGAACGCGGGGCAGATCCTCATCTCCCGCTATGTCGGGGAGGACGAAAAGGACAAGGTCGGCGAAATGGTCGGCACGCTGTTCACCCTGCTCGGCGCGCTCGCCGTCGTCATCACGGGCGTGTTCCTCTTTTCCTATCAGGGCATCCTCGGCTGGCTGAACACGCCGGAGGACATTTGGGAATTCACCCGGCAGTACAGCGTCACCTGCGTCTGGGGAACCTTTTTCATCTACGGCTACAACCTCGTCTCGGCGATTTTGCGCGGCATGGGCGACTCGCGTCACCCCTTCCAGATCATCGCCATCGCGTCGGTCATCAACATCGTGCTCGACATCCTCTTCGTCGGCCCGCTCGGTCTGGGTCCCTTCGGCGCGGCGCTTGCGACCGTGATCGGACAGGCGTTCAGCTTTCTCTTCGCTCTGCGCCTGCTATACCGCGGCAGGGAGCAGATCCGCTTCGCCTTCCGCCCCGCCGATTTCCGTCTGGGGCGAGAGACGACCCGCCCGCTCATCTTCCTCGGCATCCCGATGGTGATCCAGTCCGCCGCGGTGACGTTTTCGATGCTCTTCGTGAATTCCTACGTCAACTCCTACGGAACGGTCGCCGTGGCGGTCACCGGCGTCGCGCGCAAGCTCGAGAGCATGATCGGCGTCGTGTCGCAGGCGATCTCCTCGGCAGGCGGCGCGATGGTCTCCCAGGCGCTGGGCGCGCGCAAGCTCGAGCGCGTCCCGAAGATCGTCTTCACCGCGCTCTGGGTGGTCGCGATCCCGGCGAGCCTCTTCGCCGTCGTCACCGTGTTCCATCCGGAATGGCTGTTCGGGCTCTTCTCGGACGACGAGGCGGTGCTTGAGATGGCGCTGATCTATGTTCCCGTCGCGCTCGTGCAGTACCTCGGCGCGACGCTGAGACCGGCGAATTTCGCTTTGATCAACGGCTCGGGCAACTCGTGGCTGAACCTCGCGGTCGCCCTGCTCGACGGGCTCGCCGCGCGGATCGGGCTCGCGCTCCTGCTCGGGATCGAGCTCGGGCTCGGCATCGTGGGCTTCTGGTACGGAAACGCCCTCGCGGGGCTCGTTCCCTTCCTCATCGGAGGAACCTATCTGATCTCCGGGCTGTGGAAAAAGAGAGCAGGAAGGGGCAGAGGAACGACAGCTGCGAAACCGTGAAAAGACAAAGGACCGCGCAGACGCTCAAGCCGCCGCGCGGTCCTCTTCGATATTCTCACTCTCATCCGAGTTTCAAAACGACCTCGACGCCGTCTTCCACGCCCGACGCGAAGTCCGCCCCGTCCGTGCTCTTTCCCACGATCGTTCCGTAATGCGTGGGGATCGCCGCGGCGGGCTTTTTCTTCATCCGGTTGACGAGCCCAGCGGCTTCCTTCGCGGTCATGGTGTACTTGCCGCCCACGGGCAGCAGGGCGACGTCGCAGACGGTCTCCTCCGCCTCCTTCGTCGCGTCCGTGTCCCCGGCGACATAAATCCTTCTGCCGTCCATGACGACCACATAGCCCACCCATCCCGCGCTCTTCGGATGGAAGGGCTTTAATTTGTTGTACGCCGCGACCGTCTCGAAGCGGACGCCGCCCGCCTCGTACCGTTCGCCGGGTCTGACGGGCAGAACCGGGATCCCGAGGCTTTTTTCGGCTTCCTTCGCCATTCCCTCCGGCGCGGCGATTACCGCCCCGGGCTTTACGAGCTTCGCAATATCCGAGGGGGAGAAATGGTCCCCGTGCCGGTGGGTGACGAGGACGAGATCCGCGTCGTGCGGCTCCCCGGCGATCTCAAGCGGATCGACGTACACGACCGCGCCGCCTTCCCCGGCGATCCTGACGCTGCTCTGGGTGTTGACCGCGATGTGCTTTTCGGCAAATTCCTTCATTACCATATCCTCCGTTCGCTGTTTTCTGTTTCCGTCTTGCTCCCGCCCCGCAGTCCGATGCCCTTGCCGTCGGTTCCGTTTGATGTTGTCCGATTCCGATGACGTCCGATGTTCCCGCCGCTTTATCCGTTTTCGATCTCCGCTTTCACGAGCTCGACCCATTCGCCGAGCCCTTCGACGCGGCCGCTCACCGTCGTGATGTCCTTGAGCACGAAGGCGACCGGCGTGCGGTTTCTCCGGCACGCCGCCAGAGTCGCGCGGGTCTCCTTCACCACCGCGTCGCGCTCGGGGTATCCCGCGCGGACGTAGGCGGGGTTGGGCTTGCGCATCATGGCGTAGTCGCCGCCCATCGCCTCCGCCTGCATCTCCACGTTCGTCCACGGGCTCGCCGATATGGAGCGCACCGTTTTGAGCTTGCGCACGATGTCGATCTTTCTGTCTAAGGGATCGCAGCAGCCGTAATTCACCCAGCCGAAGCGGTCGTAGAGGGGCTTCATGAATTCGATCTCGAACTCGTCGTGCATGGCGGGGGAGACCTCCGAAAAGATCTGCGCCGCGCCCGAGATCCAGCAGTCCTCGGTGCGGATGTGCGCCTGATCGATCCGTCTCCACCGCTCCTCGTCGACGTAGGTCTCCACGCAGTGGCACTTCGTCCCCACGCCCGCCGCAAGAAGATTCTGCGCCTCGAGCTGGTCGACGTAGTCCATCTCGATCTCCACGAGCCGCGCCATCATTCTGCGCACGAAATCCGGCTCGTCGATCAGCGCCCAGAGGCACGCCTCCGCGCCCTTCCAGAACGTGATCCGGTCCCAGATCGCCGCCCAGATCATGACCCCCGTGGGACGCACCTCGAGGATGTCCCCGATCACGTCCTCCATGCGCTCTTTTCTGCGCGCCGTCTCCTCGGGGCGCGCGGTGACGACACGCCGTTTCAGCTTCGCGAGCGAGGCGTCGTCCGGAAGCTGGTCGACGAAGAGATGGGTCTGAGCGCCCGCGTGCCCGCTTTCGTCCTGCGTGACGGTTGAGATGCCGTACCCCGTGTCGTCCATGACCTTATAACAGGGGTAATACGGCGGCAGGACGAGGTCCGCGCCGAAATGCCGGACGCGGAAGAGCTCGCAGCGGAAATAGTTTTCCATGTCCCTGAGAAACGGATCGGCGCACAGGCATTTCAGATCCTCGTGCCCCGCGAACTCGTGCCACGGAAGCTGATCGAGGATGATCGGCGGGCGCGCGTTCGCGTCAAGGGCGTTGATCCGCCCCCAGTTCGCGGCCTTTGCCTTCGTTTCGTCGGAAAACGCGACCGCGGCGTATGCCCGCGCGAGATCGCGCACGATTTCCCTGTCGTTCATAAAAGGCTCCTCCCGTGAATTTGATCTCAGTTATTCTTTATCTTTCGTTTTCCCCGCTGCCTTCGTTTCCGACGCCGTCCTTGTTTTCTTCGGTTACTTTGTGATCCTTTGCTGCCTTCGTTTTCCCGCAGGACGGACACGCGCCGCGGGAAGAACACGAGCCGCGGGACGGGCATGCGCCGCAGGAGGAGCATTCCCCGCAGGAACAGCCCCCGCGCTTGCGCGTTTTATACAGCTGAAGCGCCGCGAGGGCGACGGCGAGGGCAACCGCCGCGAGGATCAAAACATCCCAGAAATTCATACGCCTTCCTCCTCCGTGCCTCTATGCGCGGATATGCGTTGTGCGGGGCGGACGAGCCGCCTCCCGCCCCCTGCCCCTCAGACGTCAGAGCAGGATTGCGATCAAATGGACGACCGACGCGGCGATCCACGCAATGGCGCACTGCCATACGACAACCCCGAGCGCCCACTTGCCGCCGAGCTCCCTCCGAATGGACGTGATCGCCGCCACGCACGGGGTATAGAGCAGGGAGAACACGAGCAGAGCCGCGGCGGACGGCACGGTCAGCACGGCGGAAACGCTCTCGCCGAAGAGGATGCCCATGGTGGAGACAACGCTTTCCTTTGCCATGAAGCCGCTGATGAGGGAGGTGCAGATGCGCCAGTCTCCCAGTCCGAGCGGCCGCATGACGGGCGCGATCCAGCCTGCGATCGTGGCGAGGATGCTCGACTGCTGATCGGCGGCGAGCCGCAGTCTCCAGTCAAAGCTCTGCAGGAGCCAGATCACCACGGTCGCGATGAGTATGACGGAGAAGGCGCGCTGCAGAAAATCCTTCGCCTTTTCCCAGAGCAGCCGGAGCACGTTTTTCGCGCCCGGCATTCTGTAATTCGGCAGCTCCATCACAAACGGGACCGCCTCGCCCTTGAACAGCGTCCCCTTGAAGAGGAACGCCATGAAGATGCCGACCGCGATGCCGAGCAGATAGAGCCCGATCATGACCGCCGCCTTGTGTTCAGCGAAGAAGGCGTCCACAAAGAAGGCGTAAATCGGCAGCTTTGCCGTGCAGCTCATGAACGGCGTGAGCAGAATAGTCATTTTGCGGTCGCGCTCGCTCGGCAGCGTCCGGGTCGCCATGACCGCCGGGACGGTGCAGCCGAAGCCGATGAGCAGCGGCACGATGCTCCGCCCCGAAAGACCGATGCGGCGCAGCAGCCTGTCCATGAAAAACGCGACGCGGGCGATGTAACCGCTGTCCTCGAGCAGGGAGAGGAAGAGGAACAGCGTGACGATGATGGGCAGAAAGCTCAGAACCGAGCCGACCCCGGCGAAAATGCCGTCTATGACGAGCCCGTGGATCGTTTCGTTCACGCCCGCCGCGCTCATGCCGCGGTCAACCGCGGCGGTAAGCGCTTCGATCCCGCTCTCGAGCAGCCCCTGCAAAGTCCCGCCGATGATGTCGAAGGTCAGCCAGAATACGAGCCCCATGATGAGGATGAAGAAGGGGATCGCCGTCCACTTTCCGGTGAGCACCGCGTCGATCTTTTCGCTGCGCACGCTTTCCCGGCTCACCTTCGGCTTTTTCACGCACGCCTCGCACACTCTCGTGATGAAGGTATAGCGCATGTCCGCGACGGCGGCGCTTCGATCCAGCTCTCTTTCTTTTTCCAGCTGGAGGATGATGTGCTCCATGGTTTCCCGCTCGTTCTGATCGAGCTTCAGCTTCTCGAGCACGAGCGCGTCCCCCTCCACAAGCTTGGACGCCGCAAAGCGCAGGGGAATCTCCGCGTCCCGGGCGTGGTCCTCGATCAGGTGGCAGATGCTGTGCAGACAGCGGTGCACCGCGCCGCCGTGATCGCTTTCGTCGCAGAAATCCTGCCGCGCGGGGCGCTCCTGGAAATGCGCGACGTGGATCGCGTGTTCGATCAGCTCCGCGATGCCCTGGTTTTTCGCCGCCGAAATCGGGACGACCGGCACGCCGAGCGCGGATTCCATTTCGTTCACGTCGACCGTTCCGCCGTTCGCCGTGACCTCGTCCATCATATTGAGCGCGACCACCATCGGGATGTTCATCTCGAGCAGCTGCATCGTGAGGAAGAGGTTGCGCTCGATGTTCGTCGCGTCTACGATGTTGATGATCGCCTTCGGCTTTTCGTCGAGGACGAAATTGCGCGACACGATCTCCTCGCTGCTGTACGGGGACATGGAATAAATGCCGGGCAGATCGGTCACGCGGGTGTTCGGGTAGCCCCGCACCGCGCCGTCCTTGCGGTCGACCGTGACGCCGGGGAAATTGCCGACGTGCTGATTCGCCCCCGTGAGCTGGTTGAACAGGGTGGTCTTGCCGCAGTTCTGATTCCCCACGAGCGCGAAGGTGAGCAGGGTATCGTCCGGGAGGGGATCGCCGCTCCCCTTCGGATGGTACTTGCCCGGCTCGCCGAGTCCGGGGTGCTCGCTGACCTTTCTGCGCGCCCCGCGGCTCTCTGATCCGGATTTCTCTCCGGCGGGCTCCACGTCGATCTTCGCGGCGTCCTCGAGCCGCAGGGTGAGCTTGTAGCCGTGGAGCAGAAGCTCGACCGGGTCCCCCATCGGCGCGTATTTCACGACCGTGATCTCCGTGCCGGGGATCACGCCCATATCGAGAAAATGCTGACGGAGCGCGCCTTCCCCGTTCAGCTTCGTCACAACGACAACCTCTCCGATTTTCGCGTCTTTCAGCGTCTTCATACCGTCATCCCCCGATGTCTTCCCGAATTCCGATTTCCCGAAGCAAGGCGAGCGCCCGGTCCCGCTCGGCGGCGGGCATTCCCCACCGCGCGTAGGGCGTGCCCCCGAGCTGCCGCCAGACGTCAAAGAATTCCGCCACGCCGTCGATGATCATGATCTGCTTGCCCGCGTCCATGATTTTTCGGTACACGTCGAGCCAATGCCGCGCGCCCGGCTTGCCCGCCCCGTACACCCACTGCACCGCGTTCAGCCGCGGCAGGCTCAGGATGTCGTCGAGGTGGATCAGCTCCCCGATGCCGTCGAGGTGGTAGATCGTATGGGTGAGCTTTTCGGTGTCCCGCCTCAGCGTGCCGAGCACGAAGCGCCGGAACGCCTCCTGTCCGATCATATAGCAGAAATCGCACTGCAAAACATACGCCGGCGATTTCGAAAGCAGTCCGTTCCAGTCGGTGAAGCCGCCCTGCGGCGCGAGCACGGCGGCGAAATCCCGGTACGCGGCGTGCCACGCGGTCTCGAGCTCACCGACCAGGCGGTCCACCTCCTCCGGCTCGTCGATGAGCGCGTAAAGGAGATTTTCCGTCCCCACAAGGGAAGCCGCCGCGTCAAGGATGCCGCCGAGGTCGGGCATGCCCATGATGACCCTGCCCTCCCAGCGCGAGACCCCTGCCCGGTAAATGTCCCGGATGCGCTTCACCCATTTGTTTTCCGGGTCGTAGACCGCGTGGATCCCGGAGATCGGCTTGTCCTCGGCAGGCCAGAACCAGACCCTGCCGCTGGAGTTGTCGAGGCGCGCCCCGCAGAACGCCGCGAGCACGCCCGGGCCGAAGGCGTCGAAATTTACGCTCGGATACGCGTCGCCCATGTATTCGTTTTGGCTGAGCGCCCAATCGAACGTGTCGACGATCTCCTCCGCGGACCACGAAAAATCCGCGCAGGTCGCCTGCGACAGCTAGGGCGCCCGCGGACTGCCCTCCGCCGGGTACCGCCCTCCGAGGGAGAGGTGGACGAGGGGTCTGTCCAGCTTTCCTTCCCACCACAGCTCATGGGTCTCCATGACGCGCGCCATGCGTTCCCTGTCAAAATGTACGGCCATCATCCAAACCCTTTCCGCCCGACCCGCGCTCCGCCGGAGCCCGGGTCGATCTTTGCTTCATTGTATCACATTCCGCGCGCCGTGTCCATCCTTTGAGGAAAATTTGTGAAACGAAGTCGGCGGGGGAGAGTAATCTCCCGCCCGTTGCGGAAACCGGACCTTCGGGAAGGACATTTCGTGCCGGTTTGCGTCGGATGCACGGGCGGACAGCCCTCTTCATTTTCTGTCTTGACACCGCCCCACCCATATGCTATAATGCGGGTGAATATTAAAAACGGAGGCAGACCATGGAAAAATACCTGATCAATCCCAACCAGCCCCTGAGCAAGATCAACCGCGACATTTACGGCACGTTCAGCGAGCATCTCGGACGGTGCATCTACGAGGGCACCTACGTCGGAGAGGATTCCCCCATCCCGAACGTAAACGGCATGAGAAAGGATATCGTGGACGCGCTGAAGGCCATGGGGCTTCCCGTGCTCCGCTGGCCGGGCGGCTGCTTCGCCGACGAGTATCACTGGAAGGACGGCATCGGTCCGAAGGAAAAGCGTAAGAAGATGATCAACACCCACTGGGGCGGGGTCATCGAAGACAATTCCTTCGGCACGCATGAGTTCTTCGAGCTCTGCCGCCAGCTCGGGTGCGACGCCTACGTCACCGGCAACCTCGGCTCCGGCACCGTGCAGGAAATGAGCGAATGGGTCGAATACATGACCTTCGACGGCGTCTCCCCCATGGCGGACCTCAGACGCGAAAACGGAAGCGAAAAGCCGTGGCGGCTCAAATACTTCGGCGTGGGCAACGAAAACTGGGGCTGCGGCGGCAATATGAGCGCGGAATTCTACGCGGATCAGTATCGCCGCTACGCAACCTACGTCCGCCAGTACAGCCGGGACAACCGCGTCATGAAGATCGCCTGCGGTCCGAACGGCGGGGACGTGAACTGGACGGACGTGCTCATGAAACGCGCGGGCGGCATGATGGACGGACTTTCCCTGCACTACTACACCATCACCCACGACTGGGGCCACAAGGGCAGCGCGCTGGAATTTGACGACGAGGAATACGCCCTCACGCTCGCGAGCGCGTACCAGATCGACGACATCATCACCCGCCACAGCGAGATCATGAACCGGTACGACCCGAGAAAGCGCGTCGGTCTCATCGTGGACGAATGGGGCATCTGGCACGACGTGGAAGAGGGCACCAACCCCGGCTTCCTCTACCAGCAGAACGCGATCCGGGACGCCATCGTCGCGGGCATGACCCTGAACATCTTCAACAAGCACAGCGACCGCGTGACGATGGCGAACATCGCGCAGACGATCAACGTGCTCCAGTCCGTCGCGCTGACCGACGGGGCGGACATGCTCCTCACCCCGACCTATTACGCCTTCGCCCTGTTCCGCGACCATCAGGACAACACCCTGCTCGGCTCCCACCTGACGACCCCCGTCACCGAGATCGACCGCAGGAGGAAGTTCCCGACGCTCATCGAGAGCGCGTCGATGAAGGAGGACGGCACGATCGTCTCGACGATCGTGAACACCTCCCTCACGGAAAGTGCGGAAATCCTCTGCCAGATCGCCGACCGCCGCGTGACGGAGGTGACGGCGGAAATCCTCACGGGCGACCCGCACGACCACAACACCTTCGAGACGCCGGACAAGGTGAAGACCACGGGCTTCGACGCGTTCGAGCTGACCGCGGACGGCTTCACGGCGACTTTGCCGCCCTGCTCCGTCGTGAAATTCCTCGTCCGCTGAACCCTTCCCGGGAAACGCCGAAACGATGAAGGAATGCAGGCGCTGTCTGCTCCGGGAGGCCGCAGAAGGAGACGTGTACCAAGCGGTCCGGGCGGGGATCGGACGCATCCCGGAAAAGGACCGGACGGACGAAGCGCTGTACGAACGCCGCCTTGCCGCGTGCCGGAGCTGTGATTTTCTGCTCTCCGGCATGTGCCTCAAATGCGGATGCTACGTTGAGCTCCGCGCGGCATTCAAAAAATCAAAATGCCCCGACGTCAAGGGGAAAAAATGGTGACAAAACCCTCCCTGCGGTTCAGGCTTCGTCCTGCCGCCGGGAGGGTTTTATGTTTTAAGGTTTTTGGATCGATCCGCCGTCACGCCGTCAGCCGTCAGTCTTCGGAATGCACGTTCGTGAATCCCGCGGCCGTCAGCGCGGCCTTGAGGTCGTCCACGGCGTTTTTCGTCGCGCTGTCCTCCACGATCAACTGGATCCGCGCGTCCTTGTCCGCGTCCGCGAGCGCCGCGATCAGATCGTCCAAAGGATGCTCCGCTCCGCCGTAGGTGACGTTCTCATAATTGTATTCTCGGCCCTGTACCCGAATCTCGAAGACCTTATCCGTCTCGGACTCCCCGCTCCGTTCCTGCGTGTCCGCGGGCGTCTCCGCCGGCGTCTCAGCGGCGGTCTTTTCCGCCTCGGGCGCGGAACCTCCGAGTCCCAGTCCGCTGCCGAAGCCGAGCTTGCCCGTTCCGAAGAGGACGCCGAGCACGACCGCAACCACGGCGACCGCTCCCACGGTTCCGCCGACCTTACTCTTCTTTTTCTTTTCCATTTCCGATCCTCCTCATCTGGATATATTGATGGTGTTGAGATAAAAGCCGCTCTTTGCCGCGCCCACCCTGCCGAACGCGTCGAGGATCGCCGCGCACAGCCGGTTTGAGCCGAGCGCGTTCCCGTCGTACAGAAAGGTCACGAGCATGACCTCATTATCCTCCGCGAAAACCGTCGCGAGCGCTTCGCGGATCCGCTCGTCCAGCGGCTCGCCCGGGAGGATCTCGTCCGCGATCTCGCCCCCGCGCAGAACGCGCAGGCTCCAGTTTCCGGACGGATCGTCGTCCGGGATCAGAAGGCGAAAGGTCGGCATTCCGCCCCCCTCGAACCGGTCGAGCGCGCGCTGGTTTGCCGCGCTCTCATCCCCGAGAGCGAGTAGTCTGTCCCATTCCGCTTCGATCTTTTCGCGCGCCTGCTCCCGCTCCTCGTCGAGCGCATCCTGCTTCCGGCGGTATTCGTCTTCGAGGTCGGCGCTCATCTGCTCGTAGGATTCGCGCGTCTGCTCCGTCTCTGCGATGGCCTGATCCATGTCGAACACGCTGTACAGGATGAAGAAGAACAGTATGATGAGAATCACGTCGAGCAAGGAGGTAAAATCGAGCGTGACGTCCTTGAACTTCATGCGCTCACCTTCTCCATTTGCGGCGTCCGGGCTTCACGTCGACCACCTTCACACGGCGGCTGTCGACGTTCAGCGCCTTGCGGTCGATGAGTTCCGTCATTTTGCGGATATTGTCGTCGGCGCTTGTTGCGATGAACACGTTCAAAACCTTGAAGATGATGGCAAAGATGATCCCCCACGCCGTCGACGTCAGCGCGACAAAGAAGCTGCTGCGCGCGCTGATGAGTCCCTGGGCGTCCGAAAAATCCAGCATGACCAGGGACATCACCGTGCCGAGCATGCCGAGCAGGGGGAAGAGGGTAATGCACGTGAGAAAGGCCGTATAACCGAACTTCAGCTTGCGGTAGACGTCCCGGGAATAATAGTTTTCGTTCTTCCATTCCTCGAAGTTCAGATCGACCTTGCTGTTTTCGTTTTTGACGATGAAGAAGCACGCCAATGCCAAAAGCGCCACGATGAAGATCAAGATGTTTGCGAAATCAAAAACGCTGTCGATCATTTTCCGCACGAACGCCAAAAAGCCCATGGTATCCCCTCCCGCGCTCTGTTTTCGATTTGATTATATCATACCGTTCTTCGAAAATCAAGCGTATGCGGCGGGAATCGACATTTTTTGTGCGCGCCCCCCGGCTCCTCTCCGTCTCAGCCGTTCTTTGCGAGAATGCCCCGATACGCCGCGAAATACCGCTTGCCCAGCTCGACGAGCGAACGGCGGGAGAAGTGGATCGTGTCCTCCCACGCGAGCGGGATCTGCCGCTTTTCCTGCGTGTTCGAGCAGAGTCCGTCCGTTTCGACGAACGCGCCGCCGACGTCGCGGCACACGTCCCGGATGGCGCGGATGACCGGCTCGCAGATCGCCGCGTTCGCCGTCTTCCACTGCTGCACAAAATCTCCCGCGATGAAGGGGATTTCCGGGACGCCGAAGCCGTCCGCGGTCAGGCGGTACAGGGTCATAAGATTGTTGTAATGCTCCTCATAGCCCGCGTTCAAGCCGGCGTCGGTCTCCCCCTGATGCCAGATCAGCGCGACGAGGCGGTTCGCCGGATTCAGCTCCATCGCCGTTTTGATCATGTCGGTCATGCGGAGGAAGAGATCGTCCTGCGGCTTCCAGCGGTTGTCGCGGAAGCCCGTGCCGCCCACCGCGCTGCGGACGATGAGAATCTTGCGCTCCGGCGCGAGAAGCCCGGCTCTCAGGTATTCCCGCGCGAAGGACAGGGAGAAATCGCTCGCGATCTCGTTCCCCCAGACCCGCTCCGCCGCGAGGCTGATCGTGAAATCGTTGTTCAGATACCAGATCCTGCCGTCCTGTCCGAACGCGTCCTCGGTCTCGCCCATTCCGCAGCCCTCGGCGTTCGACTGACCCGCCTGGATCACGACGTCAAACACTTCCTTTGAAAAATCCTTCAGCATAAGAAATTCCTCCTTGATTTTCGGGCGCGTTCCGCCGCGTCCCAAGTGTTTTCATTATAGCACATCCCGCGCGGCTTGGCAAGGCAAAATCCGGCACGGGACGCGAAAAAGCGAAAAAACATCTCAAATTTCATCCAACTCCGCGCATAAAACGGTGAATCTGCACAAGAACAGGCAGGTTTCCCCTTGACAAACACGGAGTTTTTTTATATAATAAAACAACATTCACAACACCCGTATCGCAACAACTGAAAGGAGCGCTTCATGAAAAAACTGATTTCCCTTCTCCTCGTTTTGTGCATGGCGTCCTCGTGGCTTCTCGCCTGCTCGGAAAGCAAGCAGAACACGGACGAATCCGACACGGCGGCTGCCGCGGACCCGTCGGCTCCCTCGGCGGAAGGCGCGGAGGCCGTTGCCGAAACCGAGGAAATCAAGCCCGACATTCCCGATCTCGATTTCGGGGGCGAGGACTTCACGGTCATCACCGCGGGCGCGAACGACGACTGCGGCTCGGACTGGGTTACCTATGACGTCTTCGTTGAGGAGATCACCGGCGACGTCATCAACGACGCGGTTTACGAGCGCAACGACTACCTGATGGGAACCTACAACATCGTCTTCGGCGAATATAAAACGAACAACACCGTCCGCGGCGATCTTGTCACCGACATCAAGGCGGGCGGCGGCTCGTACGACGCGGGCTTCACCGGCATTATGCGGTGCCAGACCCTCGGCATCGACGGCTACGTCTACAATATGTACGACATGCCCTACATCAATCTCGAAAAACCGTGGTGGGATCACCGGCTCACCGAGGACTGCTCCCTCTACGGCGACGTCTATCTCGGCACGGGCGACATCACCGTCATCGACAACGACGCGACGTGGATTCTGATGTTCAACAAGAAACTGCACGCCGACTACCAGCTGGACGACATCTACACCCTTGTGCGCGAGGACCGCTGGTATTACGACACGCTTTACGAAATGCTGAAGGTCGCAACGCTTGATCTGGACGGCGACGGCAAGCTGAAGCCCCAGATCGACCAGTTCGGCTTCGTCACGACGGCGAACACCTGCTACGGCCTGCTCTATGCCTCGGGCGAACAGCTCGCCCCGAAGAACGCGGAGGGCATCCCGACCCTGATCACCGATCTTGACCGCGTCACCCGCGTGGTGGAAAAGGCGGGCATGATCCTCGGCGATCTCGACAACGTCTTCGTCTCCGACCGCACGAGCTATGGCACGGATGATCTGCGCTACATCTTCGAGGAAGGCCGCGCCCTCTTCTACGGCGAGGTCGCGCAGTGCATCATCCGCATGCGCAACAGCGAGACGGAGTTCGGCGTCATCCCGTGGCCGAAGTTCGACGAGGGGCAGAGCCGCTTCTACAACTTCGTGCACAACACCGCGGCGAAGGCGGTCGTCATTCCCGTTTCGCAGAACAACACCGAAATGGCGGGCGCGATCATCGAGGCGATGGCGGCGAAGTCCATGACCACCCTCACCGTCGCGTACTACGACACCGCCCTGACCTACAAGTACATGCGCGATCAGGAATCCTCCGAAATGATGGACATCATCCTGTCCTCCCGGTGCTACGACCCGGCGTACATCAACGAATGGGGCAGCTTCTCCGGAACCGTCTTCAACGTCATCTACGGCGGCGGCACGGGACTGGCGTCGGCGTGGCAGCGCAGCATCAAGCTGTTCGGAAAATCGCGCGACAAGGCGCTGGAGAAGCTCGAAAAGCTGCAGGCGCAGCGCGCCGGCTGATTTCGTATCCCTTTCGTTCCCCGGCGGGGAATTCGCGCTGACAGCGCACAGCGATAACGACAAAAACCTGCTTTCGTTTTTCGGGAGCAGGTTTTTTGCTGTACTGCGCCTTAGGAAACAAACTCCTCGCCCGAGTTCGCGCGCAGTGCGAACTTCCGTGTTTGGGAATTACGGATTTGTATTGCCCAGCCTGACTGCGTCGAGGGTGCGGTCGGTGTCACGGGTAGAATTTGCTGAAACCGCATGGTTTTTGAAACAAACGCTTCGCGTTTGTGGAACGAAGTATTGTCCTACGCGGGCGGCGCGGGGAGGGCACCAGCTCAGGCCGCAGGTGCCCTCCCCGAGGGCCCCCTTGGCCATCCAATCTGTTGTTCTTGATCCTCTTCAGCGGCTCCGACGGTGCAGCTTCACTCCTCTCACCTATTCAGCGGTACTTGCCGGCGAACAGCAAGTGACAAAGGAACTGGACTTGAACAGATTCAGCGCGAACTAAATACGCTGCAGCCGAAACTTGGAAATTCGCGCCTGCGCGAATTTCCTCATGCGCTCATAAACGCGCATTACATGGGCGCGTTCAGAT
>JAFYBN010000085.1 GCA_017540175.1 Clostridia bacterium | reverse complement strand
TTCTCCGTCTCCGTGGACCTGAAATGCTTTTGCGTACCCGCTCAGCCAGTAGACATCATAGTCCCGAAAAGTACAAACAATGGCGTCCCACCGCTCCGCCTGTTCGAGCGTATAGACTTCAAGCACACCTGCTACCTCATTTTAGGTCTTGCGCGATTTCTTTCCTGAACGGAATCCGTTCCTGATCGACAGCCGAGGGATTCACAGAGCCGGATAATCTCCGGGCCTGCGGTATTCTTCTCCGACTCCGATGCGCTGATATACATCCCGGTTTCTTCACGAAAAGAGGAAAATACGCCCGGATGCAGCCGATGATCCCGTCCCCTTCGACGGGGCGGCGATCCATCCGCCCGGGCGGAACCCATCTTTGAAAGTATGGAGCGGGTTGAGATGTCCGCTTCCGTCCGTCTTGGAAACGGCAAACGCATTGCCGGTCATCGGATCGTCGGAGCAGGCATATGCCGTCCGCGCCCCTTCTTCCCGTGTGCCGCCGATCCCATTGAACAAGGCGCTTCACGCCGCCCTCCGCCCCGCGGAATATCGCGCGGCCGGGCCGCATCGTTTCGTCAATTCCGGATTTCCGGGCGTCGTCATGAAGTTTTTTGCTTTCATTGTCGTGAAGAAACGCAAGAAATCCACATTTAGACTTTCATTCAAGATTATATCACACGAAGCGCCTTGTTGTCAAGGGAAAACCCATGGAATGTGATGTCAAGTTTACCTCAATTTTACCCGTGATTCTTTGGACGCTCTTCATCTCAATCACCAAAAAACGATCATTTTCCGTCAAAAGCTGCGTCAAAGGAGGAGAGCATCATGCCGCTCGGCACCGATAACCCTGCGGGTCATCCCCGTTGGTGTGCCGTCACGCCCCGCGGCTGCTGAAAACCGGCGGCCGCGGGAGCGACCTTTATGCCGTTTTTGAAGAAAGATGAATGCGTTACACCGTGAAACCGCTGCCAAAGCATTTTTTTCAGGCAGGCTTCTTGCAAACCCATCCCGGAATATGGTATAATTCAATCAGAAGCCGCCCGTTTCTATTTTGGGACAGCCTCTTCCGCCTCGTCCGCCGAGCGGCGATGAACCGAACAAAACGGTGCCTCCGCAGATCGGCCGGCGGACCGCGGCGGAGACGGCAAAAGCCGGCAAAAGGAGAATTACTATGGATTTTTTGCGTTCACTCGGCAGTGAGAGCGATCTTCTGCCCGGAGTCTTCAAAGAGCACAGAGAACGGAACACCGAATACCTCATGGAGCTGACCTCGGACAATCTGCTCCTCCATTTTCGCAGGGAGGCCGGGCTGACGAGCAGCGTCGCAAAGCTTGAAAACTGCCACTGGGGCTGGGACGGACCGCTGTCCGATCTCAGGGGACAGGCGACCGGGCACTGGCTCAGCGCGGCGGCGCGCGTCATCCGCATGACGAAGAACGCCGACCTGAAACGCAAGGCGGATTTCATCGTGTCGGAGATCGGCCGCTGTCAGCGCGAGCACGGAAACGGCTGGTGCTTCTCCATTCCGGAGAAAAATCTACACTGGCTGAAACGCGGTAAGCACACATGGGCGCCGCAGTACGTCTGTCACAAGATCATGCTCGGTCTCTTTGAAATGGCGCGGATCGCGGGAAACGCCGAAGCGTGGGAGATCCTTCTCGGCGCGGCGGACTGGTTCGACCGCTTCACGGCGGATATCACGCCCGGACTCATGGACGACATGATGGACTGGGAAGAAACCGGCGGGATGATGGAGCTCTGGGCGGATCTCTACGACGTCACGCGGGAAGAGAAACACCTCCGCCTCATGCGTCTTTACGAGCGGCGCAGGCTGTTCGAGCCCCTCCTCAGAGGAGAAGACATGCTGACCAATATGCACGCCAATACGACGATTCCGGAAATCCACGGCGCGGCCCGGGCATACGAGGTGACCGGAGAGGAACGGTATCGCAGGATCGTCGAGCGGTACTGGGAGCTTGCCGTGACCGAACGCGGCATGTACGCGACGGGCGGGCAGACCTGCGGCGAGATCTGGACGCCGATGGGCATGCAGGCCGCGCGTCTCGGAAACATGAATCAGGAGCACTGCGTGGTCTACAACATGATCCGGCTTGCGGATTACCTCTTCCGGTGGACGGGAGACATGCGGTATGCGGATTACATCGAACGCAATCTCTGGAACGGGCTGCTTGCGCAGGCGCATTGGCAGGAGGAGAAGAACCGCATCATCGACTGCGACATTCCTGAGAGAGAATGGAAAAGAGGCCTTGTCGCGTACTATCTGCCCCTTGCCGCAGGCTCCGTCAAGCGTTGGGCGTCCCGCACCGAGAGCTTTTGGTGCTGCGTCGACACGATGATGCAGGCCAATACGATCTTTCAGGATTTCTCCTTCTACGCAAAAGACAGCGAACTCACCGTCGCGCAGTTCCACGGCGTGCGTGCCGAAACAAAATGGGCGGGCGTCGTGGTACAGCTCAGCGTCGACGTTCTTCGGCAGACGGGAGAGAGTGTCCGATACCATCCGATCCAGCGTGAAATCACAAAGCGCCCGGATAACTGGACGGTCGAAATCCGGATCAAAGCCGAAGAAGCCGTAAACGGGACCGTGCGCGTGAGGATCCCGTGGTGGACGACCGAGCCGACGGTATTTCTGGGCGGCGGCGCGTGCGCGTGGAAGCGCGAGGCGTCGTCGATCAGGATCGAGGGCGTATGGAAGGACGACGTGCTGCGGATCGTATTCCCGAAACGGCTGACGGTCCATCCCCTCGCGGACGAGCCGGGAACGGTGGCGTTCCTCGACGGGCCCGTCACGCTCGCCGGTATATGCGGCGAGGAGCGGACGCTCTGGGGCGATATCGAAAACCCGGAAACGATTTTGAAACCGGCGGAGGAAAGGCGGTGGCAGGAGTGGCTGCCGAACTGGACGACCCGGAATCAGCCGGTCAATTTCCGTTTCAAGCCTCTCTGGGCGATCGGCGACGAGCGCTATACCGTCTATTTCCCGGTGCGGCGCGCTCCGTGGAGCCTTGGGGAGGAGCGCTGACGGAGTTTGCACCGTCCGCTCGCGCCATCCGCACACGCTATCCGCGCGAAAGAAAACCGCCATTCATACCGAAAGGGAGGCTGACAAGATGAAATCCTTTACCCGTTTTCTCGGGCTTGTGCTGGCGTTTACGCTCTGCGGTCCGCTGTCCGCGTGTTCCGGTTCCGAAAAAAACGAGGAGACCGAAGCCGTTTCCGCACAGCAGCCGCAGGGTCCCTCCGAAAATGCGGGGGAGGCTGCCGCCGAAGTCCGGATTCATCCCGATCTTGAAATCCGGGATTTTGACGGAAAGACCTTCCGCATTTTCAGCTGCGCGCCGAACGAGGGCAACGGCTGGTATGTTCACGACATGACCGCGGAGGAAATGACGGGATCCGTTTTGAACGACGCCGTCTTTACCCGCAACGCGTTCCTCACGGATACTTATGATTTCACGATCGAGGTGGAAATCAGCCCGGAGCAGTCGCCCGTCAGCGAAGTGGAAGCGCTCGTCGCTTCGGCGGATACGACCTACGATACTTTCGGTCTTCGTTCCTACACGATCGCGCCTCTCTCCCTGGACGGCAATCTCCTCGATCTGGCCGCTTTGCCGGAACTCTCGCTGGACAAGACGTGGTGGAATCCCGCCCTGTGCGAACCGCTGTCCGTCGCCGGGCATCGCTACATGGCGTCGGGGGACATAACCGTCGTCATCAAGGAAGGCGTGCGGGCGTTTTATTTCAACAAAGGACTTCTCGGCGATTATCGGCTCGAAAGTCCCTATGAGCTGGTTGACGCGGGCGCGTGGACTTGTGACAAAATGTTTTCGATGATGCATACGGCCGCGCAGGATCTGAACGGAGACGGCAAAATGGGCAGGGAAGACCGCTGGGGCCTGCAGGGACAGAATATCACCGGCATCGTGCTGTATTACGGTTCCGGCGAATCCATGATTTCGGAGGACGAAGAGGGCCTGTGGCGGGTGACGGCGGGGGACGAGCGGTCCGTCGGCGCGCTTTTGAAGGTGTCGGAGCTGATGAAGTCCTCCGAAAACGAGATCTATCTGACCGACGACTGGCAGTCCATGCTGAAAATGTTCGAGAACAACCAGGCACTGTTCTATACGGAGGTCATGCTGCACATCGAAACCATGCGCGGCTATGAAGTGGACTTCGGCATCATCCCGACGCCGAAGCTGGACGACGCCCAGGAGGGATACGCGCACTTCCTCGACAGCTTCTGCACCGTGTTCTATGCGCTTCCCGTCACTCATGCCGATCCTTCCTCCGCCGCCTATCTCCTCGAAGTGATCGCGTACGCGAGCCATTTTGACATCACGCCCGCCTATTACGATATCTGCCTGAAATCGAAGTATTCCCGCGATGAGGAATCCTCGAAGATGCTTGACGTGATTTTCGATTCCTGCCGCATGGAAATCGGAGACATATACGGGATCGGGGTGTACGGCGCGATGAAGCTCTGCCTGCGGGACGGCGGAAACGTCGCGTCCACGCTTGCCTCGCAGGGAAGACTCGCGGAGAAGCTGATCGAAAAGAAATTTCAGCAATTCAGAGAGAAGAACGGCTGGTGAGCGTTTCCGCACGCGCCGCCGTCGTCCTTTCCGCCCGTCCACTCCCCGGTTTTCTGAAAAAATCCCTTGCGGATCGCGCGTCCGTGTGGTAAAATGGGGACAACTGAGATTCCGCGGAGGAATCCGGGATCGGAGGACATCATGTTTCGTCGAATGCTGAAAATCGCGCGCCCGTGGCACAAAAATCTCGCGCTGACGGTCGCCGCACTGCTCATGGCGTCCTTGCTCAATCTGGTGACGCCGGAGGCCGTCCGCAGGCTGACCGCGGCGCTGGGCGAGCCGGACACGCTGAGCGTGAAAACGCTCCTCACCTTCGCGGGGATCCTGCTCGGGGCGTACCTCGCCCGCGCCGTGTTCCGCTTCCTCGCCATGTGGCAGGCGCACATCGCGGCGTGGAATTTCGTCGCGAAGCTCACGCGGATGTGCTACGACAAGCTCCAGAGCCTGTCCATGCGCTATTACGCGGACAAGCAGACCGGGCAGATCATGTCGCGCATGATCAACGACACGCGCCAGCTCGAGCTTCTGATCGCCCACTCCATCCCCGATCTGTCGTCCAATGTGCTCGTGATCGTCGGGGTCGCGGTCATGATCTTCCGCATCAACTGGAGACTCGCGCTGTTCACCATGCTGCCGGTGCCGGTCATCGTCTGGCTGTCGCGCATCTTCGTCACGAAGGTCGCGCCGCTGTTCAAAATCAATCAGGAGGTCCTTGCCGACCTGAACGGGCACACGCAGGACAATCTGTCCGGCATGAAGGAGATCCAGGCGTTCGGCAGGGAGGAGTCGGAATCGCTGAAATTCCGGGATTACTGCAAGCACTACGCCTTCGTGAACATCCGGGCGAATTTCTACGCCGCCATGTACCACCCCTCGGTGGAGTTCATGACCTCCATCGGGACCGTGATCGTCATGGGGGCGGGCGGCGTGCTCGCCATGCGCGGCTCCATGTCCACGGCGGACATCGTGGGCTTCTTCATGTATCTGTCCCTGTTCTACTCCCCGCTTTCCATGCTCGCGCGGCTGGCGGAGGATATCCATATCTCCGGGGCGTGCGCGGAGCGGGTGCTCGAGCTGCTCGACACCGAGAGCGAGGTCACACAGGACCCGGACGCGGAAGAGATCCCTGCGGGATGCGGCGAGGTCCGCTTCGAGCACGTGACCTTCGGCTACAGCGAGGGGGTTAAGGTGCTCGACGATGTGAGCTTTGAGGCGAAGCCCGGGGAGATGATCGCGCTCGTCGGCGCGACGGGTGTGGGCAAGACCACGGTCGTGTCCCTGCTCGAGCGGTTCTATCAGCCCGATTCCGGACGGATCCTGCTCGGCGGGCACGACACCCGGCACGCGACGCTGAAGTCCCTCCGAAGCAATCTCTCGATCGTGCTGCAGGACGTCTTCCTCTTCAACGGCTCGGTTTACGACAACATCGCCTACGGCACGGACGACCCGACGCCGGAGGCGGTGTACGAGGCGGCGCGGATCGCGTGCGCGGACGGGTTCATCCGGGACATGCCGGACGGGTACGCCACCATGATCGGCGAGAGGGGCGTGCGCCTCTCGGGCGGGCAGAAGCAGAGGCTCGCCATCGCCCGCGCGGTGCTGAGAAACACGCCGGTGCTGATCCTCGACGAGGCGACCTCGGCGGTGGACAACGAAACGGAGGCGCAGATTCAGCAGGCGATCGAAAACCTGCGCGCGCGGACGGAGAACCGGCAGACGGTCATCGTGATCGCCCACCGGCTGACCACGATCATGAAGGCGGACGAAATCCTCGTCATGAAGGACGGCAAGATCGCCGAGCGCGGCACCCACGACGAGCTGCTTCGGCAGAACGGGCTTTACAGCGCGATGACGAGCGTCAACCAGACGCGCATCGGCGCGTAAGCCCGGCGCTGCCCGGCATTGCCCGGAATTTTGGCCGGCATTTGGCGGGGGACGCCCTACGGGACGCCCGGCGGGATTTGCCGCGGCCGGGGAAACGGCGGCAAAGAGAACACAATATAACGGGGGATCGCGCATGTTCTGCGGCTCCCCCGTTTTCTCATGCCCCGACGAAAGGCGTATCCTCCGCGCTCCGGACGCGGGGAACGCTGTGACAAACGGGGATCGGCAGGGATGAAGCGGGGAAATTCCGGTTTTTTTATCGCCGTTTCCGTGTTTTTTGTCCGGATCCGTTGCATTTGTCCGCGCGATATGCTACAATGAATTATAATGGAGAGTTGTTATTTCGTCCCGGAAGGAGTTGGTGCGCCGATGGCCTTGACCCGAAATCACGTCGTGCTGATCCTGCTTCTCGCGGCCGCGGCAGTTTTTTCGGTATGCTGGGCGTTCGCGGTCCGGAAAAGGCTCGGGCTGAAGCTCCCGGCACTCGTCGGACTGGCGCTCCTCAACGTCGCGCTCAATCTCCTGTTCGTGAGGCTGTTCGCTTCCCTTGAGAAAGGGAAATGGGGCGTGAATCAGGGGAGGAGAATCTACGGCTCGATGCTCTTCATGCCGCTCGTGCTTTTCGCCGAGGCGAAGCTGACGAAACAGGAGCCTGCGGAATTCACCGACTGCTTTACGCTGCTCCAGATCATCCATCTGGCGCTCGGCCGCGTTTATTGCTTTCACACCGGCTGCTGCTACGGGAAGCTGATCCCCGGCACGGCCCTGCGCTGGCCGACGCGGGAGCTTGAGCTTTTCTTTTACGCGGCGGTCTTCGTGTGGTTCGCGCTCCGCAGGAGACGGGGAAAGACCCCCGGGCTCTGCTGCCCGCTCTTCCTCATTTCTTACGGCCTGTTCCGGTTTGGCCTCGAATTCCTGCGGTACGAGCCGATGCCGCGCTCGTTCCGCCTCGCGCTCCTCTGGAGTCTGATCGCCGTCGTCGCGGGGGTCTGCCTCCTCTCCGAAGTACTTCACCGGCGGGCTGAAAAGCCGCCGAAGGGCGAGCGCTCCGCACGCTCCCCCCGCTCCGCACGCTCCCCCCGGGGAGCCCGTGGAACCAAACGATAAGCCCCGTGTTCTTCTGAAACCACCCAAAACGGAAAGGAAAAAACTATGACCGACATGTTCAAACGCTGCGCCGCCGTGATCCTCTCCTTTGTTATGATCTTCGGCGTGATTCCCGGCACGGTTCTGAAGACCGACGCCGCGGGAGCTTCCGACCTGCTGAACGAGGACTTCACGTCCGATCCGTTCTCCGGATGCTCCGGTTCCTGGGCAAACAACGACGTCCTGAACGGCGGCGGATGGAAGTGGGACGACAGCAGCTCAACGGATACGCCCGTCGGCTTTCATGCGGCGAGGGGAAGCGTCTATGCCGAAGAAGGCGACTGCAGGCTCAATTCCCCGATGGTGAAGTTCACAAACACCGGCAATCTGACGCTGACGTTCTGGACGAGCGGCACGGACCCCGACAGCAACGAGGAGATGAAGGTCGGCGTCGTTTATCTGGCGCCGGACAAGTCCACGGTGTATTCGCCCGTACGGACTGTTTCCGTCGAGGGTGACGCCGAACAGCGGCACGTCCTTGATCTGACCTCCTTCGTCCCCGAGCTTTCCGGCCGCGCTGACGACGAGTTTGCGGTCTATTTCCTGTATACGGACTGTACGAAGGGACTGTGGATCGACGACGTCAAGATCACCGTGACGCCCTACGAATCCCGCGCGATCATCACGGGAGACGCCGCACGTCTGATCCTCGAGGGCGCGCAGCACAGTTTCGTCTGGTATGGCAAATACCCGCAGTCAAGCGACGGGGCGGGCGGCTACAACACCGACCCGATCAAGTGGCGCGTGCTCGAAAACGCGGATGGGCGGCTGTTCGTGCTGTCGGACCTCGTCCTGGAACAAAGGCAGTATCACACGGATGAGGACGAGGCCGTCACCTGGGAGGGGAGCACGATGCGCTCCTGGCTCAATGGCTACGACGCATCCCATAACATCGGCGATGAGGGCGGCGACCTTTCCGTGAACGCGGGGATCGACTATAGCGGCGACGGCGACAGTTTCAGGAACGCGGCTTTCACCGGGAGGGAATTTGACGCCCTCGCCGTGTCCCATGTGGTGACGGCGGACAACCCGGATTACAACACCGAGGGCGGCGATCCCACCGACGACCGGCTGTTTTTGCTCTCCCTTGACGAGATGAAGAACGCGGCCTACGGCTTTACGAACGACGATAGCCGGGTGCCGGAGGGGACATGGTGGTTCTACAGAGTATTTAACTACAGCATCGTTAATTGGAAACAGGATGGATGTGTGTTCCTGAGGACACCGGGCTATTATCAGAAGAGCTCCTCGGTGTATCGACCGAGCAGCTCTCTTTCCACGTACGGTCAAATGAGCTTCAATCCCGGCGGGGTCCGACCCGCGATGCGGATCGATCTCTCGAAGGTGCTCTTCGCCTCCTCCGCGAACGGCAAGAAAGCCTCCGGCACACTGAGCGAGGTCGCCGCTTATACCGGTACGGAATGGAAGCTGACCGTGCTCGACGAGACGCGCGCCGGCTTCGACGCCTCCCTCGTCAGCTATTCGGGGGGGAAAGCCGTGATCTCCTACTCCGGCGCGGTCGTCGGGGAATACGTCTCGGCGGTCATCCTGAATCACGGCGAGATCAAATACTATGGCACGATCACGTCTCCGGCGGAGGAGAGCGGCGAATTCACGCTGGATCTGAACGGGAAATTCGGCGAGGACGACGTGCTCTGTGTGTTCAGCGAACAAAAAAATGACGGAATGCTGACGGACTGCGCCAGCGCTTTGGTCGACGTGACGCCGGCGGCGGGGGAGCTTGATTCAAGTGTCTCCGTTGCGATCACGTCGGATTATGAGAAACGTTACGGCGGTCTGCCTTCCTATAGGCTTGAATCCGGCAGTCCCGGCCAGACTCAGATCTTTCCTACCACGGGAGATATAATAACGTATACGGTAACGATCACGTCAACGGGCGAAGATGATGCGAAAAACGTCGTTATGAACATTGAAGTGTCGCCTTGGGGCGATCAGTTTACGTTCCTATCAGGTGATTTGCAACACAAATTCCCATTGGTGAAATCGGGCGAACCTGTTGCCGTGACATATCATTTTCGGGTAACGGATCTGTTCGTACCCGGCACCGACATCGTCATCAAGGCAACAGCGCGGTGTAACGGGATGACAGAGAGCGCACAGGAAACCAATACGCTGAAATATCTGTACAGCATCCTCACCTCCGCCGAGCCGGCGGAGGGCGGAACCATCACCGCGCCTCTCTTGGGCGTCGAGGGCGAACAGACGATCACGTATGCTCCGAAGGCAGGCTATCGGCTCGAGTCCCTCGAGCTGGACGGGCAGGCATTGTCCGTCAGCGACTATCCCGAAAGCTATACGTTTGCGGAGGTCGAGAAGGACCATGTTTTGAAGGCTGTGTTCGCGGAAGCATACGAACTGACAGACGTCAGCGTGCGCCAGACCGGAACGCTGACCTACAACGGCAGGGAACAGACGGCTGCCGTCACGGCGAGCGCCGCGGCAGAGGGCGGCAGGAGCGTGACCTTTACCTACTCCGCCGCACAGAGCGAAGCCTATATGACAACGGTTCCCGCCTTCACAGACGCCGGGGAGCATACGGTGTACTATAAGGCTTCCGCCGCGGATCACAACGACGCATCCGGCAGCTTTCAGGTGACCGTTCTGCCCGCCTCCGTCACCGTCAAAGCCGACGACAAGGAAAAGACGGTCGGAGAGACCAATCCCGCCTTCACCGCCACAGTCACGGGCATGGTGAACAATGAGAACGAAAATCTGATCAAGTACGGCTTCGAAGAGCTGACCGCCGAGACCGTGAAAACATACGCCATCACCCCGACCGGCGACAAGGAGCAGGGCAACTATACGGTGACCTTTGAGCCCGGTACCCTCACGGTCAAGGAGGCGGACAAGGAGGATCTGAACAAAGCCCTCGACGATGCGAAAACGCTCTTGGACGAGATCAAGGACAAGTACGGCGACGAAATCCCCGAGGAGCTTGAAGACGTCATCAAGGAGCTTGAAGACGCCATCGAACAGGCGGAGCAGACCGTTGACCAAAACACTCCGGCGGATGTTGTCGAAAAAAACAAGGAAGCCGTTGAAAAGGCCCGCGAGGACGCGGAGAACAGAAACGACTTCAGGGAAGCCAAGGACGAAGCGAAGGACGACGCGGACGAGCTCTCCAAGCCCGGCGACAGCGAGGATGCGGAAGAGCTGATCGAGGAGGCGAAGAAGGCTATCGAAGACCTCGGGTACGACGGCACGAAGACCCCGGAGGAAAATCAGGCGGCGATCGACGAAATCCTCACTCAGCTTGAAAAGGACCTCAAAGAACAGCGGGAGAACGATTTCGAAGACGCGAAGGACGAGGCGCAGCAGAGCGCCGACGCGCTCGCACAGCCCGGCGACAGCGAAGAGGCCGAAAAGCTGATCGAAGAGGCGAAGAGCGCCGTCGAAAACCTCGGATACGACGATACGAAGACCCCGGAGGAAAATCAGGCGGCGATCGACGAAATCCTCACCCAGCTTGAAAAGGACCTCAAAGAACAGCGGGAGAACGATTTCGAAGACGCGAAGGACGAGGCACAGCAGAGCGCCGACGCGCTCGCACAGCCCGGCGACAGCGAAGAAGTCGAAGGGCTGATCGAGGAAGCGAAGAGCGCCGTCGAAAACCTCTCGTACGACGGGGACAAGACCCCGGCGGATCATCAGGCAGCGATCGACGAAATCCTCACTCAGCTTGAAAAGGACCTCAAAGAACAGCGGGAGAACGATTTCGAAGATGCGAAGGACGAGGCGCAGCAGAGCGCCGACGCGCTCGCACAGCCCGGCGACAGCGAAGAAGTCGAAGGGCTGATCGAGGAAGCGAAGAGCGCTGTCGAAAACCTCGGATACGACGATACGAAGACCCCGGAGGAAAATCAGGCGTCGATCGACGAAATCCTCGAACAGCTTGAAGAATACCTCGAAGCGCAGCGAAATAAGGAAGAGCGCGAAGAACAAGAGCGGGAGAGAGCTGAGGCGAAGCTGCGCGCCATGATCGAATCGATCCGCAGGGCTGCCGAAGCGCTCCGGAGACGGCAGGCGCTCGAGAGGCAGGGTGAGATTCCGCCCACAGAGGACGAGCTTCCCTTCCGGGACGTCTGCAAAACGGACTCCTTCTACGACGACGTGAAATTCGTCTACAAGAACGAAATCATGAACGGCGTGTCCGAGGTGCTGTTCGATCCGAGCGGAACGCTCACGCGCGGCATGATCGTGACGATCCTGTGGCGGATGGAGGGCAAACCCGACGTCGCAGGCACCGGAACGTTTACGGACGTGCCCGCCGGGGAATGGTACGCGGACGGCGTGGAATGGGCGGCGTTGCAGGGCATTGTACTCGGATACGGCAACGGCGAGTACGGTCCCAACGATCCCGTGACGCGCGAACAGCTCGCGCTGATCCTGTTCCGCTGGGCGAAGGGCGAGGGGAGGGGACTTGTCCCGAACGCGGAATACGCACCCGCCGCCGTCGCCGGCGCGTCCGATTGGGCGGCGGAAGCGGTCGCGTGGGCCGCGGCAGACGGTATCCTGACGGCGGATGAAAACGGCGATTTCCGCCCGGGCCAGCCCGCGTCGAGAGCCGAGATCGCGTCCGCCCTGCGTCCCCTTCTCGAGAAGCGCTGACCGAACCCGCGCGCGGGAACGCGCGGCGCAAGTGCGCGGGGGAAGGACAAGGGCCGCTCGGGCCACCTGAAAAGAGCCTCTGAAAAGAAGATAAACGGAGCTGCTGCATGGATCCGGAAACGGAGAAATGCAGCGGCTCGCTTTTTCTCTCGGACCCGCATATTCCGCGGCAAAGACGGCATATTCTATCATGGAGAAGGACCGCGGGCGATCCCCGGAGGGCGGAGGAGCGGAGAAGATGAGGGAGACGAAGAGCATGACGTATCGGGAATTCGACGCCGGGCTGTTTCGGCACAAGGAAGCTCTGCGCCGTGCGCGCGGCGCGGGGACGCGCGGGGCCAGGGCTTTTCGACGCGCGGTGGAGCGCGCCATGCGGGACGGGGAGGGAAACTTCCGGCGCTGGCTGAACCGGGAGGCCTGCGGCTTTACCCACCCCGGCACGGGAAGGGCGCTCACGGTGGAGATCGGCGACGATCACGAGGCGATTTACTGCTTTCTGTTCTTCTGCCGGATGCTGAGCGAGGGACGGCACCCGGACGGAGACTTCGTCTCCCGCCTTGCATACCTCATCAGCCGTTCGACCTGCCGGGCAGAATGCCGGGCAGAATGCCGTGCGGAATGCCGGGCGGAATGCCGCGCGGGCGCGCAGTGAGATCGGATGGACGGGGACGGCGCTTCACGTTGCCCCGAAATGCTCTTTGAGCGGTTCGCCGCACCGGTCGAATGAAAGTTCTTTGCCGGCGATGCGGAGCATCGCGAGCTTTCATTTCGGGGAAAGCCGCGTTCCCCCTTTTTCGATTGTGATCCGTATGAACATCAAAAAACCGCGTCCGCGATCCTTGTGCAAAGGAGCGGGCGCGATTTCTCGTTTTGAGGTATGCCGCGCGCGGGGGCGGCTCTTACGGCTTCATGGTGAGGGCACGCGCGGTGGCGGCAAGCGCCTTTTCCCATTCCGGCCGGACGGACGGCGGGAGCTTTCCGCTGACGTTCGTCTCGAGGGAGAGCGCGCCGTCGAAGCCGATCTCGTGCAGCGCGCGGGAAAAGTCCGCCCAGTCGATCACGCCGCGGTACGGGAGCCAGTGGTAATCGTGCACGCCGTCGTTGTCGTGGACGTGCAGGCAGGCGAGGGCGTCCCTCCCGATCAGACGCACGGATTCGCCGGGCGAGAGCCCGAAGACCGCCGCGTGTCCGGTGTCGAGACAGACGCGGAAATAAGGGGAATCGAATTCCCGCACGAAGGCGAGCACCTCGCTCGGCGTGGAAAGGGTGAGATTCGGAAACGGCATGTTTTCGAGCGCGATCACCGTGCCGCATGCCTTCGCCTTTTCGAGAAGCCGCGAAAAGAACTCCCGGTTCATGTCGAGAAAGCGCTGTGGCTCCGGGTTTTTGTCCGCGCCGAAGGGCATGATGTTGTGGATCGCCATGCAGGGCGCGCCGACCGCCGCCGTGCCCTCGAGCGCGGCGCACATCTTCTCAAACCGCTCCGCGCGGTCCTCTTCGGTGAAATCCCGGGGAGGGAAGCGCCACGGGCCGTGCGTCTGGGAGATCTCGATCCCAGAGTCCCGGGCGGCCTCGCCGATCTGACGCCAGAGGAGATCGCGGTCCGGAGAGGAAAACCATTCGGTTTCGGTGTCGACAAAGCTCTGCAGATCGGCGCAGTCGTAGCCGAGAAGACGCAGACGCGAAAAGACCTCGCGGGCGGCGTCCGCGGAGAGCGCGAAATTGACGGAAATTCCTGTTTTCATATGATCTCCTCATTCGGCGGCGGGCAGCCCGTCGGCATCGACGGATCGGGGCGCCGTGTGTTTTCCTTATTTTTGAGCGAGCAGTTTATTCCGGCGCGGCTTCGGGTCCTTCGGGGTAGAGCCGGAAGCGCCTGATCCTTTCCCGGTACGCGGTGAGCGGGGCGGCAAGCGCGGCAAGATACGCCGCGGGGTCGAAATCCTCCTTCAGGATTTCGTCTGAGCCGAACAGATTCGCGAGGAAGGGGCGGCAGACCGTGCGGTCGGGGTGGAGACGGCGGGCGAGCGAGACGGCATATACCCCCGTGTCGAACGGCCGAAATGCCCGGCGGTCCGTGACGTGGATCTGGATGCCGCGGCAGCTCTCCCCCGCGTATTTCGAGAACGTGGGCGTGAACGCGGCCTCGCGGAACAGGCATCCCGGCAGGACCCCGGCATCCTCGAGCGCCCTCAGTTCCCGGCACAGGGCGGAGGAATCCAGCCATGGCGCGCCGAAGAGCTCGAAGGGCTTCGTGGTCCCGCGTCCCTCCGAGAGATTCGTCCCCTCAAAGAGGCAGGTTCCGACGTAAATCAGCGCGCAGTCGACGGAGGGGAGATTCGGAGAGGGGCACACGAAGGGGAGATCGCCCTCGTCGAAAAACATCCCGCGGAAAACGCCCCGGCAGGGGATCACCCTGAGCTCGCACCCGATCCCTTCGGAATCGTTCAGATACAGCGCGAGCTCGCCGAGCGTCATGCCGGTCCGCGCCGCGAGCGGAAAGCGACCCACGCCGGACGCGAACCGCCGGTCGAGCAGATTGCCCTCCGCCGAGCAGCCGATCATGGGAGGACGGTCGAGTACCCAGACCGGGATGCCGCTCGCCGCCGCGGTCCTCATGCAGTCCGTCATGGTGTATTGGTAGGTGTAGTAGCGGGAACCGATGTCCTGAATGTCGAACAGCAAACATCCGAGGGAAGCGAGGGCCTCTTCGGCGCGTCCCTTTCCGGGACCGTAGCAGGAATATACGGGCAGCCCCGTCTTATCGTCCCGGTATTCGTCGACCTCCGCGCCCGCCTGCCGGTCGCCGCGCACCCCGTGCTCCGGGGAAAACAGCGCGGAAAGAGGGACGGACTTTATCAGTTCTTCGTAAACGGGAACCGCGGTTTTCGTGATCCCGGTGGGGTTCGTGACGAGCCCGACGGTCCCGAAGCAAGCCAGCTGATTCAAGAGTCCCGGCGAGGACAAAAGAACGTCCGCGCCGGAGAGAACGGTCAGTTTCGTCAAGGGGGTCCTCCTTTCGAAGGGTTTTCGGCTGTACGCCGCACCAGTCGTGTGAAAGTTCTTTGCCAGGCTTTCTTTCTAAGAAAGCCGCGTTTCCCCTATTCGTCTCACTCAAACACGGACGGTGCGCCCCAAGGTTCCGTTTCGCCGGGGAACAGGCGGTCACACCCGAGCGCGCGGTCCGCTTCCGTCAGCGCGACGTTGTGGAAGATCCTCCGGTCGCGGAAGAAGGGCGCGCGGTCCTCGCGGCCGTAATGGACGGAGTTGGTGAGAAGCACCACTGCAACGCCCGTTTTCGCGTCGCAGTAGACGGAGGTGCCGGTGTAGCCGTTGTGTCCGTAGGACCCGGGCGTCGTGAATTCGCCCGACGCGGACAGATCGTGCCGCCGGAGGGAGAAGCCGTACCCGCGGTCCTCTGCAAGCCCTATGGTATAGTCGCGGATCGCCAGCTCGAAGGTGCGGCGGTTCAGAAAGCGCTTTCCCGTGAGGGAACCGCGGTTCGAGAGCATTTTCGCGAAGGCGGTCATGTCGTCGAGGGAGGCGAAGACGCCCGCGTTTCCCGCAGTTCCGCCGAGAAAATGGGCGTTTTCGTCGTGGACGTGCCCGACGATGTAATACCCGGTGTGACGGGACAGCTCCGTCGCGGCGATGTCCGCTTCGGCGGGGTCGATCCGGTCCGGGCGGGAAAGCGGGTTGAAGCAGGCGGTCTTCATGCCGAGCGGGGAAAAGACCAGCTCGTCCGCCAGTCTGTCGAGCGGCGCGCCCGCGATCGTCTCGAGAACGTGCCCGAGCAGGATGTATCCCATGCAGGAGTAGCGGACCTCTTCTCCCGGCTTGCCGAGGGGCTCGGAGCAAAGGATCGTCCCGATCGCCTCCGACGGGTCGGCGCAGACCGAATACAGCGGGATGTGCGGGGAGAGCCCGGAGGTGTGGTTCATCAGATGGCGCAGCTGCACGGAGCCGTAATTCCCGGCGTCCCCGAGAAAGCGCGAGACGGGATCATAGGGCGAGTATGCCCCCTCTTCCATGAGCCGCAAGGCGATCATGGTGGTGGACATGAGCTTCGTGACGGAAGCCATGTCGAAAAGGGTGCGCTTTGTGACGGGCTTCGGGTCGGGATGGCGCAGCTCGGTACCGCTGAAATCCTGACGGTTCCCGGCGGAGAATTTGAGCAGCAGCTCGTCTCCCCGGACCACGGCGACGGCGGCGCAGGAATACTGGGACCCGATCCGCTCCGTGACCCGGCGCACGGTGTTTTTGAAAAATACGGAATACGGCGTTTTTTCTTCGATCAAAATCATAACGGCGCCTCCCTTTCTGCGGGAATGTGCGGCAGCCCCCGCGTACTGAGAACAGTATATCCGAAAACGCTCGTCAAGTCAAGAGGGGGGACGCGATCCCCGCCGGGATCGCGGCGCAAATCCTCTCAGAGAGGCACTTGCGGACGCGGCTTCCGTGTGCTATAATGAAGGAAGAGAACGGAGATATCCTCCGCGCTCATCCGACCGTCGGCTGGCGGGGAGGGCGGACGGGATATGTCCGGACAGGACGACGGAAGAATCCCGGGCGGAGGTGAAAAACATGGGAGCGGAGAGGACTTATCTCGCCATCGATCTGAAATCCTTCTACGCCTCCGTGGAGTGTGTGGAGCGCGGGCTCGATCCGCTGCGGACCAATCTGGTCGTCGCGGACGAGAGCCGGACGGAGAAAACGATCTGCCTTGCCGTCTCTCCCGCCCTGAAGGCGTACGGCATTCCGGGACGCGCCAGACTCTTCGAGGTCAATCAGCGGATGCGGCAGGTCAACGCCGAGCGGCGGCGGAAAAACGGGAACCGTCCGTTCCGCGGAAAATCCGCGGACGCGAAAGAGCTCGCCGACCCGTCCCTCGAAGCGGACTTCGTGATCGCGCGGCCGCAGATGTCGCATTACATGAACGTCAGCGCGAAGATCTACGCGATCTACCTCCGCTCCGTCGCGCCGGAGGACATTCACGTCTATTCCGTGGACGAGGTCTTCATCGACGCGACGACCTATCTTGATTTTTACGGGCTCGACGCGCGGGGGTTCGCCGAAAAGCTCATGCGGGAGGTGCTCGGCGAGACCGGGATCACCGCGACCTGCGGGATCGGGACAAATCTCTACCTCGCGAAGATCGCCATGGACATCATGGCGAAAAAGATGCCCGCCGACGAAAACGGCGCGCGGATCGCGCAGCTGGACGAAATGACCTATCGGAGGGAGCTGTGGGAGCACCGACCCCTCACCGATTTCTGGCGGGTCGGCCGCGGGATCGCGTCGAAGCTCGAATCAAACGGACTTTATACGATGGGCGACGTCGCGCGGCTGTCCCTTTACGGCGAAGACAAGCTGTACCGGCTTTTCGGCGTGAACGCGGAGCTGCTCATCGACCACGCGTGGGGGTGGGAACCCTGCACCCTCGCCGCGATCAAGGCATATCGGCCGGAGTCCTCCTCCGTCAGCTCCGGGCAGGTGCTCCCCGAGCCGTACCCCGCCGCAAAGGGGAGGCTGATCGCGCTCGAGATGACCGATCTGCTCGTGCTCGACCTCGTGGACAAGGGGCTCGTCTGCGATCAGATGGTGCTGACCGTCTGCTACGAGGGGAAAAACAAGGACTATCGGGGAGAGACGGAGACGGACTGGTACGGAAGGGTCGTTCCGAAATCCGCGCACGGCTCGGCGAACCTCGGCGGGTACACCTCCTCGACGCGGAAGATCATGGACGCGGTCGGCGTGCTGTACGACCGGATCGTGAACCCGGACCTGCTCGTGCGCCGGATGTACGTCGTCGCGAACCGCGTGATCCCGGAGAGCGAGATCCCCGTCGACGCGGAGGGAGAACAGCTCGATCTGTTCACGGACCCCGCCGCGCTCGAAAAACGGAGAGAAGAAGAAAAGCAGGCGGACGCCGAAGAAAAACAGCTTCAGCGGACTCTGCTCGACATCAAGAAGAAATACGGCAAGAACGCCATCTTGAAGGGGATGAACCTCGAAGAAGGCGCGACGGCCCGCGAGCGCAACGAACAGGTCGGCGGGCACAGAGCGTGAGGAGCCGGGGGAAGATGACGGTTTCAAAAGGAGGAGCGCGATGCTTGACTTGAAGCGATTCGACGGCAAATGCGTTCGCATCACCGATACGATGGGGAACGTATTTGAAGGGGTCTGCTCGCACAACGGCGAGGAATACAACGAACACGAATTCGGACGGGCCGAGGAGGCTCTGCAGCTTCCGTTCTTCCTGTTTTTCGACAGCGACATCGCATCCGTGGAAAGCCTCGAGGATCACACCGGCCCCTGGGGCAAGTTCTCCGGTCCCTGGGGAACGCTGGAGGAGATGAGCGCGGAGGACGGGATCGACGGGATTTGTGAAATCCTGTTCTGCGAGGAAGCGGAGCATGTTCTCCGCATGCTCCGCTGTCTGGATCACTTTTTTGATCCGGCGTCCGGGCGCGCGTTCCCCGCGAGATGGGAGACCGTCGGCGCGCTCACCGAGCTTCTTGACGCCACAGAGGACGAGGCGATCCGCCGGGAAACGGAGCGGCTGATTGAGAAATGGGGGAGAGCATGAGCGGGCGGTACGACGACATCATCCATCTTCCCCATCATCAGTCCGTGAAGCATCCCCGCATGACGATGACCGAGCGGGCGGCGCAGTTTTCTCCCTTTGCCGCGCTGACGGGCTACGGCGCGGTGATCGCGGAAACCGGACGCCTGACGGACAGTCGGATCGAGCTGACCGACGAACAGAAGGACGAGATCGACCGCAGGCTGAACGAGCTCTTGCAAAGCGGGGAGCCCGCCTCGTTTACGTATTTCATTCCGGACGGAAAAAAGGACGGCGGACGAGTCGTCACCGTCACTGGATCGGTCCGGCGTCTCGATCCGATCGAGGGGATCATCGTCTTTGAGAGCGGAGAAAAAATCCCCGTCCGCGAGATTCTCGGGATCGGGGAAGGCTCGGGGGCGGAAGGGACGGAATGAACCGGATCCGGTGGCAGTCAGCTGGGCTTTTGCACGGGCCGCGTGTGACAAGGCGCGGCAAACCGTGCTGCGCCGCGCGGGACTGCGCCGCACAGGCCGTCCCGCGGGACCGTCCAGCGGGATCGTGCCGCTCAATACTCCACCCCTCGCCGCGCGGTGACGCCGACGTCGAAGGGGTGCTTTTCTTTTTTCATTTCCGTGACGTAATCGGCGAGTTTTTTGAGCTCGGGCGCGGGATTGCGGCCGGTGAGAACGATCTCCCGTCTGCCGCCCTCGTCCCGGAGAAATCCGAGCAGCTCATCCTTTTCGAGCATGCCGTAGCCGAAGGCGGACACTGCCTCGTCGAGCACGATCAGATCGAAGTCCGCGGCGCGGCGGATGACGTCGCTCAGCATGGCACAGTAGCTTTGATGGATCTCGGAGCGCTGCTTGTCGGTCATGGTTTTGAAGCGTCCGTAGTGCAGGCCGGGATGAGCTGTCGTGACGCCGGGCAGCAGGTTCAGCGAGGCGATTTCCGAGGACGAGCCGTCCTTGAAGAACTGCGCGAACAGCACGCGCATCCCCGCGCCCGCCGCCCGGGCAGCAAGCCCGACCGCCGCCGTGGTCTTGCCCTTGCCGTCGCCGTGATAGAGATGGATCATACGCCCTCCTCGAGAATGCGGTACACAAGGTCCATATCGAGCGCCGCCCGGACCGTGTCCGCCAAAAGATCGTACTGCGATTCCCGGTACGCCCGCACGTTGAACACGGCGTCCTCGTCGAAGGTCAGACCCCGCTTTTCGAACAGGGCGCGGACGACGGCCTGCGCGATCCCGTCCCCGTCGAAGAGCCCGTGGATGTAGCTGCCGTAGACATTCCCGTTTTCGACGACCGCACCGGCTGCTCCGCTTTCTCCGCTCTGCCCCATGTGGATCTCGTACCCGCGGTAAGAGAGGCCGTTCAGGGAAGCGAACATCCCGCCGACGTTTTCGAATACGCCCTCGGTCTGGGTGCGGGTCTTTTCCTTCGCGAAGACGGTTTCGAGGGGGAGAAGCCCCATCCCGGCGATCTCGCCGCCGCCCTCCGCGCCGAAGGGATCGGAGATTTTTGTCCCGAGCATCTGGAGTCCCCCGCAGATCCCGAAGACCGGGGTCCCCCGGGACGCCGCCTTCAGGATGCCCGCCTCGAGTCCGTTCTGCCGCATCCATTTGAGGTCGGCGACCGTGGACTTCGTGCCGGGGATGACGATGAGATCGGGCGAGCCGAGCTCGAAGAGGTTTTTCACATACCGGAGGGACACCGTGGAGAAGCGGGAAAGCGGCGTGAAATCCGTGAAATTCGAGAGGCGGGGCAGGGAAATGACCGCGATGTCGATTTCCTTGCGCTCTCCCGCCGTCAGCCGTTCGCTCAGGCTGTCCTCGTCGTCGATCTCGACCCGGACATAGGGAACCACTCCGGCGCAGGGGACCTTCACGAGGTCAAAGAGCATATCCAGCCCGGGCGCGAGGATCGAGACGTCGCCGCGGAATTTGTTGATGACCGTCGCCTTGACCATGGCGCGTTCGTCCGGCTCGAGCAGGGCGACCGTGCCGTAGAGCTGGGCGAAGACGCCGCCCCGGTCGATGTCACCGACGAGCAGGACGGGAGCGTGCGCCATCTTCGCCATGCCCATGTTCACGATGTCGGCGGATTTCAGATTGATTTCGGCGGGGCTGCCCGCGCCTTCGATGACGAGGATGTCGTTTTCCGCGGCGAGGGAGTCGTACGCGCGCATGATGTCGGGGATGAGCGAGGTCTTGTATTTGAAATAATCGACGGCGCGCATGTTTCCGCGCACCTCGCCGTTCACGATGACCTGCGAGCCGACGTCCGTCGTGGGCTTGAGCAGGATGGGGTTCATCCGCACGGAAGGCTTCACGCCCGCCGCCTCCGCCTGTACGACCTGCGCGCGCCCCATCTCGAGCCCTTCGTCCGTGATGAAGGAATTGAGCGCCATGTTCTGGGATTTGAACGGGGCGACCTTGTATCCGTCCTGCTTGAAAATGCGGCACAGCGCGGCGCAGAGCAGGCTTTTGCCCGCGTTTGACATGGTCCCCTGGATCATGATCGGTTTGGCTTTGTTCATAAGAGCACCTCTCTGAGGGTTTCGATCAGTTCATCGTTTTCCGCTTCCGTCCGCACGGCGGCGCGGAACCAGCCTTTTTTGAGTCCGTCGAAATTCGAACAGTCCCGCACGGCGATCCCGTGCTTTGCAAGGAGCGTGGGAACGTCTTTTTCGGCGTATGCGAGAAGGAAATTCGCCTCCCCCGGCAGAACGGTCAGCCCGAGGGAGGAAAACGCCTCGGCCATCCGCTGCCGCTCCGCGGCGATCCGCTTTACCGAGTCGGCGAGCCATGCCCGGCATCCGAGCGCGGCGAGCCCCGCCCTCTGCGCGACGGAGGAGACGTTCCAGCAGGGAGTCTTTTCCGACATTGTCTCAAGAAAATCTGCGTCGGAGGAGAGCGCGTACCCGAGCCGCAGCCCCGCCATCGCATAGCTTTTCGTAAACGCGCGGAGTACGAGCAGATTCCGGTACGCGCCGAGCAGGGCGGGGATGGGGTATTTTCCCGGCTCCTCCGTCAGATCGAGGAAGGTGAGATCGCAGAACAGGCGCGCGCCCGCCTCCGCTGTCCGCCGCGCGGTCTCCTCGAGCAGCGGGGCGTCGACGGTCAGCCCGGTCGGGTTGTTCGGCGAGCAGAGGAAGACCGCCTCGTACCGCGAAAAATCGGTTTTCGGAAAATCTTCCGTCAGCCGGAAGCCGTCCTCCCGTCGCAGGCGGTAGAATTCGACCCTGCCGCCTGCCGCGGCCGTCGCCTGCGCGTATTCCGAAAAGGTCGGGGAGACGACGAGAGAGGGCTTTTTTTGCGGGAGGGCATAGGCGAAGGAATAGATCAGCTCCGCCGCGCCGCTGCCGCAGAGGATGAAATCGGCGGGTACGTCCTCCGCCTCCGCGATCCCGGCGCGGAGCGCGGCGCAGTACGGATCGGGGTAGGCGGCGCAGTCCGCCGCGGCGTTCCTCACTGCGCACAGCACCGGCTCCGGCGTGCCCGCGGGGTTGATATTCGCCGAGAAATCCAGCCGGACCGGCCGCGAATAGACGTCGCCCCCGTGGGGGCTTTTTTTCTTCAGAAGCATAAAAGGATCACCCCTGTTTTGAGAAGCGCTCCGACGAGCAGAACAAGCACGGACGAGACGTACATCAGCCGGTTCGCCCGCCCGATGTCGGCGGGCTCGATCTCGCGGATCGGGTCGCCGAGGAAGTCCTTTTTGTGGAGCACGCCGCCGTACACCGCGTCCCCGGCGAGCCGGATGCACAGAGCTCCGGCACAGGTCGATTCGGTCTGCGCGGAATTGGGGCTCGCGTGCTTATACCGGTCGCGCCGGAAGATTTTCCACGCGTTCTTTCCGTCAAGACGGCAGAGGGGGCAGACGGCGATCATGAACAGCGCCGACAGCCGCGCCGGGATATAGTTTGCGGCGTCGTCCGTCTTCGCGGCGGCGCGCCCGAAATAGAGGTACTTTTCGTTTTTATAGCCGAGCATCGAGTCCATCGTGTTGATCGATTTATAGAAGAACCCGCCCGCCGCGCCGAAAAGGAGCATCCAGAAAAGCGGCGCGATCACGCCGTCGGAGGCGTTTTCCGCCACGGTCTCCACCGCCGCGCGGCAGATGCCCCGCTCGTCCAGCACGTCCGTGTCCCGCCCGACGATCATCGAGACGGCATGGCGCGCCCCTTCCGTATCTCCCGCGTCCAGCGCGCGCCGCACCTTGTTTGCCTCGCGGACGAGCTGACGGGCGGCGAGCGCCTGACAGCACATCACCGCGCTCACGGCGAAATACGCGGCGGGGTGAAGGAACCACGCGAGCCGCAGAACGAGGACCGGGACGCCCGTTGAGATAAGGACGACCAAAATGACCGTGAGGACTCCGCGCCCCACGTCCTTCGGGTTCGAATTGCCGCGCCGGAGTTTTCGGTCGAAAAAGGAGATCAGCTTGCCCATGCCGACGACCGGATGGGGAATCGAATACGGGTCTCCGATGAAGAAATCGAGGACGAAGCCCGCGGCGACGGCGGCTGTCTGGAGCAGGAGCCACAGAAGCGGGCCGGGAATCTCAGGCATGGGACGCGCCTCCTTCGGCTCCGGGTGCGGCTCCGGATGCGATCCCGGTCACGGTTTCGTTCGCGGTTCCTGGTGCGGTCCCGCTCGCGGCGCTGTTCTCAAAGGTATAGATCATGACGGGGTTCTGCGCCGTCATCATGCGCAACCGCCCGACCTTGCGCGAGCGGGCGGCGCTGAGGGAGACGGCGTCAAAGGTCTCAAAGCCGAATCTCTTCGCACAGAGGACCGCTTCCGCCTGCGTGTCGAGCGTCACGGCGTTTATGACGATCCGCGCGGCGGGGTTCTTTTCGAGGACCGCCGCAATGATGTCCGCAAGACTGCCCGACGAGCCGCCGATGAAGACGTGGGTCGGCGCGGGCAACTCGCGCAGCGCGTCGGGGGCAATCCCCTCGACGACGGTGAGATTTTCCGTTTGGAAGCGAAGGCGATTCTGCCGGATGAGCTCTGCGGCGTCCGCCTCCTTTTCGACGGCGTACACCCGTCCGCCCCGCGCGGCGAGCGCGCATTCGACGGACACCGAGCCGGTCCCCGCGCCGACGTCCCAGATCACGGCGTCGTGCGGGGGCGCGAGTTTTGAGAGGGTGACGGCGCGGACCTCGGATTTCGTCATGGGCACGTCTCCCCGGATGAATTCCTCGTCCGGGATGCCGAAGCGGAACGGTCGCGCCGCACCTTCGTTTTCGATGCAGCAGAGGGAAAGCGCGTCGAAATCCTCCCGGCCGGCGAGCTCGGAGGCGAGCCCTTCGGTGACGCGCTCGTCGGGATAGCTCAGCCGCTCGCCGACCCAGACCCGCGCGCTGCCGAGGCCGAACGCTGAGAGTCGTTCGCAGATCGTGCCGACCGTGTTTTTCCCGCCCGTGAGCGCGAAGGTCCTGCGGTTCTCGGAAACGGTCAGGGCGATTTCCCCGTCCCTGCCGTGCAGGCTGACGAGGGCGGCGTCGTCCCAGCTTTTGCCGAGCTTCGCCGCGAACGCGGAAACGGACGAGACGCCGGGCAAAATCTCGATTTCGTATCCTCCCTGCCCGAGCGCGGCGGCGAGCTTTTTCGCGCCGCTGTAAAAACCGGTGTCCCCGCGCATGAGCACGGCGGCGCGGCGGATCGTCGGGTCCCCGTCAAGGGCGGCGAGGATCTTTTCGGGCATGAATTCGTAAAACGCCGCTTTGCTCTTCGTAAACGGCTCTGCCGCGGAGCGCGCGCCGAAAATCGCGTCCGCGTCGGCGATCGCCCGTTTCGCGGCTCCCGTCAGCTCGTCCTCCGAGCCGGGTCCGATGCCGACGACCGTCACCTTCGCCTTTCCGAGCGGGATCTCTTTGCCGAGCTCTCTGAGCGCGTCGGCGAGGAAGAGACCCTCCGTCTCGGGCGGTCTGCCGATGATCACGGGGAAGGCTCCAGCGGATTTGGCGGCGCGGATTTTTTCCTCAAATCCGCCGCTTTTGCCGGAGGCCTTCGTCACCATGTATTTCGCGCCGATGGCGTTCATCTGCGCGCGGTTGATCTCTTCCGAAAACGGCCCCTGCGCGGCGATGATGTGCGCGGCGGGGATCCCCGCGGCGGCGCAGGACTCGAGGGAGGACGCGGTCGGAAGCACGCGCGCCCACACGCGGTTCATGTCGAGCCCGCTGTACGACGAAAGCTCCTTCGCCCCGGTCGTGAGAAAGATATTCCCCTCCCGCCCGGCGAGGTAATCCCGCGCCTCGGCAACGGAGGAAACGTACACGGCGTGTGGGATCTCCCGGTCGTCCTCTCTCAGGATGCGGAGCACGGGAATGCCCGCCTTCGCAGCCGCCACTCGGATGTTCTCGGAGACGAGCGCGGCGTAGGGATGGGTCGCGTCGATCACCGAATCGAAGCGGTTTTCGGAAAAGAACGCCTCCATTTCCGGCTCGTCCATGCGTCCGGCGCGGACGGTCAGTCCTTCGATCCCCTCGAGCAGGACCTCCCCGTATTCTGTCGCGACGCACGCGGTCACGTCGGCTGAGGGAGAGGCGGCGAGAAGGACGGCAAGCTCCCGTCCCTCGGTCGTTCCGGCAAAGAGGCAGAGGCGCTTACACATTTCGGTACCCCCGCGGCGTCACCATTTTTCCGTCGATGACGACGGTCGAAGAGTTCCCGATGAAGACCGTCGTGAACATGTCCGCTTCGTATTCCTTCAGCTCGGAGAGCGTCATGAGCTTTGTTTCTTCCCCCTCCCGTCCGATGCTGCGTGCGATGCCGCAGACGGTTTCGGGGGCTCTGACGGCGAGGAAGATCTCGCAGGCGGCCCTCAGATAGTCCGCGCGCTTTTTGCTTGAGGGGTTGTAGAGCACGGTGCAGAAATCGCCCTCGGCCGCGGCGCGGAGCCGCTTTTCGATGACCTCCCACGGCGTGAGCAGGTCGGAGAGGCTGATCGCCGCGAAATCCGCGGTCAGGGGCGAGCCGAGCAGAGCCGCGCCGGAGCACGCCGCCGTCACGCCGGGGATGATCTCGATCTCGGCTCTATATTCCGGGGCGAGCTCGAGAACGGGGGACGCCATACCGTAGACGCCCGCGTCGCCGGAGCAGATCATGACGGTCTTCTTTTCGTCGTCCGCGGTCTCCAGGGCGAGGCGGCAGCGCTCGATCTCCCGCATCATGGGAGTTGAGATCCATTCTTTATCGGGGAAATACGGCTTCATGAGGTCGCAGTAGACCGTGTAGCCCACGATCACGTCCGCCGCTTCGAGCGCGCGGGCGGCGGCGACGGTCAGCCCGTCGTAATTCCCCGCGCCGATGCCGATCACTGTCAGTTTTTTCAAAATACGATCCTCCGATCCCGTACGGCGGCGGCGACTGTTACGCCGTTTTCCGCCGTTTTTTTCATGAGCAGGGCAGAGGCGTCCTTTGCCCCGCACCCGAGCACGGCGGCGCGTTCGCAGACGTTTCCGACGCCGACCGTCTTTTTCACGAATTCCGATTCCGTAAAGCTCCCCGGCACGGCGGCGAGCTCTTCGGCGGAATAAAACACAAGCTCCGCTCCGAGATCGCGCGCTGAGGCGCAGAGCCCCGCCTCGTCCTTTTTGAGATCGACGGACGCGATTTTCGTCACCGACCTCAGGTCGATTCCGTTCTCTCCGAGCGTTTTTTCGATCGCCGCTTTGACCGCGTCCGCCGAAATCCCCCTGCGGCACCCGATGCCGAGCGTGACGGCGCGCGGAATGAGCCGCAGGGTCGTCTCAAACGGCTCGTGCGTGCGCACACCGATATAGATCCCGATGTCCCCCGAGCCGCCCCTTGTCAGACCGCCCGGCAGACCGCCCGGCAGACCGCCCGGCAGACTGCCCGGCAGACCGCCTGGCAGATCGCCCGGCAGACCGCCTGGCAGATCGCCCGGCAGGGGGAACTCCGGCTCCGACGTGATCGGCACGTCCCGCGTGAGGATCGCCGCGGACACCGCCTTCGCCGCGTCCATGGAGGAGATCGCGCAGTCGTGGGTCTTCGCCCATGCGTCGCAGGAGAAGCGCCCCGCGCCGTCGGTCGCCGTGGTGATCACGGCCTCGGCGCCGAGCTGATCCGCCAGAGAGCGCGCGAGCTCGTTCGCCCCGCCGATGTGCCCGGACAGGATTGGAATGACAAAGCGCCCCCGGTCGTCGAGCACGAGCACGGCGGGGTCCTCCGTCTTGCTTTTGAGGTGGGGGGCGATGCTGCGCACCGCGATCCCGCACGCGCCGACGAAAAGAAGGGCTTCGTGCGCCGAAAACAGCTCCCCCATATCCGCGCTGATTTTTTCATGGGGCGTGAAGCCGTATTTTTCGGCAAACTTGCGCACGGAATGCACGGACGACGGCTCGAGCCCGAGCAGGGAGCACAGCCGGCACGAGAGCGCCGCGCCCGCGTCCGAAAAGCAGATGAGAGCGGTTTTCATACGCTCTTCTCCCGGTATTCCGTCGAGAAGGACGGGTCGTACAGCTTCGAGCGGGAAAAGCTCTCGCCGAGCGCGCGCCCGACGACGATGAGGGCGGTTTTTGAAATGCCGTTTTCCCGCGCGGCCTCGGCGAGTGTGCCGACGGTGCAGCGGCAGATTTTCTCGTCCGGCCACGAGGCCTTATAGACGATGGCGGCGGGTGTGGAGGGGGACATGCCCCCCGCCGTGAGCTCCTCCGTCACCTGCTCGAGCAGACCGGCGCTGAGGAACAGGGTCATCGTCGCGCCGTGGGAGGCGAGCGAGCGAAGACTCTCCGCCTCCGGGACTGGCGTTCTGCCCGCCGCGCGGGTAATGATGACGGTCTGCGTTACGTCCGGCAGGGTGTATTCGGTCTTCAGCGCCGCCGCCGCGCCCGAAAAGGCGCTGACGCCGGGTGTGATGTCGTACGCGATGCCCAGCCGGTCGAATTCCCGCATTTGCTCCGCGATCGCGCCGTAGAGGGAGGGGTCCCCGGAATGGAGCCGGACGGTGGTTTTGCCGTCTCGCTCCGCCTCCGCGATGGTCGCGGTGGTTTCCTCGAGGGTCATTTTCGCGCTGTCGTACAGGAGGCAGTCCGGCTTCGCGAAGCCGAGCAGTTCCTTATTGATGAGGGAGCCGGCGTAGACGATCACGTCGGCCTCCCCGATGAGGCGTTTTCCGCGCAGGGTGATGAGGTCCGCCGCGCCGCACCCCGCTCCGACGATGTGTACCATGTCAAAATTCCTTTCTGATTGCTTCGAGCAGTTCTCCCGCCGCGTCCGTCCGCCCGAGAAAGCCGTACACGTTCGAGAAGATGACGGCCCCCGTTCTCATGCCTGCGGACGCGCGGTGATGCGCGAGCATTTCTCCGATTTTGTCGGTGACGCTTTCCATGACCGCCTCCCGAAGTCCCGCATCTTCGAGGATCGCGAGCATGGAGTCGGTCATGGCGCTGTCCATGATCTGCCGGATCACCTCGGCGGACGCGCCGCAGAGTCCGGCGTGCGCCGCGAAGATCTCCGCGCGGCAGTCCCCATAGCGGGAATGGGTATTGAACATCCCGCCCGCGAGTTTGACGAGCTTGCCGATGTGTCCGACGAGCAGCGCGCCTTCGAATCCCGCCTCCGCGGCGAGGGAAAAGGCGTCGCCGATGAAGTTGGAGGTCGTGACGGCGTTCTCCGGGTCGATGCCGAGCTCGCTTTTCAGAAAGTCCGCGCCGTAATTGCCGGGGACGAAGAGGACCGTTTTCGCCCCCGCCGCTGCCCGCATGGAAAGCTCCGTCCGGATGGTTTCGACGACGGCCTCGTCGCTCATGGGCTCGACGATCCCGGTGGTGCCGAGGATGGAGAGCCCTCCGACGATGCCGAGCCGGGGATTGAAGGTCTTCTTCGCGATCTCGACCCCTTCGGGCGCGGAGATCGTGACTTTCAGCCCGCCCGTGTATCCGCAGTCCTCCATGACCTGACGCAGCTCCGCGGTGATCATGCGGCGCGGGGTGGAATTGATGGCGGCCTGTCCGACGGGCTGATCGAGGCCGGGCTTGGTCACCCGCCCGACGCCCTCCCCGCCGTCGATCAGGACCTCGCCGGGGACGGGCGTTTTTTCGACCTTCGCGTAAACGGTGATGCCGCTTGTGACGTCGGGGTCGTCCCCGCCGTCCTTGATGATGCCGCAGGAGACGAAGTCCTCTCTTCGGATGGTGTCCTTCACGGCGAGGGTGAGCCCGATGCTGCGCGGGGTCATGAGATAAACCGTTTGAAGCTCCGCGCCGCCGAGCAGCATGAGCGCGGCCGCCTTGGAAGCCGCCGCCGCGCACGAGCCGGTCGTGTAGCCGCGGCGGAGCTTTTTGCCGTCTTTTGTGATAAAGCTGTCCATATAGCAGATATGCGCCCTGAAAGGGCTGATGAAGGATGATAGAGCCGCCCGTCAGCGGTTCGCTGAGCCGCCCAGCCGAAGGCGTCGCGGGTTTCTTGCGGCGGTTTTCGCCGGGCGACGCCGGGCGAAAACATTTCAGAAAAGGGGAAGGGGCGGTTTTTGTTTTTATTACGGATCCGTTTTGACGGATTTGTTTTCTTTGCTTAACGCGCGAGCTGATACATGAGGGCGTTGACGATCGCGGCAGCTACGGTGGAGCCGCCTTTTCTGCCCCTCGCCACGATGTGGGGCACGGAGGAGGAGAGGATCGCGTCCTTTGATTCGAGAATGTTGACAAAGCCGACAGGGACCCCGATGACGAGGGCGGGGGAGACCTTTCCTTCGTCCATCAGCTCCCTGAGGGCGAGCAGGGCGGTCGGCGCGTTGCCGATGGCGAAGATCGTCTCCCCGCCGAGCTGAGCCGCCTTTTCCATCGAGACCTGCGCGCGGGTGCAGCCCCGGGCCTTTGCTTCCTCGGCGACGTCCGGGTCGCTCATGAAGCAGACGATCTCGCATCCGAGCTTGCCCGCCGCCGTTTTGTTGATGCCGGACTTCGCCATCTGGGTGTCCGTGACGATGCGGCAGCCGCGCCCGAGGGCGGCGAGCGCCTTTTCGACCGCTCCGGGGGAGAACGCGAGGTTTTCGGCGTAGTCGAAATCCGCCGTCGCATGGATGACGCGCTTCACGACGGCGCGGTTTTCTTCGGGGATTTCGGTTTTCAGTTCACTCTCGATGATCTGCATGCTCCGCGCTTCGATGGCGGCGGGATCGGTGATGATCATGTTCTTTTCTCCTTAAACGCAAGACATTTTCTGCAGAATGCCTCCGCCGAGGGCAGGGCGGAGGGCAGGAACAGATGGGGATACCCGGCGTACAGCGTTTCCGTATGCACCGCGCATTCCCAGCTCTTCCCGTTCGGCTTTGCGGCGGTCATGCCGCGGCCGTTGTCCGTGCTGTCGTAGTAGTGGAATTCGTGCGCCCTCAGGGTCGTGCCCGCGGGCCCGAGCAGACCGTCCGTGCCGGACGTGAGCGTACAGTAGCCGAAGCGGACGAGTTTGCCCGTATTGCGGCTTTCGTGGGGAAGCAGGCCGCACATTTCATGCCCGTCGAGCGAGCTGCCGAGGACCTGAAAGCCCCCGCATTCGGCGATCGTCGGCATACCGGCGAGCACAGCCCGTTTCACGCTTAAGCGGAAGGTTTCGTTCTTTTCGAGCCGCTCGGCGTAGAGCTCCGGGTAGCCTCCCGGAAGGAGCAGTCCGTCCGCCGAAGAGGGCACCGCCTCGTCGTTCAGGGGGGAGAACGGGAGGATCTCAGCGCCCATTTTCTCAAAGAGGCGCAGTGTGTCGGGGTAGATGAAGCAGAACGCCGCGTCGCGGGCGAGCGCAAGCCTGACCCCGTCGACGCGGGGGATTTCCCGCGGCTCGAACTCGAGGGCGGGGGCGGAGGCGGCGAGCGCGAGCAGCGCGTCGAGATCGACCGAGTGTTCGCGTTCGCACAGATCGGCGATCCTCTCAAGGATCGCCCGCAGATTTTCGAGCTCCCCGGCGGTCACGAGTCCGAGGTGGCGGGAGGGGAGTACGCAGTCCTCCGGCAGACGGGGGATGAAGCCGAGCAGGGTGATCCGCTCTCCGAAGCGTTCCTTGGCGAGCCGCTTTACGAGGGAATAGGTCATCGCCGTCATGCCGGAGAAGAGCACGCCGCGGATGCCGCTTGCGGGCGTGAAGTTGAGAAAGCCTTCGAGCACGGCGAGCAGGGAGGCGGACGCGCCTCTTCCGTTCACGACGAGCACGGCGGGCGTATCCGTCTCCCGCGCGACCGTGTATGTGCTGTTTTCCGTTCCGTCCGCGCCCGTGCCGTCGTAGTAGCCCATGACGCCCTCTATGACGGAAAGCGTCCCTTGCTGTTCGGCGAGCAGGGCGCGGAGCAGGTTCCCGTCGCAAAAAAAGGGATCGAGGTTTGCGGAGGGGACGCCGAGCGCGGTCTCGTGGAACATCGGGTCGATGTAATCGGGGCCGCATTTCGCCGCCGTCACGCGGACGCCCCGGCGCCTCATCAGGGTGAGGAGCGCGCAGACCGCCGTGGTCTTGCCGCATCCGCTCGACGTGCCGGCGATGAGAACGCGCGGAAGAGCTTTCGTCATGGGAACACCTCCACAAAAGCCGCCGCCTGAAACAGGTTTTGCCGCAGAGCGGAACGGACTGCGGCAGAACCCTGCCGTCATGCGGCGGCGGTTTGTTTCTTATGATTTCTTTTTGCGGATGGCGAAGAAGGCGAAGGCCGCGCCGAGGGCGATCACGGCCGCCGAGGCCGCCGCGACAGGGAGCCACGACGCCCCTGCTTTTCGAATCACCGCGCCCTCGGGCAGGGAGTCCGAGCGGAAGGTGATGTCCCGGTCGAACCACTCCTCCCTCTTGATGCTCCATCCGGCGCAGGGGAGGGGCTTGTCCAGCGCTTCGACGGGGATGTCAAAGGTGTGATGACCCTCGCCGTCGTCGCCGAAGGGATAGAACGCGCTCTCGTCTTCGCCGCGGGCGGCCTCGCCCCGTCCGAGATAGAGCTTGCCGAAGCCCTGACCGCTCAGGGTCATGTGCGCCGTCATGCCCTCGTCCGTCACGGTGAGCGTGCAGGCGATGACGCGGAACATGGACGAGGTCGAATCGACCGCTACGTTTTCATACACGCCGTTTTGGATATCGGCGGCGTACAGGGGCGTCCCCTCCTTGTCCGCCGCGAAAGCGGGGACGGAGGAGAGCGCCGCGAGGAGTGCGCAAAGGACAAGCAGGGAAATTTTCCGTATGTCCATCGTTCTTTATTTCGCGGCCGCGACGTGCGCGACGTAGACCGCCTGCACCGCTTCGATCTGGCCGAGGCCCTTCAGGACCGGAACGACCTCGAAGCCCTCGCCCTGAAGGACGGTCTTCCAGCTGTCTTCCTCGTCGCCCGCCATGTCGTTGTTTGCGTGGTCGCCCGCGACGACCATCAGGGGCTCGAGCACCACTCTGGTGTAGCCGCCCGCCTTCGCGGCGGCGATCACGTCTTCAAGAGAGGGTTCCGCCTCGACGGTGCCGACGCAGTAATTGCTCTTGCCGGCGGCGGTGAGCTTTTCCTGCAGCTTCGCGTAGGTGGCGTTGGAGGCATGCTCCGTGCCGTGACCCATGAAGGTGATGAGGGTCTTGCCGTCGTCGTATTCCGCGGTGGCGGCGGTGATCGCCGCGATCACGGCGTCATAGTCCGCGTCGGAGGTGAGAAGGGGCGCGCCGACCTTGACGCTTGTGAAATTGCTCTTTTCGGCGTTGACGACCTTCATGAGATCGTCGTATTCGTAACCGCTCATGACGTGCGTCGGCTGAACGATCAGCTCCTTCACGCCGTCCTTCTTGAGTCTCGCAAACGCTTCTTCGACGTTGTCGATTTCAATGTTGTCGCGGCTCTTCAGCTTGTCGATGATGATCTGGCTCGTGAACGCGCGGCGCACTTCCTTGTCCGGGTTCGCTGCCTGAATGGCCTTTTCGATCCCGCCGATGGTGACTTCGCGGCTGTCGTTGTAGCTCGTGCCGAAGCTGACCACGAGGATCACGGGCTTCTTCGATCCCGAGCCGCAGGAAGCGAGCGCGAGGACGCAGAGGACGGCGGCGAGCGCGAACGCGCCGATTCTTAAGAGTTTCATGATGTCTTTCCTCCCTTGATGGTGAGTAGTGATATATCTGAACGGGACGGGCCCGTATCAGCCGTAGTATTTTTCCCAGAGCTCCGGGCTGAGATCGAAATGCGCGGTGAGGGCCTGTGTGCCGAGCAGGGAGCGCGGCGGACCGAGCCCCGCGCATTCCCCGTTTTTGAGGAGGAGCACCGTGTCCGAAATCTTCGCCGCGAGCTCCGTCTCGTGAAGGGACATGACGACGGCGAGCTTTCGTTCGCGCCGCAGGCGGTCGAGCATTTCGAGAAAGGTGAGTTTATAATGGATGTCGAGGAACGAGGTCGGCTCGTCGAGCAGAAGGAGCTTCGGCTCCCGGCAGACCGCCCGCGCGAGCATGACCCGCTGTTTCTGTCCGTCGCTGATCTCGCCGAAGGAGACGGAGGAGAGTTCCTCGGTTTCCGTCAGGCGCATCGCCTCGGAGACGGCGCGCTTATCCGCTTCTCCGAGCAGTCCGAACGCGCCCGTATAGGGATAGCGTCCGGTCTCCACCACGTCCCGGCAGGTCATGAGCTCGGTTTTCGGGCGTTCGGTGAAGAGCCCGGAAACCTGCCGGGCGAATTCGTTCCGCTTCATGGACGACACGGGGACGCCGCCGATTCGGATCTCCCCCGAAAGGGGCGGGAGCTGACCGGCGAGGGTTTTTAAGATCGTGGATTTGCCGGAGCCGTTCTGACCGATCATGGAGAGGATCTCTCCCTCCCGGACCGTGAACGTGATGCCGCGGGCGATCACCCGGCTGCCGTATCCCGCGGAGAGTTCTTTGACCTCAAGCATCGCCCCTCCTCCTTTTCATCATGATGACGAGCACCACGGGCGCGCCGAGGACCGCCGTCACCGTGCTGATGCCGAGCTCGGCGGGAGAAACTACCGTCCGGGCGATGATGTCCGCGAGGATGCAGAAGACCCCGCCGCCGAGAAAGCACGCCGGAACCATCACGAGGGGCTTCGCCGTCCCGAAGAGCGTTTTTACGAGGAAGGGCACTGCAATCCCCACAAAGGACACGGGACCCGCGAACGCCGCCACGCACCCGGAGAGAAGACTCGAGAGAAGGATCATCGCGACGCGCACCGCCCGCACGTTGACCCCGGCGTCCGCCGCGTAGCTCTCGCCGAGCTGATACGCGCCGATGGGCTTCGAGAGCAGAAAGACGGCGAACACGGAGACGCCGACCACCAGGGCGGCGGCCGAAAGCGCCTCCCCCTTCATGCCGGAGAAGGAGCCGATGGACCAGCCGCGCAGGTTCACGATGTCGCTGTCGTCGGCGAAACTCACGAGAATGTCCGTGATCGCCGTGCAGATGTATCCGATCATGACGCCCGCGACGACGAGCATGGACATGTTTTTCACCCGCGACGAAAGAAGCAGGACCGCCGACATGGAAATCAGCGCTCCGATGAACGCGGCACCTGTGAGCATGGCGGAATTGAGCAGAATCGCTCCGTGCTCCGCCGCGATCAGGGAGAGAGCGACCGTCAGCCGCGCCCCGGACGAGATGCCGAGAACGAAGGGACCCGCAATGGGATTGTGGAAATAGGTCTGCAGCATATAGCCCGCGAGCGCGAGCGCGCCGCCGAGCACGAGGGCGGCCAGCGTGCGCGGCACCCTCAGCCCGAAAAGGATCGCGGCCGCCGTCGCGTCCTTGCTCCTGCCGAGAAAGACCCGGAGCATTTCGCCGGGGGAGATGGACGCGCTTCCGGCGGAGATGCCGAGGAAGACGAAGACGAGAGCGAGCAGGATGAGCAGGGCAAAGGACAAAATGATCCGGTTTTTCTGTTTCATGGAACGCTCATTTCAGCTTTCTGAGATACACGGGCTCGTCGGCGGAGCCAAAAAAGACCGTGTGAAAATCGGTGAGGATCTGCCCCATTTTCATGGTGTCCTGATAGGCGGAGCTGCCCATGAGCCAAACGTCGCCGTTCTTCACCGCCCGGAAACCGGCAAGCAGGTCGTTTTTGTAAATCAGCTCGTCGATCGAGGAGATCTCGCCGCCGATGTTCGCGTTGTAGATGATGACGTCCGCGTCCTTCGCACGGAGATAGAATTCCTCCGGATTGAGGGTGACGGACGAGAGGGCGTTGTCCTCTCCTTCAAAGTCGAAGACGTTGTGCCCGCCCGCCAGAGAGATCATTTTCGTGATGTAGTCCCCGGACCGCCGGGTGACGATCTTGCCGGACGCGGAGATGTAGAAGAAGGCGACGGTTTTGCCGCTGTCCGCGGACGCATCAAGCGCGTCGAAATGCGCCTTCTGCTCCGCGAAGAGGGTGTCGCCCAGCTCGGGGACGCCCGTGAGCTCGGCGTAGACCCGCACCCATTCGCATCGCCCGAGGGGGGCGGGTTCATAGCTCGAGCGGTCCACGAAAACGGGGATGCCGAGCTCGGTCAGCTTTTCGCGCACCTTCGGCACGTGCTCCGACATGGTGGACTGGACGCTCAGCACGCATTTGCCGGAGAGGAGCAGCTCGTAATCCGGCTCCCGGTAGCGCCCCGCGTAGACGATCTCGCCGCGCTCCATGGCGGCGCGGGCGTTTTCGATGTCCCAGTCGTCCGCCTCGAGGGCGGAGAACGAAACGGAAGGGAGCTTGCCGAGCGCGTCCCAGAAGGACATCACCGCGCTCGCCGCCATATAGACGCGCTCCGGATCGCGCGGGATCGCGGTGACCGACGGCGGCAGATCCGCGGGCGCGGCGCCCTCATAAATCAGATACGTCTGCCCGTCGTCCGTGAGGATCAGGGAATCGCCGCTCTCGTACCGCCAGATCGAAAAGCATTCCGCGGCGGCGTTCGGGACGCGGACCGGCTCGCCGTATCCCGGGATCTCGGGGGGCTCGGGCGCAGCTTTCTTCCCGCCCGCTGCGCACGAGGCAAGGAGGGCGGAGAAGAGGATCGCCGCCGCGAGCAGGGGAAGGAGAGCGGCGAAGGGAAAGGATTTCTTGGTCATGACGCTGTTTTCGCCCCGCGGCGCTTCCGCTTCAGCTTCAGAAGGGTCAGCGCGGCGGCCGCGGCGCAGAGGACGGCGAAGGCGGCCCCGATGATCCACGGGAGCGCGTTATTGGTCGGCCGGAGCGGTCGGAGCGAATCCGCGTCGAAGCGCAGCTCGTACCCGATGAGGTGGGGGTCGCTCATGGCGAGGGTTTCCGCCTCAAAGCCGAGGGGGACGGAGAGGTCGTCGACCGGGATGAGAAAAACGGAATTGCCGTCGGTGTTGACGGGCAGATACCGCTCGCCGCCGACGACCATGAGATCGTAATAGGGACTGCTCCATTCGATCTTCGCGGTCATTTCCCCGCCCGATACGGTGAGCTCTGCCGGGGAGGCGACCGAAGCGCGCCCGGTCCCGCCGGAGAGGGAGACGCCGATTTCATAACTGCCGTCGTTCATGGGAAGGTCCTTTCGGAAGATATGTGGAAATCACGGGGTTGAAACTGCGCGCGGCCGGACTGCGCCGGTGCGCGGGGAGGAGGAGACGACTCCTTCCACCGCCTGCGGCGGTCCCCCTCCCTCGGAGAGGGAGGCAAAGGGAACTGTATGTTTTGGTTCCCTCGGGGAGAGGGAGTTGATGACGGGGACGGGAGCCGCTTGAATCCGCTCGCGGACCCCCGTTTTATATCTCCGATTTTCTTTACTTCTTGATTCGCTTGAACCGCTTTTGCCTTGCGCCTATGACGACTCGCGGCGAAAAAAAGCGCTCCGTTCCGCGGGTGGGCGGAATCGGGAGCGCATAACAAACAAAGGCATAAACCCGGCGTCGGAAAACGCGGGAACTATCCCTTAAAGAAACGTACTGCCGATTCCTCGCGGCATCGGGCGGGGGCGCATGGACGCGGCCGCCCCGTACAGACGCGCAGGCAGGTCTCCCGGCTTGCGGATCGCCACACCCTGAAGCCTTCCCATCCGCGCAGTTCACGCGGGGGCGCATGAATTGCGGTGAGGACAGTGACATCATATCAGGGCATTCCCCGCTTACGGTGACGAGATCGTACAGGACTTTCACCTGTTTCCCTTTTCACCGGATCATCCCGGCACATGACCGGGACATCCGACACCTGTTGTCTCTTATCGGTTTTTGAAAGAGCGGATCGATTCACGGTTATTATAGCGAAAAAGCCGGGGGGTGTCAAGTGGTTCCCCGAAAAAACGGGAAAACGGGGATTGCTTTTTTCGCGGGGTTGATGTACAATGAAGCAGACAAAACGAGCGCGCGGCGCGGAGGCGGGCATGAAGGACGCTTTTGAGGAACTGAAAACGCTGATCGACGGCATTCTGCCGGCGGATGAGCGGGCCGCGGAGAGCGCGCGGAAAAGGCAGGGAGAGCTCGCGAAGCCCCCGGGAAGTCTCGGGCGGCTCGAAGAGCTGGCCGTGCGGCTCGCCGGGATCACGGGCCGAGTCTGCAATACACTCGACGATAAGGTCCTGCTCGTCTTCTGCGCGGACAACGGCGTCGTCGAGGAAGGCGTGTCCTCCGCGCCGCAGTCCGTGACCGCGGCTCAGACGGTCCAGCTCACGCGGGGCAAAACGGGCGCGTCCTCCATCGCCGCGAAGCTCGGCTGCCGGGTGAGGGTCTGCGACGTCGGGGTGGCCGCCGATCTCGGCACATACCCGGCGGTGATCGACCGCAAAATCGCCTATGGCACGAAGAACATCGCGAAAGGCCCCGCCATGACGCGGGAGGAGGCCGTGGAGGCGCTCCTCACGGGGGTACAGCTCGCGCTTGACGCGGTGCGGGAAGGTGCGGACGTGCTCGGCGTGGGGGAAATGGGCATCGGCAACACGACGACCTCCGCCGCCGTGCTTTCCGTTCTGTGCGGGAAGCCCGCGCGGGACGTGACCGGACGCGGCGGCGGCATCACCGAAGACGCGTATCGGAAGAAGATTTCCGTGATCGAGAAAGCGATCGCGCTGAACCGGCCCGATCCGCTCGATCCGATCGACGTGCTTTCGAAGGTCGGGGGCTTTGACCTCGCGGCGATGACCGGGGCGTTCCTCGGCGCGGCGAAAGCGCGTGTTCCGGCTGTGATCGACGGGTTCATTTCCGTCGTCGCCGCGCTCTGCGCCGCGCGGTTGTGTCCCGCGGCGGGCGCGTTCCTCATTCCGTCCCACGCGTCGGCGGAGATCGGATACAAAACCGCGATGGACGCGCTCGGACTCGCGCCCCTCTTCGATCTCGGCATGCGGCTCGGAGAGGGCAGCGGCTGTCCCATCGCCATGGCGGTGCTGGACGCCGCGTGCGCCGCGATGAACGGCATGGCGACGTTTTCCGAGGCGCGCATCGACGACGGGTATCTCGATCCGATCCGCGCGGCGGACAGCTTTACGGTTCCGGGAGGCGTGTCATGATCGTATTTGTTTCCGGCGGCGCGAAGAACGGCAAGACCGCCTTCGCCGAGGATATCGCCGTTCGGCTCTGTGGCGGCGGGAAACGGTTCTACGTCGCCACCATGATCCCCTACGACGCCGAGGACCGGGCGCGGATCGCGCGGCATATCGAAGAGCGGGCGGAAAAGGGCTTTGAAACGCTGGAGCTTGCGCGGGACATCGGCTCGGCGGCGGCGCTCGGCGGCGCGGACGGGACCTATCTCGTCGACAGCGTGACGGCGCTTTTGCTCAATGAAATGTACCCCGGCTCCTTCGACGCCGAAGCCGACCCCTCGGCGGCCGAGCGCTGCCGGGCGGGCCTCGCGCGGCTCACACGGGAGGCGAAGCACGCGGTTTTCGTCTCGGACTGGCTCTATTCGGACGCCGTCCGCTACGACGCGTTCACCGAAAACTACCGAAAGGACCTCGCGTCCCTCGACCGGCTGTTGGCCGAGCTTTCGGATACCGTGATCGAGATGACGGCGGGGATCCCCGTCGTGCGCAAAGGGAGGATGCCGTGATGAAAAAACTCTGCCGCGCGTGCGCGATGTGCTTTTCGATGTTCTGCGCGATCCCGTCCCCCTTTCACGTCTGGGACGAGGAGGCGCGGCCGCTCATGACCCTGTTTCTGCCCTTCGTCGGCGCGTGGATCGGCCTCCTCTGGACGGGGCTCGCCTTTCTGCTGCGGTATCTTTCCGCCCCGGCGATCCTCTCCGCGGCGCTGCTTACGGCGTATCCCTTCCTCATCACGGGCGGGATGCACATGGACGGATACCTCGACGTGACGGACGCGGTGAAATCGTGGCGGGATGAGGAGGAGCGGCGGCGGATTTTGAAGGACCCGAACGTCGGCTCGTTCGCCGTGATCGCGGGGATTCTGCTCGTCATGACGCAGTTCGCGCTGTTCGCCTCGGCGAAGGAGGACGCGAATCTTTTCGCGCTGATCCTGATCCCCGTCGTGTCGCGGACAGCCGCCGCCCTGTGCGTCACGGTCCTGCGCCCGCTCGGCGTGAGCGAGTACGCGGGGACCTATCGGCAGGGGGTGAAAAAATCCCACGTCGTCTTTTTGTCGCTCGTGCTCGCGTGCGCCGCCGCGCTCGGCTTTTGCTTTCTCGGCTGGGTCGGCTTTGCATCGGCCGTCGTGCTGCTCGGGTATCTCATCCATTTGAGGCGCGGCGTGAAATCCCTCGGCGGCATGAGCGGGGATATTTCGGGGTACGCGCTGACGTTCGGCGAGCTTTGCGGGATCGCGGTGTTCGCACTGGTCTGAAGGAGGCGGAATATGGATTTCATCATCGGCGGCGCGTATCAGGGAAAGCTGGACTGCGCCAAAAAACGGTTCGGGCTCACGGACAGCGACGTCTTTGCCTGCACCGAAGCGGACGGGATCGCGTTCGGCGCGCGCTGCATCGACCGGCTCGAAGAATTCGCGCTGTGGTGCGTGAAAAACGGGCGGGACGCGGTCGAAATCATGCGGGAAAACCGCGCGGCGTGGGCGGACTCCGTTCTGATCTGCGAAGATATCTTCTGCGGCGTGGTGCCCCTCGGCGCGGACATGCGGGCGTGGCGGGAGGAGACCGGCAGGCTCGCCGCCTATCTCGCGGCGGAGGCGGACACGGTGACGCGGGTTTTCTGCGGACTGGAGGAAAGACTGAAATGAAGCTGATTCTGATCCGACACGGGAACACCGAGGCGAGCGAAAAGCACCTCTACTGCGGGAGCACCGATCTGCCTCTTTCGGAGGCGGGGAGGGCCGCGCTGCTCGAGCGGAAGGAAGCGTCGCCGTATCCTTCCGCTGAGGGACTGCGCGTTGTGACGAGCGGCATGAAGCGGTGCGAAGAGACGCTCTCCCTGCTGTACGGGGAGATCCCGCACGAGACGGACCCGGCGTTTCGCGAAATGGACTGCGGCGCGTTCGAAATGCGTTCTTACGAGGAAATGAAGGACGACCCGGATTATATCGCGTGGATCACCGGGGACAACGAGGCGAATATTTGCCCCGGCGGGGAAAGCGGCCGGATCATGACGGCGCGGGTGCTCGCAGGGCTGGAGCGGCTGATTTCCGACGGACGGGACACCCTGCTCGTGACGCACGGCGGGGTGATCGCGGCGATCATGGCGGCGCTTTTCCCCGAGGAAGGGAAAAACCGGTACGAATGGCAGCCCAGCCCCGGAGGAGGGTATGAGATCGACCTCGGCGAAAACGACCGCCGGGCGCGGAGCCTGTAAAGCCGCAGCCGGGGCGGCGGGGTCGCTCGCGGGCCGCGTGTGAACGGAATCCGAAAGAAAGGTTGGCATCACGAACATGAAAACGGTGATCATCGGACTGCTCATCCCCTTCATCGGAACGGGGCTGGGCGCGGCGTGCGTATTTCTTCTGCGCCGGGATCTGAAAACGGGCGTACAGCGCGCGCTGACGGGATTTGCGGCGGGCGTTATGGTGGCGGCGTCGATCTGGAGCCTCATCATCCCCGCCATCGAACAGGAGGCGGACAAGGGAAGATGGGCGTTTCTGCCGGCCTTTGCCGGATTCTGGTTCGGCGTGCTGTTTCTGCTCCTGCTCGATCACGTCATTCCGCATCTGCACCGGAGCGCGGAGCGGGCGGAGGGCCCGAAAAGCAGCCTGACGCGCACCGCGATGCTGGTGCTCGCCGTGACGCTGCACAACATCCCGGAGGGGATGGCGGTCGGCGTCGTGTATGCGGGGGTCCTGTCCGGTTCGGCGAACATCACGGCGAGCGGAGCGCTGGCGCTCGCGCTGGGGATCGCGATCCAGAACTTCCCGGAGGGCGCGATCATTTCCATGCCGCTCTGCGCGGAGGGAAAGAGCAAGGCGAAATCCTTCGGGCTGGGCGTCCTGTCGGGCGCGGTGGAGCCCGTTTTCGGCGGCCTGACGGCGCTTGCCGCCGCGCTGGTCGTTCCGTTCATGCCGTATCTGCTCTCCTTCGCGGCGGGCGCGATGCTGTATGTGGTCGTGGAGGAGCTGATCCCGGAGATGTCGGCGGGCGAGCATTCGAACATCGGCGTGGTGGCGTTCGCCGTGGGGTTCAGCGTGATGATGGCGCTCGACGTCGCGCTCGGGTGAACGGGTGAACGGGTGAACGGGTGAACGGGTGAACGGGTGAACGGCGGGATCCACCCCCGACTGTTGCGCGGACCGTTTTGCCCGCAGGACGCTCTGAGAAAGAAAAATTCATAGAATGGGAAAATCCCCCGCTCCGGATTTGGAAAGCGGGGGATTTTCATAGACTGCCGCGGTACGGGATCTTTCCTGCGCGATCCGCGCGCCGCGGAAAACAAGTCGGGCCGCCGTCCGCGCTTACCGCGCGATGACAGAGCCTCCCGCAAAGCCGAAGGGCAGCTCCGCGGTGAGGACGCCGCCGGAGCGGACCGCGGGGATCGCGGAGCCGGTCGACGCGTCGCACAGCGTCAGATCCTTCGGCGTGTGGACGCGCAGCACGAGCTTTTTCGAGAGGAATTCGTCCGCGACGCCGCCACAGGCGCGCGGGGAGACCGTCAGCGTGCCGACGCCGTCCCGCGTCTCGCCGGTGACGCGGGTGCGCGCCGTCGCGCCGTTCCGGTAGGCAAGGGTCTCCCCGTCGTCCTCGCAAAGCGTGAATTCGTCCGAGGTCCCTTCGCGGGGGTACCAGTCGAGGTAAATCGTCTCGGGAATGCGCTCCATGATCGCCGGCTGGGGATCCATACGTCCGAGTATCGCGCCCGCTTTGACCATCAGTGCGCCGCCGCGGCCCTCGGGGGGCGTGTAGTCGAGCACATCCCCGCCCTTGTATTCATCCTCGGTCCAGAAGTCGATCCACAGCCCCTCCGGGAGCGGGAAGCGCATGTTGAATGCGCCGACGAGCAGGGAATCGCCGAGGAAGTAGAGCGTCAGCGCGTCCTCGCGGTCGTAGCGGTCCGTGTCCTCGTAGATCAGCGAGAGCGGCCTTGCCATGGGCAGACCGGTCTCCCACGCCGTGTAGGCGGCGGCGTAGAGGGTCGGGAACAGGGACGAGCGGAGGTTCGAATAGAAGCGGATCGCTTCCTCGAGGGACGGGCGCAGAAACCACGGGTACCGCCAGTACGCCCAGTCGTTGTACTGTGCCCAAGGCATGAGAAAGCCGCAGTGGATGCCTTCGACGGAGGTGACCATCATATCGCAGGTGGAGTTGGAATGCCCGGTCATCGCGAAATTGAGCAGGGAGGTCATCGACCGCGGCCCGCCGCCCGTGTCGCCCGCCCAGGTCGCGGCGTAACCGGGGGTGCCCGCGTACATCGCCGCGGTGTAGATCATCGACCGGCGGCCGGTGTAGGTCTCAAAGCCCTCCGCCATCTGCCGGGCGTAGAGAACGGGATAAAGGTTGTGCACCTCGGTGTCGAGGTAGCGGCCCGCCCACAGGCGGTCGGGGTGGGCGCTGACCTGGTTCGAGCCGTCGAGCTTGAAGGCGGACGCGCCGTTGTCCACGAATTTCTTAAGGTGCTCGAACCAGTCCTCGTCCCGCTTTGTGATTTTATCCATGTAAACGTCGTCGGCGAGATGCTCGTCGATCTCGTCGGCTCCGGTGAAGTCGGGGCGGTCGCCGCTCATCTCGAGCCGGCGCCCGACGTCGCGCTCCTCCTTCTCGAGCAGGTCGTAGTCCATGCACAGCCACAGCGAGAAGCGGAAGCTCATTTCGCGCAGCGGGTAGAAGAAGGTGCCGGAATCGCTGACGTTCGCGGGCTTCCAGTAGGGCAGGGGGAACTTTTTCGGGTTCCACGCCTTGTTCACCGTGTAGTCGTAGTTTTGGGACATCCACGAGGGCTCTAGCCCCACGGTGTCGCAGGGGATGCCCTCCTTGCGGAAGGTGCGGCAGTCCCACAAGAGCGAGCGGATGTCGGATTCCATGTTCAGCACATAGAGAAAACCGTAGGCGAATTTCGGCAGCACCTGCGGCCGCCCGGTCAGCTTCGTGTAGGCGGCGATGCACGCCTTCATCGAGCCGCAGTCGAAGAGGTAGATGTCCGGCGTGCCGTCCGATACGGTGACGCGGAGCCGGTCCGGGTCGCTGTCCCCGATGTCGAAGCGGTGGCGGAAGGTCGTGTTGACGAAGAGAGCCCAGCCTTCCGAAGACACGAGAAACGGGATCGGGCCGTAGGAGACGACGTTGCGGATCCACATGTCGGCGGTGTGCCCGCGCTTTTCGATGCGGTCGCGGGTCTCGTCGCCCAGACCGTAGAAGCGCTCGGACGGCACGAGCGACACGTCCAGCATATAGCCGCCCCTCCGCGCGCCGTCCGAGCCGGAATCCCCAAACGCGAGCGTCAGCGTCCGCCGTCCGCCGGAGAGGGAAAGCGTCTGTGCATCGCCGTCGGCGGCAAGGCGCAGCGCCCCGTCGGTCACGGCGGCGCCCGAGACCGCAAGAGCCTCGGGCTCGCGGATCAGACCGTAGCGGGAGAGAAGAGTTTCGGAAAAAGATCCTTCAAAACCGGCGCGGACGCGGAAAACGCCGCCGCCGAAAGAGCGCAGTTCGAATTTCATGGCTGAATCCTCCCTGAATCAAATGAATGCGAGCGGGTGTTCGGATGGCATGGAGACCGTTCTTTCGGTCCTATTATAGCGAAAATTCGTTACCCTGTCAACAGGGCGGAGGGATTCACCCTCCCCCTTCGTCGGCCGCGGCGGGAAAATCCGTCCCCCGCTTCGCGCGTTTCGGCAAAAGCACTTGAACTGCAGGTGCGTTTTTGATATAATAATATAAATGAAAGAAAAGGCGGGGAACCGGCGGCGCGCCGCTTGACGGAACCGTTCCGCGTGACCCGGTTTTCGGATCGCGCGAATACCCCCCGGACCCACCCGGCATGAAACGGAGGAAAAGAAAAATGCTCCCGGATCTCAAAGCGAAACTCAGCGCGTATGCGGACGCGTTCAACGCGGCGGACAATGAGCTGTATGCGGAACTGATTCCGAACAGCGGGGCCTGCGGCTGGCTCGCCAAGGGCATTCCGCTTCTGGAATGCCCGGACAAGACCATCGAGAAGACCTACTATTTCCGCTGGTGGACGCTGCGCAAGCATTGGAAGGACACGCCGGACGGACATATCCTCACGGAATTTCTGCCCCCGGTCGGTTGGGCGGGACCGTATAATTCGATCAACTGCCCGGTCGGGCATCACATCCGGGAATCGCGCTGGCTCAGAGACCCGGAGGGATGGGTCAAAGAAAACGTCCGGTTCTGGATGGAGAAAAAGGGGCAGACGCTCGCGTACAGCGCGTGGTATGCTTCCGTGATCGAGGATATGCTGAGACTGCATCCCGATCCGGACTTCGAGGGGTACTGCCTCGAGCGGCTGATCGGGCTCTTTGAGGAACGCGAGCAGATCAGCCTTCATTCGAGCGGGCTGTTCTGGTCCGAGGACGGCTGGGACGGCGGCGAGCTGTCCATCAGCGGCTCGGGGCTGAGACCGACGATGAATTCCTACATGTGCGGGGACGCGATGGCGATCTCCCGCATGGCGGCGCGGCAGGGGCGGTTCGACATCTCCCGCCGGTTCGCCGCCCGCGCGCGGGAGATCAAAGAAAAGATGGACCGGCTGCTCTGGGACGGGGATTTCTACAAGGTCCTCCCCTGCGGACGGGACGAGGAGGTCCCCGCAGAGAGACCGCCCGTGCCGCCGGAGAACGACGTGCGGGAAGAGCTCGGCTACATTCCGTGGTACTTCGGCATTCCGGGGCCGGACAAATCGATCGCGTTCCGGCACCTGACGGACGAAGAGGGGTTTGCCGCGCCCTATGGGATCACCACGGCGGAGAGAAGGCATCCGCGCTTCATGTTCGCCCACCCGCACGAATGCCTGTGGAACGGTCCCGTCTGGCCGTTCGCGACCTCGCAGACCCTGACCGCGCTTGCCCGACACCTCAGAGAGCACGGAGAAGCGGGGATCAGAGCAAAGGACTATTACCGCCTGCTGCATCAGTACGCCGCGTCGCACCGGCTCCTCGGTGAGGGCGGGGTCGAGCGGATGTGGATCGACGAGGACATGGACCCGTTCACGGGAGAGTGGACCGCGCGGAACATCCTCGGGGCGGACGGCTGGGATCACGGCAGGGGCTGTGTGGAGCGCGGGAAGGACTACAACCATTCCTCCTTCTGCGATCTCGTGCTCTCTGGGCTCCTCGGCATCGACGCGCGGGACGGGCAGCTGACTGCCGACCCGATGATCCCGGACGGATGGGACTGGTTCTGCGTGACGAATCTGCCGCCGCGCGGAGGCGCGGTGGTTTATGACCGGACGGGGGAGCGGTACGGGCTCGGCGCGGGTCTGCACATTCTCGATGGCCGGGAGTGATCCTGCCGCGCGGGGGTGACCTTCGCATGCCGGATAAAACAACCGCAGCGCTCCCGAAGCACGGGAGACGATGCGGGTATGGGTTCGCATAACAAAGGGGCTGAAGCGTTTCTCCTTTTTCGCGGAGAACATGCTTCAGCCCCCTTTTCGGCGCTTCGGCTGTAAAACTCAAGCGCGCGGCCGCTTCCTCACAGGGACCCCGTTCCGGGCTGCTGGCTTGGGCGGATTTTCGGATGCTCCCGCCGGATGCCGCGGATTCCGCTCCTGCCCGAAAAACCATCGGACGGGGCTTATCCGCTTTACAGCCGCTCGAACCAGATGTTGCGGAACGAGACGGGGTTGCCGTGGTCCTGAAGAAGCAGGGGACCCTGTTCGACGCGGTAATCCGTGACGCCGCCGGGGGTGTTGCGCGGCAGCTCGACGTTGTTGTGGATGACGATGCCGTTCTGGAGGATGGTCACGAAGCCGTTTTTCACGATTTCGCCGTTTTCGAAGCGGGGAGCGCGGAAATAAATGTCATAGGTCTGCCATTCGAGCGCGGGTTTGCAGGCGTTGACGAGGGGCGCGTACATGGAGTAGATCGCGCCGCAGTCGGAGGCGTCCGGCACCTCCCGTCCGTAGGAATCGAGCACCTGAACCTCGTAGCAGCCGTGGATGTAGACCCCGCTGTTGCCCTTGCCCTGTCCGCTCGCCCAGGGCATGTCCGGCTCGCGCCATTCGACATGGATGTGCGCGTCGGAGTAAACTTCCTTTGAAATGATGTCGCCGTGCTTTACGGTCATGACGCCGTCCTCGACGGTCCAGTCGATCGGCGAGCCGTCCCGGTTCTTCCACGCGTCGACGGAGGTCCCGTCGAAGAGAATGACTTTTTCCATGATATGCTTCCTTTCCGTTCTGTTTGGCGGGTTTGCGCCGTCGGCGGTCCCTCGCCCCGGCGTTCCGTTCCATTATACCCCCGCCGCGGCGCGCTTGTCAAGCGGCTCGGCACGTTTTTGTGAGGTGTGCCGCATGGATCGCCGCGAAGAATCGCTTCCCGAACTTAAAGGGGAAACGCGGCTTTCTTGGCAATGAAAGCTCGCGATGCTTCGCATCGCCGGCAAAGAACTTCATACGACTGGAACAGCGAACGGCTCAAAGTGCACCTCGGGGTAACGGGAAGCGCGGCGGGCATGGCGGAGGCGGACGGAAAAGCCGCGCAGAGCGCGGCCCCGGCAAATGCGGAACCCGCCGCTGCTGCCGCCGTAGGAACGGACGGGACCGCTGCGGAGGGGATCGACGTGGATCTGACCGTGCTGTCCTCCACGATGGTTTACTCCGAGGTCTATAACATGATGTCGTCTCCCGAGGACTATATCGGCAAGACCGTGAAAATGAAAGGTGCGTTTACCTATTATCACGACGAGGCGTCGGACCGATATTACTTCGCGTGCCTGATCGCCGACGCGGCGGCACGCTGTTCGCAGGGACTCGAGTTTGTTCTCGCGGGTGACGCTGTCTTCCCGCGCGATTACCCCGACGTGGGCAAGACGATCAGCGTGGTCGGCGTGTTCGACACCTACACGGAAGGGGAATACCGGTACTGTACGCTGAGAGAGGCGAGATTTGTATAACGGTTCCGCGCTCTCCGCACAGCGGCGGCGGAGCATCCCCCCTTCTTTGTCATTCTGAGCGTCAGCGAAGAATCTCCCTCCTCCGCGGAAACCGGTACGAAATGTCCTCATGAAGGACCCGGTCTGCACGGTGAGAGGGAGATTCTTTTCATTTCGACAAGAGCTTCGGCGATCTCGCCGCGGGAAATCCGCCCGGGATATACTGCCTCACACGCCGTACAGCATGACCCCAGCGCCGGCGGAGATCAGGATCAGCGCGACGGGAGGGATCCCCTTTTTTATGACCTTTCTCGATCCGAAATACACGAGTGCCAGCGCCGCCGTCAAAATCAACGGACGGAAATCCCCGGGGTCGGAGAACAGGGGGAAGAGCCCCTGCCGCGCCGCCATGACGCATCCGGTCGCCAGAACGATCCCGATGACGCACGGCGTGAGCCCGCCGAGGACCGCCGCGGCGTATTTGTTTTTGAGAGCGGTTTTCAAAAGGACCGTCAGGAGCAGAATGATGAAAAAGGACGGCAGCACCACGGCCAGCGTCGCGACGAGCGCGCCGGGGAGTCCCGCCTGACTGCTTCCCACATAGGTCGCCAGATTGACCATGATCGGGCCGGGCGTGCTTTCGCTCACCGCGATCATATCCGTCAGACGCTCGTCGCTCAGCCAGCCGTAGGACAGAACCACGTCCCGTATGAGCGGGATCGCCCCGTACGCGCCGCCGAACGCGAAGAATCCGACTTTCAGAAAGCCGATCAGGAGATCGATCAGGATCACGGCTTCTCACCGCCCTTCCCGGACGACGCGTTCCGGATCGAAAAAACGGCAAGACTGACCGCTCCGGCAAGGAGCATCAGGCTGATGGACGAAAACTTCAGCGAAAACACGTTGATGCAGAGCATCGCCGCAAAAGCGCACAGCAGGATCGCGCAGGAAAGCGGCTCCTTCTTCATCTTGCGGATCATGTTTGCCGCCGCGTCCAGGATCAGGAGCCCGACCGCGATCCGGATCCCGCGGAACGCGCTCGCGATCCACGCGATTTCAAGAAAGGAATCCAGAAACACGGAGATCGCGTAGAGGATGACGAAGGACGGCAGAATCACGCCGAGCGTCGCCGCCAGCGCGCCCAAAACCCCCTTGCGGCGACAGCCCACAAAGGTGGCGCAGTTGACGGCGATGGGACCGGGCGTCGATTCGGCGAGCACCGTGATGTTCATCATGTCGTCGTGTGTGATCCAGCGCTTTTGCTCCACGCAGGCATGTTCGATCAGGGAGATCATGGCGTAACCGCCGCCGAAAGTGAAAAGCCCGATTTTTGCAAACGTCAGGAACAGATCGAGCAGAATTGGGATTTGAGACATATGTGCTGTCCTTTTCGGATCCTGTTTGGTTGTGTCGAACTCATTATACAGGAAAAAGCCGGATTTGTCAACAAATTGACCCCGGCGGCTCAATCCCCGGATTATTAACAAGAATCTGTAGATTTTTCGCTTTTGATCCGCTATACTGAACTCAGCCGTGATCCGGGCGATTCGGACGGAGCGGAAAATCGGGGTGCGGCGAGGTGAATCAAATGAAAAACGGAAAACTGCCGGATCCGAACGTCATCCATCCGATAGCAGGATACGACGGGGAAATATACGTCAAGCCGACGGTCAAAAATCCGCGTATCATCGTGGGGGACTTTACTTACATCGCGGACTCTGATTTTGAAAGCCACGTTACGCACCATTACGAGTGGAACGGTGACAAACTTATCATCGGCAAGTTCTGTCAGATCGCCGCAGGCGTGGAATTTGTGATGAACGGCGCAAATCACCAGATGAACGCCGTATCGACTTTCCCGTTCTACACGCTGGAAGGCTGGGATATGGAACCGCCGAAGGCGTCCGATCTGCCGTTCAAAGGCGATACCGTGATCGGCAGCGACGTGTGGATCGGGCAGAATGCGGTGATCCTTCCCGGCGTACACATCGGAGACGGGGCGATCATCGGAGCAAACAGCGTCGTCGGCAGCGACGTCGATCCTTATACCATCGTTGTCGGAAATCCGGCAAAGGTTTTGAGAAAACGTTTTGACGACGAGATGATCGGACTCCTGCTTCGTTTCAGATGGTGGGACAGGAGTGTTGACGAGATCAACGAATTGATCCCGCTTCTGACCTGCGGCGAGCTGGATCGGGTCAGGGAAGAAATCAGGAAACTGGTCTCTTGACAAATTTACAATCCGAAGAGGAGAAAACGATATGAAACAAACCGTTCTGAGAAAGTATGCAAGGCTGATCGCGCGGGTCGGCGCCAATATCCAGAAGGGTCAGGAAGTTCTGGTCTTCTGCGGTCTTGACCAGCCGAAGTTTGTGGAGCTGCTCGTCGACGAGTGCTACAAGGCCGGGGCCGGGAAGGTCAGAGTCGAATTCCGGTACCAGCCGCTTCACAAGCTGAATGTCCGCCACCAGACCGTCACGTCGCTGGCGAAGGTCGAGGAGTGGGAGAAGGCGCGCCTGCAGCACTACGTGGACACCCTGCCTGTCCGGATCTTTCTGGACTCCGACGATCCCGACGGCCTGAAGGGCATCAACCAGGGGAAGATGGCGAAGGCCAACCGAAAGCGCTGGCCGATCCTCAAACCCTACTCGGACGAAATGAAGAACAAGTATCAGTGGTGCATCGCGGCGGTTCCCGGCGCGGCATGGGCGAAGAAGCTCTTCCCCGAGCTGCCGAAGGGCAGGGCGATCGAGAAGCTGTGGGAAGCCATCCTCTTCACCTCCCGCGTGACCGAGGACCCCGTGGCGACCTGGCAAGAGCACGACCGGGACCTCATCGACCGCTGCGCCTACCTCAACAGCCTCGGCATCGCGGAGCTTCACTATAAGGGCGGCAACGGCACCGATCTGTGTGTCGGCATGATCCCCGAGGCGGAGTTCAAGGGCGGCGGCGACCGCACCAAAAACAGCGGCGTTTTCTTCAACCCCAACATCCCCACCGAGGAGTGCTTCATCTCCCCGATGCGCGGCAAGGCGGAGGGGATCGTCTACGCGACCAAGCCTCTGTCGTACAACGGCGAGCTGATCGAAAACTTCTCCGTCCGCTTTGAAAACGGCAAAGCCGTCGAGGTCAAAGCCGAAAAGAACCAGGCGCTGCTCGAGCAGATGATCTCGATGGACGAGGGCGCGGCCTATCTCGGCGAATGCGCGCTGGTACCCGTGAACTCCCCGATCGCCGAGTCCGGCCTGCTGTTCTACAACACCCTGTTTGACGAGAACGCCGCCTGTCATCTGGCGCTCGGCATGGGCTCCGCCGCCACGATCCGGGGCTACGAGGACAAGACGCTGGAAGAGTGCCGCGCGCTCGGCATCAACGATTCGATGATCCACGTCGACTTTATGATCGGCTATGAGGGGCTGGACATCGACGCCGTCACCCGCGACGGCCGGACCGTGCCCGTCTTCCGCCATGGCAAATGGGCTTTCTGAGCGGCCTGTCCGATCCGAACCATAAAAAGCTGCCTCACCGGGCAGCAGTTCACGCGGACCGAAAGGAGGAGTTCCATGGGACAGATTTTTGATTACCTGAAGGAATTCAATGTGGTGAGCAGCCTGCTGCGGCTGCTGCTCTCGGTGGTTGCCGGCGGCATCATCGGCTTTGAGCGGGGCCGCCACGGAAGCGCGGCGGGTTTCAGAACGCACATTCTTGTGTGCGTGGGCGCGGCCATGACTTCGCTGTGCAGCCTGTACTGCTCGAAGGTACTGGGACTGCCCGGCGACATTTACAGGATCTCCGCCCAGGTCATCTCCGGCATCGGCTTCCTCGGTGCGGGCATCATCCTTGTGAGGAACAACAGCACGGTCGCGGGACTGACCACGGCGGCCGGCATGTGGGTCACCGCCACCATCGGCATCGCCATGGGATTCGGCTTCTACGGGGGCGCCCTTGCCGGAACCGTCATCTGCGTCTCCACCACCACGCTTCTGACCAAGCTCGAGAGAAAGACAAAGCAGTCGATCCACTTTTACGCGGAGATCCGGAGCATCGAGAACGTGCAGAGGGTGCTGGACGAGGTTGAGGCCATTATGGAAAAGGACCTGATCGTCGAGGTCATTCCCGCCAAAAGCAGCATCCCAGCAGCGTCGGCATCAACGTGACGACGACCCTGCGGCACAGCGCCGAGAGCCTCCGGGATTCCCTGATGAAGATCGACGGCATCAGCTATGTGGTAAAGAACTGACGCGTCTCAAGCAGGAAAGCATCGTACATAGCAAAAGGGGGCTGTTCTGAAAACCCTCAAAGCAGCGGAGGAAAAAGGCAGAACAAAAGGGCAGGTCTTCAAAAGAAGGCTTGCGGGAAACAGAGTATAAAAGAAACTTAAGACAGAGAGACGGAGAACCCCAGTTTTTGAAGGGATTTGACGTTTCTCTGTTTTATCTTTTCTGCATAAAACGTATTGAAATAATCGGAGCCAAGATCAATGAAATGTTGCTTGTTCAAAAGGATATGGTAAATCGCAAGAATCAAACTGTGAGCAATGGCGACTATCGCTCTTTTTCCTCCGCGCCTTGCGGCAATTTTGGAATATTTCG
>JAFYBN010000084.1 GCA_017540175.1 Clostridia bacterium | reverse complement strand
GTACCCAGCAGGTTGTCATTCATATCATACACGTTGTGGAACACGAATCCCTCCTTCTCGGTAGGATCCTCCACACGGAACTTAATGTCACGGTCGCCCACCTTTTTCGTTCTCTGACCGCCGCGGCTGGCGACGGCTGACGGTGCTGCGCACCTTCTTGGAAAACCGGCAGATGCCAACACAAAAGAGAGGTTAGAGTAAAGTCTGACCTCTTTTTCGTTCTCTGACCGCCGCGGCAGGCGACGGCTGACGGTGCTTCGCACCTTCTCGGAAAACCGGCAGACGCCGACACAGACAAGACCGCATCTGACAAGGTGCGGTTTTTGTTATGCTTCACATAGGCCGGCGACGGCTGACGGTGCTGCGCACCTTCTCAGAAAACCGGCAGACGCCAACACAAAGACAAGGCCGCATCCGAAAAGATGCGGTTTTTGTTATGCTTCATCGCGACCGGCGACGGCTGACGGTGCTGCGCACCTTCTCGGAAAACCGGCGGACACTGACACAGCGGGGCCCGCATCCGAAAAGGTGCGCTTCACATTACCCCGAGCTGCACTTTGAGCGATTCGTTGCACCAATCGATTGAAAGTTTTTTGCCGGCGATGCGGAGCATCGCGAGCTTTCATTACAAGAAAGCCGCGTTCCCCTGCGTTTCCTTTTTCGTAAATACAAAAAAGGGTTCGCATGAACCCCCGGAAAGGGAGAAATGCGAACCCCATGCTGTTCTGTTCGGATCAGTCTTCGAGCTTCTGCAGGTCGGTGATGAGCTTGTCGATGGACTTGTTCCACATCTTCTGGCTTCTCTGAACGGTGGAAGCGATGGACTCGGATTTCGCGTCCGCGGTGGTGCGGAAGAAGTGGTTGATGTTGCCGAGCTTGTTCGACCACTGCGCCGCGAAGTCGATCGTGACGTTTTCGTGGATCAGCTCGATCATGCGGCCGGAGTCGGAGTCACGGGCGTACTTGACCTTGAGCGCGATCTCATAGTACGCCGGGGTAACGACCTTGAAGCTCTCGGAGGCGAGCGCTTCGAGAACGGCGGAGAGGCAGTCCGTGCCGCCGACGCTTACCGGAACGCCGAAGATGGTGCAGGAGTCATGGATTCTCGTGTTGTAATGCGGCTGTTCCTCGTTCAGCTTCGGGAGCGGGAGGATCATGAAGTCGTCTTCCATTTCACGCAGATAGATCGGGGACTGGAAGAGCTTGTTGCAGGTCATCATGTACTGGCCCGCGCCGAAGTTCTTCATGATGGTGACGGAGTCGTCGGATTCCGGGTTGAGCATCGCGCCTTCGTTGTTGAAGAGAAGCGCGTAGTACTTGTCCCAGAAGTCGTAGGTGCGCTGGTTGTCAAAGCTGATGTAGGGGAGACCATCGTCGCCGCGGGAGGAGAAGTCGACCATGCAGCCCGCTGCCATGCCGTCCGTCGGGTCGATGGACTGGAGCACGAAGCCGAACATATCCTTGTTGTCCTTCTTGCCGTTGGCGTTCAGATCCTGATACACGCCGGAGGAGATTTCTCTGATCTTATCCATCGTCCACGAACCTTCGTCCACGATGGAATAGAGGTTGACGTCGTTATAATAATTGCGGAAGATGTTCGTGTTGACGTAGGTGACGTACATGCCGCCCGTGTAGCGGAGCGCAAGGTCGCCGGTCGCCCAGTAGTAGTGCTGACCGTCCAGGGACATGTTGTTCATGTAGCTCGTGCCCCAGTATTCCCGGTCAAAATCGTTGTAGGGGAAGTTTTCGGAATTGTTGAGGTTGAAGAGGAGCCCCTGCGCCGCAAGGACGATGTTGAAGTACTGGTATCCGCCGAAAATATCGATATCCGCGGAACCGGATTTGACGGCATTGGAGAGCTCGGAACCGCCCGCACCGCTGTCGGTCGTGGACTGCGGTTCGCCGATTTTGACCTTGAGACGCTCGCTCACGGTCAGGTTGCGGGCAAAGACGGCGGAATCGACGATCTCGCCGGTATCCTCTTCCGCATAGATGGAGAGAACGGTAATGTTGCCGTTTGCGCCTTCCACGACGTAGAATTTGATGTCGCGGTCTTCAAAATTCATTTCTTCGGGCATGGAGTCAAGGTACTTGGCGGTTTCTTCCGTTTCCTCGGTTCCATCGGCAGTGGGTTGAGCTTCGGGCGCGGTAGACTCTTTTTCTTCCGCGGCGTTTTCCGTCTGTGTGGAGCATGCTGCGAAGGAAAGGAGAAGCAGAATGCCCGCAAGCAGGATGGACAGGAGCTTTTTCATTTCGGGGTACCTTTCTGGATGTCATTCCGGACGCGCCGGAGTAATAGATAAGGGTATTATAACACACCGTGCGAAGAAAAGCAAGAAATTTGTGAAATTTCAGAGCGGTTTTCGTTTGGTTTTTTCGGTTTTCTTCCGCCTCCGCAACCCGATCCGGCGCCGATCCGTCCTTCGACCGCCGTTTGCCGTCCGCCGTCCGATCGGCGGGTACCGGGCGGGAAAGGACCTTCGCTCGATCGGCTCTTCCCGCAAGGTTCGTCCAACTTCGGCGGCGAAGCGGACGGTCCGGAGTCCTGTGATCGGAATAAGCCGCGCAAGCCGTTCGGATCCGAAAGAATACGGCTCGTCATGCGCGAGCGGCGCTTCGAGGGATTCATATGGCACGCGCGGCAGCCTCCATCTCCGGAAGCCGGCCGATCCGAAAGCCGTCGGGTAAACATTCGAATCATATCGCATGTTTTTTCACAAAAAACTTGACAGTTTTGCCGCACGATTGTATAATAATACTGTATGATACCGCGCGCAAGAGAACGTTCCGCGCGGCGGAGATCATCTTATGCTGACGATACATTGACGATATATTCGGGAGGAAGATTGTCCCATGGATGAAATGATTTGCCCGTACTGCGGTTCGCGGATCAAAAAGGGCCTCGCGGCATGTCCCGTCTGCAAAAGACCGTTCGGCAGGCAGGGAACGCCGACCGGGCAAAGGTCCCCCTCCCAGCCGAACCCGCAGCAGACGCAGAACCCGCCGAACCCGCAAAATCCGCAGAATCCGAATGTCGGAACACATCCAGCGCCCGCGGCTCAGCCGACACAAAATCCGCTGCTCCAACAGCAAGTCCCGGGAGGGACGGCTCAGCCGCAGGGATGGGCGGCCTGGCAGGAGTATGCCCCTCAGCCGGGTCAGCAGAGATACATCTCCAAGCCTGTTCAACAGGGTTACGCCCCTCCGACGGGTCAGCAGGGGAATGCTCCTCAACCGACACGGCAGAGGTATGCCTCTCCGGCAGACCGGCAGGGATACTCTCCTCAACCGACCCGGCAGAGGTATGCCCCTTCGGCAGGTCAGCAGGGATACGCCTCCCAGCCTGCTCAGCAGGGGTACGCACCTCAAACGGGACAGCAGGGGTACGCACCTCAAACGGGACAGCAGGGGTACGCACCTCAAACGGGACAGCAGGGGTACGCACCTCAAACGGGACAGCAGGAGCCGCCGGTGCGCATCAAACACACGTCCGACACGCGTCCGCCGAAAAAACGTTCCGCGGGAAGGGTCGTCGGAACGGTCCTGCTCGCGATCCCGCTGCTTCTGGTCGTTTTCATATTCAGCTTGCTTTTGAGCGCGCGGATGCAGATCTCGCCTTCCGGGATCGAAAAGATCGTGTCGTCCGTCGACATGAAGGAAGCGCTCCGGAGTACTCTGGACGATGCTGCGCCGGAGGAACTGCTCGGTCCTGCCGCCTCCGTGCCAGAGGCGCAGGAAATGTACAGGCGCGTCCGGGAAGCCCTCGAGGAGGCGTTTGACTCCGAGGAGATCCGTTCCATTGTGATCGAAATCGCGAACAATTACGCCGACGACTTTTTGAACCGATCCGGAAAGGGCGAGATCACAGCCGACGAGATCTCGCGTCTCTGCAGGATCTACGGCGGCGTCATTGAAGAAGCGACGGGGTTCACCGTTTCGGAAGAGGATTACCGGCAGCTCGAAAGAAGAGTCGCCGAGACCGATCTGAGCGAGTACAGCTTTTCAAGGATCCGGGAGGAGAACCCCAGGGTGATCAACGCCGCGGGATGGCTGCTTTCGAACGCCAGCCTGATTCTTTTCGGGATCGCCGCCGCGCTGCTGCTCCTCTTTATTCTCCTTGTCAACCTCGGATGGTTCGACGCCACATTGCGGGCGTGGGCGATCGTGCTGATGATCGACGGCATTGTGCTGCTGATTGCGCGTGCGGTGCTTTCGGTTCTTATGACCGCTGCGTTGAGGGGCAGACCGGAATTCACGGCGGTGGCGGCAAATGCCGCGTCCGTGTTCTTGTCCTCCGTTCTCTGGACGGGTGTGATCCTGTTCGCGGCGGGGATTATAGGACTCATCCTGTCCTTCGTGATCGGATATGCCAAAAAGCGCGCCGCCGCGCGCTGAACGCTGCGGAGAGATGATCCGGGCGGCGATCCCGGACGCTCCGACCGGCCGGGAACGTAGAACGAAAGCAAAACGGGAAGGAGAAAACTGTAATGATCAAATGCGTACGATGCGGAACGGATAATCCGGATACCGTGCGTTTCTGTGCTGCCTGCGGTACCCCGCTGAGACCCGCATCCCCGCCTCAGCGCCCCGCCGCTCAAACCAATGCGGCGCAATATCCGAATGCCGGAACAGTACCGAACACGGTCCGGTATCCGAATATGCCGCAGTATCAAAACGCCGGTGCGGTCCCGAACGCGGCGCAGCCCGTGACCCCCGGAGCGATCCCGAATCCGACTCTCTATCAAAACACCGGGGCGGTCCCGAACGCGGCGCAGCCCGCGACTCCCGGATCGATCCCGAATCCGACTCTCTCTCAAAACACCGGGGCAGTCCCGAACGCGGCGCAGCCCGCGACCCCCGGAGCGATCCCGAATCCGGCTCCGTATCAAAACACCGGGGCAGTCCCGGGCGCGGCGCAGCCCGTGACCCCCGGAGCGATCCCGAATCCGGCTCCGTATCAAAATGCCGGGGCAGTCCCGAACGCGGCACAGCCCGCAACCCCCGGAGCGATCCCGAATCCGGCTCCGTATCAAAATGCCGGGGCAGCCCCGAACGCGGCGCAGCCCGTGACCCCCGGAGCGATCCCGAATCCGGCTCCGTATCAAAACGCCGGGGCAGCCCCGAACGCGGCGCAAACTCCGAACGCGTACCCGTATCCGAACGCCGCGCAGTACCCTTACGGATATCCCGGACAGAACGGTATGCCGCGGGCTCAGAAGACCGGGCGTTCCAAAAAGCTGAAGCCGTTCATCATCGGAGCGGGAGGACTGGCAGTCCTTGCCGTCCTGATCGTTGTTCTTGTGCTCGCGCTCGGTTCGGGCGGCTCGGGACCCTACCTCACGACGAACGACAGTCTGGTCGTCTGCGCCCCGTGGGGGAGTGAAGAGGCGACGATCCTTCACAGCGGCAAGCCGCTGGGACAGAAGCTCGAAGGCACCTCCGTCACCAGCTTCCGTACCAGCAGCGACGGGAACGCGGGCTGCATCATCGTGAACGGCAGTTTGTACGGCATTGCGGGCGACTCCGTCTTCCTGATCGACGAAAACGCGGATGCTGCCGTAATCTCTCTGGACGGCTCCGTGATCTCGTATCGGGATCGGGACAACGCGCTGTACAGCGTGCGGCTCGCGGACAAAAAGCGCGAACTGATCGCGCCCGGAACGAGCAGGGGGAGCGCATCCCTTTCTCAGAAAGGGAATACCGTGCTCTTCTCTTCGGACGGTGTGAATTACTGTTACAAAGATGGAAATGCTTACGAACTGCCCGGGGATTACACGCCGGACGCGGCGCTCGACGACGGGAGCGCGGCCTACCTGCATGATCGCGGGAATAACGTGCTGTATTACGTCGACAACTTCGGTAAGAATACCAAGAAGATTTCTGCCAGCGTGAACGACGACGAAGTTTACTATACCGCGGACGCGAAGGAAGTGATGTACGTCTCCCGCGACCGCACCTTCGTTTCTCGGAAGGGTGGGGAAAGCATCAAGGTCTCGGATCAGACCTTGCGCATCGTTTACCCGTATCAGTACCTGAGGGACTTCGGTGAATCCGATTGTATCCAGCCGCTCAGTACCTTCAAAGGAGTGACCTGTACCGCCGGTTCATACTACTCTTCCGCCGATCTGGGCTACATCGACGACGGGTACAAGTTCGTGACGCTGAGTTCTCACGTATCGGCCGGGACGGTCCGGGAATCCCTGTCCTCGAACCGGCTCTTCTATCTCAAAGACGACACGCTCTGCTGCATCGAAAAAAAGAAGGGGGCCGAGGAAGTCGTTCTGGCGGAAGGGGTACGGACCTTCGAGATCACCGAGAACGGCGAAACGGTGTTCTGGTTCGACGACTACAGTACGCTTTACAGAATGGCGGCGAAGAAAAGCGCGACGTCGAAGGAGATCGATTACGACGCGAATGAGATCGCACTCATCCATAACACGGCGCTGATCCTTGAAGACGACGGCACGCTGGTCCGCATGGAGGGCGAGCGCAAAGAAACCATCGCCGACGGCGTCAATGATGTCGGATCGTACGGCAATTACGCCTGGTACTATATCTCCGACTCGTCTGAAACGATTTACGCCTTCTCCGCCGACGGGAAGGAGTTTTCCGAAGTCCGCAGCTGATCGACGGCTGAGGCTTGAGGATCGTGCGCGGAAACGAAGCCCGGCGAGCCTGTCCCGCAAGGATGGACGCGCCGGGCTTTTCGCCGCCTTTGTCCCATCCCCGGTGCGGAAGACAGCCCCCGGATAACCATAGGGAACGCCGCGCCAAGAACTCTTTGACCGGATTTCTCCCGCCGAAATCCGGTGACAAGGCGGTCCGGTTTCGGAACCGGCAAAGCCCGTGCGGCCGGGTTGGCTGCACGGGCTGCGGCCGTTTGAAATTCAATACGTCCCGACCGGCAGACGAAAGCTCCGGTCCTGCATCCCGAGGAAACGCCCGCTCGTCCGGAGCGCGAAGAAGGGATCACGGATGGACGGTCGCTGCAGCCTGTCCGGTCAGGCAGACTGCCGTGAATCGATTCCGGGAATGCGGATTCTGCACGCGAATAGTTTTTTCATGCCACATTGACAGTCGCGTGAATGCATGATATAATCTTGATAGTGGAAAATCAAGAAGCAAACACAAGGAGAACCCGTATGAAGCCCAAAACCTTCTTCATGAATGTCCTCTGGTCCTTCATTCCGATTTACGTCGGACAGTTTGTCGGATTCATACTGAGCTTTGTCGGTTACAGCCTCTTTCCCATGTTCATCCGGTCCGAACCCGGCAGATACGCCGCCTGCGCCATTTCGACGGTGATCGCCTGCATCCTTGCCGCGTTCATCCTCTGCCGCATCCGGGGGGAAGCGCAGACGAAAGCCCCCGACTACCGCCCGCTCCATGATTTTCTCGCCTTCGCCGCCGCAGAGGGGATTTACATCCTCGTGATGATCCTGACGGGCGGGAGGACCTTCTCGACGGTCAACGTGCTCTATGCCTGCATGGCCATCCTCGGGGAAAGCGCCGCGACAAACGAAGCGATCCGGAACAACTATCCCGGCCTCGTCGCCCTCATGATCGTCTGCATGAACGTCGTCACGCTCCCCTTCGCCTTCCTCGGCTTCGTCAGCGGGAAAAAGAAGCGCGAAAACGACCGTGCGTCGCTGCACGGCGTGAGATAAGACATTTTCGTTATGGAGCTTTTCATTTGTGCATTCATTATCCTTGTTATTCTGCTGTCTCCTTTCTTCGTTTTCACCGGAAAACGTCTGCGGACAGCTTTCAGGATCAGGCGTGCATGTATATTGGAAGGGCATCGCTTGATCCCGCTGCATCTCTTTTGGTTCTTGGGATTAAATAACAGTCCCAGGGCAGACTTTCTAATCCGTTTGAAAGGCGGACGCGCTGTCTATACGGTGAAGCTCTTCGGCGCACTGCACAAGCTGTCGAATGTGTATTTCATACGCTCGCCGAAAGGAGAGTTTTCATATAAATGGAAACGAGTGATTCCTTTAGCCGGAGCGTTTGGATCGGGATTCGACGATAACCTTGAGCCCGTAACGGGAACCGTGACGGGTGGGATCAACCATGTCGCCGAGTCCGCTCGGAAAACAAGGAATACCGTGGATTACGATACGCCGACGGAAGGCGAAAGCATCGTCAATATTCCGATCCTGTTGTGTACCCCCGCTCCGCTGAATATCCGTGAAGCGACAGAGAACCTTGTAAGTCCCAGTCTGCTTGAGAGACCCCCTATGTTTACCAAACGTGAAGATACGAGAATCGAAAGCAAAGTCGTTTATGAAAGCAATCTGCTGCACGGAACCGAACATGTTTTTTCGGTCCCGGGATTTGTGAAGGAACTGAGCGATCTGCACTTGCCGAAAGATTATGGGGTAATTCTGTGAATGTCATCCGTCGCATCAGGGAACTCCTCGAACAGGATTCCGTCAACCGCATCATGATCCCGCGGGACGTTCTTTTCATGCTCTTTTTGATTCAATTTCTTCTCCTCGAAATCTGTGAGCTGTTTTTTCACGGGATCTGGATCCTGATCGTCGTGCCGATCGCGCTTCTGACATTCTTCTTTATCCGATTCTTCTACAAGTTCTGGAAGCGGTACTATTCTCCCGTCACCTTCTGGATTCAGCTTGCGCTGTCCGGTATTCTGACGGGAGGGATATGCTTCCTCCTCAGAACGTATGTCATAACCGGAACCGTATTCTGACGGAGCAAGGAGGGCTTCATGAAGTTTTTTGACCGAACCAACGATGTGACCGTCTCGGAAGGGATTCTGAAATTCCTGAAACTGGACGGCCTGCTCTCCATCCGCAACGGGAACATCCTCGACTATCTGACGACGGACATCGGGGTGCTCGAGCGGAGGAGAAGAGTCGTTTCGGACACCTCCCGCATCCCGGGCTGCGCGGAGATCGTGGAATATCTGGTGAAACAGCTCACCTATATTTCCGAGATCACGAAGAAAAAGAGCGTGTCCGACGTGGAGGAGCGCTCCCTGTATTCCATCCGGCAGACCGAACTATATATGGAGATCGTGGACAAAACCGCGGCGTTCTGGGACCTGCACGGGAAGGAGTTCGAATCCGACGATTACCGCGCGCTCTTTACCCGGATATGTGAAATTTCCGAGAGCGAGGAATACCGCGCCCTGAAAAAGGGAACGGCCCGGCTCATCGAAGACGTCACGAGTGTGAAAAGCATCTCCGTCGGCTTCAACTTCGACGCCTCCCTGGCACCTTATGAAGCGGGCGTTATCAGCGTCAATCCCTATTACATCGAATCGGGGACTTTGGTCGACCGTCTTCTCCGGCTGGATTTTGACAACAAAAACGTGTCGATGGCTCCGCTGGTGTCGGCGAAGAAAAACACCCGGACGGAGGACTTCGACGCGATGGAGCAGTCCATTTACCGCGCTCTCGGGCAGGTGTTCAAACGCGCGATCCGCCAGTGGGAACCGGAGATCAACGCGTATATTGCGGACAAGCTCTCGTTCCTCATCGAAGCCCTTCCTTCGTTCGAATTCATCCTGAAAATCAATCAGATCACCGCGAGGATGAAGCAGGCCGGGCTGAAGCTCACCGAACCGGTCTACTGCGAAAAATCGGAGCGGGTCTTCGAGGCGGACGGGCTGTACAATCCCATCCTCGCCATGAACCTCGCGGAGAAAGGTACGGGATCCTGCGTAGCAAACGATTTCACCTTCGACGAGCGGGGAACGGTTTACATCCTCACGGGACCGAACAACGGCGGAAAGAGCGTCTTCATGTCGTCCGTCTGCATCGCGCAGATTCTCGCGCAGCTCGGGATGGAAGTACCCGCGAAAAAGCTGAGAATCAGTCCGGTGGAAGGAATCTTCGTCCACATGCCCTCTTATGAAGGGCTGAACGCAAAAGGGCGGCTGATGGACGAATGTGAGAGGATCAAACAGATTTTTGAGAAGATGCCGGAGTACGCTTTGGCCGTATTCGACGAAACCTATTCCTCCACCGATCCCGACGATGCCATCGAACTCTCCGCACATCTTGTCCGCGCACTTTCCGCAAGGCGGGTCAAAAGCATTTTCGGAACGCATTATCACGCGCTGAAAACCCGCCTGAGCGAAGAGACGACGGATGGCGTGGATTACCTGACCGCCGGGATGGATTCGGAAGGGGGACGGACCTATCGCATCACCCGCACCCCGGACGATACCGCCAGCGACGGATTCAAGATCGCCGAGAAGATGGGCGTCACATTCAACGATCTGACGCGAACACCCTGACTGAGAAAAAGGAGGCTTCCCTATGAATATAAAAAACATACAGCCCGGCGATCTTTCCGGCCTTGCCGCCCTTTCCGCCCTCACCGATCCGGAACAGCGCGGCAAGCTCGACGAATACACCGCCGGACCGCGCAAAAAAATACGAAAAAACTCTTGACAAACGGACCCCCGCGCGGTATAATATCTCTTACCGTGGAATTTAGGAATAAGGTAGTATTGCCTCTTACCTGCGGATTCGCAGAGAAACAGTCCACGCCAATGGATTCGCACGGAGGTACGGATGAAGCTTGATCTGAGTGAACTCATGAGCGGGCGCGCGTCTTCGATCCGGTTTGACTACACGTTCGACCCCGAACACGTCGACCTCGAATGCGCTGCGCTGCCCTCGGACGTCACGATCCCCGAAAACGGGATCCGCGTCACGGGCGACGCCGTGGATTCTCTCGGCTTTCTGAAGTTCCGGGCGCACGTGAGCGTCGCGTATCTGACCCAATGCGCGCGCTGTCTCGACGAGATTAAGGAGGAATTCGACTTCGACATGGAGCGGATGATCCTTACCGCTCCCGCCGAGGAGAAGAATCACGTGAATGCCGACGGAGAATGGGACGGTGTGCTCGACGACACGCTCACCGTCAACGAAGGCCGACTGATTCCCGATGCCGACATCATCGAGGAGATCTCCCTCGGGCTCCCCCCGTTCGCTTTGTGCAGTCCCGATTGTCCCGGTCTTTGCCCGAAATGCGGCAAAAGACGCGCGGACGGCGACTGCGGATGCCGGGACGAGAAATTCGTCAACCCGAAATTCGCAGTACTAAAATCTCTCCTGAAAGACGGGGAAGAATCAGAAAGAGGCTGAAAAAATGGCAGTTCCGAAAAGAAAAGTATCCAAGGCGAGAAGAGACAAGAGACGTTCCAGCCACTGGAAGCTCGACATGCCCGCTATCGTGAAGTGCTCCCACTGCGGCGAGTACACCCTTTCCCACAGAGTCTGCAAGGCCTGCGGCTACTACAACGGCAAGCAGATCAAGCTCGTGGAGAACGACGACTGAAACCCATTTCGGAATCCGTGCCCCAAAAGGGCGCGGATATCCTTTTTTTAGGCATTCCGTACGGCAGGCACGGCGTCACGCCGTGAGAAAGGAGCACTCATGCGCTGTATTCCTCGTCAGCAGAATACCCGGGCGGTCGGGCTGTGCATTGCGGCCCTTCTGGTCTGCGGCGGCGTGTTTTACGCCGTCCCTCCCGCCGCGCGCGCCGCGGGGATCCGCGTGTGGGGGCTTTTGTTCCGCGCGCTGACCTTTGTATGCGTTATCGCGGCGGTCTGGATGCTCGTGAGATACCTGATGACGGGCTTCAAATACCTGATCCGTGCGAGAAACGCCGCGGCAGAGGACGAGCTTGACGCCGTTCTCGCGGGCGGCGTGAAGGCGGGCTTCGGCCTCACCGATCTGCCGCCCGACCGCCTTGATTTCGTCGTGCAGAAATCGCAGGGCTCCCGTCCCGGCGTCACCGAATGCGTCCTCGGGCTGGACGATCTAATCTCCGCCGAGATCATCCGGCTGAGGGGGAAGGGAAGCGGTCCGAAAAAGGAGGATGTGCGCGCGCGCTGCGCGTCGGAGAGCTATTCTTATTACGACTATACCCTGACCTTCGGACTCGCCGAAGCGCTCATGCTCGTCTTTGCGGACCGCGGCGGATACGTCGGCGTGATCATCGAGGCGGACGAGGCGATGCGCGCGTATTTTCTGAGCAGAGCCAGGAAGGTCGATCCCGAATATGACCCCGACGAACGTGATTGATGGCGAAATACACAGGAAAACGCGCGATTGAGCGAGGTTTTTACCACCTAAATTAAAATAATCGGATTTTTTAGAAAAAGGGGTTGACATCCCGCGGGACTTGTGGTATAATCAAGCCCGTTCGATGAAAATCATTAAATCAATCGGAGGAACGATCAGTATGTCCACATACATGGCAAAACCCGAAACCGTTGAACGCGGCTGGTATATCCTCGACGCGGCGGGCAAGCCCCTCGGCAAGACCGCTGTCACCGCTGCCAACATCCTTCGCGGCAAGCACCGCCCGGAATTCACGCCCCACGTCGACTGCGGCGAATACGTCATCATCATCAACGCCGACAAGGCGGTTCTGACCGGCAAAAAGCTCGAGCAGAAGTTCTACCGCACCCACTCCGGCTATATCGGCGGTCTGAAGGAGACTTCCTACCGCAAGCTCATGTCCACGAAGCCGGCTTTCGCGATGGAAAAGGCTGTGAAGGGAATGCTCCCTCACAACTCCATCGGCGACAAGGCGATCACCCGTCTGAAGGTGTACGCCGGCGCAGAGCATAAGCAGCAGGCCCAGAAGCCTGTTCCCTACGAAGTCGAGATTTGAGGAAAGGTGAGGTAACGAACATGTACACAAGCGCAAAACCTTATTTTTACGGCACGGGCAGAAGAAAGAGCTCCGTCGCGCGCGTCAGACTCTATCCCGGCTCCGGCAAGATCACCATCAACAACCGTGACGTTGACGATTACTTCGGGCTCGAGACCCTGAAGCTCATCATCAACCAGCCCTTCGGCGTGACGAACACGATCGGCAAGTTCGACATCGTTGCGAACGTGAGCGGCGGCGGTATTTCCGGTCAGGCCGGCGCGATCCGTCACGGCGTCGCCCGCGCGCTTCTCCTCGCCGACGAAAGCTACCGCGTTCTCCTGAAGAAGTCCGGCTTCCTCACCAGAGACCCGAGAATGAAGGAAAGAAAGAAGTACGGTCTCAAAGCTGCGAGACGTGCGTCCCAGTTCTCCAAGAGATAAGTATACCTCAGAGAGGTATTTCAAACAGAATCAAAACCCGTCGGCTCACGGCGGGTTTTTCTGCTGGGAACACGGGCTTTACATCGAAAAATTAACCAAAGAACGCGCGCGGAATTTGGGAGGACTCAACCAGATTCACGATTTGCAACATTTTTGAGGCAAGTTCACATATTTGAAACAAATGTGTGCTACAATATATTTTCAGTGTGATGCGGCACGGGCGCACGCCCATGTTTCCCGCACAGTCCGGAAATCGGACATTATTGATAAGAGGTAAAAAAGCATCATGGTTATGTTTGAGAAGCTCACCGAGGTGGGCGCACAGTTCAGACTGCCCGGAAAGTTTTACGCGTACGATACCATTAAGAACGGGAACATCAATTCCACCTTCAAGGTGACATACCGGGACGGCGAAACGCTGAAATCCTATATCGTTCAGAAAATCAATACCAATGTTTTCCACAATCCCGAAGAGATCATGGAAAACATCGACCATGTGACCGAGCACATCCGTGAGCGTTACCCGAACGAGGTCTCCCTGCATTTCCACCACACCGCCGAGGGAAAGAACTATCTTTACGATGAGGACGGCTCGTTCTGGCGCGTGATGAACTACGTCGATTCCATCACCTTCGATACCTGCGACGATCTCGCGGTCATTTCCGCGACGGGCGAGGCGTTCGGGCATTTCCAGATGCAGCTGTCCGATTTCGACGGCTCGATTTTGCACGAGACGATCCCGGACTTTCACAACACCCACAAGAGACTCGATAAGCTGTTCGACGATGTCGCCGCCAACAAGCTCGGCCGCAACGCGGACTGCGAAGACGAGATCGAATACCTCTCCTCCGTGCGCTATAAGGCGGGTCAGCTCAGCGAACGCTACGCGAACGGCGATTTCCCGATCCGCGTGACCCACAACGACACCAAGTCCAACAACGTCCTCTTCGACCGCATCACGAAGAGACCGATCGTCGTCATCGACCTCGACACCGTCATGCCCGGCATGGCGATGTACGACTTCGGCGACGCGGTGCGCTTCATCTGCAACACCGCCGCGGAGGATGAGCCGGACGTGCGCCGCGTGTATTTCGACACCTCGAAGTTCCGCGCGTTCTGCAAGGGCTATCTCGGCGAGGTCAAGCACGCGCTCACAAAGGAAGAGATCGATTCCCTCGTGCTCGCCGCGTTCTCCATCACCGTGGAGCTCGCGTCCCGCTTCCTCGACGACTACCTCACGGGCGACACCTATTTCAAGGTCAATTACCCCGGACACAACCTCATCCGCACCCGCTGCCAGCTCCAGCTCGCGAAGGATATCCTGCGCAAGTCCGACGAACTCAAATGGATCGTCGAAGAGAGCATCAAGGAAGGCTGAGTCATAATCCGAAAAACGATTCCGCGTTTCCCGATCAAAAAGGGGGGCGCGGTTTTTTCGCGCCGTCTTGCATTCCTGCCTTGTATGCGTTATAATGAAGAAAAACCTGCTCCGCGGAGGCCTCCCATGCGCATCTTCACGCCCGACGACGGCGCTCACTACTTTTTCGGATATTACGACCTGCAGCCGTTCGATTCGACCGAACGGTCCCACCTCATCCACCGCGTGCCTTTCATGGACCGCCTGCCGGAGGCGGGGGATATCGCCGAGCTCGGTGAGATCGATCTCGAAACCGGCGCGTTCCGGAGATTTGCCGAGACTACGGCGTGGAACTTCCAGCAGGGAGCCATGCTCCGGCGCGTCGGCGGCGATCGGTTCGTCCTCTATAACGTCCGCGACGAAAACACGCCCTCCGGCTTCGCCTCGGAGCTCCTTGACACAGCCTGCGGCAAAAAGCGCCGGATCCCCGTGCCCGCGGCGGACGTTTCCGCGGACGGACGGTACATCCTGAGTGTGAATTTCAGCCGGATCTATGATTTCCGGCCCGGCTACGGGTACGCGGGTGTCCCCGATCCGTGGAAGGGTTCGAACGCCCCGGAGGACGACGGCGTTTACCTGACGGACGTGGAGACGGGAGAGACGCGGCTCATCATCGATTACAAGCGCATTCGTCGCGAATTCCCGGGACCGCCGTATTCCGACGGGAAGCTGCTCGTGAACCACATCACCTTCAGCCCCGCGGGAGACCGGTTTCTGTTCCTGCTCCGCAATTTTCCCGCTCCCGATCAGCCGCGGTGGGGGTGGAAGACCATGCTCGTCGTCTCGGATCTCGAAGGGAACATGAAAAAGCTCACCGGATACTGCTTCAATTCCCACTATCATTGGAAGAACGGCAGGGAGATCCTCATCGTGTCCTCGTTCGGACCGGAGGAGGGGGGATATGCCCTCTGGCTTGTCGACAGCGAAACGGGGCAGGGGACCCGCCTGCCCGAGCCGAATCCGGACTATGACATTCACTGCCTTTATTCGCCGAACCGCAGGTGGATCCTCGGCGACAGCTATCCCGGCAGCAGCAGGGGACCGACGCGCAGTCTATGGCTCATCGACACCGAGCGCCGCGTCATGACCGAGCCCGTGCGCGTGGAAACGGTCATGCCCGCCGTCAAGGATATCCGATGCGACCTGCACGCGCGCTGGAGCCCTTCCGGAAGACTTGTCTCCTTCGATTCGACGCATACCGGGCGGCGGACCTCGGTGCTCGTGACGGCGGACGAGCTCGGGATCGGAGGCTGAGGCCGGCGTCTCCCTCCCCAAAAAAGAAAAACAACCGCGAAGACCCGGGAACGAATCCACGGTCTTCGCGGTTTTTGCGCGCAAAAAAAGGAGACGGGATATCATCACCGTCTCCAAGCGGATTACGGGGCTCGGACCCGCCACCTCAACCTTGGCAAGGTTGCGCTCTACCAAATGAGCTAAATCCGCATATGCCTCCGGTCGGAATTGAACCAACGACACG
>JAFYBN010000008.1 GCA_017540175.1 Clostridia bacterium | reverse complement strand
GCTCACGCGTGAAACAGACTGGATCACCGAAGAGGAGTATCTCGCGTTCAATATGGCGGGCGACTATCCGAAGGTACACGTCAACCTCTCGACCGGCGAGGAAGAGATTTACCGGTTTGATTAACGGAGGCAGATCATGAAGCGGCTCACCCCCCTCTTGCTCGTCCTCGCCCTGCTCCTGCCCCTCGTCTCATGCCGGGAAGAGGCACGCATAGAGATCGAAAACGAGCTCGCCGAAGCGAGGGCGGCGAACGAAGAGAAGATCAAAGAAGCGGAAAAAACAGACGGGCCGTCTGCACAGCCCGCCGAGGTCGAAGCACCGACCGCGGACGGCTCGCCGCAGACGGAACCAGGTTCACCGGAAAACGCTCAGACGAACGACACCGCGCCCGCCGGTACCGAAGCTGGGAATACGCCCGATTATAAGAACGACTGGGACGGGATCCTGTCGTCGGAATACCTCGTGCGGGGGAATCGATACTGGTTCGAATCGAAGGCGGTCAAAAACGGCAAGACCGTGAGTATGCCGACCTCATACGATCTCGTCAGAGGCGAGTGTGCCGGACTCTGCCCCGATCCGCTGTGTCCGCATTCCGACCCGTCCGTGTGCAAGTATGTCAGCGTCAATTCCTCCACGAGATTTGTCTTCGCAGACGATCACACGCTGTATTGGACGCGGCAGGCGAACGGTCAGATCGGAATCTGGCGCTATGATCTGTCCGCCGATAAGGCGAAGCTCGTTTATGAAGCGGCAGGCGGCGAACCCCAGCTGATCGGAGAGGACGGCGGCGTCGTATATTTCACGGAACTCAAGCAGCAATTCGTCGGGAATCGCGCCGTCTGGCAGCAGGTATTGTCCGGGATCGATGTAAAAACGAATAAGATCGTATATGAGAGGACGATGGATGAGGCGCAGATCCTCTTCATCCGGGACGGCGTGATGTGGCTGAACGCGGTCCGCACGATCCGGACAGTGGAGCTTGCCAGCGGGAAGACGACCGACCTCTGTACACTTGACAATACGCTCGGCGCGTGGTACTATGACACGAAAGACGCCTCCTTCTGGTTCAATACGCTCAATCAGCAAGCGGGCACGGGCAGTTTGTGGGTCTTGAGGGACGGCAGTCTGAAAAAGGTCGGACTCCCGGCAGACGAAATCTACTGTTTTCATCTCACAAATTCAAAAATCTGCTACTCCCCCTATGATCCGGTCTATATCGGCAGAAATCCATCCGTCGGCGAAACATGGGATTATGCCGGGGGGAAGATTTACGCCGTCGACCGCGAGAATCCGGGCGGAAAAGCGGAGCTGATCTACGACGCGGAAGGAAAATACATTCTCTCGATCGCGACCGTCTTCGGATATACCGTTTTCGGAGACCGGCTCCTGTTCCCGCGTGTGAAAATCGTAACGGAAACCATGCCGATACCGGACGAAAAAAACGGGGGATTCCTGATCGACGAAACAACGGGTAAATGGCTTCTTGACAAATTCACGTTTTTTGATCTCTCGGGCAATCTGCCGACGGTACACGTCGACCTCACGACCGGGGAAGAAGAGATCATACGGTTTGATTAAGGGAAGCCCGCCGGAAAGCCGTCCCCCTTCGGCACCCGAGGTCCGCGCGTATCCGAACAGCTTTGAGAAAAAGCGGACGGCGCGAAGCGGCTCGCGCGGAAAAAATCTCCCCGCTCTCTTTCATTCCGCCGCGGAATGTGGTACAATGGTTTCGACACGAATCGGGCGCACATGCCGGACGGAGGACAAGCCATGAACGAAAAAGAGCTCAGGGATTTTTTCGCGTCGATCAAAAAGCCCTCACCCGCGGCGGAGGGGGAGGACTTCTGCTTTGCCGCCGCGTATCTCGACCACGGGCATATCTACGGCATGACCGCGGGACTTGCCGCGGCGGGCGGAAAGCTCGCCCTTGTGGTCGACCGCGACCCGGAACGGGGAAGGGCGCTCGCCGAAAAATACGGCGCGAAGTATTCCCCCTCCTTCGACGATATCTTTGAAGACCGCCGCATCCGTCTCGTCGCGTCGGCGGCGATCCCGTCGGAGCGCGGCCCCCTCGGGTGCGAGGTCATGCGCCGCGGGCTCGATTACTTCACCGACAAAGCGCCGTTCACCACGCTCGCCCAGCTTGAGGAGGCATGGCGGGTGTCGCGCGGGACCGGGCGGCACTATTTCGTCAATTACTCGGAACGGCTCGGCTCGGAATGCGCCCTGCTCGCCGGGTATCTGATCCGCGCTGGCGTGATCGGGCGCGTCGTGAACGTCATCGGCACGGGACCGCACCGGCTGAACGCCGCCACCCGCCCCGCGTGGTTCTTCGAGCGGGAAAAGACCGGCGGCATCCTCATCGACATCGGCAGTCATCAGGTGGAGCAGTTTCTGTACTACGCGGACTGCGATGAGGCGAAGGTCGTCTCCTCCGCCGTGGGGAATTTCAGTCATCCGGAGTACCCCGGATTCGACGATTTCGGAGACATGCGCCTCGCCGCGGCGAACGGCGCGACGGGCTATCACCGCGTCGACTGGTTCACACCGGACGGGCTTTCGACCTGGGGCGACGGACGCTGCTTCATCGAAGGCACGGAGGGCTTCATCGAGCTGCGCAAATTCTCCGATCTCACACGCGGGCGCGGAGACCGCCTCTTCCTCGTGAACGGGGAAGGGGAGTTCTCCGTCGACGCGCGGGGCACAACGGGCTTTCCGTTTTTTTCCGACCTCATCCGCGACTCTATGGAGGGCACGGACCGCGCCATGCCCGCCGCCCATGCCTTCGCCGCCGCCCGCCTCTCCCTCATCGCGCAGCGGGACGCCGCAAACCTCACGCCCCGCAATGAGCACGGCGCGTGAAACGGACCGCGCGAGATAAACCCGGCTGGACCGCCGCGGCGACCCGATAACGCACGAAATGAAATTTCGATAAAAATTTATCGGAAAACGATAAAAAGGTATTGACAAACGAAATCAGGCGTGCTATAATGGGAGCACAAAGGGCGGGGAACCCCGCCGGAAAGGTGATTTCGTTATGACACAAAAGACCTTCGCAAATCTTCTGAAAGCCGTGATCATCCTCGCGTTCCTCTGCGTTGCCGTCGTGTACGCGCTCTATGTCCCGTCCGCCGCGGTGACCGGACGCGCCAGCTTTCCCGAACTCGACTCGCTCTGGGTACCCGCGCTGATCTTCGTGGAGCTCACCGCGGTACCCGTCATAGCCGCGCTTGTCCTCTCGTGGCTCATCGCGCGCGACATCGGACGCGACAAGTCCTTCACCCGCGTCAACGCGCGGAGAATGAAGATCATTTCCTTCCTTGCGCTTGCAGACGTCTTCTATTTCCTCGTCGGGATCGGCGTTTTCTGGACGCTTGGCATCGCGTCGGGACCGCTCATGATCTTCGTCATGCTGATCTGCTCGGCGGGCGTGATCGTCGCGGTGTGCGCGGGCGCGCTCAGCCACCTGATCCTGAAAGCTGCCGTTATGCGCGAAGAGCAGGATCTGACGGTATGAGGAGGCGGACATGATCATTGTGAATCTGGACGTCATGCTCGCGAAGCGGAAAATGAGCCTCACGGAGCTCTCCGAAAAGGTCGGCATCACGCAGGCGAATCTGTCCATCCTCAAAAACGGCCGCGCGAAGGCGGTGCGCTTCGACACCCTCGACCGCATCTGCCGCGTCCTCGGCTGTCAGCCCGGGGATATCCTCGAATGGCAGGAAGGCGAAGAGGAGGCGTGAACGGGCCGGTAAAGCCCCGCCGCCCCATTCCGCATAAGGAGAGTATCAAAGAATATGCAAGCCCCGCCGGAATCGATCGGTTCCAAGCGGGGCTTTCCTTTATTCGGTTGGAGAGGGAAGCGGTTCTCATACTCTTCTCACGTCAAAACGACAACGTCATCACGAAGAATGTGAAAATGGTTCGTCCGTGCGCATCACATTACCCCGATCTGCACGTTGAGAGAACGCTGCACCAGTCGTATAAAAGTTCTTTGCCCACGATGCGTAGCATCGTCAGCTTTCATTTTGGGGAAAGCCGCGTTCCCCTTAATTACAAAACAAGCGTGAGGTTGTTCATTCCGAGCGAGTAGACGAAGTCGGCGTTTTTGACCATCTTCATCACCATGCGGATGCCGAAATGCTTGGTCGGGTCGTCCGTTTCGTGCAGCTCCAGGTATTTCAGCGGATCGAAGCTCACGCAGTTGTCCCGGATGCGGATCACCTTCTGCCCGTTTTTGAAGATCAGACGGATGTCGATCATATTCTCATTCTTGTCCTTGGGGAAGCCGTGCCGCACGATGTTTTCCGTCATTTCCTCGACGCAGAGCGCAATCATCGAGCTGTTGCGCTCGGATTCCCCGTGCTCGAGGCAGAACGCCTCCGCCTTGCGGGAAGCGGCGACCGATTCCTCCGCGGAACGCACGGACATTTCGATATAGTCGCCTTCCTTGACGCCGAAATCATTTTGGAGGAAGGAAAAGGCGGTCGGGTCGAGCGTGACCGAGCGATGACGGATCCACGCGGCGGCGCAGATGACGAGAAACGTCAGGGTTTCTCCGCACAGGAAGCAAAGCCAGACCCCGGTCGTCCCGAGGAAGCGGCTGAGGATGAACGCGAACAGGGACGTGAAAACGAAGTTCTGCATCACGGAGATCGCCTCGGAGAAGAAGAGGCGGTTCACGCCCTGGAAATAACTCTTGAACGCCGCGTTGAGCGCGCTGGGAAGAAGCGAGAGGCAGAACAGCCGCATCCCGAGGATCGCCATGCTCTTCGCGCTCGCGTCGGTCAAAAACAGCGGCACGAGGATCGGCGCCGCCAAGAGAACGACGACGGTCAGAGCGAGGTTCAGAATGACGGTGTAGCGCATCATGGTGCGGATGAGATCATAAAGCGAGGTCCGGTCCTCGTCGGTGTAGAAGAGGGAGGCCAGCATCAGCGCGACGGAGCCGATGCCGGAGCCGACGCAGTAGCAGATGTTGCCGATGGTGCTGATGACCGAATAGGACGCGACGGCGCGGCTCTGTCCGACCTCCAGAAGGATATTGTTCAAAACGAAAACGAGCAGCACCATGCAGATCTGATTGATGACCGTGGGGACGCCGTACTTCAGGACGGACGAGCAGGTCTTTTTGTCGACCAGCCGGAACCGCAGACGGAACATGCAGCTCGGCTTCACGAAAAACAGCACACCGACAGCGAACGAGATATAGTAGCTCAACGAAGAGGCGAGGCCCATGCCGAAGGTGCCGCCCCGGAAGACGAAGACGTTCAGAATGTCAAAGAGAATATCCGATACCGTCATCGCGCCGACTCCAACGACCACCCGCGTCTGCTGACCGGAGAACTGGAGAAAGGGAACCATGATCTGCGCGAACAGAAAAGCGGGAGCGCCGATGACGAAACCGCGGATGTAATCCTTCGTCAGACGGAAGATCTCGTTCGAAGGCTCGGCGGGACCCGCTCCGAGCATGGTGCAGATCGGCCCGAGAAACACCAAAAGAGCGAGCAGACCCACGCCGGAAAAGGCGATCGTCAAAACGACCGACACGGTGTAGCACGCGTCCATGCCGTCCTTGCTGCCGCTGCCCATCGCCTTGCCGCACATCACCTGCACGCCGGCGGAGAGCATGCTTCCGAAGGCGGCGAACACCAGAAGCACCGGCATCGCCAGCCCGTACGCGGTCATGGAATCGACGCCCAGAAAACGGCCGATCATCATGCTGTCGACCAGCATACAAATCATGACCGTCATCGAAGAGACGATCTGCGTTACCATCGTATGTCTGAAAACTTTGCGAATCATGGCGTATCCTTACTCGTTGATCGATCAAAATGACTCCGCATCGCGGAGCGTCGCCGACGGGAAAACCGCCCGGAAGCGGAGACGACCGGCGCTCGGCCGGACGAGCCGGGGGCAAACCCCGTCGATCCGTCCGGAGCCCCGGGGAGGGCGGCGGGCGGGACGCGCGGTCAGAGGAGCTTCCGGCCGTCCGTGTTTCCGCGCGGCATTCCTTGTCATTATATCATTAATGAAGCGCGGTGTCAAGGTTTCGGCGGCATTTTTGCCTTTGCGGGGAGAAAAAACGCGCGGGGGAGAGTTGGGCCGGAAAGAAATGGACGGAGGATAACCGATCGCCCGGGACGGGCTTTGACCGCCCGATCCGCATGCGTAAAGGCGAAGGGATCCGACCCGTCCGGGAAAGCGGGATCCGCCGTTCATGCTGCCGCGGCGTCGGACGCGGGCTTGGGCGTCTGCGGGCAGAACGCTGCCGAAAGCTTTCCCGCGAGGACCGATCTGCATAAACTGCACAAAAACCGCCCCCTTTCCCGCAAAAAATATATTGACAAAAACCCGTCGTTTGTGTATAATGGGAATCGTAAATCCGCATGTTTATGCGAAAACAGGAGGAAACGATGAAAAAACTCAGCCTGATCGTCCTGTGCGTGCTGATGACAGCCCTTCTCGCGGTCGCTGTTTCCGCGTACGACGACATTCAGCTGCAGGGCACGAACACCCCGCCGGTGATCGACGGCAAGCTGGACGACTGCTACGTCAAGATCCACGACTTCTACGCGCCGAACGAGGACGAGTGGTACGACAACGAAGACGCCCTGCACGAAGGGCGCGGTGAAGCTTGGGGGACCTGGAACGCGGAGAACTTTTACGCGCTCTTCAAGGTCTCCGAGGAGGATTACTTCCCGCAGAACCTCGAGGGAGATCCGCCCGGATCGACCTACTCCTCCATGTATCTCGCCCTGCTTGCGACGCTGCCCGTGAACGATCTTCCGGAAAATGACCTCTACGTCATGCAGTGCTCGTACAACCGCTCCATCGACGAGACGAAGGAATGGAAGTACACCGGCTCCGTCGTGGAACAGTACCGCGACAACTCCGGCGCGTACGCGGTCTACGATACCTGCCCCTTCGATTTCGAGGTGATCAACGACGGCCAGTACACCTACTATGAGGTGAAGATGCCGTGGAACCAGATCGACCGCACCGGTGAGGTCTCCTTCACCGAGGGTCACAAGTGGTTCTTCAACTACATCATCACGTTCCAGGCGGATTCGGGCTACAAGACCCTTCAGTACGGTCAGGGCCTGATGAACGATATTTACGACATGGGCGGCATCGTCACCCTCGTCGCGGCTCCCGGCGGCTCCGCCGCTCCCGCCGCTCCCGCGAAGCCTGCCGGCAGAGCGAACGTCACGAAGGGCTCGGACGGAAGCCTTCAGATTCCGAAGACCGACACGCCCATCACGATGGACGGCTATCTGGACGACGGCTATGCCAAGCTGAACGACTTCTACGCCACGGACGGCTTCCGCACCGATTACGACAAGCAGAAGGACATCAAGGGTTCCGCCTACACGACGTGGGACGACGAAATGTTCTATCTGTACCTCGAGGTGCTGACGCCCGAATACGAACCCATTTTCGACGTACAGGCGATCGACATGGGCATCGGTCCCGCCGGCTATGTCGCGCTCCTCGGCACCGCGGACGGCTCCTACTCGGAGGATCAGCGGTTTGAGATCGGCATCGCGCTCGCCGACGAGGATATCCCGTGCTGGAAGGTTTCAAGCCCCTCCTACATGAAGGATTCGAGCGCGGACAACTTCTACTTTGATGAGTGCCCCTACAGCTTCGGCGTTCGCAGGGACGAGGAAACGAATTATCTCTTCTATGAATTCGGTATTCCGTGGACCTTCCTCGACCGCACCGACAATCCCATCAAGTATACCGAAGGCAGCCAGTTCGTTCTGAACTACGCGGCGAACGTCCACACCACCAGCGACTACGGTATGGGTCAGAGTCACCTCGTGGAATTCGGCGGCGGCATCTGGGCGGGCAGCTACACGGACGGTGCGACGGTCACCCTGGTCGGGACCGCGGGCGCGTCCTCCGGTCCGGCGGCTCCCGCCGTGGAAGCGGCCGAGCTCCTCGCCAAGTCCTGGGACACCATTTTCGTCGACTATGAGACGATGGTAGACGGCGGCGCGCAGGCATGGCTCGCCGAGAACCCGATCGAGGGTCCGATCGAAGTGCTCGGAACGCGCGGCTGGGCGCACATCTCCACGCCGATCAAGGGCTTTGCCTATACGATCGACGGCGGCGCGGCGGTGAAATCCGCGGACTTCATTCAGGACAGACCCGACGTCAAGGCGGCGATCCATGAGGAAGCGGAAGGCTTCAACATCGAAATAGAGGTCGACAAGCTCAAGCCCGGCGAGCACCTGATCAAGGTTTACGCGATCGACGCGAACGACCAGCTCGTCGACACGACGTTCGACTTCCCCTTCACGCTCGAAGCGCCCCCGTCGAAGGGCTTCGATTCCCTTGACGCGGCAGCCGCGGCGGCCGGCATGAAGCCGATCACCGGTTATGAATGGGAAGACGGCACGAGCGGCAACGGCGGCGAAGGTCCCGAAAACCTCTGGGACGGCGACACCTCGACGAAGTTCTGCACGAGCAGCTTCCCGATCGAATCCGTCGCGTCCCTTGACGGCGTCTACAAGGTCACGGGCTTCACGATGGCGACGGCGAACGACAACGCCTCCTACAACGGCAGAAGCCCGAGCGGCTGGACGGTTTCCGTCTCCTCGGACGGCACGAACTGGACGAAGCTCGCCTCCGGCAGCGACGCCTTCTTCGAAGAACTGAACTTCACCTACTTCAACGGCAAGGGAAGCGCCGACGGCGTTTCCTACGTCAAGTTCGAAGCGGACGGCGCGTCCTCCGGATGCTTCCAGCTTTCCGAAGTGACGCTCTACGGCGAACGGACCGGCGACAAGACGGATGCCCCGCCCGCCGAAGAAACTCCGGCTGAGACGCCGACGGCACAAGAGCCCCCGGCTGAAAATCCGGAAACCAAGCCCGCCGACGAAGCGCCCGCGGCTGAGACTCCGGCAGCGGAGAAGCCCGCCGAGGAAAAGAAATCCGGCTGCGGCTCGATGATCGGCGGCAGCGTGATCACCCTCATCGCCGTCCTCGGCTCCGCCTGGATCTCGAAGAGAAAATAAGACGAAATCCTCATAGATTCGGTATCCGGATCAAAAAATGAATCAGACCGGGCAGTATGGTCAGTCAGCGCTGCCCGGTCTTTCATAAAGCCCGCGTCCGCCGCGCGCCGTTTCATCCGACGCACGGGCAGGGCGGCAGACGAATCAAGAATGAACTCTTGGAAAGGTAAGCATATGGAAAACAAAACCGGACCGGAGGGACGGTTTTTCACAGCGGCGGGCGTCGTGCTGGCTGTGCTGTTCACGGCCATGCTCTCGATCCCTTTGTGCCTGCTGATCTTATTCGGGCAGGACAAGACCGTGCTCGACGGTGAGAAGCAGTATGAAGCGCCCGATTTTCATCTCGGGGAGTATGTCTCGTCCGATTTCCAGCGCGATTTTGAGAACTGGTTTTCCGAAAAATACCCGCTCCGCGGGAACTTCGTCTCCATGTACCGTCAGCTCCAGTTCGACACGTCCGATATCGGCTTTGACATCGCGACCCTCTTTGTGCCCCGGACGCCCAAAACGGACGGCAGGCAGGACGCGGGGACCGTTCAGCCCGCGGACCCCGCTCCCGGCAAGTCGGAGGGCGAGGGCGCGGGGGACGCCATGGATACGGCACAGCAGCCGGAGCAGACGTCCGAACCCGTGAATCCTTATCCGTACAGCACCTCGAACAGCCTCTATGCCGAGATCAACAAGCGCCTCTATGAGCGGGACAGCTCCGTACCCAGCGCGTACAAGGGCACCGATCAGGTCATCATCGGCAACGGCGGCTATTGCTATGAGAACGGATACATCAACGAATTCTACGGATATTCCCGGAAATACCGCGACTGCACCGAGGAGTATTTGCAGGATCGTGTCGAAAAGCTGACTTATATACAGAATCAGCTCAAAAAACGGGGCATCGAGATGATCCTTGTGATCACGCCGAACAAGGCGGAGCAGTATGAGCGCTTCATCCCAGACTGGTTCAAGGCGCAGAATACGGCGCCCGACGATTACGTGCGTCCCGTGACGAAGCTCCTTGAGCTCCTCAAAAACAGCGAAGTCAACTATATCCACTGCGCCTCGCTTTACGACGAGATCGGGCTGGACGAGACCTTCCCGCTCACCGGCACGCACTGGAACAAGCTCGCCGCGTTCGAAGCCGTCCGGGCGATCCTCGACATGTACAACGACCTGAGCGGGGACGGCGTCAGAACGCTCACGACGAACAAGATCACCTCCTCAAAGAGGCCCAGCGGGTTCGGAAACGGAGAAACGGACATCTTCGACATCGCGTACAGCGGACTGAGCACCAAATCGGCGACGCGCGACAGCCTTTACTACTGGCCCGAGGTGGAATACACTGATCCCTCGAACAAGACAAGGATGAACGTCCTCGTGCAGGGCGGCAGCTTCTGCTGGGATTTCAAGCATTATTTCCAGACGTACACGGTTTCCCGAAGATTCGAGCAGTTTTATTACAACGACTGGCGCGGCGCATCCGGCGACGATCCCCTGAAAAAAGGGTATGAGAAATGGGAGAAGATCCTTTCGAAAATCGACTGCGTGATCCTCGAATGCAACGAGCAGATGGTCTGCAACATGGGCGGGAAGGCCCCTGCGTGGGGACCGAACGACAAGACGGTTCTGGATCCGGGCTCGAATGTGTACGACTCTCTTTATCTGTACCTGAAGAGCGCGGAAGAGTGAGAAACCCCGATCATTCCGCAGACATGTGAGGCAATTCTATGATATTCAGCTCAACCGTATTCCTGTTTCTGTTCCTTCCCGCGGTCCTCATCCTGAATTTCATCATTCCAAAGAAATACATCGCCGCGAAAAACCTCATGCTCCTTGCGGCGTCGCTGGTTTTCTATTCCTGGGGAGAGCCGAAAAATGTGCTCCTGATGCTCGGGTCCATCGTCGCGAATTATCTGTTCGGCATCCTTCTCGAAAAAGAGGAGGGCAGGGAAGCGCGCCGAAAGCTCATTCTGATCGTTTCCCTCATCTTCAATCTCGGACTGCTTTTCGTTTTCAAGTATCTCGGATTCTTCACGGGAGGCAGGTTTGAGATCGCGCTTCCCATCGGCATTTCGTTCTTTACCTTTCAGATCATGTCCTATACGATCGACGTGTACAGAAGGAAGGCCGCGGCACAGCGCAGCATACTGAAAATCGCGCTGTACATTTCTCTTTTCCCCCAGCTCATCGCCGGTCCCATCGTCCGGTATGTCGACGTCGAAAAACAGCTCTCAAGCCGGGAATGCACCGCGGCAAAAACGGCGAAGGGAATCGTCCGGTTTTCGATAGGCCTTGCGAAGAAGGTCGTCATCTCCAACACGGTCTCCGTGATCGCGGACACGGTATTTGCCGTGGATCAGGGACTCTATTCCTTCACGGCGTGGGTGGGGATCGTCTGTTACGCGCTCCAGATCTACTACGATTTCAGCGGATACTCGGATATGGCGATCGGGATCGGGCACATGCTCGGCTTTGATTTTCTCGAAAACTTCAACTATCCCTATGTTTCCTCGTCCGTGAGGGAATTCTGGAGACGCTGGCATATCTCCCTGTCGTCCTGGTTCCGCGACTATCTGTATATCCCGCTCGGAGGAAACCGCAGGGGCGCGGCGAGAACCTATCTCAATCTTTTGATCGTCTTTATCGCAACGGGTTTCTGGCACGGCGCTTCCTTCAATTTCATCGTCTGGGGGCTCTACTACGGCGTTTTCCTGATCGTCGAAAGGATCGTCCAGAACCGGGAAAAGCTGAACGCTTTCTTCTCGAAAATCCCGAAATTCATCGGATGGCTTTACACGATGACGGTCGTTTTGATCGGATGGGTGTTCTTCCGAGCGGACGATCTGCCCGCCGCCGTGTCCTATCTCGGCGCGATGTTCTCGTTCAGCGGGGGCGTCGCGAACGGCATGGCGCAGTTCTCCAATCTCTCGTTCTTTATCACGGCCGCGGCGGTGCTTCTCAGCGCTCCGGTGTTCCCGTTTTTGCGAAAGAAGCTCTGCGCGATGGAAGCGGGACAGAAGGTTTCCTTCGTTCTGGAAGGCGTTCTCGCGCTCGCCCTTGTGTTCCTGTCCGTCATCTTCCTCACCGGCTCGGACTACAACCCCTTCATCTATTTCCGGTTCTGAGTGCGACATCAACAGGGGAAACGCGGCTTTCTTAAAATGAAAGCTGACGATGCTACGCATCGTGGGCAAAGAACTTTTTTAGCGACTGAAACAGCGGACTGCTCAAGGAGCAGTCCGCTGTTTCAGTCGTATGATAGTTCTTGCTGCGCAGTTAACTGCGCGGGGCTTCATTTCGGGGAAGCCGCGTTTCCCCTTTCGCGTTATTTATGTCCCATTGCCATCCCGACGGCGGTATGCCAGCCGTCGAGCATTTTCTCCCGCGCCTCTGCGGTGATCGACGGCTCGAAGCTCTCTTCGTGACAGCGCTTTGCCTTCAGCTCCTCACGGGACTGCCAGAACCCGACGGCGAGTCCGGCGAGATACGCCGCGCCGAGCGCGGTCGTTTCCCGCACGGCGGGGCGGAGAATCGGCTTGCCGATGATGTCCGCCTGAAACTGCATGAGGAAATTGTCCCGCGTCGCGCCGCCGTCTACCCGGAGCGCTTTCAGCGGCACGCCCACGTCGCGCTCCATCGCGGCGATCAGATCGGCGGATTGGTAGGCGATGGATTCCTCCGCTGCCCGGACGATGTGCTCGCGGCGCGTCCCGCGGGTGATCCCCGTGATCGTGCCGCGCGCGTACATATCCCACCATGGCGCGCCGAGTCCCGTGAACGCGGGGACCAGATAAACCCCGCCCGAGTCCGGAACGCTCGTCGCGAGCTTTTCGATCTCCGCGCTTTCATGGAAGAATTTCATTTCGTCCCGGAGCCACTGCGTGACCGCGCCGCCCGTGAAGACCGAGCCTTCGAGCGCATACTGCGGCGGCTCGTCCTTCAGGGTCGCAGCGACGGTGCAGAGAAGGCCGTTTTCGCTTTTTTTGATTTCCGCTCCTGTGTTCATCAGGAGGAAACAGCCCGTGCCGTAGGTGTTCTTCGCGTCGCCCGCGGAGAAGCATCCCTGTCCGAACAGCGCCGCCTGCTGATCCCCGGCAATTCCGGAGACCGGAACGGGGATTCCGCCGAGATTCGCGTGCCCGAAGATCTCGGAAGATGACCGCACCTCGGGGAGCATGGCTTTCGGGACGCCGAAGTGACGGAGCAGTTCGTCGTCCCAGCGGTTTTCATGAATGTTGTAAAGCATCGTGCGGGAGGCGTTCGTGCGGTCTGTGATGTGCGCAAGTCCCTCCGTCAGCTTCCAGAGCAGCCAGGTGTCCACCGTGCCGAAGCAGAGCTCGCCCGCCTCGGCTCTGTCCCGCGCGCCCTTCACGTGATCGAGGATCCAGCGGATCTTCGTCGCGGAGAAATACGCGTCCGGGATGAGCCCGGTCTTTTCTCGGATGACGTCCCCCCAGCCGTCCCTTGTCAGCTCTTCGACAAGCGGGGCGGTCCTGCGGCACTGCCAGACGATGGCGTTGTAAACGGGAAAGCCGGTCTTGCGATCCCACACAAGCGTGGTCTCGCGCTGGTTGGTGATGCCGAGCGCGGCGATCTCGTCCGGCGTGACGTCGTAATGGGCGAGCAGCTCGGTCATGCAGCCGTACATCGACGACCAGATGTCCTGCGGGTCGTGCTCCACCCAGCCCTCGCGGGGATAGATCTGCGGGAATTCCCGCGCGACCGAGCCGATCATGGTCTGATCGCGGTCAAAGAGGATCGCGCGTGACGAGGTCGTGCCCTGATCGAGGGAGAGAATGTATTTCTTCATACGGTACCTCCGTTTTGGATCGGTTTCGAAAGCGTCGTCACACGGCAGCCGAGCCGACGCGCCTCTTCGGCCTCGTCGCGGCGGCAGGTGAAAATCAGGCTCTGCCGGTCGGTCAGGGTGGCGAGGAAGCGGGCGGCGCGGTCGAGATCGATGTGCGCGAAGCTTTCATCAAGGAAGACGGGCGGCTTTTCCGTGCGGAACATCTCGTCCGCGAGCGCGAGCCGGAGACTGAGGTAGGCGAGATCGGCTTCTCCGCGCGACAGGATCTCCTGCGGCGTGAGCGCGGTGTCCTCCGCAAGCGTGCAGGAAAGCCCGGAATCGAGCAGGAGCCGGTCGTAGGAGCCGCTCGCCCGTTTCACGCGGTCGGAAGCGCGCTCGGCGACACGCGGGATCACGTCCCTGCGCATCTCCTCGCCGGCGTTCCCGATGGCTTCGGAGGCGAGCGCGAGCGCGTCCCTGCGGAGCTCAAGCTCCGTGATGCGGCGGTCCGCCGCTTCAATCAGGGTGTCGAGCTCGTCCGGCGGGCGCGAGATCTTCCCGACGGAGGCGAGCTTTTCCTCGAGCGCGGCGCGGCGCTTTTCGGCGGACGCGAGGGCACTCAGCGTGAAATCGCGCTGCCGCACGAGGTCCTTGATCTCCTCGGGCGTGAGCGCCGCGGCGCGCCTGCCCTCGTCCGTCAAAAGGGCGCGGGAGGCGTCCGCCTCGATTTCGTCTGCATTGGCGTCGGCAAGCTGCTCGCGCAGGATCTCAAGCCTGCCCTCGAGCTGACCGCGCCGTTCTGCGAGCTGGCGGCGGTCCCCGGAAACCTCGTTTCCGCGGCGTCTCAGCGTGCGGATGTCCTCGAAAACGTCGCCCGCCGATTCGATCCCCGCCTGCGCGAGCAGATCGTTTACGCGGGTGAGCGCGGCGTCGAACCCGAGGCGGGCGGCGTCGAGCTTTGCGGACAGGCGGCGTTTTTCGCTCTCCTCCGCGCGGTCCCGTTCGATCACGGCAAGGCGTTCCTGTACCGCGACTTCGATCTCCGCGGGGCTTTCCGCGTTCCATTCGGAAAGCAGGGCGTTCAGCTTCGAGACGGTCGCGACACAGCGGATCAGGGAGATTACCGCCGCGGTCATCACGATGAGCGTTGCAGCAAGCGTGAGCAGATAGGCGCTCGAGTTGTTCCGATACTGGATCAGCGCGACCGCGAGACCGAGCACGGCGCAGAGGGCGAGCACGATCCCCGCGATCCTTCCCCCCTTGGCCTGCGCGGCGAGATGCTTCACCTCGTCGACCGCTTCCTGCGCGTCGGGGAGCGTTTCGTCCGCCGGAGGGGGCGTGACAGCGTTCGCGATTTCGATGGCGCCGGTGTCCTCATAGGGATCGATCCCATCGGGCGGCAAAACGTCATCCCCGCGCGAAAACGCACTTTTCGGGATCGGCCCGTCGTCCGGCAGCTCGTCGTCTTCGGTCTCCCCGGACTTCTCGTCGCCGCGGAAAGGATAGGGGCGCGGCTCGTCGGGGAAGCGTGGATGATCCCCTTCATCCGGGAAGCGTTCCCTAAACGCCGCTTCCTGTTCGTCGAAGGCGCGGATCTCCCGTTCGGCGTCTTCGAGCAGATCGTCGAAGCCCTCCCCGAACGGCGAACCGTCCATCTGAGCGAGCGCGGCGTTGATGCGGTTCAGCTGAGCGGCATCCGAAGTGGCGGCGTCCGAGCGGCGTTTCTGATTGATTTTATCGAGCGAATCGAATACCGCGGCGAATCGCTCCCGATCCTCTTCAAGCTCTCCGATGCGCCGGTTGATGTCGTCGAGCGACGCGGAGAGGGAAAGGATCTCCGCGCTCTTTTCCGCCGCGCTTTTGCGCTCTGCTGCGAGCGCGGCGCGTTTTTCCTTCAGCGCGGGGATCTCTCCCCCGCCGCCGGTTTTGTGCTTCAGCTCGCGCCTCAGCGCGTCAAGCCGCATCAGTGCGCGGCGGATGTCCACGCTCTCATCCGCCGAGGTCAGAAGATTCTCGACCGCGCCCTTCGAGCCCGCTGCGCTCGCGCCGACGGCAAGCGTCGGGCGGACTCCCGCCTGAGCGACGAAGCAGGTGTCGAGAAAGACCTCTTCGGGCACGCCGAAAAAGAGCTCTCCCGGATTCTGTCCTGAGACGACCTCACCCGTTTCCTGATTCGAGACGGCAATGCGTTCGCGCAGAGCGCCGCCGTCCGTGGGGCGGATCGCGCGCTCGATGCGGTAGGTCGTGCCGTCGTCCGTCTCTGCGATGAGCCATCCGGACGCCTCTCCCGCGCCGCGGTTCAGCCAGCGCTGGCGTTCGGACACGCCGCTGCGCCCCGCGCGGGAGGAAAGCCCGTAGAATATGAATTTGACGAACATGGACAGGGAAGATTTTCCCGTCCCGTTGTCCCCGACGATGACGTTTGAGCCGGAGGAAAAGTCGGCGTCAAAACGGTTCAGCCCGCCGAAGGATTCGATATGGATCGATTTCAGAATCATGGCCGTTCCTTTATACGCCCGTGCCGGAGACGGCGGAAAGAGCGTAGCGAAGGGCGCGGGTTGCGACCTCGCGTTCTCTTTCGTCCTCCGATTCGAGCAATGGCTTCAGCTGGCGGTAAACCGCCCCCCGGATGGTCGGATCGACCGCGAGCTTCGCAGGGTCGGCGGCGGGGCGGGTCCGGTCTTCGACGCACAGAGCCGCGAGCCCGGCGTCCGTTTCTTCGAGCGCTTCCGTGTCGATCACGAACGCGGGCGGGATCTCTCCCGTCAGACGGAGGGAGAGCAGGGTGTCCTCTCCCCAGCCGTTCGCCTTGACGGCGCGCTTTACGGCGTCCGCGGCGTCCGTCATGGTTTCGGCTCCCGTGAGATCGAGCTCGCTCTTTTCGTATCTTCGCTTCGAGAAGCGCAGCTTTTTGAGCCTGACCTCCGATTCGGAGCCGGGCTTTTTTTCGATTTCGACGATCAGCGCGCCCTTTGGACCGAGCTCGTCAAAGCCGCGCGGCTCCAGACAGCCGGGATAGCACCAGCGGTTGCCGCGTCCGGGCGGGGGCGGGTTGTGGATGTGTCCGAGCGCGGCGTAGTCCATGCCGAACGCCTCGAGGTGGACAGGCAGCACGGGACAGTCCCGCGAACGGGGCGAAGTCATATCGCAGTGACAAGAGAGCAGATTGATCCGCGAGGTGTCCGCGACCCGCTTTCCCGTGATGGGAACGGTGTCGAGATCGGGCGCGGTGAACGCCCATCCGTAGACCGTCACGCCGGGATTTTTGTCGTCCGGCTCAAAGAGATCGACGGCGGAGAGCTCCTCGGAATCGAAGACATGTACGTTTGCGGGAAAACTCACGCGCTTCCATACGCTGTTCGGGAAAGCGGGATCGTGGTTCCCGGGCGAGATGAAGACGGGTCTGCCGAAGGTTTCGAATTCGCGGATGAGCAGGCGCACCGTGTCCCGCGTGACCGTGCCGCTGTCGAACAGATCGCCCGCGATGAGCAGCACGTCGACCCCCGTCATCTTCGCGTAGGTCATCATCGAAGTGAACGCGGCGCGCAGATCGTTCCTGCGCGCTTCGGCAAGGCGGGGCGGCAGTCCGGAAAACGGGCTGTCAAGATGGATGTCCGCCGTATGCATGATCTTCAGCACGGCTCGGCCTCCTTTCCCGCGGCTTCAAAGTCCGAAATGGCGCTCAAAAAAGCGTCCGCGACGATGGAAACGGCTTCTTCGAGATCTGCCGCTTCCACGGTGCATCCCGCGGCGCGCGGGTGTCCGCCCCCGCCATAGCGGCGGCATACGGCGGCACAGTTCACCTCGGCGTTGGCGCGGGAGGACACCTTGTAGCGGTGCAGCGCGCCGTCCTCCTCCCGAATGGAGAGGGCGACGAGGGCGGTGTCGAGCGAGCGGGGGATCTCCACCATGTTCCCGACGTCCTCGTCGGTCAGCCCCCGCGCGCGAAGTTCTTCACGTGTCACGGCGGTCATGGCGAGTTTCCCGTTTTCGAAAACGCGGAGGTTTTCGAGCGCAAGGCGGTCCGCCGCAAGCTCGCTCATCGAGCGCGAGGCGAACAGAAGACGGTTGATTTCGGCGGTGTCCGCCCCGCCCGTGACGGCGGCGTCGCGGTCGATCTCGTCCACCAGCGCCGCGGCGATTTCATGCGTCGCCGGAGTGGTGTTCGAGAACCGGAAGCTGCCCGTATCGGAGAGGATCGCCGCGTAAAGACGGCGCGCGGTGTCCGGCATGGACGGCACGGACCCGTTTTCTCTCAGCAGGCGGTAGAGCCGAAAGACGATCTCGCCCGCGGCGGACGCGGACGGATCGACGAAATTCGGCGCGAACGGGGTGCCCACGCCGTGGTGGTCGATCATGAAGCGGACGGAGGGGATGCAGGTTTCAAAATCCCCGAGCTGGCGGGGTGACGCGACGTCCACGGCGACCGCCGTCCCGAAGGAGTCCGGGAGGTCGTAATCGACCTGATCGGAGGCGAGAAAGGCGAGCCGCTTCGGAAGGGGTGTCGGAAACACCACCTTCGCGTCCCCGCCGCACGCTCGGATCAGGTCTTTCAGCGCAAAGGCGGAGCCGACGCAGTCCCCGTCGGGGTTGACGTGCGTCAGGATCACGGCTTTTTCAAGCGTCGGGAGCAGAGCCGCGATTTCTTCGAGCGTCAGAGAGGGCAGGGAGGCGTCAGTCATCGGCGCCCACCTCCTCTTGCGGCTCTTCTTCGGAGCTTTCGGGTTCATCTGTTTCGGGGGCGGCGTCCGGTTCGTCATTTCCGTCAGCCGCGTCTGCTTCGGCCGCTCCTGCGGCTTCGGCGGCGCGCTGCGCTTCCCGGGCGTCCGAGGCGGCGAGCTCTCCTTCGATCTGCTTCAGAATGGCGGAGATCTCCGCCCCCCGGCGGATCCCGTCGTCCCGGATGAAGCTGATTTCCGGGGTGATGCGCAGATTCAGCTCCGAGGCGATTCGGGAACGGATGAAGGGTAGGGCGGAGCGAAGCCCCCGCGCAAGCTCCTTTTCGTCGCATTCGCCGTAGACGGAATAATAGACCTTCGCGAAGCGCAGATCGGCGGAAACGTCCGCGCTCAAAACGGAAAGCATCACACCGGACACGCGGGGATCCTTGATGTCCCGCACGATTTCGGCGCACGCCTCCGCGAACGCGGCGTCAAGTCTGGATTTTCTGTATTTGGCCATGGTTTGTCCGTTTCCTTTCTGTGAGAACTCTCATGCCGCGGGCTTCATCCACTCCGGCAGGAATTCATCCGGAATGACGTTCGTCACGAACGCGCGCGCGTCCGCCGGCGTGAGCCGGTATCCGGAAATGGCGACGCCGTGGGCGGCGGCGATCTCTTCGGTGTAGTTTTCCATCGGATAGACCTTGGTATTGTACCAGTCCATGCCGTAATAGAAGACGGTGGGATGCAGATAAGCGTCCCGGATCTCAAGCCCGCCCTTTCCGTCGGACGCCACGGTGAAGTGGAACATCCCTCCGACCTGATTGACGGGGCGCGCCATGCCGGAGACGTAATTGCCGAGCGAGTAGATGCAGAGCGTGCGTCCGCGCTCGGTCTCGATCCATTCGATCGGCTGGAGCGTGTGGGAATGGTGACCGAGAATGAGGTCCGCCCCGTTGTCCGCGATGATCCGGGAAAGCCATTTCTGATCCGAGTTCGGTTCCTGCGTGTTCTCGTCCCCCCAGTGGATGGAGACGATCACGAAATCGCCCGCGTCGCGCGCCTTCGCGAGATCGGAGACGATCCGGTCGGCGTCGATATAGGGAATGACGAGGGGCGAGGAGGCGGGCTTCACGATGCCGTTGGTCGAGAGGGTATAGGAGAGCCACGCGAAGCGGATGCCATCCTTTTCCGTCACACGGATCCGTGCGGCGTCCTCTTCATCCTTGTAGGCGCCGAGGATCGTCACAGGCTGCTGTTCCCAGAAGGCGATGGTGTCCGCAAGTCCCTGCGCGCCCTTGTCGAGCATGTGGTTGTTCGCCATGTTCACAATGTCTATGCCCATCGATACGAGATCGAGCCCGAGCTGGGAGGGGCAGTTGAAGCAGGGCCAGCCGGAATACCCGTAGGCCTCGCCCGCCATAACGGTCTCCTGATTGATGAAGGCGACGTCCGCCGCGCGGAATTCCTCCGCCACGTATTCGTACATCGGCAGAAAATCGTATTTCTTTTCCGCGTTTCCGCGCAGTCCGGCGTCGATATAGATATTCGGGTGGATGAGGTTGTCCCCCGCCGCGACGAAGCTGACCGATGCGCCCTCGAAGCGGACGGGTCCCCCTTCCGTTTTGGGTTCGGGTTCGGACTCGGGCAGAGGTTCGGAAATGGGCTCGGGCTGCGCTTCGTTTTCGGGTTTCGGAACTGTGGAGGCAGCGAGAGCCGCTCCATCATCCGGGGCGTCGGGTTCGTTCCGTTCCGTTTCGACCGGCTCAGATTTAACCGCGGTCTCGGGCGCGGCGGCCGATACGGGGTCGGTATCAAACGGGAACGGAGGCGAGGTCTTGGGCTCCGGTTCGGTTTCGGGCGGGAGAGGTACGGCGTCTTCCGCCTCCCTCGCCGGTTCGGCATCCCTCAGCGTGATGAAGGAGCAGGCGCTCAGCGAGAGACAGAGGATGACGCATAGGATTCTTCGGATCATGATTCCTCCAGCGTGTGGGAAAATGCGGATTCTTTTCTATATTATAACATCGAACGGGTCGGATTGCAAGAGCAAATCGCCCGGGCGGCGCGATTTGTGTCTTTCGTGGGTTTCTTTCTGAAGCTCTTTTCCGCAGAGTCTTTTCCGCACAGGCCTTCGCAAAAGCTCCGCTGCGCGGACGCTTGCATTTTCGGGGAATACATGCTATAATGGAAAAAACAGCGCTCAACAGGAGAAGATCCATGTCCAAACGCAAACCGGATACCGTCTCGGGCGTTCTCATCGTCAACAAGCACGCGGGCGTCACCTCGCACCGCATCATATCCGCCTGCCGAAGGCTTTACGATACCCAGCGGGTGGGCCATGCGGGCACGCTCGATCCGATGGCGACGGGGGTGCTGCCCGTCCTGATCGGACGCGCCGCCAAAGCGTCGGAATATCTCATGGAGCACGATAAGGAATACCGCGCCGTCATGCGGCTCGGCGTCACGACCGACACCGAGGACGTCACCGGGACGGTGCTTTCCGAAACGGACCGTCTGCCGGACGAGGACGAGGTGCGCCGGGTGTGCGCCTCCTTCGTCGGCGAGATCATGCAGACCCCGCCGATGTATTCAGCGCTCAAGGTCGGCGGGCAGAAGCTCGTCGACATCGCGCGCAAGGGCGGGGAAGTCGAGCGGCAGCCCCGCGCCGTGTTCATCCGCTCGCTCGGTGTGAAAAGGCTCTCGGAGTCCGAATACGAGCTTTCGGTATCCTGCTCCAAGGGGACCTATATCCGGACCCTCTGCGCCGACATCGGCGCGTCCCTCGGATGCGGCGCGGCGATGGCCGCCCTCACGCGGACGAGGACGGGCCGCTTTACGCTCGGGGAAGCGGTCACGATCGAAGAGCTTGACGCCATGACGCCCGAGGAACGCCTCGCGGCTCTGCGCCCGGTCGAGATCCTTTTCGATCACTTGCCCGCCGTGACCCTGCCCCTGTTTCACATGAAGCTCTTTCAGAGCGGCGCGGCGGTCTATCAGGAGCGCGTGCACACGGAGCTTGAGCCCGGTCAGCTTTTCCGGGCGTATCGGGACGGACAGTTCATCGCGCTCGGTCGCGCGGCGGATGAGGACGGGGTGCGCGTGCTCCGGCTCGAAAAGCTCTTTTTGCTGGACGCGGGCGGTGTGTAATCTTTGAATTTATTGTAAATAATAGCCCCTCCGTCCCCACCTGTCCGGAAACTATGGTATAATTATAAAATCAGAAGATCGGGAAAGGGGGGCGGTCATGAAGAACGCCGATTCGGAAAGCGGGACCCGCGGACGTTTCCGCGCGTGGTTCGAAAACAAATTCGACGTCACCTACCTGCTTCGCGTGCTTCTCTACGCGCTTGTCTCCGTCCTCGCGGTCGGGCTGATCTTCTACGTCGGCTTCCACCTCATGGGCCGCTTTGAAAAGGGACTCGATCTCTGCGACGCGGTGATGAAGACGGTGACGACCACGGTGGAGGCGGACGCCTTTATTCTGCGCGACGAGACCCCCGTTTATGCTTATTCCTCGTCCGGCAGCGTCACGGCTGCCGTCGCGGACGGCTCGAAGGTGCCGGTCGGCGGCAGACTCGCGAACGTGTACGCCGTGAGCGCCCCGGAGATCGAAAAGCGCATCGCCGAAATCGACGTGCAGATCGCCGAGCTCTCGAAGCACACCTCCGAGGACCGCTCGCTCCAGTCCACGACCGGACTGGACGCGTCGATTTACGACTGCTTTTTCGCGATCGCGGCGGACTGCGCGGACGGAAACGCCGGTTCCGCGCTCGCGCGGCGCGTGGGACTTCTGGTCGATATGCAGAAGCGCGCGGTTCTGCGCGGCACGGTTGCGGACTATGCGACGCAGATCTCCGCTCTGAGCGCGGAAAAGATCTCCCTCACCTCCCAGCTCGGAACGAACCTCGAGACGGTCAGCGCGCAGAACTCCGGCTATTTCTACGCCGAATACGACGGCTTCGGTGAGACGTTCTCCTCAAAGAAGATCGCGGATCTGACCTGGGAGGACTTCGAGGCGCTGACCGAGAGCGAGCCCGTTTTCCATAGCGGACTCTGCGTGGGGACCCTGCTCACCGATTTCAAATGGTACATCGCCTGCCCCATGACGAAGACCGAAGCGGCGGAGCTTGTGAACATGTACTCCTGCTCCGTGCAGTTTCTGTCCTCCGCGGAGAGCTTTAACATGAAGCTCACCCGCATCCTGACAGAGCCCGCCGGGGACGGAGCCGTCGCGATCCTCTGCTGTGAATTCGTGCCCTCTGCCTTTGATTTTACACGGATGCAGCGGGTGCGCATCTCCACGGTCGAGTATTCCGGCTTCGAGCTTCCGATGAACGCCGTCCGCATGCTGGACGGTTATCAGGGCGTGTACGTACTTGACGGCGTGACCGTTCGTTTCCGCCGCGTGAACGTCATCCACGAGAATGAAGACGGCACGGTGATCTGTACGGGCAATTCGGCGGAAAACGAAGCGCTTCGGGAAGAGGTGCGCGTGGCAAACCGCCGCGCGGGCGGGGGCGCGAGCTATGATGAGACCTCGCTCGGCACCTATTACTGGATCGAGGAAAACGACGTGGTCATCGTCGGAGGGACCGATCTCTATTCCGGCAAGATCATGAGCTGAGGATGGCTTTATGCTGACAAACGAAAGAAAAAACGAGCTCAGGGACAATTATCTCCGCGTGCTCGAGAAAATCGAAAACGCGCGGCTGCGGCGGGGAAGCGGGGAAGCGGTCGAACTGCTCGCCGCGACGAAAACCGTACCCGAGGAAGACGTGCGCTACCTGATCGAGGAATGCGGGCTGAGGCTCTGCGGCGAAAACCGCGCGCAGGAATTCGAGGCAAAATACGACGGCGTCACGGCAGCGGGCGCCCGGATGGACTTCATCGGGCACCTGCAGACCAATAAGGTGAAGATCGTGGCGGGGAGAGCGGGACTGATCCATTCGGTGGATTCCGTACACCTCGCCCGGGAAATCGACGCCCGGTGCGGGCACCTCGGCACGACACAGAAGGTTCTCATAGAGATCAACATCGGCGACGAGGAGTCGAAAAGCGGGATCGCGGCGCAGGATTTCGACCGTTTTCTCGAAGAAATCAGCGGATTTGAGTCGCTTCGGGTCGCCGGAATCATGACAATGGCCCCGAAATGTGAAAAAATCGAAGATTTTCGCGCTTATTTCCGGAAATCTTATCAAATCTACCTTGATTTTTTGAAGAAAAAACCGTATAATATAAAACAGGCAGTTTTATCCATGGGGATGAGCTCGAGTTTTGAGTGCGCCGTCGAAGAAGGCGCGACCCTCGTTCGCGTGGGAAGCGCGATTTTCGGAGCGCGAATCTACCCCTGATTTGCCAATCCCCCGATTGCGGGAACATATATCAGTCAATAATCCTGCCTGAAAGGCAGAACGGAGGAATTTATGGGACTCATGGATCGAATCAAAAAAGTAACCGGCGCGAACGACACCTACGACGATTCTTACGACGACGATTACTATGACGGATTTGACAACAACTACGAAGAAGGAGCGGATGACAGCGACGTGCAGTTTGCACCCCAGCCCCAGATCGTGAACAATCCCGCGCCTGCTCCGCAGATGCAGATGCCGATGGGCGGAATCAGCCTGTCCGGATCGAACCTGAAAATGCAGGTCGTGCGCCCCGAAACCTACGACAGCGATACCGCCACCCAGATCGCCAACCACCTTCTCAATAAGTGCACCGTGGTTCTCAACCTCGAGAAAACGAGCAAGGAAGCTTCCCGCCGCCTCATCGATTTCCTCACGGGCGTTGCGTATTCCATCGGCGGCGACCTGAAGAACATCGCGACCAACGCTTATGTGATCACCCCGTCCAACGTCGACGTGGAGAACGCGAAGATCAGAACCACCCGCCAGCCCGAACCCGAACCGGAACCGGCTCCCGCCGCGGATGATTTCAGCGATTTCAACTGATTTGCTGTCTGCCGACGCATCACGAAAATTGATAGACAAATATAAATCATGAGGGACAAAGCCTATCAGGTTTTGTTTCTATACGCAAATGGCAGTTTTTCCCGTGGGAGGTAATCCTTGTATCAGATTCTGTATATCGTCGGGGCGACCGTGCGCGTCGTCGTGTATGTGCTCCAGTTTCTGCTGCTGGCGCGCGCCATTCTCAGCTGGCTTCCCCTCGACGAGGACAATCCCTTTGAAAATTTCCTTTACGCGGTGACGGAACCGGTCATCGCGCCGGTCCGTGCTCTGATCGAGCATTTCGGCTGGTTTGAGGGGTTGCCCATCGACATGTCGTTCTTCATCACCTTCATTCTCCTGTCCGTGATTCAGATGTTCCTATGACGTTCCCATGGTTTTTTCGGAAGGGAGGCTGCGGATGAAAAATCGTGACAGCACAACGGTTTCCCGTGCAATGGAGCTGTGGCGGAGCTCGGAATATGAAATTGCCCTCTCGGACTTTTTGACGCCGGGAGAAAAACTTGAAGTTTACCGCGAACTGAACGCCCGGATCGGAAACGGGATTTCCAGATGCTATTTCTGGGGCGGATGCCGTGGCGCCGAACGTGGCGTCGCGGTTTTTTTGCCCGAATGGCTTGCCCCCGAAGACGCGCCGCGGCATAAGATGCCGCTGGACGAGGAGCGGACCGCGTTCTTCGCGTCGTGGCTCAAAGCCAATCCGTCCGCGGCGGAGGAGATCCCCATCACGGCGCTCTCCGTCCGGGGAAGCGGCTTCGCCGAGCTCGGACACCGCGATTTCATGGGCGGCATCCTCTCCCTCGGCGTGGATCGCGCCGTCGTGGGCGATATCGCGGTCCTCTCTCCGTCGGAGGCGCTCGTTTTCATCGCGCCTCGGATCGCGCCCTTTCTGTGCGCAGAGCTGACGAAAATCGGGCGCGACAGCGTCCGGACGGAAATCACAAAGATCCCGCCGGATTATCTGCTCCCGAGACGGTACGAGGAGATGGTCATCGTCGTCGCGTCCCCGCGGCTCGACGGCGTCGTCAAAGCTCTTCTTTCAAAATCCCGTGAAACGGCGGCGGAACTCGTGCGCCAGGGACTTGCCGAACTGAACTACGCGCCCTGTACCGACGTCTCGAAGGAGGTCGGCGACGGGGACGTCCTCTCCGTCCGCGGTGTCGGTAAATTCGTGATCGGCGCCGAGACGGGCACAACGAAGAGCGGCCGGATCCGAATGGTGTGCCGCAGATATATTTGATGAGTCTTACGGCTTTTTCAGAAACAGAAAGGGGTGTTGTCATGCCGAGAGATTTCAGAACCAAGATTTTCGGAAAAGTGCTGCGGGGCTATAATCCCGAAGAGGTCGACGAGTACATCGCCTTTGTCACGGGGGAATACCGCAAGCTCGAAAAGAAGCTCGCCGCCGCGCTGAAAAAGATCGACGATCAGTCCCTCTTCCTCGAATCCACGGACACGAAGATCCTCGAGGAGGCGAAAGCCAAATCGGAGGAGATGATCGCGCAGGCGGAGGCGCGCGCCGCCGCCGTGAACGACGATACGAAGACGCAGTCAGAAAAGATGCTCGAGGACGCGAGGATCCAGGCAGAGGCGCTGACCGAGGAATCGAAGACGCGCTCCGAAAAGCTGCTCGAGGACGCGAAAATTCAGGCTGACGCGCTGACCCGGGAGGCGAAGGACAAGGCTGCCGGCCTTGTCGACGCCGTCCGCAGGGAAGCGGAGGAGGTCAGAGAGAAGGCGCGCGCCCTGTATGAGGAAGCCGAAGCAAGACTGCACAGCGCGGAGAGCCGGCATGACGCCGCCGAAATGACGAAAACCGAAGCGGACGGAATCGTTCGCGAGGCGCAGGAGAAGCTGCGTCTGGCGGAGGAGGAAGGCAGCCGTCTGCTCGAAGAAGCCCGCACTAAAGCGGAAGAGATCCTCCGCGACGCCGAGGAAAAGAAGAAAGCCGCGCTGGACGACCGTTCCGGCCTCGACCGCGAGACGGAAAAATTCGCGGCGAACGTGCGCGCGTTCCGTTCCTCCATGCTTTCCCTCGTGCAGGCGCAGCAGAACGCGGCGGAGAATTTCGCGAAGGACGCCGACGCCTATCTGTCCTCGCTGAAGGCGGGTGAGGAGCCCGATTCCGCGCCCGAACCCGAGCCGGACGCCGATCTGTCCTTTATTTCCGACGCCATCGCCGCGGTGCGCGATATCATCATCGAGATTCCCGAAGAGCCAGACGAGCCGGAAGAACCCGAAGAACCCGAAGAACCCGAAGAGCCGGAAGGACTCGAAGAACCCGAAGAGCCGGAAGGACCCGAAGAACCCGAAGAGCCGGAAGGACCCGAAGAACCCGAAGAACCTGAAGAGTCGGACGAGCCGGAAGAACCCGAAGAACCTGAAGAGTCGGACGAGCCTGAAGAACCCGAGGGGCCGGAAGAACCGGGAGAACCGGAAGCACCGAGTGAAGCCGAGAAACCCGCGCCGACGGAATTCGAGCCGTACCCGGAACAGGGATACGCGCCGGAAGAACCCGAACAGACGGCATACGAGCCGTACCCGGAGCAGGGATACGCGCCGGAGGAACCCGAACAGGCGGCATACGAGCCGTACTCGGAACAGGGATACGCGCCGGAACAGACCGAGCCGGAGCAGGAAGCCCCTTACGCGGAGCCGGAGGAGATCGCTCTCGAGCAGACTCCGGCGGAAAGCGGCGGTGAAGAGGACGGCATGCTCGCCCTTCTGCGCTCCATCATCGGGGAAGACGGGGAGCCGGAAACCTCCCCCGCCGACAACATCGCGGATGATGATGACACGACCGCTCCCGTCACCGATCCGCTCGAAGCGCTTGACTTTGACACGGAAGCGGACAACGACCGCCCCTATACCGACCATTCGATCTATGAAATGAAGATCCGGGACATCAACAAGCGCCGCGCGGAAGAGATCGAACAGGCGGTCCGCGAACTCCCGGAAAACCCCGAAATCTGAACCGTCAGGAAGTATCTATGCTTTTACCGTTTCTTACCGCGGCAATCGTGATCCTCGTCGATCAGGTGACGAAAGCCCTTCTCGCGGCCTATCTGCCCACGCTGCCGGAAAGAACCCTGCCGCTCATCGAGAATGTGCTTCACCTCACCTATGTGGAGAACCGCGGCGCCGCGTTCGGCATGCTTGCGGATCACCGCTGGGTGTTCATGGTTCTGTCCGTCGTCGGGCTTGCCGCGATCGTTCTCATCACGCTGCGCGAAAAGCCGAAAAGCGTGTGGATCCGCGTCGCAGTGGGACTGGTGCTCGGCGGCGGGATCGCCAACATGATCGACCGCGTCCGCCTCGGCTACGTCGTGGATTTCATCGATTGCCGCTTCATCGATTTCTATGTGTTCAACGTCGCCGACTCCTGCGTCTGCGTCGGCTGCGCGATCTATTTCGTCGCCGTGCTGATCATGGAGTTCCGCTCCGCCAAGGCGAAGAAAGCCGCCGAAGCGGAGGGCGCGCCGACCGACGAGGACTCTCCGGATGAAAACGCGGAGACGCCGGTCGAAGAGAGCCCCGCCGCGGAAAGCGCCGCGAGCGAAACAGAGCGTGCCGAAGACGACGCAAATTCCCCCGTTTCCGAAGACTCCGAAGATGGGGAAGAGAAGAGTTCCTCCGACGCCGGGGAAAGCTCCGGGGAGGCTCCCGATGCCTGAGTCCGAAGCGGAGACGATCGTATTCGTCGCCGAAAAATCGGGGGAGCGCCTTGACGCCGCCGCGGCGGAGGTCACGGAGCTGTCCCGCGCCCGCGTGCAGAAGCTCGCCGAGGAAGGCCTGATCACCGTCGGCGGGAAAACGGCAAACAAAAAAGACAAGCTGAAGGCGGGGGACGTCGTCGAGATCACCCTGCCTGCCGTCGCCGAAGCCGACGCCGAGCCCGAGGACATTCCCCTCGAGATCGTTTACGAGGACGCCGACATCGTCGTTGTGAACAAGCCGTCGGGCATGGTGGTGCATCCCGCGCCCGGGCACGAATCCGGCACGCTCGTCAACGCCCTGCTCGCCCATTGCGGCGAGTCGCTGTCGGGCGTGGGAGGCGTGAGCCGCCCCGGCATCGTCCACCGCATCGACCGGGAGACCTCCGGGCTGATTTGCGCGGCAAAGAACGATTTTTCCCACCTCGCTCTCTCGGAGCAGCTGAAGGATCACAGCATGCACCGCGAATACCGCATGCTCGTCACAGGGGGGCTGAAGGAAGAATCCGGAACGGTCGACGAGCCCATCGGCAGACACCCGGTCGACCGCAAGAAAATGGCGGTCCTGCGCGGCACGGACAAGACGGCCCGCGAAGCCGTCACCCATTGGCGCGTCCTCGAACGTTTCCCCTCGACGGGCTTCACCTACACCGCCGCCGAGCTCGAAACCGGCCGGACGCATCAGATCCGTGTCCACATGGCGTTCATCGGGCATCCCCTCATGGGCGACAGCCTTTACGGCGGCGGACGCACTCCCTTTGAACGGCATCACGCGCCCCTGCTCGAGGGGCAGATGCTCCATGCTGCCGCCCTCGTTCTGCGCCATCCGCGCACAGGGGAAGACATGCGCTTTGAAGCGCCCCTGCCGGAGAATTTCGAAAAGATGCTCGCGATCCTGCGCGCGCGGGAAAACTGAAAGCCCCCGAAAAACGCCGCCCGTCGGATCATCTCATCCGAGAGGAAAGACAAATTGTGCATACCGCACAGTTTGTGCGCATAAAATACCGTCCGAAATTGTAGTTCCGACCGTTGACGCTTCGGCCGGAATGCTGTATAATGAGATTGTTGAGCAGGTATTCAACTGTTCGGGAAGGAAGAGAATGGCAAACGAGTTTTCCTGTGCCGCCGACGTGATCCACGAGGAAGAAGTCCTCGCAGTCAGGAAGCGGCTTTGCGCCGGGGAGGAATACGCCTCTCTCGCATCGCTGTTCAAGCTGTTCGGTGACCCGACGCGCGTGAAGATGCTCCACGCGCTCGAGATCCATGAGATGTGCGGGTGCGATCTCGCCGCCCTGCTCGGCGTGACGAAATCCGCGGTCTCACATCAGCTCAAAGCCCTTCGGCTCGCGAATCTTGTGAAGTACCGCCGGGAGGGGCAGATCGTTTACTATTCGCTCGCCGACGACCACGTCAAGGCGATCCTCGACGTCGGGCTCGAGCATCTGCGCGAAGAATAAGAAATGACGGGGACAAGTCCGTTGTCCCCGAAATCTTCGCCCGAAAGGTTGAACAGTTGCTCAAATATCAAACAACGAGGTGGAGTCATGAAGGAACGGACCGCAGCGGGAAACAACACCGAGAAGCAGGACCGTCCAGCCGGACGCGAGCTTGAACATGAGCATGAGCACAAGCACGGGCACGAACATGAACACGTGCACGAACACGAGCATAAGCACGTGCACGAACATGAACACGAACATGAACACGAGCACGGCGACGAAGGTCCGGTCGGTCTGCGCGTCGCGCGGCTTGCCGCCGGTGCGATCGTCTTTGCCGCCGCGTTTGTCCTGAAGCGGTTCGAGATCCTGTCGGAGGCGGCCGTTTTCTGGTTCTATGCCGCCGCCTATCTGATCCTCGGCTTCGACGTAGTGTTCCGCGCGGTCCGGAATCTGTTTCACGGGGAGCTCTTTGACGAGAACTTCCTCATGACCGTGTCGACCCTCGGCGCGTTCGCGATCGGAGAGGTCCCGGAGGCTGTCGCGGTCATGCTGCTCTATCAGATCGGAGAACTTCTGCAGGACGTCGCCGTCGACCGCTCCCGTGATTCGATCGAGGATCTCATGGACATCCGCCCGGACGCCGCGACCGTACTGCGCGGCAGCGAATGGGTTCGCGTGAACCCGGAGGAGGTTGAAGTAGGGGAGCGCGTACTGGTTCGCCCCGGCGAACGGATCCCGCTCGACGGAATCGTTATTGACGGGGAAGCGTCGGTCGACATGAGCGCCCTGAGCGGGGAATCCGTTCCCGTCTCGCTGACGGTCGGTTCCGCCGCGCTGTCCGGCAGCGTCGCTACTGACGGAGTGCTCACCATCGAGGCGGAAAAGAAAGCGGGAGAGTCCACCGCTTCGAAGATCCTCGAATTGATCGAAAACGCCTCTTCGAAGAAAGCGCCCGCGGAGAGATTCATCACGAAATTCGCGCGGATCTATACGCCCGTCGTGTGCGCGATCGCCCTTCTGATCGCTCTCGTTCCCCCGCTCGCCTTCGGGCAGAGCTGGACCGAATGGATCCGCCGGGGCTGCGTGACGCTCGCGGTCTCCTGCCCGTGCGCGCTTGTGATCTCCGTTCCGCTGACCTTCTTCGGCGGCATCGGTACGGCGTCGCGGCGGGGCATCCTCGTGAAGGGGAGCGCCCATCTTGAAACGCTCGCCGGGATCGACGCCGCGGTGTTCGATAAAACCGGCACGCTGACGAAGGGCACCTTTGCCGTGCGGGAAATCGAGCCCGAGCCCGGCTTCGACCGCGATTCCGTCCTCATGTGGGCGGCGCTCGCGGAGGTGCATTCCACGCACCCCGCCGCGAAATCCATCGTTGAGGCGTATGTCAAAGAGATCGACACCGAAGAGATCACCTCCTGCCGCGAAACCGCGGGGCAGGGAGCCGAGGCGGTGTGGAGAGGGCATACGATCCTCGCCGGGAACGCGCGTCTGCTCGAAAATCACGGGATCCCGGTCAGCGAGGACACCTCCGCGGGAACAGCGGTTTTCGTCGCGGTCGACGGGCGGTATGCCGGTGTGATCCGGATCGCGGACGAGGTGAGACCCGACGCCGCGGAGGCGATCCGCGAGCTGAAACAGCTCGGCGTGAAGCGGCTCGTCATGCTCACCGGGGACCGCGCGGCAGCCGCGAACGCCGTGGCACGCGAGATCGGACTGGACGAGCGATACAGCGGGCTCCTGCCCGGGGACAAGGTGGAAAAGCTCGAGGAAATCATTTCCGCGGGATCAAAAACCGTATTTGTCGGAGACGGCATCAACGACGCGCCCGTGCTGGCCCGCGCCGACGTGGGCGTCGCCATGGGCGGACTCGGTTCCGACGCGGCGATCGAAGCGGCGGACGTGGTCCTCATGCGCGACGAACCGTCCAAGCTCGCCGAAGCCGTCCGCGTCGCGAAGAAGACCCGCCGCATCGTGAAGCAGAACATCGTGTTCGCCGTTGCCGTCAAGGCCGTTTGCATCGCGCTTGGCGCGCTCGGACTCATCGGAATGTGGGTTGCAGTCTTCGGCGACGTCGGCGTCATGCTCCTCGCCGTCCTCAACGCGCTTCGGGTGACCGGCGGGGAAGAAAAGCGCTCAAATCGCTGAAAAAACGGGGAATCTTGCCCGAATTCTCGTGAACGGAGACGATTGACAAGAGGATGGGCCGGTGTTATAATGGACAAAACATCAATGTGAGGAGTTTTCCATGTCTATCGCGCAGTTGACCGATCTTCTTGAGGCCCTGACCATTCTGTGCTTCGGGCTTTCCTGGCCGATCTCCATCCGCAAATCCTACATCTCCCGTACCGCGAAGGGCAAGAGCCTGTTCTTTGAGGTCTTCATCCTCATCGGCTACACCTTCGGCATCATCCGCAAGATCATCCAGACGATGCAGCCCGGTACGCACGATTTCATCTTCTACCTCGGTTTCTTCTTCTACATTTTCAATTTCGTCGCCATCAGCATCGACATCGCACTGTACTTCCGCAACCGCAAGCTCGATAACGAAAGAGCGGCGAGCGGAAAGAGCGAGGCGTGAACCGCGGACGCGGAGACTGAACCGAATCAAAAAAGACTGCTGCGAGGCAGTCTTTTTTGCGTCCGCGGACTTCAGTACGTCTCCCCGCTCTCTATGGCGGTTTTCAGATACTCAAAGAAGGTAAACGGATCAAGCAGCTCGACCTCCGGCACGAGACGCTTCAGCTCCGTGAGGATGCGGTCATGGTCGGTCGGGCTGACGAGAATGGTGCGGAAGATGTGGAAGCGCTTTTTCTCCCCCGCTTCGCGGATCCACGCCGCCGCCGTGCTTGCCGCTTTCACCGGATCGACGTGCTCCGCTCCGATGTCGCCCGTATGCGGGATGAAGGGAACGCCGTCCACAACCGAGGCACGGTCCCCTACCCCGAGATAAGCGACTCCGCCCTTCGCAAACCGGGCGAGGTCGGCTTTCTGCCGTTCGTCAAGGGGATGGACCCCGTTGATGACGAAGCCGATGTGGGAGAGGCCGAACCGCTCGAAATAGGGAAGATTGTGCCGCACGTTCGCCTCCGCCCCGGAGGGTAAATCGGAGTGGATGCGCGGCGGATAGAGCAGGCGCGGATTGTTGTACCCCGCGCCCGAGTCCCCCGCGGCGAAGTAATCCCGGTCGGTGCAGTGCTCATACGCATAATCGAACGCCATCGGGATGCGGTCGGAGAGGTTCGGATCAAAGCACCACATCAGGGGATTCTTGCCGAGCAGTGGATCCGCCGCCCATTCGGGAATGAAGCGCGCCGTCCACGCCGCGGCGTCGTAGTCGCCGACGTAGAAAAGAATATAGATCTTTTTCGGGTCGTATCCTCCGGCGGGCGGCTGGGGCTTGCGGTTGCGATAGCGGTCCTTGAGCGGGAAGAAGCGCCAGACGGAGGCGTTTCCGAGTCCGCAGTAGCCCGCGGCGTCCGCGTCCTTGACGCAGTTGTAGGCAGAGAAGATTTCGGTCAGCCGCCATTCCGCCTCCACCGGCTCGTGCGTGCTCCGGTTTTTGTGCGTCGTGTATTTCACGTGCCAGGGATTGAAGCCGCAGACCGTCGTGATTTTTTCTCCACCGGTTTTATCGTACTGTGCGCGGAGGATGCGCTTCATCATGGCGAGGTCCGTCCCCGGAACCTGCCCGGGCTCGTCCGATGGCGCCTCGTCCCCGAACGCGAAGAGGTCGAATACGAAGGCTTTTTTCGCAACGGCGTAGTCCATGTTCGGCACGAAGGCGTTCGAGAGATCGGGATAATAAGCTCTCTCATCCGCCCAGCTCGCGCCGTCGAGCGTGAAGAAGAGCAAATCGTCCGCCGTATTTTTCATCGCGCGGCGCAGCGCCCAGAGATACGCGTCGCATTTCGGGCTCCCCGTCGAAGGCTCGTCCGTCTCCCATACCGTGCCGCGTCCGTTGAAGCGGTCGGAGAGGTCGAGCCGCACCTCGGCTCCCGTGATCTCACGGATCAGCGCGAGCGCTTCGCTGTCCCGCCGCACGGGGAGGAAGCCTTCCGTCCCGCAGACGGTCGTCGCGGCGTTGAGAGTTGAGGGAACGCGGTCGTCCCAGACGACAAGCCCGCGCTCTCTGATAAAATCCGAAACGCGCGCAAAGAGGGCGGGAAAGGAGCAGAGCGGCTCGATCGGCTCGTGCTCGAGGAATTTCCCCGGTCCGCGGCAGTAATCGAGCCAGAAGCGGTCGTGCTTCATCCATTCGAGAAAGAGCCGGGGCTTCTCCCGGTTCAAGAGTCCCTCGAAACACGCGGAAAAGCGGTAAAGATCGTACCGCAAAACGGTATCGCCGCCGAGTTCTTTGAGTGCGGCGTTCACGTCGAGAAGCAGCATCGGAAGTCCTCCCTGAAAATGATGGATCGGGATGAAGAAAGCCCCGCCGCCTGTCCGATGGTGGTGGGACGGGGGCAGGGCAGAAGGTTTTAGGTCGTCAGATTCGCCGGCGCTTCGTAGCTCTCGCCCGTGTTCGCGCGGAACTGGAGGCTGTAAAGCTCGGCGTAGACGCCGTTCTTTTCGATCAGCTCGTCGTGCGAGCCTTGTTCGACGATCTTTCCGTTCGCGATCACGGCGATCTCGTCCGCGTTCTTGATCGTGGAGAGACGGTGCGCCACAACGAGGGTCGTCCTGCCGCGGCAGAGCTCGTCGAGGGACTGCTGGATCAGAATCTCCGTCGTGTTGTCCAGCGCGGAGGTCGCTTCGTCGAGGATCAGGATGGGCGGGTTCTTGAGGAAGACCCGGGCGATGGATAGCCGCTGCTTCTGCCCGCCGGACAGGCGCACGCCGCGCTCGCCGATCTCGGTCGCGTAGCCGTGCTCGAGCGACATGATGTAGTCGTGGATGTTCGCGCGCTTCGCAGCTTCGATGACCTCCTCGTCCGTCGCGTCCAGCCTGCCGTAGAGGATGTTTTCCTTGATCGACGCGTTGAAGAGGTAGATGTCCTGCTGCACGATGCCGATGTTCCGCCTGAGCGATTCCATCGTCATTTGATGGATCTCCTTCCCGTCGATCAAAATCTCGCCCGAGAGGAACTCATAGAAATGCGGGATCAGGTGGCAGATCGTGGTCTTGCCCCCGCCGGACGGACCGACGAGCGCGAAGGTCTTGCCCTTCGGAATGTCGAGCGACACATGGGACAGCACGTCGCGCGCGTGCTCGCCCTCAAGCAGATTGCCGTCCTCGTCGTACACGTCGTAATGGTAGCTCAGATCGCGCAGCTCGATATGCCCTTCCACCTCGCCGATGTCTTCGGCGCCCGGGGCGTCACACTCCGGATCGGTGTCCATGATTTCGAGAAAGCGCTCAAATCCCGTCACGCCATTCTGGTACTGCTCCATGAAATTGATCAGCGTCATGACGGGGCCGATGAACATGCTCACCGACACGATGAAGGCGGAGTAGTCGCCGAATTTGATTTTTCCCGCGTAAAGGAAGAGACCGCCCGCGATCAGGACGATGACGTTGAAGATATCGGTCACAAAGGAGGTTCCCGAATGGAACTGTCCCATCGCCTTGTAGGAATCGCGCCGGGCGGCGATGAACTCCCCGTTGCCCTTTTCGAATTTCTCCGCTTCCTTTTCGGAGTTCGTGTACGCCTTGGTCACGCGGATGCCCGCGATGGAGGATTCCAGCGAGGCGTTGATGACGGCGAGGGATTTTCTCGTCTCGGTGAACGCCTTGCGCATCTTCTTTCTCAGAACCGCCGAAATCACGACGAGGAAGGGAACGGCGGCGAAGATGATGAGCGTCAGCCAGATGTTGATGGTCGAGAGATAGATGAAGGAAACGATGATCGAAATGGAGGAAATGATGATGTTTTCCGGACCGTGGTGGGCAAGCTCGGAAATGTCCATGAGGTCGTTCGTCATGCGGGACATGATCTTGCCGGTCTCATGGTTGTCGTAGAAGCTGTACGGGAGCTTTTCGAGGTGCTCGAACATATCCCGCCGCATCTGCGCCTGCATGTACACGCCGACCATGTGTCCCTGATACTGGATGAAGAAATTGAGCAGCATCCGAACGACGTACAGCGCGAGCAGGCAGGTGCCGAACACGATGATGCTCACGTACTGCCGGTTCGGGATGAGGTCGTTCAGCATGGTGCGCGTGACGATGGGGTAGACGATGCCCACGAGGGCGACGAGCAGGGACGCGCCCATGTCGAGGGCGAACATGATCTTATGGGGTTTGTAATAAGCGAAGAAGCGCTTCAAAAGACCGGGGGTCTTTTTCTTTTTCTGCGTCTGCTGCAGGTCTCTTTCCTTTTGTTTCGGCATGTCAGATCCTCTTTTTCTCTGTTTTCCGGTCTTCCGTTCACTGTGTACGGGTTCATTATACCGAATTATTACGGCAAAGTCAATCCCATTATAAAAATCGAACGAAATTTTAGCTGTTTCGCGCGGATACTCCCGCACCTGCCACGCGAATGCAAAAAGCGCGACCGGACCTCGGTCCGACGCGCTTGAAGCCGTCTGGGTATCGCAAAAAACAGCTTGTTCTTCTGCCGCGGACTCCGCGTCCTCCGGCGGACGCTTTCCTTATCCGGGGCGCATCGGGCAGAGACGCCTGAAAGCGGTCCGCGCCGCGCCGAACAGGACGGCGAGCAGAACGGAGAGCAGCACCTCGGCTCCCGAGGGGTGTTTCAGGGTCTTTCTGTGCGTCATCGGAAAACTCCTTTCCTGCGGTCTCAATCCTCTTCTTCGTCGGGCTTCGGTCTTTCGACCAGCACGGTCAGCTTGGTAACGCGCATGTCGTCCATGCCGGTGACAACAACGGTGAGCACGGTTGCTTCGGAGTTTTCGGGGTCGTCGTCCTCCTCGTCCTCCGGGGGGATGTCGCGGAAGGAGAAGCTGTCGCCCACGTGGGGGTCTGCGTCGAGCATTTCGATCGCCCAGCCGCCCACGGTGGAGTATTCGCATTCGAAATCCTTCGGCTCGAACTCGATCTCGTGGAAGAAATCGTCGATGTTCATGTCGCCGGTGACCTCATAGGTGTTTTCACCGGTTTTCACGCAGTCGTGCACGATCTCGTCCGTTTCGTCCCAGATGTCGCCGACCAGCTCTTCGAGAATGTCCTCCATCGTCACGAGCCCGAGCGTTCCGCCGAATTCGTCCACCACGATCGCGAGGTGGGTCTTCTTCTCGCGCAGGAGGGAGAGGGCGGCGGGCAGGCGCATGGTCTTGTGGATGAAGCATGGCGTCATGAGCACCGAGCGCAGGGAGAACGCCTCCCCGGACGGGACCTCCGCCAGCTTCTTGTAATAGTGGTTCAGGTAGAGAATGCCGATGATGTTGTCGATCGAATCCTCGTAGACCGGGATGCGGGAATAGCGGCTCTCGTCCACAAGCTGTTCGATTTCCTCCTGCGAATCCGCGATGTCGAACGCCGTCATGTCGATGCGCGGGGTCATGATCTCTTCCACGGTCGTATCCCGGAAGTCGATCGCGGACTGGAGCAGTTCGCTCTTGTCCTCGTCGATCACGCCCTCCTCCTCAACCGTTTCGATGATGGAGGAAAGCTCCTCCTCCGTCACGGTCGGCGCGTCCTCGTCGTCCTTGCCCCAAAGGGAGGAAAGCAGGCGCACGAGCAGCATCACGAGCCACACGAGGGGGAAGAGGATCCACGTCAAAATCCGCGTCGGCCACGCAAAGAGCCGGACCGCGGCGTCCGCGTTGTTTTTCGCGATGATCTTCGGCACGATCTCGCCGAAAATCAGGATGATGAGCGTCATGACGACAGTCGACACAAGGGACGCGATCCCGTCGCTGTTCAGGGCTTTCAGCGACAGAAGCAGGTTCATCGTGATCACCGTCGCGGCGGTCGAGGCGGCGATGTTCGCGAGGTTGTTGCCGATGAGAATGGCGGAAAGCGCGGTGGTGAAATCCTCGCTGATCTTATACGCGAGCGCGGCGGAAGAGCTTCCGGCGTCCGCGGCCTTCTTGAGGCGCATCTTGTTCGAGGCGTTGAAGGAGATCTCGGACGCCGAGAAGAACGCCGAGAGGATCACCATCAGAACGATGATCAGAATATAGCTCATTCTTCCGCCTCCTCGGTCGCCGCCGCGAGGCGCTGTGCGAGCTCCTCGTCCGTGAGAAGATGAACGGTCACGGAATCGACGCGCTTTTCGCTCACCTTTTCGACGGTGATCTCAAGGTGATCGAAGAGGGTGGAGTCTTCTTCCGCGGGCACTTTGCCGAAGCGCTCGAACAGGAAGGCGAGGATCGGCTTCCCGGCCTGCTCTTCCGTCAGAGGCGGGAGGGAAAGGCGGCTGTACAGCTCGCCCAGCGTCATGCGCGCGCTCACCTCGAAGCGGTTGCCGCCGAGCTTGATGAAGTCCCGGTCGACGACGTCGTCCTCATCCCAGATCTCCCCGACGAGCTCTTCGAGAAAGTCCTCGATGGTGACGAGCCCCATGGTTTTGCCCTCGTCGTCCGCGACGATGGCGAGGTAGAATTTGTGTTGGCGCATTTCCGTCAGAAGATCGTCGATCATGGCGGTGGGACTGACGCGGAACACGGGGGTGAGCAGGGTGCGGATGTCGACGCTTTGGTTTTTCAGATATTCCCGGAAAAAGGTGCGGATATGAATGAGACCGACGATGTGGTCGAGGTCTCCCTCATACACGGGCAGGCGGGAATGCTGGGATTCGCGCAGGACGGCGACGGTTTCCTCATTCGGAAGCGAGGCGTTCACCGCGATGATGTCCTGCCGCATGGTCATCACGTCCGAGGCGTGCGTGCCGGAGAAGTCGAGGGCGGATTTGATGAGATCCCCCTGTTCCTCGTCCATGACGCCCTCTTCCTCGATGGTGTCGATAATGTCGTATAATTCCTCCTCCGTGATCGAAGGCTCCTCTTCGTGCGGGAAGAACTTCTGAACGAGTTTCGTGAAGCCGGAGGAAATAAACTGAAAGAACGCGGAAAGCGGCGCAAGCGCCTTCATGAGAAAGCGCAGAAAGCCTGCCGCGAAAAGGGAAGTCGACTCGCTGCGGTCGTTGGCGAATGCCTTCGGGATCATTTCCGAAAACAGGAAGACGATGAGGGTCGTCACGATCGTGCAGACGAGGGTGGTCCGGTCGGATGCGCCGAAGAGCCGGGTCGCGATGACGGTCGCGATCGACGCCGCCGCAATGTGGGTCAGGTTGTTGCCGATGAGAAGCGTCGTCAGAGCGCGCTCGAAATTCTGCGCGATGTAAAGGGCGTTCTTCGCGCGGCGGTCCCCGTCGTCGGCTTTCGCCTTGATGCGGATCTTGTTCATGGCGGAGAAAGCGCTTTCCGCTCCTCCGAAATACGCGCCGCAGATCACGAAAAAGACAAAGAGCAGTACCAGTCCCAAAACGGGATTTGACGCGGGGGGAGGGATCTCTCCGGAAGCGGAGAGAAGCGCCTTCGCGGGCGTGAGCACGGTCGATATACAACTGTCCGTGTCCATGAAAAAATAACCAACTCCTTCGTTCGGATACAAAATTACAGATTACATGATATCATAATCGGACCGCAAAGTCAAGCAGTTTTCCGAAAAGATTGCTTTGCGATGCGGAGGGATGAGAAAAAAGAACCGCGAAACATCTGTTTTTCGGATGAATTCACGAATAGCCGACAAGTTGCTCTTGCACTTTCCGTTTTCATATGATATAATTATACTCGGTATCATCCGGTTTTGCGGCTGCAGAACCGTAAGAAAGGAAACGCCAATGGACGAACAGGAACTGTTCCGAAACGGGAACGAGACGGACGCCGACGCGGCGCCGCCGGATGGGGAAGAATACGCCTGCGACGGCGGGGAATGCGCTCCGGATTACGAAGAAGCGGATGGAACGGAAGAGAACGCGGAATACGGTGAAGCCGAGGAATACGAATACGCGGAGGAATCCGCAGAAGCCGCGGAGGACGGCGGAGAATACGAAGAATACGAAGGTTACGAGGAAGAATACGAGGGATACGAAGAATACGACGAGTCCGACGAGTCCGAAGAGCCTGAAGAAGAGCCCGAAAACCTCGCGGAAATCGCGGAGCGGATCCTCGGAGCCCGTCACGCGCGGGTATCCACCGCGGCTCCCATCCGCGTGAGAACGGAGAACAATACCCACCTGCCGTCCGGTCACACAGCCGTGTTCCAGCAGCGGCAGAGCGACGGACCGGTTCAGCCTGCACCGAGCAGCCCGACTCCGCAGACTGCCGCGCCCTGGCAGAGTGCGGCGGATTACCCGGACTTCGGGGGTGACCCGGAGGAGCGGGAAATCGAAGAGCGGAAGAAGGCGGAGGAGCAGGCCGCAAAGCGCCGAAAGAAGGCGATCCTGTTCGGCGTAGCCGCCGCCGTGATTCTGACGCTCATCGCCGGGCTGATCATCTCGGCGATCGTCAAATCGAAGAGAGCCGGAGAACAGCCCGAAGAGCCCGGCAAGACCGTGTCGGAGACCGGCGAACCCGGCAGACCGGACGATACACTGCCGGCCGAAGGAAATGCCGGAGAGGGCGGGGAAGAGAACGATCCCGTCTCCCCCGTCGACGCTCAGACCGGTGAAGAAGGCGGAACGGGTGAAGACGGAGCGGGCGAGGTCGGCGAACCCGACACAAGCGGCGAAGCGGGCGAGCCCGAAAATCCGGGCGGCACGGAAGCACAGCAGCCGGGAAGTGTGACCGGACAGACCGAGGAGCCCCCGACCGGAGGCGAAACGGAAGCCGGCGACGGCTGGCAGCAAATCGAGCCGCCTGTGGCGGAAGCCGAAAAGATCTGGATCATGCTCGATTTCTATGACCGCCAGAACATCACGGTCTTCACCGAGCCCACCACGGTTGCGGCGATCCTCGCCGAGAACAACACCTCGCTGCTGCCCGGCGAGCGCATCGATTCCGTCGATCTGAACGCGCTCATCACCGAGAGCGTGACGATCAAGGTGGACAAGTACGAAACCATTACCGAAAACATCACGCGGACCACGCAGCACGAGACCGAACGGATCGAGATCGACACCATCCCGCGCGGGGACGTCGTTTCCCTGCAGGCGGGCGCGGACGGAAAATCCGTGATGCACTATACGGTCACCTATAAAAACGGCGTGGAATTCGAACGCCGCCTCGACTCCGAGGAAGTCATCGTGCCCGCCGTCACGGAGCGCGTGCAGGTCGGCGTGGGCGGCACCCTCGTCGGCGCGGACGGGGTCACATACAGCTATTCCTGGAAACGCGTCTGTCCCGCCACCTACTACAATCTCCCCGGACCGACCTATATCGGCAAGGAGGCGGACGAGACCATCGTCGCCGTCGATACGAACCACATCCCGTATTACACGAGAATGTACATCCGCAACGACCGGTATGACTTCGGCGTACGCACGGCGGCGGACGGGGGACCGAAACTCTACGAGTGGCAGGTCGATATCTGGGTGAGCCCGAGTAATCCCTATTACTCCCTCATCAGCAGCGAAGGCTATGTGCACGACATGGTGATCTATTTCCTCGACTGACGTCGGGACGAGAGAAAGGACTGCCTTATGAATTTTGACAGACTGCGCGCGTTTCAGGACCGGCTGACCGAGTGGCGCATCCCTGGCAACGACTGCATGGTGACAAAGGATCACGAGCCCGTTTACCGCTATATGTCCGGCTGGGCGGACAGCGAGGCGGGGCGTGCCATGCAGGGCGACGAGCTCTACTATTTCTGGTCCGCGTCGAAGGTCATCACAACTTCTCTCGGGCTGAGGCTCCACGAAAGCGGGCTCTTCACGATGAACGATCCCCTCTCCGAATACATGCCCGAATTCCGCGACATGACGGTGCGGACATGGGTCGACGGAAAAGAGGAGATCACCCCCGCGAAGAATCCCATCCACGTCGGACAGCTTTTCAACATGACGGCGGGCTTTGACTACAATTTCGGCACGCACGCGGTCGACGAGGTCCGCAAAGCGACGGGCGGCAGATGCCCGACCCGCGAGATCGCCCGCGCTCTCGCGAAATCCCCACTGTGCTTCGAGCCGGGCGAGCATTGGCAGTACAGCCTCTGCCACGACGTGCTCGGCGCGTTCATCGAGGTCGTCGCGGGCAAAAAGCTCCGCGACTTCGCGAAAGAGGTCCTCTTCGATCCGCTCGGGATGACGGACACGACCTACAATCTCCCCGACCCGGAGAAAATGGCGCGCATGGCGGTGCAGTACGAATACCGCGACGCCGAAAACAAATGTGTCCGCACGAACAACACCTGCGGCCACATCCTCGGCCCGGATTACGATTCCGGCGGAGCGGGCGTGGTCTCCACCTGCGAGGATTACATGAAATTCGCCGATACCGTCGCAAACAACGGGTTATCGCGCGACGGCTACCGCTATCTCTCCCCCGCGTCGATCGCGCTCTGGCGCACGAACACCCTCGGCGAGCGTCAGAGAGCGTCGTTCAACTGGCCGCAGCTTTCGGGCTACGGCTACGGATACGGCGTGCGGACGATGATCGCACCGACGGAATGCGGCTCGCTCTCCCCCGTCGGAGAATTCGGCTGGGGCGGCGCGGCTGGCGCGTGGGTCATCCTCGATCCGCAGAACCGCCTCGCGCTCGTCTACACCCAGCACATGCTGAACAATCAGGAGCCGTATATCTCGCCCCGGCTCCGGAATATACTCTATGCGTGCGTCTGACGCGGATTCCCGCACACAGCGAATCAACGCAAAAATGTCAGAAAGGAAATAAACCATGCCCTACATCGACATCCGCACGAACGTCACCCTGCTTCCCGAAAAGGCGGAAGCGCTGAAGTCCTCCGTTGCCGAAGCCCTCGCCGCGTCCTTCCCGGGCAAGACGGAAAACTGGCTCATGATCTTCTTCCGCGGGGAAGAGACCATGTATTTCGCCGGTTCGGACGAACCCTGCTGCATGATCGACGTCTCGATTTTCGGCTCCCAGCTCAAAAAGAACTACGACAAAATGACCGCCGCCGTCACGGAACTTGTCGCGAAGGAATGCGCGATCCCCGCCGCGCGGATCTATGTGAAATACACCGAATACGACAAGTGGGGCTGGAACGGCTCGAATTTCTGAGAAGGGAAAGGAAGAGAGCAATGAACGAATTCAAAAGAATCAGCCCGGAGGAGATCTCGGAAAACCCCTTCCGCCTGATCGGGCAGGACTGGATGCTCGTCACCGCGGCGAACCTCGGCGAGGGGCTTGAAGGCGGTGTCGATTACAACACCATGACCGCGTCCTGGGGCGGCGTCGGCATCCTCTGGGGCAGGCCGGTCGCGTTCGTCTTCATCCGCCCCCAGCGGCATACCTTCGGCTTTACGGAAGCAAACGCGCGCCTGACGCTTTCCTTCTTTGACGAAAAGTATCGCAGCGCGCTCCAGTTCTGCGGCTCGAAGAGCGGGCGGGACTACGACAAGGCGAAGGAGTGCGCCCTGACGCCGATCTCGGATGAGAACGGGGACGGACGCGCCGTCTGGTTCGACGAGGCAAAGCTCGTGCTCAAGACGAAAAAGCTCTACGCCGCGCCGCTCGAACAGGGGAAATTCCTCGACGCGGGCGCGCTCGGCATGTATCCGCAAGGGGATTTCCACACCGTTTACGTCTGCGGCATCGAAGAAGTTCTCGCGCGGGACTGATCCCGTTCCTTCTATCGGCGAAATGCACAAAGCGCGGACGAGAAAATTTCTGCTGTTTCCCGTCGTGAATTTGACGTTTTCTATTGCATTTATACCGCGTTTCGTGTATAATAAATAAGTGGGACTGCGCCCCGGGCGCTCCCCTTCAAACAGGATTATCATTACGACATAAAGGAGTTCAAAATGGCGGATATCACCAGCAAAAACATTCGCAACATCGTCCTTCTCGGGCATGGCGGCTCGGGCAAAACCTCCCTGGCGGAGACAGCGCTCTTTCTCTCCAAGGCTACGGACAGAATGGGCAAGATCACGGACGGCAACACCGTGTGCGACTACGATCCCGAAGAAAAGAAGCGCGGCTTCTCGCTGAACCTTTCCCTCGCTCCCGTGATGTGGAAGGACTGCAAGATCAACTTCATCGACACCCCCGGCTTCCTTGATTTCCAAGGCGACGTGTTCTCCGGCATCCGCGTGGCGGATTCCGCGATCATCACCCTCGACGGCAAGGCCGGCGTCGAAGTCGGCACCGAGCTCGCCTGGGACAGAGCCTCCGAAGCGGATATTCCGAGAGTGTTCTTCATCAACAAGTGCGACGATCCCGAAGCGAACTTCGACCGCGTGTTCACCTCCCTCCAGGAGCAGTTCGGCACGGAAGTCTGCCCGATCCTCGTTCCCCACAAGGCCGGCGGCAAGACCACGTTCATCAACCTGATCGAAATGAAGTCCTATTCCTTCGACGCGAAGGGCGTGCGTTCGGAGAGCGAACTCTCCGCCGAAGAACAGGGTGTCGCCGATCAGTATAAGGAAGCGCTCAACGAAGCGCTCGCTGCCACGAGTGAAGAGCTCATGGAAAAGTATTTCGAGGAAGGCGACATCAGCCACGAAGACGCGGTGGAAGCGCTCCATCACGGCATCGTCGACGGCTCGATCGTTCCCGTCTTCTCCGGCAGCGCGGTCAACCTCTGGGGCGTGACCTACCTGCTCGACACGATCTGCACCTCCTTCCCGACTCCTCTTTCGAAGGGCATCGAGAAGGTTGTCGACGGCGACGGCTTCCGCGAAGAAAAGGTCGATCCGGACGGCGAATGCAGAATCTTCGTCTACAAGTCCATTTCCGACTCCTTCGGCAAGCAGACCCTCTTCAAGGTCATGAACGGCACGCTGACCAACGATCTGACCCTCGTCAACCGGGGCACGGGCGCGAGCGAAAAGTTCGGCCACATCTACACGATGCGCGGCAGCAAGCAGACCGAAGTGACCTCCCTCTGCTGCGGCGACCTCGGCATGATCACCAAGCTCGTCAACACCAACACGAACGACACCCTCACAGTGTCTTCCGATATCGAATACAAGAAGATCAACTTCCCGCATCCTTATATGACCATGGCGATCCTCCCCGCCGCGAAGGGCGACGAGGACAAGATTTCCACCGGCCTCGCCAGACTGCTTGAGGAAGATCCGACCCTTGTGTACGAGAACAACCCCGAAACGAAGCAGATGACGATCTCCGGCATGGGCGACATGCAGCTTGCCGTCGTCGTCTCCCGCATGAAGGACCGCTACAAGACCTCCGTCGTGCTCGAGAACCCGAGGATCCCCTACCGCGAAACCATCAAGGGTACCTCCGACGTGCAGGGCCGTCACAAGAAGCAGTCCGGCGGTTCCGGTCAGTTCGGCGACGTCAAGATCCGCTTCTCCCACGGCGATGAAGAAGGCCTCACCTTCGTCACGTCCGTCGTCGGCGGCACGGTTCCGAAGAACTTCTATCCCGCCGTTGAAAAGGGTCTGCAGGAAGCGATGCAGAAGGGCGTTCTCGCCGGCTACCCGGTCGTGAACCTCAAGGCCGACCTGTACGACGGTTCCTACCACCCGGTCGACTCGAACGAAATCTCCTTCAAGCTCGCGGCGCGTCTGGCTTATAAGGCCGGTCTCCCGCAGGCGAAGCCGATCCTGCTCGAGCCCGTCGGAACGCTGAAGGTCTGCGTGCCGGAATCCCTCGTGGGCGACGTCATGGGCGACCTCAACAAGAGACGCGGCAGCGTGCTCGGCATGAACCCGCACGAAAGAAAGAGCGGCTATACCGTCGTCGAAGCCTCCGTTCCGAAGGCCGAAATGATGGATTACGTGATCTCCCTCCGCGCCATGTCCCAGGGCCGCGGCTCCTTCGAATTCGCGGTTGACCGCTACGAAGAAGTTCCCGCCAACGTCGCGCAGAAGATCATCGCCGAATCCCACGTCGAAGAAGACGAATAATTCAATTGGACTACGCAAAAGCGCTTCTTCCGGGGAGCGCTTTTTTGCCGAGATACGGAGAACGGATCATTGAAGAAGAAATTTGACGGCGTGCTGTTCGATCTGGACGGCACGCTGTGGGACGCTTCGAGCGTCACGGCACAGACTTGGGTCGAGGTTCTCGCGCGCCACCTGGACGTGAAGGCCACCGTGGAGCTGAACCGGGAGAGCGTCTGCCGCTACATGGGACTGACAAACGAGGAGCTTGCGGGCATTTTCTTCCCCGCGCTGAGCTTTCAGGAGGCGTTTTCGCTCATGGAGGAAAGCTGCGCGCTCGAGAACCTCTGGCTCCCCGAGCGCGGCGGCATCCTCTATCCCGGGGTGCCCGAAACGCTCGCGCTCCTGAAGGAAGCGGGATACCGCCTCTTCGTCGTGTCGAACGCGCAGGACGGCTACATTGAGTCCTTTCTCACGGCACACCGCCTCTGGGACGTGTTCGAGGACCGCGAATCCTCGGGCAGAAGCGGTAAGAACAAAGCGGAGAACATCCGCGACGTCATGAACCGCCGGGGCGTCGAGCGCGGCGTCTACGTCGGCGACACGGTCAGCGACGCCGAGGGCGCGCACGGCGCGGGCATTCCCTTCGTCTACTGCCTCTACGGCTTCGGCGAGACGTGGGGACGCGGGAAAACCGACGACTACGAATACGCCGTTTCACGTTTTGCCGACCTGCCGCAAATTTTGGAACAGGACTGAACGATATGCAGAGACAGAATTTTCACACTCACACCAGGTTTTCCGACGGTCACGACACCCCGCGGGAAATGATCGAAGCTGCCCTTGCGCTGGGCTTTCACTCCCTCGGCTTTTCCGAGCATTCTCCCTCCCCCCTCGCGTCGATTTACGCCGTGAGCGCCGGAGTCGTGCAGCACTGCCTCACCGAGCTTCGCTCCCTCGCAGCGGCGTACCGGGGAGAGATCGCGATATGGGCGGGCATCGAGCTGGACTCGGAAACGCCCATGGAATATGGGGACTGGGATTTTATCATCGCGTCCGTGCACGAGATGGTGCGCCACGCACAGTGGGGCTCCATCGACGGCGGCGAAGCGGGTCAGCGTGATTTGGTGGAGCGACTCTTTCACGGAAGCTGGACGGACTTCGGCAAGGCGTACTACGAGCGCCTGACCGAGCATGTGATGCGGAATAAAGCCGACATCGTCGGGCATTTCGATCTGCCGACGAAGTACGGCATCTTCCCTGAGGACGACCCGATCTGCCGGGACGCCGCGGTCGAGGCGATCCGCGAGATCGTCAAGCACTGCCCTCTGTTCGAGCTGAATACCGGAGCGATCGCCCGCGGACTCAGAGACGTGCCGTATCCGTCGGCGTTCCTGCTCTCCGAGATCAAGGCGGCGGGCGGATCGGTCATCGTCAATTCCGACTGTCACTACAAGGAAAAGCTCACCTGCTGGTTCGACGAGGCGGAGGATTTTCTGCGCGGCCTCGGCTTCGTCCGGCACGACAACGAGCGCCTGAACGAAAAGATCACGGGCGTCACGATCTGGAGGGCCGAGTGAATACCGATAACCTCCCGCGGCGCATTTATTCCGGCGCGTACCGCACGCCGCACTGCCAGGGGATCGCCGTCGATCTCGCAAAGGGTTATATCTATTACTCCTTCACGACGATGCTTGTCAAGACCGACCTTGCGGGGCGCTTTGTCGGCTCGGTGAAGGGACTCACCGGGCATCTCGGGTGCATCGCGTTTCATCCCGAAAGCGGGCGGGTGTACGGATCGCTTGAATATAAGAACGACGTGATCGGACGCGGCATCGCCCGGATGCTCGGCACGGATCAGCCCGTGTCGGACCGCTTCTACGTCGCCATGTTTGACGTCGATCGGATCACGGAGCCGGACATGGAGGCGGGCGGGATCATGCGCGCTTCGTTTCTGCGCGCCGTCACCGAGGATTATCTCGCCGACGTGCGGCTCGGGGACGGCAGAGTCGTGAAGCACCGCTTCGGCTGCTCCGGGATCGACGGCTGCGCGGCCGCGCCGGATTTCGGTGAGCCGGCCGAATCGAAGAATTGGATTTTTGTCGCCTACGGCATCTATTCCGACATTTCGCGGGACGACAACGACCATCAGATCATACTCAAATACGATCCCGAACGGCTTTGGGAGGTTTCCGAGCCGCTCGATCAGGCGTGCCCGCACACCACGGGACCGGACGCGCCGGATTCCCGGTATTTCGTTTATACGGGCAATACGACCTACGGCGTGCAGAACCTCGAGTACGACCCCGCCACCCGCAAATTCTTCCTCTGCGTCTATCCCGGAAAGAAGCCGGGCTTCAAAAACCCGCCGCTGTTTCTGGCGGACGCGGCGGCAAAACCGCACAAGGGGCTTTTGAGGGGCGTCGTTCCGCCGACGGAGGGAGAGCTTCTCAGCCTTGACGCGCACGGAACGGACGGCGTGGATTTCCCCCACGGGTCCACCGGGATCGCCGCGCTGGGGGACGGTTATTTCTATATCTCTCACGAGGGCGCGGGACCGGACGGGCAGTACACCGAAGTGCGGCTCTGGCGGCTGAAGGACGGAAAATTTGAGTTGCCCGCATAATAGAGCTTTCTGAAACGACATCAACAAGGAGGACGAAACATGGCGAAAATCAAAATCGGCGTATTCGGCGCTGGGCGGGGCATGACGATGATCCGTCAGATCCTGCACAGCACGGAAGCGGAGCTCGTCGCGGTCTGCGACAAATACAAGCCCCTGCTTGACGCGTGCCGCAGGGAGGCGGAGGCGTGCGGCCTGTACGACATCACCTACTACGAACGCTTTGACGATTTCTTCGAGCACGACATGGACGCGGTCGTCTGCGCGAACTACGCGCACGAGCACGCGAAATTCGGCATCAAGCTCCTGCGCTCCGGTCGGCATATCATGACCGAATGCCTGACCGTCGCGAATATGGCGGAGGCGGTCGAGCTGATCGAAGCGGTGGAGGAAACGGGCAAGGTCTATACCTACGCGGAAAACTACTGCTATACCCCCGTCCGCTGGGAAATGCGGAACATCTACCGCTCGGGCGCGCTCGGCGAGCTCATGTATGCCGAAGGGGAATACCTCCACGACTGCTCGTCCATCTGGCCGCAGATCACCTACGGCGAGCGGAACCACTGGCGCAACATCATGCCATCCACCTTCTACTGCACCCACTCCATCGGCCCGATCCTCTATATGACGGGACTGAGACCGGTTCAGGTGTCCGCGTTCGAGACGCCGAACATGCCCTTCATGCGCAATCTCGGCACGGCGTCCGGCTCGCTCGGCATGGAGATCGTGACGCTCGAGAACGGCGCGATGCTCAAATCCCTGCACTTCAACATCAAGTCCACACGGCACTCGAATTATCAGCTGAACGGCGACCTCGGCGGCGTGCAGGACCTCGGCAACGGGCAAATCGCCGTTTACACCGAGAAGCCGGGTCAGAACTGCCGCGGCGAGCACAAGGTCTATACCCCCACGCCCATTGTGGCGGGGACGGAAAACAGCGGACACGGCGGTGGGGACTTCTTCACCACCTATTATTTCATCCGCACCATCCTCGGCGACGAGGTCGCGCGGGAACGCGCCATCAACGTGTATGACGCGGTTGATATGTGCATCCCCGGCACGCTCGGCTACCGCTCCATCGTCATGGGCAACCAGCCCATCCGCCTGCCGAATCTGCGCAACAAAGAAGAGCGGGACGCCTGGCGCAACGACACCTTCTGCACCTTCCCCGAGAGCGCGGGGCAGATGTACGTCTCGAATCAGATCCACGAACAGATCGACATCCCGGACGAGGTTTTCAAAGAGGTGGAACGCCGCTGGATCGCCGGGGAACCGGGCTGAGGCGGAAAGAGGGAAAAATGGAACAGAACAAAATCAAAGAAATCCTCTCCCACGTCGACCACACCCTGCTTGCGGTCGACGCGAAATGGGAGGACATCCGCGCCGTGATTGACGACGGCATCCGCTATCATACCGCGTCGGTGTGCATCCCGGCGTGTTGGGTCAAAGAGGCGGCGGACTACGCCGCGGGCCGCGTCGCCGTCTGCACGGTGGTCGGCTTCCCGAACGGGTATTCCACCCCCGCGTCCAAGGCGTTCGAAGCGGCGGACGCGCTGCAGAACGGCGCGGATGAGATCGATACCGTGATCAACATCGGATGGCTGAAAGACGGCCGCTACGACGACGTGCTCCGGGACATCCGGGGCGTGCGCGAGGCCATGGACGCTGTTGCGCCGGGAAAGATTCTGAAGGTCATCATCGAAACCTGCCTGCTCACGGACGAGGAAAAAATCAAAATGTGTGAGATCGTCGGCGAGTCCGGCGCGGATTACATCAAGACGTCGACCGGCTTTTCGAAGGGCGGCGCGACCTTCGACGACGTCGCGCTCTTTGCCGCGCACGTGAAGCCGGGACTGAAAATAAAAGCGGCGGGCGGGATTTCCTCGCTCGAGGACGCGGAGAAATTTCTCGCCCTCGGCGCGGACCGTCTCGGCACCAGCCGCGTCGTCCGCATCGTCAAAACGGGCGGACTGCTTTAAGAAGGGAGGCATACCATGTCAACACCGCACAACAGAGCCGAACGAGGAGACTTCGCGAAAACCGTCCTCATGCCCGGCGATCCCCTGCGCGCGAAATTCGTCGCGGAGAACTATCTCACGGACGCGCGTCTCGTGAATCCCGTCCGCGCCGCGAACGGTTATACCGGACTCTATAAGGGCTGCCCGGTATCCGTCATGTCGAGCGGAATGGGCATGCCGTCCATCGGGATCCACGCATATGAGCTCTATGAGTTTTACGGCGTGGAGAACATCATCCGCATCGGCTCCGCGGGAGGAATGCGAGAGGATGTGCGCCTGCGCGACCTCGTCTTTGGAATGGGCACGTGCACCAACTCGAATTTCGCCGCGCATTTCGGACTCCACGGAACCTACGCGCCCATCGCGTCCTATGAGCTCCTTGCCGCGGCGGTTGCTCAGGCGGACAAGCTCGGCGCGCGTTATCACGTCGGAAATCTCCTGTCCTCGGACCTTTTCTACAACGAGGACGCAGAAGAGGCGAACGCGGGCTGGCGCAAAATGGGCGTGTACGCGGTCGAAATGGAAGCGGCAGCGCTCTATATGACGGCTGCAAGAGCGGGGAAGCGCGCGCTCGCGATCTGCACGATCTCCGACCACCTCCTGACCCATGAATCATGCTCGGCTGAGGAAAGAGAAAAGACCTTCACCACGATGATGGAGGTCGCGCTGAATACGGCGGTGGAGATGTCATGACGACGCTCGTCGAATTGTTTGACCGATCCCCGATCGAAAACATCATCGGCTCCCTTGCCTTGAAGCCGGACGTCACCGTTTTCGTCGGCACGGACGTGCGAAGAATGCAGCGCGCGCTCCCGGCATACGAGGCGATTTTGCGCGGACGCGGCATCAAGACGGAACTGCTCGTGCGCAGCGCGGCGAGAAGCGATCTCGAATCGACCGTCGCCGTGCTCGACGCGCTTCTCGATGACCGATCCGACGAGCCGGACGAGGTCTGTGCCGTGGATATCTCCGGCGGGGACGAGACCGCTCTGCTCGCCGTGGGCGCCATTCTCGGCAGCCGCGCGGGGGAAAAGCGGAACCTGTACGCGTTCCGGTGCGGACCGATCACAAGACAGGCGACCATATTCCGGATGGACAGAACGTCCGAGGGGCATCTTTCGATTACAAAGGAGCAGATCGACTACACCGAAAAAGGCGAATCCCCGCTCTACCTCACGGTCGACGAAATGGTCCGCCTCCACGGCGGAATCATCGTATCCCGGAGCCAGACGATTTCGCCCGGCGCAGAGGAGGAAGAGGACATCGAAGCCCTGTGGCGGATCTCGAAGCGGGCGTGCGCCGACTGGAATACCCTGATCGGCAGGATGTCCGCGGAGGTCAGCCGATCCGTCGGGGAGGAAGGCGTGTGGGCGATCCCCCATTCCTCCTTCGGGTCCGGCAAGAACAGGCTGAACCGCGCCTTCTTCGACGAGCTCGCCGACGCGGGTTTGATCCGCGTCACGGAGCAGAACGGGGATATGATCCTCTTTACCTATAAGAATAAGATCGTCCGCGAATGCCTCACCAAGGCGGGCTCGATCCTCGAATACCACACCTACTGTACCGCGCTCGATCTCAGGCGCGGCGGCATGTCCGTTTACGACTCCGCCGCCATCGGGGTGGTGCTCGACTGGGACGGAAACCCGAACGGGACCAAAAACGAGGTCGACGTCGTGCTTGTGCGCGGCGTCGTGCCGGTGTTCATCTCCTGCAAGAACGGGGATATCGACGTGGACGAGCTCTATAAGGTCGACACCGTGGCGGGCAAATTCGGCGGAACGCTTTCGCGGCGCGTGCTGCTGTCGACGGTCTTCCTCGACCCGGAAAGCAAGGGATTTGCCGGACCGGGCGCCGCCAACACGCTCGAAGAACGGGCGCACGATATGTCCGTGAGAACGATTTCCGCCGTTCACCGCATGAAGGACGGGGAGCTCGGGGACGCGCTCGCGAATCTCGTGAAACAGTAAGGAATCTTCTATGCGAAAGATCATTGTCATACCGGACAGCTTCAAGGGCTCTCTTTCCTCCGCGGACTTCTGCGCCGCAGCCCGGGGCGCGATCCTTTCCGTCCTGCCGGACGCCGAGGTCATAGGCGTACCCGTCGCGGACGGCGGGGAAGGGAGCGCGGAATGCTTTCTCGCGGCGTGCGGCGGGGAGAAAATCCCGCTCACCGTCAGCGGACCGTTTTCCGAGCCCGTGAATGCGTATTACGCGCGTCTCCCGGACGGCACGGCCGTCGTGGAAACGGCGGTCTGCGCCGGACTGACGCTCGCGGGTGAGAGAAAATCTGCCGCGGACACCACGACCTTCGGCGTCGGCGAGCTGATCGGGCACGCGCTCGATCACGGATGCCGAAAACTGATCTTATGTCTCGGCGGCTCCGCCACGAACGACGGGGGCGCCGGCATGACGTCGGCGCTCGGCTTCCGCTTTTACGACGCGGACGGCAACGCGTTCGTACCGGTCGGCAGGACGCTTTCCGCCATAAAACGGATCGACGCGTCCGGCGCGCATCCGCTGCTCGGCAAGGTGCCGATCGAGGCGATGTGCGACGTGAACAATCCCCTGTGCGGACAGAGGGGCGCGGCGCGGGTCTTCGCCCCCCAGAAGGGCGCGACGGAAGAAGAGGTCGATCTGCTCGACCGCGGACTCGGGCATTTTGCCGGGATCGTCGGGGAAGAGCTCGGTAAGGACATCCTCGATCTGCCGGGAGCCGGAGCCGCGGGCGGCATGGGTTGGGGCGCCGTCGCGTTCCTCGGGGCTGAGCTTTGTTCCGGGATCGAAACCGTGCTCGATACGGTGCGCTTCGACGACCTGCTTCGGGACGCCGATCTCGTCATTACCGGGGAAGGGAAGCTCGATTCCCAGACCCTCGGCGGCAAGGTCGTCGTGGGCGTGGCAAGGCGCGCGCGGAGGCGGGGCGTTGTGGCGATAGCCGTCGTCGGCGCGGTCGGCGAAGGCGCGGAGGCCATTTGCGGCGAGGGCGTGACGGGCGTGTTCCCGATCTGCCCCGGACCGATCAGCCTCGAGGACGCCATGGAGCATGCGGAGGAAAACCTCGTGCGCACGGTCACAAACCTCATGCGCTTCTTCGTCGGCACAAAAGGCTGAAACTCCTGACAGAAAGAGAAAAGAGAAAAGCTGCCGTGATCCCTTGCGGGAAAACGACAGCTTGTTTTTTATGAGAAATTCCGGAACTCAGCCGATCCTCGCCGGATTGACCTTGATGCCGGGGCCCATGGTAGAGGCGACGACGCAGCTCTTGATATACTGACCCTTCGCGGCGGCGGGCTTGGCCTTGATGATCGCGCCGAGCAGGGTGTTGAAGTTTTCGGCGAGCTTGTCGATCCCGAAGGACGCCTTGCCGATGGGGCAGTGGATGATGTTGGTCTTGTCCAGACGGTATTCGATCTTACCGGCTTTCGCTTCCTGGACCGCTCTCGCGACGTCCATGGTGACGGTACCGGCCTTCGGGTTCGGCATGAGACCCTTCGGACCGAGCACGCGGCCGAGACGACCGATGGTACCCATCATATCCGGGGTAGCGATGACGACGTCGAAGTCAAACCAGTTTTCCTTCTGGATCTTTTCCACGAGATCGGTGTCGCCGACGAATTCGGCGCCCGCGGCTTTCGCCTGATCCGCGCGTTCACCCTTCGCGAAGACGAGGACGCGGACGGATTTACCGGTACCGTGCGGGAGAACGATCGCGCCGCGGACCTGCTGGTCAGCGTGACGGGAGTCGACGCCCAGACGGACGTGCACTTCGATGGTCTCGTCGAATTTCGCCTTGGAGGTCTTGATGACCAGATCCATGGCATCGTTCGTATCGTACAGCTTGGACTTCTCGATCAGCTTCTGGCTGTCAACGTATTTCTTGCTCTTGAACATCTTTCCGTACCCCCTCAGTCTGCGACGGTGACGCCCATGGAACGGGCAGTCCCGGCGATCATGCTCATCGCGGCTTCAATGGAACCGGCGTTGAGGTCCTTCATCTTGGTTTCGGCGATCTGACGCACCTGCTCCTTGGTGATGGTGGCGACCTTCGTCTTGTTCGGGGTGGGAGAAGCGGTTTCGATGCCGCAGGCCTTCTTGATCAGCACGGGAGCCGGCGGGGTCTTCGTGATAAAGGTGAAGGAACGGTCGGCGTAAACGGTGATGACGACCGGAATGATGAGACCGATGTCATTCTTGGTTCTTTCGTTGAATTCCTTCGTGAAGTTCGGGATCGCGACGCCGTACGCGCCGAGAGCAGGACCGACCGGCGGCTGAGGAGTCGCTTTGCCGGCGGGAAGCTGCAGCTTGATATAGCCAATAACTTTCTTTGCCATTCTCTATAATCCTCCATAGTGGTGTCAAACGGGATGTCCCTTGAAAAATTAACATCCCTCCCACTTGATCGGCGCTGGTTTTGGGAGCTGCGCCCCGCTCCTGACGCGCTCAGGCGGCGTCCGGGGACCGCAGAACGGATCGTTCCGGATCAGTCCTGTGCCTTTTTGATATACTTTTTGTCGAGATTGACGTTCATGTCGCGTCCCACGGTGGAGATGACGACGGTGACCTCTCCGGTCGCCTCGTCAAGCTTCGTGAGCTTGCCGCTGTAGCCGCGGAACACGCCGTCGACGATGTCCACGGTATCGCCCACCTCGAAGGCGGACGCCGTGACCTTCTCGGGCTCGTCCCGGATGATGGCGGCGGCTTCTTCCTCGGTCAGCGGAACGGGCTTCGATCCCGGTCCCACGAACCCGGTGACGCCGCGGATGTTGCGGACGACATGCCATGTCTCGTCGGTCATGACCATTTTGACGAGGACATACGAGGGGAAAATCTTCGACTCGACTTCCTTTTCATGCCCGCCGTCGGATTCCACGACGACTTCGGTGGGAATGCGGATGTCGGTGATCACATTACCGAGCCCTCTGTTCTCGATAATCTTTTCCAGATTGGTTTTGACTTTGTTTTCGTAGCCCGAATAGGTATGCGCGACATACCATTTCAAGCCTTCGTTCATCTCATTGATATCGCTCATGAAACTCTGAAACCTCCGTCATGCCGATGTGCTGAAGATCATGCGATCCCGCAGCGTCAGATGATGCGGCTCAGACCGATGATCGCGTTTGAGAAGAGGTAGTCGAGAAGACCGAGAACGGCGGCGGTGATGACGGTGATGACAATCACCACGAAGCTGTTGGATTTGACAGATTCCCAGCTTGCCCAGGTGATTTTCTTGCGCTCCGCCCAAACGGTTTTCAGCCAGGCGCCGAGTCTCTTGAAGATCGAGGGCTTCTTGACCTTTACCTTTTTTGACTCCTTGTCGTCGTCCTTGACGGGAGCGGTGTTCTTTTCATTATCTGCCATGTTTAACTCCTTGCCCGTTATTTGGTTTCTCTGTGTACGGTGTGCTTGCGGCAGAAGCGGCAGTATTTCTTCAGCTCGATTCTGTCAGGATCGTTTTTCTTGTTCTTCTTTGTGTCGTAGTTGCGCTGTTTGCATTCGCTGCAGGCGAGAGTGATTTTTACTCTCATGGATCGGCACCTCCTTCAAGATTTAGGCATGCGCTCGCACGGCCGCCTCTGTTTCCGCCGATATCGGCGGAACACGGGAAACGAGCGGAAAACGGCGCTGCCCGATGTTGTACCTCCCTCTGCCGAACCGGGGGCGGCGCGCCGTCATGACCATGGACGCGCACGAAAAAAGAACCCTCCGACAGAGGTGCTAATATTATATCATAGGAAGGAGATTTTGTCAACGGGAAAACCGCGAAACAACGCGTTGTGCATAATACAAAGATTTCCGTCCTCTTCGCGGAAAACTGGTGGTTTTGACGAAAGAGCATCCATGTTTGCATAATCTTCTTGCAAAACGGCACCGGGATGTGCTATAATAGAAAAAACATGACTCATAGTCCTTACGAAAGGAATACCATGCAGACAACAAGCGTCATCAAACGCGCGATCTCATCGGACGGGGGCGTGCGCGTCCTGTTCTGCGACAGCACCGCAATCGTTCGCCGCGCATCCGAGATCCACCATCCTTCCAAAACCATGACCGCCGTGCTCGGACGGGCTCTTACCGCGACCGCCCTCATGTCCTGCCTCCTCAAGGATAAGGACAACACCCTCACCCTCGAGATCCGCGGAAACGGCCCGGCAGGCTCGGTCGTATGTGTCGGCGATTACAAAGGCAACGTGCGCGGCTGCGCGGACAACCCGGAGGTGGAACTGCCCCCCAACGCCGCCGGGAAGCTCAACGTCGGCGGCGCGGTCGGCAGGGGATCGCTCTATGTGATCAAGGACCTCGGCATGAACGAGCCCTATGTCGGCGTCTCCCCCCTCGTCAGCGGCGAGATCGCCGAGGATATCACGGAGTACTTCGCGTCGAGCGAGCAGACCCCGACCGTGTGCGCTCTCGGCGTGCGGGTCGATACGGACCGCGTGTGCTTTGCCGCGGGCGGCTTCCTCGTTCAGCTCATGCCGGGATATGACGAGGGCGTGATCGAAAAGCTCGAGGACAACGTCGCCTCCGTCGGTTCGGTGTCAAAGCGCATCGCGGACGGGGAGGACGGCGACGCGGTCATCGCCCGCATTTTCGACGGCATCGAATACGAGATGTTCGACGAGTTCGATATCGAATATCTATGCCCCTGCGACCGGGACAGATATCTCCGCGCGCTCGTGAGCCTGAACGAAGCGGACATGAACGAACTCCTCGAAGCCGGGGAAGACGTTGAGACAAAGTGCCGGTTCTGCGGCAAGACCTATACCTTCGGCACGGACGAGCTGAGGAAGGCGCGCGAGGCGGCAAAAAAAGCAAAGACCGAAACGCCGGACGGAGAAGGGGACGAAGAAGCATCCGAAAACAGAGATGAAAAGGAGGAGTGAGACGTGATCAAACTCGAACGCACCGCGGTCATGAACCTTGAAAACGCCGTGCGCGGCATGCGCAATCCGATGAACAGCTGGAACAAATCTGACAGTTATTTTGACGAGGATGGTATCTATCGGCTCGGGGAATCCGATTTGGGACTCGCCGAGCGCCTCGCGCGGGCGGGGAGCGACCACCGCAAATATCTCAGAATGATTTTCGTTTCCGTCGACGTCACCGCGCCGCTGTACTGGTGGAAGGAGTACGACACCTATAAGGTCGGGACGGTGGCGAATTCGACCTCCACCATGCACAAGATCCATTCGAAGACCTTTTCCCGCGAGGATTTCAGCTGCGACCGCATGTCCGAGACCGCGCTCGCCTGCCTCGATCACGTCATTGAAGTGCTCGAGGACCGCCGCCTGAAATTCATCGAAACGAAGGACACCGCGTACTGGCACGACATGATCCAGCTCCTGCCGACCTCCTACAACCAGATGCGCACGACGACCTTGAACTACGAGACGCTCATCAACATCTATTACGCAAGGCGCAACCATAAGCTGCCCGAATGGCACGCGTACTGCGCATGGATCGAAAACCTCCCCTACGCGAAAGAACTCATCACCACCCTCCGCGAAGAACAGTAAACATCGACTACAAAAAACGGCTGAATTCTATTTTTAGAATCCCAGCCGTTGTGTTTTTTTATGAAGTTCTTTGCCAGGCTTTCTTTGGGGGAAAGCCGCGTACCCCTCGTCCCCCTTTACACCGGCGTGAGCACTTTCTCCGCCTCGTCAAGCAGGATAGCCTTCTCGCAGAACGGCACCTTCTCTCCCCACACGATCTGGTAGGTCTCGTGCCCCTTTCCTGCGAAGAGGACGATGTCGCCCTCCCGCGCGATCCGGACGGCAAAGCGCACCGCTTCCTCCCGGTCGGGGATCGTCGTATAGAGCTTCGAGCGGTCGAAGTAGTTGAGCACGTCCTCGATGATGACTTCCGGCTCTTCGATGTCCGGGTTGTCCGAGGTGATGATGGTGAAATCCGCGAGCTTTCCGGCCGCTTCCGCGAGCTCCCGGCGGCGCAGGAAGGTCCTGCCCCCGATGCAGCCGAACAGACAGATCAGACGCTTCGGCTGATACGCCCGCAGAACGGTGAGCGCGTGGGTGAGGCTCACGCCGTTGTGCGCGTAATCGATCACGAAGGTGATGCCGGGCAGGGCATCGACGATCTCCATGCGCCCGCGGACCGAAATGGTGCGCAGGGCAAGGGCGGCCCGCTCCGGAGCGATCCCGCACAGGGACGCGGCGGCAATGGCGGCAAGCCCGTTGTAAACGCTGAATTCGCCGGGCTGACGAAGCCGGACGCGGGTCCGACGCCCGCCTTCATGCAGGGTGAATTCGATGCCGAGCGAGGTCTCGTCCCTGTATCCCGCGATCTCGTCCGCACAGTAGTCCGCAGGGTTTTCGATGCCGTAGGTGAGGATTTCCGCCTCCGCTCCCTCCGTCATGGCGGCGGAGTACGGGTCGTCGGCGTTCGCGACGATGTGCCCGAGCCCGGGTGTGTGGAAGAGCTTTCTTTTCGCGTCCCGGTATTCCTCAAAGGACGCGTGCTCGCCCTCGCCGATGTGGTCGGGGGAGAGATTCGTGAAAATCGCTGTGTCGAAGCGGATGCCGTCGACCCGGTGATGATCGAGCGCCTGGGACGAGACCTCCATCGCGACGTGCGTGAAGCCCCGCTCCCGCATCATGGCAAAGAAGCGGTGCAGCTCGCGGCTCTCCGGCGTGGAGTTCACGGTCTCGAAGCGGTCGTCGCCGATCATGACGCCGTTGGTGCCGATGTAGGCGCACCGGATGCCGCAGGCATTCAGGATCTCCGAGGTCAGGATCGCGGTCGTGGTCTTGCCCTTCGTCCCCGTCACCGCTATGATCGTCAGCTCATCCGCGGGATTGCCGTAAAACCGGGCGGATAAGCGGGCAAGCGCTTCCCGCGCGTCCGGGACAAGGAACTGCACCGCGTCGGCGGGAAGGGAAAGCGTGCGCTCGGCAACGAACGCCCGACAGCCGAATTCGTACGCCTGCGGCGCGAAATCATGGCCGTCCATGCGCGCGCCCGGCAGACAGAAAAAGAGACAGCCGGGCCGGACCTTGCGCGAATCGTATTCGAGCGCGGTGACGTCGTATCCGTCCGCCGTCCCGATCCGGCCGCAGGGATAGTTCTCAAACAGTTTGTTGATATCCATAATGTACTCGTTTCCCGGGCGCACAAGCGCCGTGAGGTTCGGGGAAGGCTTTGTCAGTCAAACGCTGGGGGGAACCCGACGGTCTCGTGCCCCATCAAACGGATGGCGCAGTCGGCGAGCACGGTCAGGGAGTCCACGATGCGGGGATCGTCGGTCATCCGCTTTCCGATCAGGGAAAGCTCGGTGCAGCCGAGGATCGCGCAGTCGCAGCCCGCGTCGAACATCGGACCCGTGACCTCGTAGAGCTCGGACGGCGGCGGGATCACGCCCCGCTTCACCTTGCCGTAGATAATCTCCATGAGACGCCGCGTGCCCTCGGCGTCGGGGATCGCGCAGCCGAGTCCGCGCGCGTCGAATTCTCGCTGATAGGAGCCGGAGACGATCGTGCCCTCCGTCGCGAGGACGGCGGCTTTCTTAAAGCCGCATTTTTCGATGTGCCGCACGGTTTCCGCGATGATCGACGGAACGGGCACGGAGACGGAGCGGCGCACCTCGTCGATGAAATAATGCGCCGTGTTGCAGGGGATCACGATGGCGGACGCGCCGTAGACTTCGAGCGAGCGGGCGTCCGCGATCATGGCGGGCAGGGGACTTTCGTCCGAGCGCCCGAGTATGTAATCCGTGCGGTCCGGGGTGCTCGCGCGGCTCGAGAGAATGATGTCGATGTGATCCTGATCCCGCGTCACCCTGGTGTGCTCGGTGATCAGCTCGTAGAAATACGCGCTCGACGCGGGTCCGAGCCCGCCGATGATGCCGAGCAGTTTTCGTTTGTCTTCCATGATCGGGCGCTCCCGTTTACGGTTTTTTCGGGTAATAGATCTTGAATTTCTGTTTCTGCCTGCGCAGCTGTTCGAGCACGCAGATCGTTCTCAGCGGATTCCATGCCATATCCGGGCGGTACCAGACGGAGGAGGATTCCTTTCCCTCCTTCGCGAGCGCCTTCGCGCGGGCGACGAGCTCCTTGTCCTCCGTGTAGGTATAGGCGGTGCTCTTCGGAATGTGGTGCCAGAAAATGGAGTTTTCGATCCGGACGCAGTCGTCGCCGTCCGATTCATAAACCTCCGCGGCGAGCCGCCCGACATTCAGCCCGGCGGCGGTGAGATAGAAATTGGAACGCCCCTGTCTGAGGTTCACCTCGAAGACGCGGTAATCGTCCGTCGTGCCCTCGCGGAGCTTGATGTCGAAATTCGAGAAACCGGTGTATCCGATCGCCTCGAGCATGTCCTTGATCTTTTCGGCAAGCGGCAGGGAGGAAACGGGCTCCGTCACGATGGCGGCATGATTGCCCAGCCCCTTCGGCGTGTGCTCCTCGAGCATCGTGTGACCGAGGCACATCGCGCGGACCTTGCCTTTCGCGTCCGAGAAGCAGGTGAGAACCCGCATCTGAGAATCCCCGCCCGCGATGAACTCCTGAAGGATCATTTTCTCGGGATAGCCGGAAGAGTAGATCTCGTTCACGATCTTCACGGCTTCGTCCGGCGTCTTTGCGATATAGACCTTTTTCATCCCCTCGAATTCGTGCTTCCAGTAATCCGCCGAAGAGGAGGGCTTGACGATGATGGGATAGCCGAAGCCGAGCTTGTCCGCCTCAACGTCTCCCTCGGTCGTTTTCTCCGTCAGGACGACGGTTTTCGGGTGCGGAATGCCGAAGCGGTCGCACGCCTCGTAGAACTCCGCTTTTTTTGAGACCGAAGCGAGCATGGAAGCGGGAGGGTAGGGGATGATGAAATCGGAAAGCTCCTCGCGGTTTCGTATGATCATGGCGGCGTAATCGTCCGTGCAGGCGAAGAGGGGCATCTTGTCGCCGAGATGCGCGTCCGCGAACCGATGGAGCTGATCGAGCATGACGGCGTCGTCGTTCATGTCGGCGACGGTTTTGAAATCAACGATTTTCGAATACTTGGTGGCGGACACGGCGTAGCGTCCGAACGCGTGGGACTTTACGCCGTACGCCTCGTGAAAGGCGCGCGCGACATTGTAGCAGTTGAGATCCGCGCCGACGATGACGGGTGTGATCGTTTTTTCCATGCTGTCCTCCGGTTATTCCATGAACTGTTTGTGCCAGGTCAAAAAGGTATATGCCGTCCAGATTTTGCGCTGGTTCCGCGCCGCGCCCGCTTTGTGATCCTCGAGCAGCTTCATCAGCTTCGGCACGTCGAAGTATTCCGCCGCCGCGTCCGAAGCGAAGGCGGTTTTCGCGAGGTTATAGTACTTGTCTTCCATGAACCATTGGCGGATCGGCACGGGGAAGCCCTTCTTCGGACGGTGCGCCCACGCGTCCGGCAGGGTCTTGTTCGCCGCCGTTCTCAGCACGGCCTTGGTGTCGTGCCCGTCGATCTTGTAGGCCGCGGGCAAGGTCTGCGCTTCCGCCATCACGACCTTGTCGAGGTAGGGGACACGGAGCTCGAGAGAATGCGCCATGCTCATCTTGTCCGCCTTGAGCAGAATGTCGCCGGGCAGCCACAGATTCAGATCGAGATACTGTTTCTTTTCAAGCTCCGAAAGCCCCTTCGCGCGCCCGTAGATCGGATCGGTGATGTCCCGCACGGAGGGTCCCTTGCGATATTTCTCGTTCAGAACGTCAAGAGCCTCCTTTTCCGGGAAGACCAGCGCCTGACCGATGAAATAGTTTTCCGGCACGCCGCTTCCCTTGATGAGGAAGTCATGCCCCTTGAAATACGGCAGCTTCGCGGCGAGGCCCGCGATCCCACGCCGCAGACCGCCGGGTAGCTTCTTGTATTTCCGCATTGCCCCCGCCTCGTCGTACCATTCGTAGCCCGCGTAGATCTCGTCCGCGCCCTCGCCCGAAAGGACTACCGTCACGTGCTCCCGCGCGAGCTGCGCGAGGAAGTAGAGCGGCACGGAGGAGGGATTCGATTGCGGCTCGTCCATGTGGTACTGAATCGTCGGGAACGCGTCGAAGCACTCGTCGGCGGTGATGTGCTTGATGAAGTTCTGCACGCCGAGCTTTTCGGACAGCTCCTTCGCCTCGCTCGTCTCGTCGAAATTCTCGAAATTGAAGCCGACGGAGAAGGTGTCGTTCGGCATGAGGGTCGCCGTGATGTAGGAGGAGTCCACGCCGCCCGAGAGGAAGGAACCGACCTTGACGTCGCTGATGCGGTGCGCGTTCACGGATTCGTGCACGCGCGCGTCGATCATGTCCGCCGCCTCGTCGTAGGACAGGCTCGTCTTCTTTGAGAAATCCACGTCCCAGTACCGCGCTGCGGTCAGCTTCCCGTTCTTCCAGACGAAGCGGTGCGCGGCGGGGAGCTTGTAAACGCCCTTGAAGAAGGTCTCTTCCGTCGCGGAATACTGGAAGGTCAGATAGGGTCTGAGGGCGTTTTCGTTGACCCGCAGCTCGAATTCCGGGTGATCGAGAAACCCCTTGATCTCCGAGCCGAACAGCAGGTTCCCGCGCGGCGTCACGGTGTAATAGAAGGGCTTGATCCCGAAGGGGTCGCGCGCGCCGTAGAGCATCTCCTTCCTCTTGTCCCAGATCACGAAGGCGAACATACCGCGCAGCTTCTCAGCGATCTCCTCGCCCCATTCCTCGTAGCCGTGGAGGATGGCTTCGGTGTCGCAGCGGGTGTGGAACACATAGCCCTTGGCGATGAGCTCGTCCCTGAGCTCCATGAAATTATAAACCTCGCCGTTGTAGACGATCGCCGTCATGCCGTCGTCGCTCACCATGGGCTGGGAGCCGTTTTCGAGGTCGATGATGGAAAGACGGCGGAACCCGAGCGTGACGGAGTTTTTGTCGTCCGTCCCGTCGAAATAAAAGCCGTCAGAATCCGGTCCGCGGTGCGCGATGCGCTCCGCCATTTTCCGGATGACCGCTTCCCGCGCGTCAATGATGCCCGTGAATCCGATAAAACCGCACATATGAAACCCTTTCAGGTGGAATAGTCAAAAGTTTACCTATGCATTATAACACAAAGAAGAGAGGAAATAAATAACTTCGGGTAAAATTTTCGCGCTGGGGGACGATGATTTCGAAAAAACGCGGCAAGGGGTCAAAAGGCGTCGGAAAACCCGCAAGTTTTTTTCAAAAAGCCCTTGACAAATCCGCCCCCGTGCAGTATAATATACGAGCACGCAAAGAGAACCCCGGTTCTCCGCTGTACGCGCCCTTAGCTCAGCGGATAGAGTGCCCGGCTACGAACCGGTAGGTCGTAGGTTCGAATCCTATAGGGCGCGGTGAAAATCCATCCTTTCGGATGGATTTTTCTTTTCCGCCGCCCCCGAGCGTCACAGAGAGACGAAGCCGCTCCGCCGAAGAAGACACTCTGGCGGAACGGGCGGGCGGAGTGCTTTGATTTCAGCGGATCTGCGCCGCACTTTTCAAACGCATATTTGACGCGTACCGGGGACGGATGGACGCTCTTTCCCTGTGATTTTCTCCCGCGCGCTGAAGCAAAAAGACTGACGTTCGTGATTCCGAGCATCAGTCTTTTCTGTTTCTGTAAATTCACGCCCGCTTTTTCCGCTTCATTTTGAGGTGCGTTGAAAGCGCGTCCGCGAACTGCGACAGCACGATCGCTGCGAACATGAGCGCGCAGCCGAACGCCTCGCGGGGCAGAAGCCGCTCTCCGAGGATGATCGCCGCTGAGACCGCACCGATCACGGATTCCGTGCACATGATGAGGGACGCGACCGTCGCCTCGGCGTATTTCTGACCGATGATCTGAAGGGTGAACGCGACGGCGCAGCTCATCACGCCCGCGTAGAGCATGTGGGGAACGGCGGAGAAGATCGCCGTCACGGTCGGGGCCTCAAAGATCATCATCAGAATGCAGGAAATCGTCCCGCAGGTCAGAAACTGTACGAACGAGAGCTTGATCACGTCCACGTCCGGCGCGAACCGCTCGATCATCAGGATATGCACCGCGTACATCACGGCGCACGCGAACGCGAGCAGGTCGCCGAAATTGAGCGAGAGCGGCGCGGCAGGGTCGACGGACAAGAAATACAGCCCGACAAAGCCGAACAGAACGCAGATCCACATCGCGCCCGGGATCCGCTTGCCGAGGAGGAGCCCGAAAACGGGCACGAAAAACATATAGAGCGCGGTGATGAACGCGATCTTTCCCGCGGAAGTATAATTGAACGCAAACTGCTGGAGATTGCTTGCCGCGCAGAGCGCGAGCCCGATGAAGAACCCCGCGCGGGCGACCTTGCGGTTTGCCTGTCTGCGTTCGGCGAGCGGCGTGGTTTCTCCTCGTCGGCCTTTGACCGCGTCACGTATGACGATCAGCAGAAGCAGAGCCGCGGCGCCGATCAGGGATCGGATGCCGGTGAATGTGAACGCCTGAACGCTCTCCATGCCTGCGCTCTGTGCGACGAAGGTGGTACCCCAAAACAGCGCGGCGAGCAGGAGAAGCAACGCGCCTTTGAGCTGAGGATTCTTTTTCAGCATGTTGAGCCTCCCGTTCAAAAAGAAAAATCAGACTTTCGTCTTCCATCTTATTATATCATGTTGCGCCTCAAATATCAAGATACCGCCGATCTCCGCGATCACGAATTTTGTCACGCCCCTCTCCGCCTTTTTGGTGATTTTCACATTTGCCTCGCCCGACGGGCTGGAATGTGCACAATTTTAACCTATTCGTCCCGATCGTGCCGAAAAATGCGCCGGATCCGGCATTTCCCGCCACTCTCCGGAGGAAACCGATTAAACGGATTAAGCCGGGTTAAAGCTTTCATGAAAAATCGCCCGTCCCTCTTGTGAAGCGCGCGAAACCGTGGTATAATATCACCGTACGCAAAAAAACAAAACGTACGAAGTCAAATTCCGACAGGAAAGGAGAATTCTCATGCCCTGGCCCCTCATCATTATCGGCGTTATCATCATTTGGCTGCTTGCCGCAAATATCCGCATCGTCCCGCAGAGCGAGGCTTACGTGCTCGAATTTCTCGGAAAATACAAAGGAACCTGGGAAGCGGGCATCCACCTCAAGATCCCGTTCCTCGAAAGGATCGCGAAAAAGGTGACCTTAAAGGAACAGGTCCTCGACGCGCCGCCCCAGCCCGTGATCACAAAGGACAACGTCACCATGCAGATCGACGCGGTAGTCTACTTCCGCGTGTTCAATCCGATGCTCTTTACCTACGGCGCGATCAACCCGGTGAACGCGCTGGACAATCTGACCGCGACGACCCTCCGTAACGTCGTGGGCGAGCTCGAACTGGACGAAACGCTCACCTCCCGCGACGCGATCAACTCGAAAATGGCATACATCCTCGACGATGCGACCGACCCGTGGGGCATCAAGGTCATCCGCGTGGAACTGAAAAACATCATTCCGCCCAAGGGCATTCAGGAGTCCATGGAAAAGCAGATGAAGGCGGAACGCGAAAAGCGCGAGACCCTTCTGCTCGCGGAAGCCCACAAGGAAGCGGACATCAAGGAGGCGGAAGGCCACAAGCTCGCCGTCGTCCTCGAGGCGGAAGGTGAAAGAGACGCGCGGATCGCCCGCGCGGAAGGCGAAGCCCGCGCTGTGTATCTCGCAAAGAAAGCGGAAGCGGACGGCCTCAGAGAACTCAAAAATGCCGGCGTTGACGAAGCGGTGCTCCGTCTGAAGCAGTTCGAGGCGATGCAGAGGATCGCCGACGGACGCGCCGCGAAGATCATCATTCCGACCGACATGGTGGAGATGGTCAAGCAAAGCGTCACCTTCTCCGAGACCTCCGCTCTCGGCGCGGCGGTCACCGAACCGATCATGCACGATGACGTCGACCCCGGATACGACTGCTTCGACAAAACCAAGGAAGCCGGCGACTATCAGGGGAACAACTACGACGCGCTGAAAGCGGCGACCGACGCAAAGCTCGGCGGCGGAAAGAACTGAACCCGGCACATCAAGAAAACCCAATAGGCTCCGCCGCGTTTCGATCCCATCCGGAGAGAAACGCGGCGGCTTTTTTGCTTGACAAAGCCCGCCCATTATGTTATAATGACCGTGCAAATTTAGAAATTCACGGAGGCAGACATGAAAACCTTTCCCTTCGCAGGCATGACGGCGTCCCGCGTGGCGCAGGGCTGCATGAGGATCGGGGGCATGACGGCGGACGCGATCGACCGTCTCATCCGCACCGATCTCGATCTCGGCATCAATTTCTTCGATCACGCGGATATCTACGGCGGCGGCTCGTGCGAAACGAAATTCGGCGATTTTCTCCGCTCGAATCCTGCTATGCGGGACAAAATGCTCATCCAGTCGAAATGCGGCATCAAGCCCGGCTCCTATGATTTCTCAAAGGATCACATCCTGCACGAGGCGGAGCAGAGCCTCAGCCGCCTTGGAACGGATCACCTCGATTTTCTCCTGCTCCACCGCCCGGACACACTCGTAGAGCCGGACGAGGTCGCCGAAGCCTTCGACAAGCTGCACCGAGAGGGCAAGGTGCTCCATTTCGGCGTGTCGAACCACAATCCCATGCAGATGGAGCTTCTCGGCCGCTCCCTCGGCGAGAACCGAATCGTCGCGAACCAGCTCCAGTTCAGCCTCACGAACACCACCATGATTGATTCCGGCATCAACGTCAACATGGAAAACGGCGCGGCCGTGAACCGGGACGACTCGGTGCTCGATTACTGCCGCCTGCACGGGATCACCATTCAACCTTGGTCGCCCTTCCAGTACGGATTCTTCGCCGGTCCCTTCATCGGGAACGCGAAATTCCCGAAGCTCAACGAAAAGCTCGATGAGATCGGCGGGCGCTATGACATCACCCCCACGGGGCTCGCCATCGCGTGGATCCTCAGACACCCCGCCGTCATGCAGCCCATCGTCGGCACAACGAACCTCGACCGCATCGCGCAGATCGCCAAGGCCGCGGACGTCACGATCACGCACGACGAGTGGTACGAGCTCTACCGCGCGTCCGGTAAGACCCTGCCGTAATCCCCCGTTCCATAGAAAAACAGGCTGATTTCGTGCTTCAGCCTGTTTTTTTGTAAAGTTCTTTGCCAGGCTTTCTTTTAAGAAAGCCGCGTACCCCCCTTACAGCTCGTCCGCGAACCAGTTGAACCGAACGCGCTCGCCGTCGATCTCCCAGAGGGAGGGGACTTGATTTTCCATCCAGTCCACGGGGCGGGCCTTGTTCTTCTGCACGGAGTTCACGCGCCATGCGCCGCGAAGCTCGCGCACCTCTTCTTCGCTCAGCACGCCCGGCTTGCAGGAGACGAAGAGGGGGGAGCCGCTCTTCGAAAGGACCTCGAGCCACTGCCGATTGAGAAGCCACGGGATCGCGCCGGTGATGCCCACGCAGTCCGCGTCCGCCATGTAGAACGTGCCGTTCTGCGGGAGACGGAAGGCGAGGGTGTTCACCCCCATTTTTCTCGTGCGGCTCCATTCGAAGCCGGAGGTGTCGTCGCCCGTGCGGTTCAGCTCGTACATGCCCGCGACGATGTGGGAGAGGGTGTTGCAGCCGATGATGACGCAGTCCTCGCCCGCCGCGTCACGGATCGCGCGGCAGAAGTTCTTCGCGATTTCCGCGGACGTCTTCGAGCGGTCGTAAAAATGCCACTTGCCCCGCGTCACGGAGTCGCCCATCTGAGGCGCCCAGAGACCGAAGAGGTCAAAGGTGCTGTAATCGTGCTTGATCAGCTCGTAGCCCCAGTCGTTCACGAACATTAAGGTCAGACGGCGCACGTAATCGAGCACCTCGGGGTGGGAGGGATCGAGATAAGTGCGGTCGCGCGCAAGGAGCCAGTCCTCCTTCGCCTCGGCGACCGTGCTCCCGCTGTTCGCGAGATAGCGGACCCAGAGTCCCGGGCGCACGCCCAGCGCGCGCATTTCGGCGGCGAGCGCCTTCATGTCCGGGAAGCGTTCGTTCGTCTCCGTCCACGGCGCGTTGCAGCTGTTCTTCTGCCAGCCGTCGTCGATCACCATGTAGGGGATGTTGTCGAGCCCCGCGCACTGTTCGGCGACGATCTTCGTGTCCCCGATGATCTCGTCGTGGGAGCTGTTTCCGTAGGCGTAGTACCAGTTGTTCGAGCCGTAGACCGGATGCTTCGGAAGACGCGGGGAAGGGCACATTTCGGCGCAGAAGCGGCGCGCCGCCTCAAACGCGGAGACGCCCCGGTACTCGCCGAAAACGATCTCGCAGATTTCAAGCGTCCTGCCGCCGAGGATCACGCCTTCGCCGCCGCAGCGGATATCCGCTTTCATCGTGACGCCGCCCTCGTCGTACTGCCAGAAGATCATCGCGCCGGGCTGAACGCGTACACCGAAGCCTTCCGTGAAGCGGTTTGTGAAATCGCCGTCCGCGTCGCTGCCGTTTGAGACGAGCATGTACCACGGCATGACGCGCTCCGGCTCGATCCCCCGCCACGCGAGGTCGCCGTAGCCGCGCTCCCAGTGGTCGCCGAGCACCTTGACCGCTTCGCCGCGCAGCTCGTCCTCACGGAAATTCCAGCGCAGGCGGACGGATTTGAGGGGCATCTCCTCCGCGCGGACGGAGAGCTTCAGCGCGCCGTCCGTCAGCGAGGCGGAGAGAACAAAGTCGCCGCCGTCGTACACGCCGGAGAAGGGGACGCGGATCTTTTTCTCTTCCGTGGAAATCACGGCGTAATCGGGAATTCTCAGTTTCATATCTGACTCCTTGCTGTTTCGAATGGGCAGCCCGAAGGGATCGGCCGCCGTTGTTTTGACGGAAAAAAGGGGGGGACGAGCGTCCGCCCCCTTTTCGGAAAGCCTGTTTAGTTGTTTATCGGAATAACGATTTCGTAGAACTCATATTTGTCGCTGCCGTCAACCAGCTGCAGATAGCAGGTGCTTCCCGCAAGCAGCGAGGTGACAAATTCGTTGTTGGCGAAGGGCAGCTGGAGATTTGTCTTGACGCCCTTCGTGGCATTCGTGTGCGCGATCTCGGTCAGACTGCTGTTTTGGTAGAGATAGAGCGTCACGACACCGTTCACTTTGGTCTCGAACTCGATGTTGAAGTTCAGATCGATCTGGCTGACGGTCAGGAAACCGGTACCGTCCTTGTTGGATTCATCATCCAAGCCGCTGTAAGAGCTTCCGCTCTTCATGTCGATTTTGACGGGTTCGAGGTATTCGCCGTCGACCTTGAGGCAGATGACAACGTATCTCTTGTTCGAGGTGCTGATGTCATAGGTCCCGTTTGCTTTGAGCGAGGTGGGACCGTAGGCGCTTTCCGCGTTGATCCAACGGAGATCGAAGTTTGACGAGGACACGTTCATCAGGGCTTCGTCGTCGGTCAGATAGTGGTAGAGCTGTCCTTCATATCCCGCACGGACGGTCACGAGCTTTTCAGCCTTCGAGACGCTCGCGGTGATGCCGGGACCGGAGATCGTGGAGGTCTGCTTCTCTGTGATATCGAGCACGACGGGGTAGAGGAAGTCCCGGCGGGACGTGTAGCCGGCGGGACGGAAGGCGATGACGGCGTAATCGACCGCTCTCTGCGCTTCCTTATTGATCGCGACGGAGGTCAGCGTGTTCCTTCTGATTTCGACTGCTTCGGTCCATGAGCTTCTCGTGCCGAGCCATTCTTCATAATATTCCTCGGCGGCGACGGCGTCCTTGCTGGAGGAGTAGAAGACGAAGACTTCGCCGTCCTCGGAGGTGCGGAAGTAGATCTTGCCGTCTTCCACATAGGGACCCGCGGTGAAGCCGTTCGTGAGTGCTCCGGAGAGCTTGACCAGCACCGGCGCGAACACGTTGCCGAGATCGTCGCTCAGCATGATCGCCATGTAGGGGTAGAGCGCCGCGTCGGAGGAGGTGTAGGCGATGCTCTTGTAGTAGTTCGCGTACACGTCGGCTTCGCCGCAGTATTTCGCGGGAGCTCTGCGGTAGTTTGCCGTGAATTCGGACTCGGAGGGCGCGGAATCGGAATCCGTCAGATAATACTGAACGGTGCCGCTGTTCGCGGGCTTGAAGCGCACCTCGGAGGAGGAGATCACGATCGGCTCTTCGACGAACCCGGTCTTCACGTCAATGGAGACGGAGACGGGCTGGTACCAGCCGTTCAGATTGCTGTTGAGCGCGAGGACGAGGTAGGGGTAAACCGAACTGTACGCGGTTTCGTATTTGAGCTCGCTCGCGGTGTTCGCTTTCACCGGAACCGAACCCGTATAACGAGCACGGTTGTATTCGGTCGAGAAGCGGTCGGCGGTCGGAACGGAGGGAGAATCGCTGTAATAGAAGTAGAGGTCTGCCGTGACGTTCGACGTGAAGGAGACGATGCCCGCGGTCTTGAGGGAGGGCAGGACCTTGAAGCCGTTGTCGCCCACGGACACCACGACGGGGATGCCGCACGCGCCGTCCGTATTGCGGATCATGAACGCGACGTAGCTGTAATCAGCCAGATACGCTTCGGTGAGATTGCAGGAATAGGAAGTGTTCGCGGCGACGTTGCGCGAACCCTTGAGCGCGGATTCCTTCGCTTCATAGCCGTTCAGGAATTCGGCTGCGCCGAGGGCGGCGGGGGAATCGGTATAATACCAGATGACCTTGCCGGTGAGCTTCGGAGTGAAGGTGATCGTCGTGGGGCTGTAAAGGGAAGGATCGGAGCTGAAGCCTGTTCCGACGATGGGTTCGTTCGTCACTCTCTGCGGGGCGTACAGACGGTTGCTCTCGGCGAGCTGGAACACGACGTAATTGAAGCCGGAAAGGTCGGTCTTCGAGCCGAGCTTCACCGCCGTGTACTTGCCGCGCTCGATGTTGAGGGAGACCTTTTTCGCGCTGCTTTCATAAGCGGCGGCGAATCTGCCGGCGGCAGGCGTTTCGTTGGCGTTTGCCAGGTAAGCGTAAAGCTTGCCGGAGACGATGGGCTTCACGACAAGATAGTAGTCGGTGCCGTCAGAGGTGACGAAGGGGCTCGCGTCAAACGATTTCTGGTCGCTGCTGCTGCCGCTGTACCGGCTGCCCGCGAAGATGGCGGTATGGGGAGAGGCGATCTCGAAATATCCGGGCATGATCGTGGATTCGAAACCGTCCGCGTTGACGACAATGTTTTCGATGGTGCTGTCAAGACCGCTGACCTTGATTTCGTTCGCGCCCGAGCTGACCATGAGAGTGTCGAGCGAGGTGTTCGAATAGAGGTAGATGTTCGATCCGTCGTACACCGTGATGCGCTGGGCCTTCGTGCGGTTGATGAGCGAAACGGTGCCGCCGCCGAACACGGTGATGTGATCGACCGTGCAGTTGTCGAAGGTGACGTTTGCCGCGCCGCGGATCGCGATCGTGCCGCTGATCGTGCAGTTCTTCAAGGTGAGCGTGCCGGACACCGCGCCTTCCGAAACGATGTTGCGCCCGGTCAGTGCGGCATCGCTGACGATGATGTCACCGCGCGTGATGACGTTGTTCGACGCCGCCGCGCCCGCGTCGCGTCCGCTGACCGTGGTGTTGTAGATCGCGCCGGCCGCGCGGTAGAGGATCGTCAGAGCCTCGGCACGGGTCAGCAGTCCCTGCGGCTTGAAGGAGTAGGTGTTCGTCGCGTCGTCCTTGTAGCCGTTGATCAGGTTCGCGTAGATCGCCTGGAGCACATAGTCCTTGAAGATGTCGTTGATCGAGGAGAAGTCCGTGAAGGTCGAGGCGGGAGACTTGTCCTCGGGGGGCAGGTTGAGGTAGCGGACGAGCAGGCTGACCGCTTCCTCACGGCTGATCTCGCCGTTCGGGTTGGCCTTCGAGCCGTAGTTCAGCAGGTAGCCCTGCGCCGCGGCCTTCTGGAAATAAGGATAGAACCAGTCGGACGGGGTGACGTCTGAGAAGCTCACGTTCTTCAGATTGACAAGCCCGAAGGTTTCGTCGAGCATTTTGATGAACTCGGCGCGGGTGACCTTGGCGTCCGGTTTAAACGTGTACGTGCCGTCGTCCATCTTGTAGCCGTTGAGCACGTTTTTCTGAACGAGATACGGAATATACCCGCTTTTCCAAGCCCAGAAATCGTCGGCGACATCCGTGAAAGAGGTCGCGGCGGCGACGGTTGAGGCGATGCCCGCCGACAGAAGCAGGGCGAGCAGAAGCAGGACGAGCAGTCTGATTTTCTTCATAAGTACCTCCATAGATATGTCGATAAAAAACCATCTTCCATTATACCATAATCCACGGATAAATCAAGAGGAAATTTGCGGTATTTTGTAAACTTGCCGCAGAAATACCGGGAAAAGGCAGATCACGAAAGAATCCGAAGTTTAGACGCCGCCGGGCGGAAAAAAGTTCCGCGAAGCGGAAAAAAGTGTGAAAAATCCCGCTGGCTCCCCGGGCGAAGCGCGGCAGGGCGATTTTTCGGGACGCGGCTTGACATTTTCTGCGTGATCGCTTATAATATCCCGTGAAAACCGCTGACGGGAGAGATATCGACCATGAAGAAAAAGAAAGTCATGCTGGTCTTCGGCACGAGGCCCGAGGCGATCAAAATGTGCCCGCTCGTGCTGGAGCTGAAAAAAAGGGAAGAGCTCGACGTGACGGTCTGCGTAACGGGACAGCACCGGCAGATGCTCGATCAGGTGCTCGCGGCGTTCGGCGTGACGCCGGACTGCGATCTCGCGATCATGAAGGAAAAGCAGACGCTGTTCGACGTGACAGAGGCCATTCTCACCCGCATCCGTCCGGTGCTCGAGGAAGCCGCCCCGGACGTTGTGCTCGTGCACGGTGATACCTCAACGACCTTCGCCTCAGCCCTCGCGTGCTTCTACCTGCATATCCCCGTCGGGCACGTCGAAGCGGGACTGCGTACCTATGACATCGACTCCCCCTATCCCGAGGAGTTCAACCGTCAGGCGGTCTCCATCATATCCCGCTACAATTTCGCGCCGACGGAGCTTGCGAAAAACAATCTCCTGAAGGAAGGCAAAAAGCTCGAAACCATCTTCGTCACGGGCAACACCGCTATCGACGCCCTGAAAACCACGGTCCGCGCGGATTATACCCATCCGGAGCTTGAATGGGCGGGGAACCGGCGGCTCATCGTTCTCACCGCGCACAGAAGGGAAAACCTCGGCGAGCCGATGCACCATATGTTCCGCGCCATCCGCCGGATCATCGACGAGCACCCGGACGTCGCGGCGATCTATCCCATCCATATGAATCCCGTCGTGCGGGAGGCTGCCGCCGAGGAGCTCGGCGGATGTTCCCGCATCCACATCATCGAACCGCTCGAGGTGCTCGATTTCCACAATTTCCTCGCGCACAGCGAGCTGATCCTCACCGACAGCGGGGGCATTCAGGAGGAAGCCCCCTCGCTCGGAAAGCCCGTGCTTGTCATGCGCGACACGACGGAGCGGCCCGAGGGCATCGCGGCGGGCACCCTGAAGCTCGTCGGTACGGACGAAGAGGTGATTTACCGCGCGTTCAAGCAGCTGCTCGAGGATCCCGCGGAATACGCGAAAATGAGCCATGCATCAAACCCCTACGGCGACGGTTTCGCCTCGAAGCGGATCGCCGATATTCTCGTGTCGACCCTGTGAATCTCACCGCGCACCGCCGCGTTTTCCCGATCCCGGGGGAACGGGCGGACATTTTTTGACCGGCGCCGTCCGCAAAACAGGAAATCTGTTTTTCCTCTTGAAAAAGCGCATTTCTTTTGCTATAATAAAAATATATGTACGAATCCGGCGCACGCCGTCCGAAAAGCGCTGCGCGGCGGACCCAATCGGAGGTATTGCATGACAAAAATCACCATCATCGGAGCAGGATCGGTCGGCTCCACCATCGCCTACACCCTTGCGGTTCAGGGAATCGCTTCCGAAATAGTCATGATCGACATCAACGGGGAGAAAGCGCTCGGAGAAGCGCTCGACATCCGGCAGGGGACGCCGTTCTGCGCCCCGCTTTCGATCTACGCCGGGACCTACCGCGACGCGTGCGACTCCGACATCGTGATCCTCACGTCCGGCATCGCCCGCAAGCCCGGTCAGTCCCGCCTCGATCTCGCGCAGACGAACGTGGACATCGTGAAATCCATCGTCCCGCAGATCACGACCTACGCGCCGGACGCGACCTACATCATCGTCTCGAACCCGGTCGACATCCTCACCTACGTCTTCCTCAAGACCTCCGATCTGCCGGAGAGCAAGATCATCGGAACGGGCACGATCCTCGATACCTCCCGCCTCCGCGCCCGCATTTCGGAGTATTACAGCATCAACCAGCAGAACGTGCACGCCTACGTCTTCGGCGAGCACGGGGACACCTCGTTCGTGCCGTGGTCCATCGCCAACATCTCAAACGTCCAGGTGGATCAGTACCACCTCGCCGTGTCCAGTCAGGACAACATCTATCCCCCGATCAACCACGAGGAAATCGAGACCTACATCAAAAAATCCGGCGGGCGGGTCATCCAGCGCAAGGGCGCGACCTATTACGCGATCGCCCTGTCCACCTGTCACATCTGCAAATGCCTTGTGGAGGGCATGGATACCACGCTGACCGTCTCCTCCCTCATGCACGGGGAGTACGGCGTGCAGGACGTCTGTCTTTCGACCCTCAACATCATCGGGCGCGACGGGCTGCGCGGCAAGCTGCTCCCCGCGCTCACCGACGAGGAAAACGCGCTTCTCAGAAAAAGCGCGGACAGCCTCAGGGAAGTTATCAGCGGACTCACAATTTGAGAGAGAAGGGAAGACAAGGTTATGGAATACCGCATTGAACACGATTCGATGGGCGAGGTAAAGGTCCCCGCCGACAAATACTGGGGCGCGCAGACCGAACGAAGCCACGAGAATTTCCTGATCGGCGTCGGCATCGAAACCATGCCCGCGGAGATCATTCACGCCTTCGGCATCCTGAAGGAAGCCGCCGCGCGCGCCAATCACGCCTTAAAGCCCGAAAAGATGACGGACGAGAAGCTCGCCGCGGTCGCCGGGGCGGCGCGCGAAGTCTCGGACGGCAAACTGGACGCGCATTTCCCCCTCGTCGTCTGGCAGACCGGCTCCGGCACGCAGTCCAACATGAACGCGAACGAGGTCATCGCGAACCGGGGCAACGAGATCGCGGGGAAGAAGCTGCTTCACCCGAACGACGACGTCAATATGTCCCAGTCCTCGAACGACACCTTCCCGACCGCCATGCACATCGCGGCGACTCTCGCGCTGGAGGATCGGCTCCTGCCCGCGGTGAACACGCTGATCACCACCTTCCGCAAGCTTGAGCAGCTCCACGAGGGCATCGTCAAATCCGGACGCACCCATCTGCAGGACGCGACCCCCATCCGCTTCTCGCAGGAGATTTCCGGCTGGCGCTCCTCGCTCGAGGCGGACGCGGATCTCATCCGACGCTCGCTTGAGCCGCTGCGCTCCCTCGCGCTCGGCGGAACGGCGGTCGGCACGGGGCTCAACGCCCCGAAGGGATTTGACAAAACGGTCGCCGAAATCGTCTCGGAGCTGACCGGAAAACGCTTCGTCACCGCGGAGAACAAATTCCACGCGCTGACCTCGAAGGACGAGCTCGTTTTCGCGCACGGCGCCGTCAAGGCGCTTGCCTGCGACATGATGAAGATCGCGAACGACGTGCGCTGGCTCGCGTCCGGTCCGCGGCTGGGGCTCGGCGAGATCACCATCCCGGAGAACGAGCCCGGCTCGTCCATCATGCCCGGCAAGGTCAACCCGACCCAGTGCGAGGCGGTCACCATGGTCGCCGTGCAGGTCATGGGCAACGACGCGGCGGTTTCCTTCGCGGCGTCGCAGGGCAATTTCGAGCTGAACGTCTTCATGCCCGTCTGCGCCTATAATTTCCTCCAGTCCGCGCGCCTGCTCGCGGAGGCGATTTTGTCCTTCAACGACCGCTGCGCCGTCGGCATCCGCGCGAAGGTGGACAAAATGCATGCGAACCTGTATAACTCCCTGATGCTCGTCACCGCGCTCAATCCCTATATCGGCTATGAAAACGCCGCGAAGACCGCAAAGCTCGCTTATAAAGAAAACATCTCCCTCAAGGAGGCGTGCGTGAAGCTCGGCTTCCTCACGGCGGAGCGGTTCGACGAGGTATTTCATCCGGAAGAAATGGCATGACCGAAAAGGAACCGATTATGACGAAAATTGCTTATTACCCCGGCTGTACGCTGAAAAACAAGGCGCGCGCCCTCGACGAAGAGGCAAGGGCCGCCGCCCGCCTCCTCGGCTATGAATTCGAGGAGATCGACGAATGGCAGTGCTGCGGCGGGGCGTTCACCACATCGCGCGACGAGATCGCGACCAAGCTCGCCGCCGCCCGCGCCCTGACGTGGGCAAGGGATCACGGCGGCCGGGTCGTGACGGTCTGCTCCGCGTGCTATAACGTATTGAAGCAGACGAACGCGGCATTCCGCACCGATTCGGAGTTTGCCGCGAAGGTTTCCCGGTATGAAAAGACCGATCCGCCGTACCGCGGGGAAGCAGAGGTCGTGCACTGGTTCGAGCTGCTCAGGGACGAGATCGGCTTCGACAAGCTTCGCGCGGCGGTCAAAAAGCCGCTCAAAGGTCGAAAGATCGCCCCGTATTACGGCTGCCTGCTGCTCCGACCGTCAGAGACGCTCGCCTTCGATTCGCCGGAGAACCCCACCGTGATGGAGGACTTCATCCGCGCGCTCGGAGCCGAGCCCGTCCGCTACGCCATGCGGAACGAATGCTGCGGCGGGTACCTCACGCTCGAGGACCGGGACGCGGCGAAGAAGAGAAGCGCCGCCGTGCTCAGCTCGGCGGTCGAGATGGGCGCGGACTGCATGATCACCGCCTGTCCGCTCTGCCTCTATAATCTGACGAAAAACGCGGCGGGTCCGCTTGAGATCCGGTATTTCACGGACGTGCTCGCCGAAGCCCTCGGCTTGAAGGAAGGGGGAGAAAACGCTTGAACAAACAGGATCTGAAAGAAGAAATCGTCCGCATGAGCGGGTCCGCCGTCGAGAAATGCATGCGCTGCGGCAAATGCTCGGCGAGCTGCCCCTCGTATGAGGACATGGAGTACCACCCCCATGAGTTCGTCTATCTCGTGGAAAAGGGAGATATCGAAAAGCTCATGGCGTCGGAGTCCATCTATAAATGCCTGACCTGCTTCGCCTGCGTGGAGCGCTGTCCACGCGGGGTCGAACCGGCGAAGGTCGTGGAGGCGGTGCGCCTCATTGTCATCCGCGAGCAGGGCATGAACCGCCTGAAGCCCGACGACATTCCCGGGCTCTGGGACAAAGACCTTCCGCAGCAGGCGATCGTGACCGCCATGCGGAAATACACAAAGTGAGAGGGGGAAGAAGCGAATGCAGAAAATCGGCGTATTTGTCTGCCACTGCGGCACGAACATCGCGGCGACCGTGGATGTGAAGGCAGTCGTGGACGCGCTCGCGAAGGAACCCTCCGTGGTCTTTGCGGCGGACTACCCCTATATGTGCTCGGAATCCGGGCAGAACCTCATCAAGGACGCGATCCGCGAGCATGAGCTGACCGGAGTCGTGATCTGCTCCTGCTCGCCGCGCATGCACGAGGTCACCTTCCGCCGCGCGGCGGCGTCCGCGGGGCTGAATCCCTATCTAGTTGAGGTCGCGAACATCCGCGAGCAGTGCTCGTGGATCCACAAGGACAAGGCGGAGGCGACGGAAAAAGCGATCATCCTCGGACGCGCCGCCATCGCGAAGGCGCTGCTCAACGCGCCGCTCATCGCGGGGGAAAGCCCCGTGACCAAGCGCGCGCTCGTCATCGGCGGCGGCATCGCGGGCATTCAGACCGCGCTGGACATTGCGGAGGCGGGCTTCCCCGTGGACATCGTCGAACAGAAGCCCACCATCGGCGGCAAGATGGCGCAGATCGACAAGACCTTCCCGACGCTCGACTGCTCCGCGTGCATCCTCACCCCGAAGATGGTGGAATGCGCACAGAACGAGAATATCCGCATCTTCTCCTACAGCGAGGTCGAATCCGTCTCCGGCTTCGTCGGCAGCTTTACCGTGAAGATCCGCAAAAAGGCGCGGTATGTCGACGAGGTCAAATGCACGGGCTGCGGGCTCTGCACCGAGAAATGCCCGGTGAAAAACGTGCCGAACGAATTCAATTTAGGCTTCGACAACCGGCGCGCGGTCTACATCCCCTTCGCGCAGGCGATCCCGAAGATCGCCGTCATCGACCCCGACCGGTGCAATATGCTGAAAAACGGCAAATGCGGGCTCTGCTCCCGCGTCTGCGAGGCGGGAGCGATCAACTACAAGCAGACGGACGAGATCGTCGAAGAGCATTACGGCGCGATCGTCGCCGCGACGGGCTACGAGATTTCGGACGTGACCCGGTACGGCGAGTACGCTTATACGGAATCGAAGGACGTGATCACCTCCCTCGAGTTCGAGCGGCTGACGAACGCCGCGGGACCGACCGGCGGGGTCCTGCTGCGTCCCTCCGACGGCAAACACCCGCATACCATCGTCTTCATCCAGTGTGTCGGCTCGCGGTGCGTGCTGGAGAAAGGCAAGCCCTACTGCTCGAAGATCTGCTGCATGTACACGGCGAAGCACGCGATGCTCACCCGCGAGAAATACCCCGACACCGAGGTCTACGTCTTCTACATCGACGTGAGAACGCCCGGCAAGAACTTCGACGAGTTCTACCGCCGCGCCGCCGAGGAATTTGGCGTCCACTACATCAAGGGCGCGGTCGGCAAGATCGTCCCCCGCGCGGACGGAACGCTCGACGTGCAGGCGGCGGACCTCATCATGGACGAGCAGCTCCGCATCTCCGCCGATCTCGTCGTGCTCGCCGCTGCGATCGAGCCGTCGAAGACCGCGCGCAAGCTCGCCACGATGCTCACGGCGTCGATGGACACGAACGACTTCTTCACGGAGGCGCATCCGAAGCTCCGCCCCGTAGAGTCTCCGACCGCAGGGATCTTCCTCTCCGGCGTGTGCCAGGGACCGAAGGACATTCCCGAAACGGTCTCCCAGGCGGGAGCCTGCGCGGCGAAGGTCATCGGACTGCTCTCGAAGAACAAGCTGACCGGAAATCCCTGCGTGGCGCATTCCGACGAGCTGATGTGCAACGGATGCTCCTCCTGCGCGAACGTGTGTCCCTACGGGGCGATCACCTATCTTGACAAAGAGTTCCGCATGCCCGACCGCACGACGAAGGTGCGGCGCGTGGCGTCGGTCAATCCCGCGGTCTGTCAGGGCTGCGGCGCGTGCACGGTCGCGTGCCCGTCCGGCGCGATGGACCTCTCCGGCTTCTCGAATTCCCAGATCATGGCGGAGGTGGACGCGATATGCAGGTAAACGAAGAATTTGTGCCGACGATCGTTGCGTTCTGCTGCAACTGGTGCTCCTACGCGGGCGCCGATCTGTCCGGCACCAACCGGCTGCCCTATCCCGCGAACGTGAAGATCATCCGCGTGCCGTGCTCCTGCAGGGTCAACCCGACCTTCATCCTCCGCGCGTTCCAGCGCGGCGCGGACGGCGTGATCATCTGCGGCTGCCATCCGGGGGACTGCCATTACACGACAGGAAACTACTACACCCGCCGCCGCATGACGCTCCTCTTCTCGATGCTCGATTATCTCGGCATTGAGAGAGCGCGCACGCGCGTGGAATGGGTTTCCGCGGCGGAAGGCCAGAAATTCGCCGAGACCATGCGCTCCTTCGTGAAGGATGTCACAGCGCTCGGTCCGAACCGGAGACTGGAGGATTTAAGATGCAGGAAAGACTGAAAGCCCGCGCCCGCGAGCTGCTCGGGGACGGAGTTGTCACCCGCGTGCTCGGCTGGAAAAAGGGCGAATTCTCCTACGATATCACCCCCGCGGTATTTGAATCCGCCGAAGAGCTCGAGCGCGATTTCGTGTTCGACGGTTTCTGCGGGGCGAACCTTTCGAAATATCTGATTCAGGAAGCGTCAAAGCCCGGGAAAGGGAAGATCCTCGTCTTCCTCAAGCCCTGCGACTCCTATTCGTATGGCGAACTGCTCAAAGAGCACCGGATCGCGAAGGAAAACGTGTACGCCGTCGGCATCCCCTGCGAGGGCATGGCGGACGCCGACAGGATCCGTGCGCGCGGCATCGACGGCATTCTCGGCATCGAGCACGAGGGAGAGGACTTCCTCGTCCATACCCTTTACGGAGACGAGAGGGTTTCCGTGAAGGAAGCGCTCGCCGAGCGGTGTCTCTCGTGCAAATCGAAGCGGCACGCTTCCTGTGACGAGCTGATCGGCGAGGAGGGCGAGGACGTCCCGGACGACGTGCGTTTTACCGAAGTGGCGCGGCTCGAGGCTATGACGCCGGAGGAACGCTTCGAGTTCTGGCGCGGCGAGCTGTCGCGGTGCGTCCGGTGCAACGCGTGCCGGAACGTATGTCCCGCGTGCTCCTGCGAGAACTGCGTGTTCGACAATCCCGCCTCGGGCATCTCCCAGAAGGCGGCGGCGGACCCGTTTGAGGAAAACATGTACCACATCATCCGCGCGTTCCACGTCGCGGGACGCTGTACCGACTGCGGCGAGTGCTCCCGCGTCTGCCCCGAGCACATCCCGCTGCATCTTCTGAACCGTAAATTCATCAAGGATATCGACGAGCTCTACGGCGCGTACCGGGCGGGAGAGAGCGAGGACGGAAAGAATCCGCTCGTCTCCTACACCGAGGGCGACGTCGAACCGTCGGTCGTGAACGAAAGGGGGCGCGCATAATGAAATATCTGCCCACCGCCCGGCTCGACCGCTTCCTTGAAGATGCGGCAAAGCTGAGAAAAATCTATGTGCCCGTCGACGGGGAACAAAACCGCGCCGCGTACCGCCTCTGGATGCCCGGGACCGTCGTATCGAAGGCGCTGAATACAACCCGTTCGGCGAAGGATTTCTTCTTCCCGCAGACGGAAAATCTCGTCGGCTTCCGCAGAACGGAGAAGAAGCTCGAGATCGTCGACCCGCGCCGCGAAACCGAGGACTTCGCCGTATTCGGCGTCCGCGCCTGCGACGCGCGCAGCTTTTCGATCCTCGACAAGGTCTTCCTCTCCGACCCTGCCGATACCTATTACGCAAACCGCCGCGCGCACGGACTGGTTTTATCGGTCTCCTGCCGCCGGCCAGCCGAAACCTGCTTCTGCACGGCGTTCGGCATCGACCCGTCCGCTCCCGAGGGAGACGTGACCTTCACGGACGACGGTGAAGGGTATTACGTCCGCGCGAACTCCGAAAAGGGCGAGGCGTTCCTCGAGTCCCTCTCCGGCGTCTTTGACGAAGCGGATGAGGCGGGCGAGAAAGAGGCCCGCGCACAGACGAAGCGGATCGCGGACCGTCTTCCCCTCGGCACCCTCCCGCTCGAGAAATTCGGCGGGGGCAAAACCAAGGATCTCTTCGACCGTCCCGAATGGAGCTCCCTCTCGGAGAGCTGCATCGGCTGCGGCACCTGCACCTTCGTCTGCCCGACCTGCCAGTGTTACGACATCCGCGATTTTGACACGGGGCGCGAGGTCAGGCGGTTCCGGTGCTGGGACAGCTGCATGTATTCCGATTTCACCAAAATGGCGGGCGGCAATCCGCGCCTGACGCAGAAGGAGCGCTTCCGCCAGCGGTTCATGCACAAGCTCGTGTATTTCCCCGAAAACAACGGCGGCGAGTTCGGCTGTGTGGGATGCGGACGCTGTCTGCGCGCCTGCCCCATCGGCATGAACATCGTCAAGGTGCTGAAGACTTTAGCGGAGGACGGAAATGAATCCTGAAACCATGCTCCCGGCAATCTGTACGGTCACGGAGATCCGCACGGACACCCCGGACGTCAAAACCTTCCGCGTCGTATCGCGGGACGGAAAGAAGCCCTTCGAGCACCTCCCGGGCCAGTGCGCCATGGTGTCCCTGCCGGGGATCGGCGAGGCGATGTTTTCCGTGACGAGCTCCCCCACGGACCTCGAATGGCTTGAATTCTCCATCAAGAAATGCGGACACCTCACCGAATGGCTTCACATGCTCGAGCCCGGCATGGAGGTCACCGTGCGCGGACCGTACGGGCGTCCGTTCCCCGTCGACGATGAGCTGCTTCACAAAAACCTGCTCTTCATCGCGGGCGGCATTGGGCTCGCGCCCCTGCGCTCGGTCATCCGCTATGTCCGCGCGAAACGTGAGAATTACGGAAACGTGGAAATCATCTATGGCGCGCGCTCGAAGGCGGATCTCGTGGATTACGACGAGATCACGACCGAGTGGACGCGCGACATGAACGTGCACCTCACCATCGACCGCGCTGAGGACGCCTGGGACGGGCACGTCGGTTTCGTGCCGAACTACGTCAAGGAACTCTCTCCCTCGCTCGACAGCGTCGCGCTGGTCTGCGGACCGCCGATCATGATCAAGTTCACGGTTCAGGGTCTGACGGAGCTTGGCTTCCGCCCGGAACAGATCTACACGACGATGGAGCTCAGAATGAAATGCGGCGTCGGCAAATGCGGGCGGTGCAACATCGGTGCGAAATACGTCTGCAAGGACGGCCCGGTCTTCCGCTTCGACGAGCTCGGCGAGCTTCCGGACGAGTATTGAGAGGATGAAAAGCGACATGGAAAACACAGTCAATATCTATTTGTTCGGGAAACGCTACGCCGTGCCCGAAAGCCTCACGATCATGGGCGCGATGGAATACGCGGGCTATCAGCTCGTCCGCGGATGCGGCTGCCGCAACGGCTTCTGCGGCGCGTGCGCGACCATCTACCGCATCAAGGGGGACAGGGAGCTGAAGGTCTGCCTCGCCTGCCAGACGAAAGTTGAGAACGACATGTACATCGCGACCCTGCCGTTCTTCCCGCTCGTCAAGCAGGTTTACGACATCGAAAAAATCACCCCCGGCGAGGCGGTGATGATGCAGCTCTATCCCGAAATCTACGCCTGCATCGGATGCAACGCCTGCACGAAATCCTGCACGCAGGGGCTGAAGGTGATGCAGTACATCGCCTACGCCCAGAGAGGGGATTTCGCGCGCTGCGCGGAGGAGTCCTTCGACTGCGTGATGTGCGGGGTCTGCTCGTCCCGGTGCCCGGCGGGGATCTCCCACCCGCAGGTCGCCCAGCTCGCGCGCCGCATCAACGGCAAATACCTCGCGCCCGCGTCGGCACATCTGGAAGACCGGGTGCGCGAAATCGAAAACGGCACGTTCTCCGAGCTGCTTGAGGCTCTGACCGAAAAGCCGCTCGACGAACTGAAAGAGCTTTACAACAACCGTGAGATCGAGGCGTGAGAAGGGAGAGCGGTATGGCACAGTTTGATATGCTTGAGTCCGTAAAAAAGGTGGAGGCGGCGCGCGAGGCCAATCTCCTTTTCGAGCCGAAGAGAATGACGGCGGAGGAAAAGGACGCCCTCCTCGTCGCGTACCACCCGGACTATAAAAAAGAAGAATTTGAAGCGCTGAAAATCGGCGCGAACCGGGGCGATCCCGTTCCGCACGAGCTCGCGGCGGTCCTCGAGGGCCGTCCGCGGATCACGCCGGCGGACGTCGACCTCACCCGGATCGATCACGACTGCGACGTCCTCATCATCGGGGGCGGCGGCGCGGGGATCTCGGCGGCGCTCGAAGCGGAGCAAAACGGCGAGCGCGTGCTCGTCGTCACCAAGCTGCGCGTCGGCGACGCCAACACCATGATGGCGGAGGGCGGCATTCAGGCGGCGGACAAGCCGAACGACAGCCCGGCGATCCACTATCTCGACGCGTTCGGCGGCGGACACTTCGCCGCGAAGCCCGAGCTGCTCGTCAAGCTCGTCTCCGAGGCTCCGGACGCCATTCTCTGGCTGAACAAGCTTGGCGTGGAATTTGACAAGGCGCCGGACGGCACGATGATCACGACCCACGGCGGCGGCACCTCGCGCAAGAGGATGCACGCTGCGCGGGACTATACCGGCGCGGAGATCATGCGCACCCTCCGGGACGAAGCCCTGAACCGGAACATCGCGATCGTCGATTTCACCGCGGCGGTCGAGCTTCTGACGGACACAGAAGGGAAGTGCGCGGGCGCCGTGCTCATGAACATGGAGACCGGAGAGCTGACCGTCGCGCGCGCGAAAACGGTGATCCTCGCCACGGGCGGCGCGGGACGGATGCACTATCAGGGCTTCCCGACCTCGAACCATTACGGCGCGACCGCCGATGGGCTTGCGCTCGGCTACCGCGTCGGCGCGAAGCTGCTCTACGCGGATACCCTGCAGTACCATCCGACCGGCGCGGCGTATCCCGAACAGATCTTCGGCGCGCTCGTCACGGAAAAAGTCCGCTCCCTCGGCGCGAAACTCGTGAACGCGGAAGGCGAAGTCTTCATGCACCCGCTTGAGACCCGCGACGTCGCCGCGGCGGCGATCATCCGCGAATGCTCCGACCGGCAAAAGGGCGTGAAGACCGCGAGCGGCTGCGGCGTCTGGCTCGACACTCCGATGATCGAAATGCTCGGCGGGGAGGGAACGATCCTTGCCCGCATCCCCGCGATGCACCGCATGTTCGAGAAATACGGCATCGACATCCGAAAGGAGCCGATCCTCGTCTATCCGACGCTCCACTACCAGAACGGCGGACTGGACATCACCCCCGACGGCATGACGGCGGTGGAAAACCTGTACGCGGCGGGCGAGGTCGTCGGCGGCATCCACGGCCGCAACCGCCTGATGGGAAACTCCCTGCTCGACGTCATCGTCTTCGGCCGCAGCGCGGGGAAGCACGCTTCCGAAAAAGCGAAATCGGTCACGAAAGCCGAAAGTCTTTCCCTGTGCCGCCTCGAGGAATGGGAAAAAGAGCGCACGGCAGCGGGGATCGAGAACGAAACGCCCTCGCCCAAGCTCCTGCCGGTGTATTCCCACGGAAATCCGCTGTTTCAGAAAAAATATTTTTAAGAAATCTTAAATACAGTATTGCAAAACGATGTAGAATGTGTTATAATGTATTCACAAAAATGAAATACGGAGAACATAAACTGTGAAATACATGATGACCGTCCTCCTCAGCCGGCTGATGCTGGCGATTTCCGGGCTCGCTTTGCCGGAGAAGCTCCCTTATCCGAACGCCGGTCAGGCGCTCGCGCCCTTCACGGGAGACACGCTTCCGACCATTCTCATCGTTGTCGCCGCCTCCGCGGTCGTGCTCGTTCTGCTCGGCATGATCGGCGCCATCAACAAGAGGCGCAGAAAATGAGCGGGAATAACGCTTCGTCTTTCAGAACCGCCGCGCCGTTTGGTTTTCACACCGGATCGGGCGGCGGTTTTCTTTTCGGGTCCCGCCGCCGTGCCGATCCCGCGTTTATTCCTACGCGCCGGGCTGCGTTTTTTTGTAATATCCGCGCCGTGTTTTTTCGTGATTCCTCCGCTGAAGATTGACATGTTCTCCGGATCATGGTATAATTCACTAAACGATTCACACGAAACGGAGTCAAGAACATGAAAACGAAGAAAATCCTTTGTTTCCTCCTCGCCGCTCTTCTCATGCTGCCGCTCCTTGTTTCCTGCGGCGAGAGCGAGACAAACAAGGACGCCCCGTCCGCCGAAGCCGAACCGGCCGCCGAGCCTGTTTCGAGCGCGTCCCCGACGCCTGAGGAAGAAGAGACCGAACCGGAAGAGACCCTTCTTACGGACGGCCTGCCCGACACCGATTTCGGGGGATACGGCTTCCGCATCGCCTGCGGTCAGGGCAACGGCGTCCCGATGGCGGAATACGTCATCTCCATGGACGACTACACCGGCACGCCCGTGAAGGACGCCCTGCGCGATTCGACGCTCTACATCGAGCAGCGCTTCAACGTGAAGCTGTCCTACGATCTCTACGGCAACGACTCGAATACCTTCATGAAATCCATCAAGACCGCGGACGACGCCTTCGACGTCATGGTCGCGCCGGACTATATCACCTACGCGTTTGCGCCGAAGGGGTATCTGCTCGACATGAAGTCCGTCGGCCAGTTTGATTTTTCGAAGCCGTGGTGGCCGCCCATTATGCTCGATACCCTCACGATCAACGATTCGCTCTACGCCATGTCGAGCTACCTTTCCTATCTCGGCATCCATTGGACGCGGGCGCTCATGGTGAATAAGGATATCGCGGGCGAACTCATGATCGGCGTTCCCTACGACGCCGTGCGCGAGGGGACCTGGACGCTGGACGCGATGCTTGCCTACGTCCGGGACGTGGCGAGCGATCTTGACGGCAACGGAAAGATCGACGCGAGCGACCGGATCGGATTCGTCACGGGCAGCCAGACCTATTACTGCTTCCAGGAGTCCGTCGGGGTCACCCCCTATTCCAGAAACGCCGAGGGGCGGATCGAACTCAGCCTTGACCTCGACCGCACCGATCGCTACGTCGCCAAAATGCGCGAGCTCATGGGCACGCAGGATTATCTCGACGCGGGCGATTTCTTCGGCAGCGCCGTCTTCCAGACCGGAAACAGCCTTGTCAACCTCGGCGAGATCGGCGACGCGTACGATATTTACAGCAGTTTTGATTTCACCTACGGTTTCCTCCCCTGCCCGAAGCTCGACGAGACGCAGAAGGACTATGTGAACTGCTGTACGGACGGACCGTGGGGCATTCCCACGACCGTCTCGGGCGAGCAGACCGACATCGTCGGAACGATCTGCGAAGCGCTTTCCTGCTACAACTATCAGCACGTCCTGCCCGTTTATTTCGACGTTTCGATGAAGCGGCGCATGGCGGACTCCCCGGACGACGCCGAAATGCTCCAGATCATCGCCGATACCCGCATGACCTCGTTTGCCTATGCCTACGATCTGCCGTTCAAGAACATCCTCGGCGATCTCGGGGCCTCCGGTACGGGCGTGGGCTCATATTACGAGAAGCAGCAGCGCAGCGCGGTGAAGCTGCTCGACAAGATGCTCGCGAACTTCGAAAAGATCATAAACTGAGTCATCCGCCGCTTGCAGCCTTTACCGCTTGCCGCTGATCGGCGGTTCGCGGAACCAAAACAGGGCTGACGCAAGTCTCCGGGAAACCGGGGAATGCGTCAGCCCGTTTTTTCTATTCGGTTTTCGGTTTGTTAAACCGTTTGTCCGGACGCGTCGAGTTTCGCGAGCACGCGCGACAGGGGGTAGATCAAAAGACCCATGCCGAGGTTTCCGAGTGCGTGCAGTCCGTCCCACGGCAGCCCCATCACGATCCATTTGAGGGTCGATTCGAAGCTCAGGTGGAACATGACCGCCTGAGCGGGGGAATAAAGCGTTCCGTAGCAAAGCCCGAACAGCGCGCAGACGACGGGATAAACGATCATGGCGACCCCGGGCTTCATCTTTTTCGGAAGAAGCATCGTAATGCCCCACAGGATCGTCCAGATGTACAGGTAGGGGAACCACCAGATGTTGAATCCCGCCCACACGCCTTCCAGAAGGACGAAGATATAGAGCGGGATCAGGGCGCGGACCCGATAGACGACGGTATAGGTCATGAGCAGCATCGCGATCGGGTGAATGTTGGGAAATGCCTCGAACACCTGCTTCCCGGCGAACATCAGCGCGCCGAGCATCGCCAGCACGAGCATGTCCCTGAGCTGCCGGTGCGATACCATCGGGCTTAACCCTTCGTATAGGTCAGTTCATAGTGTTCTCCGTCCGCGATCGGGGTGTCGGACGCGCCGGTCATCAGGTATTCGCCGTTCTTCGAGAGCGCCCAGTATGCCTGATCGGCATCCCAGTCGGCGACCTCGCCGTCAACGGCTTTGATATAGAGACCGAATTCTCCGACGTCGCCCTCGGCGATTTTCGCTTCCAGCAGGGCGTCGCCGAGATTGGTCTTCGCGGTCTTCACGGTGTGCTCCTTGTGCTCGCCCGCCTTGTTGATCACCTCGACCGTAATGGTGATTTCCCCGGCGGCCTCTTTCTTTTCTTCATCCTTCTTTCCGCAGGAAGGGAGGCAGACCGCCGACGCGATCAGAAGCAGCGCGAGCAGAAGCGGCAAAAGTCTTTTCATGATAGTTCTCCTTTGAATCGATCAAAATAATGCGGCGGGGAAGCGTTCCCGCACCGCGCGGAGGGGGGACCCTCTGTGCGAACATTATACCACTTTTTTCGCCGTAGCGCAAGTATGAAACGGCGATTTGTGCACAGAAGCAACAAAAACGGCGGCGTCGGGTGCGCCGGACGTGATGTTCCAAATCGCCGACGCGCTCGGGGTCAATGCGGCGCAGTAATTTGTGAGAAAAAAGGCGCGGACCACGCTCCAGTCGCAGTCGGAGGTGATCCGCGTTTTTCCGTGCTTATCTGAAATACGCCGCCGCGGAGTCGAACATGCCCATGTCGTAATTGCCGGGGACGTTGACGTAGAGACCGCGGTTGTACCGTTCCGTGTGTCCCATCTTGCCGAGCACGCGGCCGTCGGGTGAGGTGATGCCTTCGATCGCGAGCACGGATCCGTTCGGGTTGAAGTCGATGTCCATCGTCGCCTCGCCGTCCATGTCAACGTACTGCGTCGCGATCTGACCGTTCTCCTTCAGGGAGGCGAGAACGGATTCGCTTGCGATGAAGCGGCCTTCGCCGTGGGAGATCGGCACGCTGTAAATGTCGCCGATCTGCGTGTTCATCAGCCACGGGGATTTGTTCGAAGCGATCCTCGTGCGCACGATGCGGGACTGGTGGCGTCCGATGAGGTTGTAGGTCAGGGTCGGGCAGTTCTCGTCCGTGTCGAGGATCTCGCCGAAGGGGACGAGCCCGAGCTTGACGAGCGCCTGGAAGCCGTTGCACACGCCGCACATCAGGCCGCCGCGGATTTTGAGCAGCTCGTTCGTGCCGTCCTTGACCGCGCCGGAGCGGAAGAACGCCGTGATGAACTTGCCGCTCCCGTCCGGCTCGTCGCCGCCGGAGAAGCCGCCGGGAACAAAGATCGCCTGTGCCTGCTTCAGCTCCCGCGCGAAGGCGTCCACGGAATCCGCGACGTCCGCGGGCGTGAGGTTGCGCAGGATCATGATCTTCGCGTCGAAGCCCGCGTTGCAGAGCGCCTTCGCGGTGTCGACCTCGCAGTTCGTGCCCGGGAAGACCGGAATGAGGATGCGCGGCTTTGCGAAGCGTTCGGGAGAGTGGATGCGCACAGCGGGCTTCGCCGTCACGGTTTCGGGCTTTTCCTCGTTGTTCTGATTCTTCGCGTTCACGGGGTAGACGCCCTCGAGCACGCCGTCATAGACCTTCTCAAGCTGTGCGAGAGAGACGGAATCGCCTCTCAGCACGAAGGACTCCACCGGGATCGTCTCGCCGATCATCGTGCCGACCGCGCGGCCCGCGCACTCGAGAACGAACGCGCCGTACCGGTAGCCGAAGAGATCGGAGAGCTTCACGTTGTCCGCGGCGGCAAAGCCGATCCGGTTGCCCAGCGCCATTTTGAAGACGCCCTCCGCAGCGCCGCCGTACCCGCAGGTCCAGGCGGCTTCGATGTTGCCGGAGACAATGCCCTCATGAACGAGGGAGAAGTTCTTGATGAGGGAATCCGCCGTCGGGAGACCGTTTTCGTCGTATTCGGGGAGGAGCAGGGTGACGCGGTGTCCCGCCTGCTTGAATTCGGGGGAGATCACGTGCTCGATCCGATCCGTCGTGACCGCGAAGGAAACGAGAGTCGGGGGCACGTCGAGCTTCTCGAAGGACCCGCTCATGGAATCCTTGCCGCCGATGGACGCGACGCCGAGGCTCATCTGCGCGTCGAGCGCGCCGAGCAGGGCGGCGAGCGGCTTGCCCCAGCGCTTTCCGTCGCGCATGGGCTTCTCGAAGTATTCCTGGAAGGTCAGGTACACGTCCTCGAAGGATGCGCCGGACGCGACGAGCTTCGAGACCGATTCCACGACCGCGAGATAGGAGGCGTGGTAGGGGCTCTTTTCCGCGATCATGGGGTTGTAGCCCCACGCCATGAGCGAGACGGTGGAGGAGACGCGGTCCTCGGAGGAAACGCGGTGCGCCATCGCCTGAACAGGGGTGAGCTGGTATTCGCCGCCGAAGGGCATGAGCACCGTGCCCGCGCCGATGGTGGAGTCAAACCGTTCGACAAGCCCGCGCTGGGACGCGACGTTGAGGTCGCCGACGAGCGAGAGCATGCCGTCCGTGAAATCGTCCGGGGTGGGCTTGTCATAGGGCTTCGGCGCTTCGGGAGAGACGTCGATGTGCTTCTCCGCGCCGTTTGAGCCGAGGAATTCGCGGGAGAGATCGACGATCGTCTTTCCGCGCCACGTCATCACGAGCCGGTCCGTATCGGTCACTGACGCGACGACGGTCGCCTCGAGGTTTTCCGCCGCGGCAAGGGCGCAGAAGCGCTCTGCGTCTTCCTTTGCCACGACGACCGCCATGCGCTCCTGCGATTCGGAGATCGCAAGCTCCGTGCCGTCGAGCCCGTCGTATTTCTTCGGGACCTTGTCGAGGTCGATGAGCAGTCCGTCCGCAAGCTCGCCGATGGCGACGGACACGCCGCCCGCGCCGAAGTCGTTGCACCGCTTGATGAGCAGGGAAGCCGCAGGATTCCGGAACAGCCGCTGGAGCTTTCTCTCCTCGGGCGCGTTGCCCTTTTGGACCTCCGCGCCGCAGGTCTCGAGCGAGTGGAGGGTGTGGGATTTCGAGGAGCCGGTCGCGCCGCCGCAGCCGTCCCGTCCCGTGCGCCCGCCGAGCAGGATCACAAGATCGCCGGGGCACGGTCTTTCGCGCCGCATCGCGCTTTCGGGAGCGGCGGCGATCACCGCGCCGATCTCCATGCGCTTGGCGACGTAGCCGGGATGGTAGAGCTCGCTCACCTGCCCGGTGGCAAGCCCGATCTGGTTGCCGTAGGAGGAATATCCCGCCGCCGCCGTGGTGACGAGCTTCTTCTGCGGCAGCTTGCCCGGCAGGGTGTCCGAAATGGGAACGGTCGGGTCGCCCGCGCCGGTCACGCGCATCGCGGCGTAAACATAGCTCCGCCCGGAGAGCGGGTCGCGGATCGCGCCGCCGATGCAGGTCGCCGCGCCGCCGAAGGGCTCGATCTCGGTCGGGTGGTTGTGCGTTTCGTTTTTGAAGAGCAGGAGCCATTTCTCGGTTTTCTTGCCGAACTCCACGTCGATCTTCACCGTGCAGGCGTTGATCTCCTCGCTCTCATCGAGCTTCGGGAGCTTTCCGTCCGCTTTGAGCGCGCGGCACGCGACGGTAGCGAGGTCCATGAGCGTCACCGGCTTTTTGTCCCTGCCGAGCCTCCCCCGGAGGCTTAAATAACGCTGATAGGAGCTCTCGAGCAGCGGATCCTCAAAGCGCGCGCTGTCGATGGTCGTGAGGAAGGTCGTGTGGCGGCAGTGATCGGACCAATAGGTGTCGATCATGCGGATTTCCGTGAGGGTGGGATCCCTCATCTCCCCGCTGAAATAGGATCGTGTGAACGCGAGATCGCCTTCGTCCATCGCAAGGCCCCATTTTGCGATAAAGGGAGCGAGATCTTCGTCCTTCAACGCCCGGAACCCGTCGAGGACCGCCACATCCGCTGGAACGTCGTATTGCCGCTCGAGCGTGGTTCTTTCCGCGAGATCCGCTTCCCGCGCTTCAACCGGGTTGATGACGTATTTCTTGATCGCGTCGAGCTCATCCGGCGTGAGGTCTCCCTCGAGCAGATAGACCTTTGCCGAAAGCACGGCGGGTCGCGTTCCGCGGGAAATGATCTGGATGCACTGCGCCGCGGAATCCGCCCGTTGGTCGTACTGACCGGGCAGATATTCGACGGCGAAAACCCGCGCGCCTTCCGGCACGGAGAGGGTATCGCTCACGAGATCGACCTGAGGTTCCGAGAAAACGGTGTGCTTCGCGTAGTCGAACAGCTCCGCGTCAAGGCCTTCCGCGTCATAGCGGTTCACGACGCGCAGACCGGTCAGAGAAATTATGCCGAGGGTGGAATTGATTTCATCCTTCAGCGCGTCCGCTTCGACGGTCAGTCCGGGGCGTTTTTCCACATAACATCTGTATACCATTTATTCTCCTTTGCAGGCCAGAGCCCGGGCGCCGATGTCGTGTCTCATCGTGCGGTTTTCGAATTTCACGTCCTCGGCGGCTTCATACGCGTTCTTCACAGCCTCGGCAAGAGTGGGGGCGACCGCCGTCACGCCGACAACCCGTCCGCCGCCCGTCACGAGGACGCCGTCCTTGAGCTTCGCGCCGGCGACGAAAATCTGTGCGCCGTGCTTCGGCTGCTCGGGCAGAATGAGCGGGAAGCCGGATTCGTATTTCTTCGGATAGCCCGCGGAGGCGAGGATCACGCAGCACGCCGCGCCCTTCTTCCAGCGGATGTCGAGCGAGGAAAGCGTTCCCGCGCGGGTCGCCTTCATGATCGTGAAGAGGTCGGTTTCGAGCAGGGGAAGCACCACCTGCGTCTCCGGGTCTCCGAAGCGGCAGTTGTATTCGATCACCTTCGGGCCGTCCTTCGTGATCATGAGCCCGAAGTAGAGGCAGCCCTTGAAGGTGCGCCCCTCCGCGTTCATCGCGCGGATCGTGGGCAGAAAGATTTCGTTCATGCACCGCTCGGCGACCTCTTCCGTATAGTACGGATTCGGCGCGACAGTGCCCATGCCGCCGGTGTTGAGCCCGGTGTCCCCGTCCCCCGCTCTCTTGTGGTCCATGGAGGAGATCATCGGAACGACGGTCTCGCCGTCCGTGAACGCGAGCACGGAAACCTCGGGACCCGTGAGGAATTCTTCGATCACGACGTGATTGCCGCTTTCGCCGAAGATTTTTGTCTCCATGATCTCACTGAGGGCGGCGTCCGCCTCGGAGCGGTCGGCGCAGATGAGCACGCCCTTGCCGAGCGCGAGCCCGTCCGCCTTGATCACGATGGGGAAGGAGGCGGTGTCGAGATACGCCCGCGCGGCGGCGGGGTCGTCGAAGACCTCGTATGCCGCCGTGGGGATGCCGTATTTCTTCATGAGGTTTTTCGAGAAAACCTTCGAGCCCTCGATGATCGCGGCGTTCGCGCGCGGACCGAAGCAGGGGATGTCTGCTTCCTCCAGCCGGTCGACGCAGCCGAGCACGAGGGGATCGTCCGGCGCGACGACGGCGAAGCCGATGTCGTGCGTTTTCGCAAATTCGACGATGCCGTCGAGGTCCTTCGCGCTGACGGGAACGCACTCGGCTTCCTTCATGCCGCCGTTGCCGGGGAGGGCGTAGATCTTCGTGATTTCGGGATTTTCCGCGAGCTTTTTGATGATGGCGTGCTCGCGTCCGCCGGAACCGATGACGATGATGTTCATAAATCAGTCTCCCGACTCAATCGGTCTTAATGATGGAAGAGGCGCATGCCCGTGAACGCCATGGCGATGCCGTATTTGTCGCAGGTCTCGATGACCTGGTCGTCGCGGATGGAGCCGCCGGGTTCCGCGATGTAGGAGACGCCGGAGCGGCGGGCGCGCTCGATGTTGTCGCCGAACGGGAAGAAAGCGTCGGAGGCGAGGGCGACGCCGGTGAGCGAATCGAGATACGCTCTCTTCTCCTCCTTGGTGAGCGGTTCGGGACGGGTCGTGAAGTAATTCGCCCACACGTCGTCGCCGAGCACGTCCTCGCTCTGGTCGGAGATATACACGTCGATCACATTGTCACGGTCGGGTCTGCCGAGCGTAGGAAGGAAGGGAAGACCGAGGACCTTCGGATGGCGGTGCAGATGCCAGATGTCCGCCTTGTTGCCGGCAAGCCGCGTGCAGTGGATTCTCGACTGCTGACCCGCGCCCACGCCGATGGCCTGCCCGTCGACGGCATAGCACACGCTGTTCGACTGGGTGTATTTCAGGGTGATGAGCGCGACGATGAGGTTCAGCTTCGCGTCCTTGGGGATCTCCTTGTTCGCCGTGACGACGTTCGAGAGCACGTCGGCGGAGATTTTGTAGTTGTTGTGCCCCTGCTCGAAGGTGACGCCGAAGACTTCCTTCGTTTCGATTTCCGCGGGGCGGTAGTTCGGGTCGATCTTTACGATGTTGTACGCGCCCTTCTTCTTCGATTTGAGGATTTCGAGCGCCTCGGGATCGTAGCCGGGGGCGATGATGCCGTCCGAGACCTCGCGCTTGATGAGCTTCGCGGTCGTGACGTCGCAGGGATCGGAAAGGGCGATCCAGTCGCCGAAGGAGGACATGCGGTCGGTGCCGCGGGCTCTCGCGTACGCGCAGGCGAGCGGGGATTCGTCAAGCCCTTCGATGTCGTCGACAAAGCAGGCTTTTTTGAGATCGTCGGAGAGCGGGAAGCCGAGCGCGGCGGAGGTGGGGGAGACGTGCTTGAAGGAGGTCGCGCACACGATGCCCGTCGCCTCCTTCAGCTCCATCACAAGCTGCCAGGAGTTGAATGCGTCGAGGAAGTTGATATAACCGGGTCTGCCGTTCAGGATTTCGATGGGGAGCTCGCTCCCGTCCCGCATATAGATCTTCGCGGGCTTCTGGTTGGGGTTGCAGCCGTATTTCAGTTCGAATTCTTTCATGTCATCCTCCGATTTATTCGTATCTGTTGATGAGACGTTCCTTGATCTCGCCCGTTTCGAGATCGGTCGTGCGGACGTAGAGGGAGATCTTGTTGTTTTCGTCGAGGTTCGACCAGATCTCTTCCGTCAGGCAGTTGACGCAGGCGGGGATCTCGATCCGTTCCGGCTCGCCCTGGAAGGTCGGAATGGGATTGCCGTCCGTCACATAGGTATGAAGAAAGTGCCCGAGCCCCGGCTTAGCCGTGTAGGAGAAGGTCTCGCGGACGCAGTCGGAACCCTCCGCGTCAAGGGATTTCAGAATGTTCAGCTTGTAGCGCAGCGTGCCCGCGCCGTGGTACAGGATGCCCGAAATGCGGGGCGTCCAGTTCGGGCCGTCCGGCTCGAAGGTCCGGGTGTCCAGCGCGGCTTCAAAGGTCGAGCCGCTCAGCAGAAAGTCGCGGATCGTGTCGGTCTGGTCGCCGTTGGTGACGACGACGGTCTTCCCGAGGTCGCGGACGGGGTAGTAGATGATGAGAGAGGGATCCTTCACCTTCGACGCGTCGTAAGGAGCGGTTCTCAGATCAAGACCTTCCTTGACGAATACGCGGTTGCGGCTGTTCTCGCTGCGGCCCATGATGAAATAGGCGAACGCGGCTTTCTTTCCGTCGGGCGTCATGCCGATCATGATGCCGCGGCCCGGGTAGGGGTTGCCGGAGAGCAGGGATGCGATGGGAGAGGTTTTGTAGATGTCCATGAGATTCTCCTTATATTTGATGAAGGATTATTGACCGGGAATGAGGCGCGGGGGAAAACGGGCGTTACTCTGCGCCCGCGAGCTTTTCGGCAACGATCTCCACGGCTTTCGGCAGAATTTCCCATTCCGCCTGCTCCATGACGCGTCGCTGCAGAATCTCCGGCGTGTCGCCGTCCTCGACATAGACCGCCTTCTGAAGGATGATCTTTCCGCCGTCGGGAACGGAGTTGACGTAGTGCACCGTCGCGCCCGTGACCTTGACGCCGTAGTCCAGCGCCGCCTCGTGGACGCGGAGTCCGTAAAAGCCCTTGCCGCAGAACGAGGGGATGAGGGCGGGGTGGACGTTGATGATCTTGCCGTCCCAGCGGTCGGTGAAGTCCGCGTTCAGAATGGAGAGGAACCCGGCGAGCACGATCATGCCGATGCCGCGGGCTGAGAGCTCCTTTTCGATGCGGTCCTCGAAGCTCTCGGGATCATCCCGCCGCGAAACGACGACCGATTCGATCCCGTGGTTCTTCGCCCGCTCCAGCGCGTAAACGCCGGGCTTCGACGCGAGCACAAGGGCGATTTCCCCGTGCGGGATCTTGCCCGCCTCGGACGCCTTCAGAATGGCCTCGAGGTTCGTGCCGCCCCCGGATACGAAGACGGCGATTTTGATTTTTTCCATATACCGCTCCTTTACGCGAGGATGACGCCCTCGTCGGAGGAGACGACCTCGCCGAGCAGATAAGCGTCCTCACCGTTGTCGCGGAGGATGCCGAGCGCGCGGTCCGCGTCTTCCCGCGCGACGATGACGGTCATGCCCACGCCCATGTTGAAGGTGTTGAACATATCCCGCTCGGAGATGCCGCCCACCTTCGCGATGAGGGAGAAGATCGGCAGGGTCTTCACCGCGGCTCTTTCGATCTTCGCGGAACAGCCCGCCGGCAGGGAGCGCGGAATATTCTCGTAGAACCCGCCGCCCGTGATGTGGGACACACCCTTCACGCCGACCTCGTCCATCAGCGCGAGCATGGGCTTGACATAAATCTTCGTCGGGGTAAGCAGGACCTCGCCGAGGGATCTGCCGCCGAGCTCGGCGACGGGTGCTTTGATATCGCGATTTTCGATGTCGAACACCTTGCGCACGAGGGAGAAGCCGTTGGAGTGCACGCCGGAGGAGGGCAAGGCGAGGATGACGTCGCCGGGCTTCACGTTTTCCTTGTCGATCACGCGGCCGCGGTCGACAATGCCGCAGGCGTACCCAGCGAGGTCGTATTCGTCCTCGGGATAGAAGCCGGGCATTTCCGCGGTCTCGCCGCCCACAAGGGCGCAGCCGCCCTGAACGCAGCCGTCCGCGACGCCGGAGACGATCGCGGCGATCTTTTCGGGGACGTTCTTGCCGCAGGCGATGTAGTCGAGGAAGACGAGGGGACGCGCGCCGCAGCAGATGATGTCGTTGACGCACATCGCCACGCAGTCGATCCCCACGGTGTCGTGCTTGTCCATGAGGAACGCGATGCGGAGCTTCGTGCCCACGCCGTCCGTGCCCGAGACGAGCAGGGGATTTGTCACCCCGTATTTTTCCATAACGAGTCCGAGATCAAAAATACCGCCGAACCCTCCGATCTTGTCGCACACGCCCGGTACGACGGTGCGTGCGATATGGGATTTCATGAGTTCCACGGCGGCGTAACCGGCGGTGATGTCGACCCCGGCGTTCTTATAAGCTTCGCTGTAACTTTTCATATCCGATCTGTCTCCTGTGAGTTGGATTGATCCTGATCAAGCGCTGAAAACGCTTCGGAAAGGTTCTTTGCCGGGCTTTGTTTCGGGAGCCCCGTCGGTTACAGGGACTGGGCGAGCGTCTTGTCCTTCGCGCGCACCTTGTCCGCGCCCGCTTTGCGCATTTCGAAAAGCGCTTCGGCGAGGCCGTCGTCCGAGAGCGCGAGGATCTCTGCGGCGAGGATGGCGGCGTTTGCGGCTCCGTTCATGGCGACCGTCGCCACGGGAATGCCCGTCGGCATCTGAACGGTCGAAAGAAGCGCGTCGAGTCCGTCGAGCATGCCGCCCTTGATCGGAACGCCGATGACGGGCAGGGTGGTCGCCGCCGCGCACACGCCCGCGAGATGCGCAGCCATGCCCGCGCAGGCGATGATGACGCCGAAGCCGTTATCCTTCGCGCCGCCCACAAAGGACGCGACGTCCTCCGGGGTCCGGTGCGCGCTCATGACGCGCGCCTCAAAGGGAATGCCGAGATCGCGCAGCACGGCGAACGCTTTTTCGACGACGGGCAGATCGCTGTCGCTGCCCATGATGACTGCAGCTTTTTTCATAGGTCTCATCCTTTCTCCGCCGCATGGACGACGCGGGAGGACGGCGGCTCGTCCGGCTCCGCGGCGCGGGATCGAAACAAAAAAAGCACATAATTCACCCGCGGAATTACATGCCCAGACGGTCGGCTGCTCATAGGAGCAAACGCTTTCTGCTTCACGCGGTCTATTCCGCATCATCCGTCAGTCACAGAAAGCTTTTCTGCCTTCTATTATACCGGATTCGCGCCGTTTCGTCAAGGCGCAGAGAGGTAAAATTTCATCCCTCTCTTATGAGGCGTTCCCTTGCACAATGCACAATCCGCCCGCCGTACCCGTCAATTCTGCGCCGGAGAGCAAAAAGTTCTTCATGTTCTTGACAAGCGGCCGTCCGGATGATACAATATACAATGAGATAATACGGCATAACATCCGAAAGGAAGCGCTCATGTTTTACAGAAGCAAAAACGGACTCAGCGACGAGAGCCTCAGACAGGCGCTCGAGGAACAGCTCGGCTCCCTTCGCGGCTCAAAAATCCTGATCCTGCCCCCCGACTATACTAGACTGTATTCCGGCGCGGGCAAGCTCACCGCGATGATTTTCGATTTGCTCGGCGATTCCTGCGAGATCGACGTGATGCCCGCGCTCGGCACCCACGCCCCCATGACGAAGGAGGAGTGCGACGCCTTTTTCGAGGGCAGGGTGGACTACGAAAAGCTCATCGTCCACAACTGGCGGCAGGACGTCGTGAAGATCGGCGAGGTCCCCGCACAGTTCGTTGCCGAGGTGTCGGAAGGGCTCGTGAACGAGAAGATCGACGCCGAGGTCAACCACATCCTGATCGACGGCGGCTACGACCGCATCCTCTCCATTGGACAGGTCGTCCCCCACGAGGTCGTGGGCATGGCGAACTACTCGAAGAACATCTTCGTCGGCTGCGGCGGCTCGTCCATGATCAACTCCTCCCACATGCTCGGCGCGTTCTACGGGCTCGAGCGCATCATGGGACGGGACTTCTCCCCCGTGCGCCGCGTGTTCGACTACGCGGAAGAACACTTCCTCAAAGATATCCCGATCCTCTACCTGCTTACCTGCACGACAAACGAGGGAGACAAAACCCTGATCCACGGACTCTATGTCGGCAGGGAGCGCTCGGTCTTCGAGCAGGCGGTGGAGCACAGCCAAGAGCTCAATCTCATCCGCGTCGGTGAACCGATCGAAAAATGCGTGGTCTATCTGGACCCCCGCGAATTCAAGAGCACCTGGCTCGGCAACAAGGCGGTCTACCGCACCCGGCTCGCGATGGCGGACGGCGGGGAACTGATCGTGCTCGCGCCCGGCGTCGTGAAATTCGGCGAGGACGCGGAAAACGACCGCCTCATCCGCAAATACGGCTATGTGGGGCGCGAGCGCGTGCTCGAGCTCGTGAACGATCCCGCAAATGCCGACCTGAAGGCCAATCTCTCCGTCGCGGCGCATCTCATCCACGGCTCGTCCGACGGCCGCTTCTCCGTTACCTACTGCACCGAGCTTCTTTCCGGGGAAGAGGTCGAGGGCGTCGCATTCGGCTGGCGTCCGTACAAGGAGGAAGCGGCGAAGTACGATCCCGCCGTTCTGAGAGACGGCTGGAATGAGGCGGACGGGGAGAGGTTCTACTATATCTCAAATCCCGCGCTCGGACTCTGGAGCGTGTGAGATGGAACGCATCGACCTGCACACTCATTCGACCTGCTCCGACGGCTCGATGACCCCGCGCGAGCTCGTCCGCTACGCGAAAGCGAAGGGTCTTTCCGCCGTCGCGCTCTCGGACCACGATACCGCGGACGGCGTGAAGGACGCGCTGGACGAGGGGAGGCTGATCGGGCTCGAGGTGATCCCGGCGATCGAGCTTTCGGCAAAATCGGACACCGAGACCCACATCCTCGGCTATTTCATCGACCCGGATTCCCCCGTGCTCCGCGAGGCGGTCGGGTACATCCGCGCCGTGCGGACCGAGCGCATCGGCGAGACCTGCGGCATGCTGAAAGCGCTCGGCATGGACGTGAGCCTTGACGAAGTGAAAGCCGTCGCGGGCGGCGGCATCCTCTGCCGCGCGCACGTCGCGCGGATCATGACGGAAAAAGGGTACGCGAAAAGCCCGAAGGACGCTTTCGCAGCGTGGCTCAACGTCGGCTGTCCCGCCTATTCCGAATCGCAGGCGCTGACCGACACCGAGGCGGTCTCCCTCATCCGGGACGCGGGCGGGGACGCATATCTCGCGCATCTGCACCTGACAAAAAAGCCCCCCGAGGAGCTCGACGCCTTCGTCGCGCGGCTCGCGTCGGAGGGACTCGCGGGACTCGAAGGCTTTTATACCGATTACACCCCCGACATGGAAAAAGAAGTCCGGGAGCTGGCTCAAAAACACGCACTGAAGCTCTCCGGCGGCACGGATTTTCACGGCTCGTTCAAGCCCCACATCGAAATCGGCGTCGGGCTCGGAAATCTTGAGATCCCCTATGAAACGCTCCGGCGCATGAAGGCGCGGGATCCGAAACAAGCATCACAACAGAATCTATGAACCGAGGAGAAAAGCGTATGAAAAAAGCGGACATCGGCATGATCGGCATGGCGGTCATGGGTGAGAATCTGTCCATGAACATGGAGCGGCACGGGTACACCGTCGCGGTCTACGATATCTGGGACGGCGTGGTGGACAAATTCATGGCGGGACGCGGCGCGGGAAAGAACTTCATCCCCGCGTATTCCTTCGGGGAGCTTGTCGCAAGCCTCGAGAAGCCCCGCGTCGTCATGATGATGATCCGGGCGGGCTCCCCCGTTGACGAGACCATCGAAAAGCTCCTGCCCCTGCTCGAGCCGGGAGATATCATCATCGACGGCGGCAACTCGCATTTCCCGGACACCGCGAGACGGTGCACCCTCGTTGAGGAGCACGGCATGCTCTACGTCGGCACGGGCGTGTCCGGCGGCGCGGAAGGCGCGTTCAACGGACCTTCCATGATGCCGGGCGGCTCTCCCGCGGCATGGGAGCGCGTGAAGCCCATCCTTCAGGCGATCTGCGCGAAGGTCGAGGGAGGAGTCCCCTGCTGCGACTGGGTCGGAGAGGGCGGCGCGGGCCATTTCGTCAAGATGGTGCACAACGGCATCGAATACGGCGACATGCAGCTCATCTGCGAGGCATATCAGATCATGAAGGACTACCTCGGCATGACGGCGGACGAAATGAGCGCCGTTTTCGCCGAGTGGAACAAGGGCGCCCTTGACAGCTATCTCATCGGCATCACGGCGGATATCCTGTCCCGCAGGGATGAGGATGGCGAACCGCTCGTCGACAAGATCCTCGACACGGCGGGTCAGAAGGGCACGGGTAAATGGACGGCGATCGCCGCGCTGGACGAGGGGATCGCCCTCACCATGATCGGCGAGGCGGTGTTCGCCCGCTGTCTGTCGGCGGCAAAGGACGAGCGCACCGAGGCGGCAAAGGTCTTTTCCGCCCCCGCGGCGAAGTTCGAAGGGGACCGGGAGGCGTTCCTCGCCGATCTCGGTCAGGCGCTCTACGCCTCGAAGATCGTCTCCTACGCGCAGGGCTATTCCCTCATGCGCTCGGCGGCGAAGACCTACGGCTGGAATCTCAATTACGGCGGCATCGCCCTGATGTGGCGCGGCGGGTGCATCATCCGCTCGGCGTTCCTCGGCAAGATCAAGGAAGCGTTCGTGAAGGACCCCGGACTCACGAACCTGATGATGGATCCTTATTTCCGCGACGCGGTCAAAAATGCGGAGGCGGGGTGGAGAAGGATCGCCGCGGCGGGCATCGTCTCCGGCGTTCCCATGCCCGCGATGACCTCCGCGCTGACCTATTACGACGGCTGGCGCACCGAACGGCTTCCCGCAAACCTCCTGCAGGCTCAGCGGGATTACTTCGGCGCGCACACCTACGAGAGAGTCGACGCCCCGAGAGGGCAGTTCTTCCACACGGACTGGCTGAGCGGGGAGGTCGGAAACACCGCCTCGACGCAGTACAACGCCTGAGAACAAAAAGGAGAGTCTTATGAAATTCAGAGAAAACTGCAAATACGCCATCGTCGTCCCCACCTCCATGGGCGTGCGCATCTGCCCCATGAACGGACAGCCGGTGCAGGCGTCCGACACCTTCTTCATGCACGCGACGAGCGCGGAGTCCAACGTGGTCTCCATCGCCGCCTTCCTCGGCATGAAGACAAAAGTGCTCACCACCTTCGTCAAGGACAGCCCGATCGCGGACTTTATCAAGCGCAACCTCCGCTCCCGCGGCATCGATTACGAGGGCGCCGAGGTCGAGCAGGGCGGCCCGTGGGGCTATCGCCACCAGTTCAACATCGGCGACTCCGGTTACGGCTCCCGCGGTCCCCGTGTGGCGAACGACCGGGCGGGCGAAGTCGGACGGACGCTGAACGTGAAGGACTTCGACGTCGACCGCATCTTCGGCGAAGAGGGCGTGCAGATTTTGCACCTTTCCGGGCTCATCGGCGCGCTGTCCCCCGAAACCTCCGAATTCTGCCTCTCGCTCGCCAGAGCCGCGAAGAAATACGGGACGGTCGTCTCTTTCGACCTCAATTACCGCGCCTCCTTCTGGAAGAACCGCGAGGCAGAGCTCCGCGCCGCGTTCACCGAAATCGCCGAGGCGGCGGACATCCTCGTGGGGAATGAGGAGGACTTCCAGCTCGCCCTCGGCATCGAAGGCCCCGAGGCGGGCGGCAAGGACCTTTCGTCCAAGATCGAGAGCTTCAAGGGCATGATCGGCTGCGTGAAGGAGAGATTCCCGAACGCAGAGGTCTTTGCAACGACCCTGCGACAGGTCGTGAACGCGAACGAACACATCTGGGGCGCGATCACGCTCTGCGGCAGCGAATGGCACATCGCCGAGCCCCGTCCGATCCATGTGCTCGACCGCATCGGCGGCGGTGACGGATTTGTGGGCGGATTGCTCTACGCCATGCTGAAGGGCTGGGAGGCGGAGAAATGGGTCCAGTTCGGCTGGGCGACCGGCGCGCTCGCGACCACCTTCCTCACCGACTATGCGCAGCCCGCGGACGAGGAGCAGGTCTGGTCGGTCTGGAACGGCAACGCGCGTGTAAAGAGATAACGCGGAGGGCGGCTCGTGTGAAGAAACCCGTTTTTCCCGAAACCGATCCCGTGACCGGCGAATCCCTCGCGGACCTTGCCGCACGGATCGGACTCCCGGCGGAGTATCTCGCCGCGGCGGCGCCCGTCGCCTGTCGGATCGCACAGAGCTGTCCCGAGCGGCTTCAAGAGATCGCAGAGGACTTTCACCGGACCGAGCCGATCCATGCGCTCGCTGACGAGCTCGGCGCAGAGCGCGATCTCACGATGCTCGCCGTCGGGCTCTTGCTCGGGCTCCGCGCCCATGCGCTTTACCGGGACCGCGGCATGGACGACGAGGTGTATTACGCCTCCATGCGGGAGCTGACGGTCTGGTCGAAGACCTGCATGCGCGAGCGCGGACACGTCGGCTTTTACGAATGGAACTGGTTCATCAACTTCCTCGACGCCTCCATCGTGCGGCTCGGGCGGCTCGAATTCCACGAGGTCCCCTTCCGCCGCGGCGCGATCTGGACCAAGGCGGGCGTGACGGTGAAGGGCGGGGATAAGGTCATCAACATCCACATCCCCGAGGACGGCCCGCTCGACCCGGACGCCGTGACGGACGCGCTGCGAAGGGCATACCGGTATTTCGGAAGATCCGGCTCCGCGGTCTTCGTCTGCGACTCGTGGCTTCTCTGGCGGGGAAACTATGATTTCCTGCCCCAGACCTCCCGCATCCGCGCGTTCATGGACCGCTTCGACATCATCTTCAGCGAGGACGTGAAGAACAGCCATGATCTGTGGCGGGTCTTCGGACACCGGGATTCCTACGATCCCGCATCCCTCCCGCGCGATACGGGACTCCGGAGGACCATGGCGGATCATCTCGCGAAAACCGGAGGCGTCATGGGCTCCGGGTACGGCGTATTTCTGTTTGACGGAGAAAGGATCATTCCATGAAAATCGTGATCACGGACGGTTTTGCCGTCAACCCGGGCGACCTCTCGTGGGACTGGCTCGGCAAATTCGGGACTTTTGAGGTTTATGACAAGCTCTCGGACAACGAGGCCCCGGAAAAGATCGGGGACGCGGACGCCGTCTTCACCAACCGTGTGAAGATCGGACGGGAGGTCCTCACCGCGTGTCCGAACCTCAGATACGTCTCCGCGCTCGGGACTGGCTACGACATGATCGACGTCGCCGCCTGCCGCGCGCGCGGTGTGGAGGTCTGCAACGTCCCCGGCTATTCGACCGCCTCGGTCGCTCAGCACGCGTTCACGCTCCTGCTCGCGCACGCGTTCGATCTGAACGCGTACCGGGCGATGGTGACGGACGGAAAGTGGACGGGCATGCCCGGCTTCCACTACGAAAAAGCCCGCTTCGTCGAGCTCGAGGGCAAGACGGCGGGCGTGTACGGCTGCGGCGCGATCGGAACGCGGTTCGCGAAGATCTGTCAGGCGTTCGGCTTGAAGACGCTCGCGACGCGCCGCTCGAAGACGGACGGCGAGGAGGACGGCATCCGGTTCGTGACTCCGGACGAGCTGCTCAGAGAGAGCGATTATCTCTCCCTCCACTGCCCGCTGACGGATGAGACGCGCGGCATGGTGAACCGCGATTTTATCGCGAAGATGAAGCCCGGCGCGATCCTCATCAACACCTCCCGCGGCGCGGTGCTGAACGAAGCGGACGTAGCGGACGCTTTAAAAGACGGCAGACTCGGCGGCGCGGGCGTCGACGTGCTCGCGAAGGAGCCCGCCGATCCCGAAAATCCCCTGCTCAAAGCGCCGAACTGTGTTATCACGCCCCACTGCGCATGGACGTCAAAGGAAGCGCGCGTGCGGCTGATGGATATCCTCGATCAAAACCTCCGCTCCTTCGCCGAAACGGGGAAGGGAATCAACCGGGTCGGCGTCTGAGCGGGCTCGGGAACCGGACTGCACTCAAAAAAAGAAAGGATAAATGAAAAAATGAAAAAAGTATTTGCTGTTTTGCTGCTGATCCTGCTCTGCGCCCTCTGGGGCTGCTCCAAGGGGAGCGAAGCGGAGACGGACCCCGCCTCGGCCCAGTCCGGGGAACAGACGCCCGCAGCCGAGCCATCCGGGGAGGACGGTGAAAAGAACGCGGACGAAGTGGATCCCGCAGTCGCCGCGGTGACCCCGGCCCCGATTGAAGGCGAGCCGCTTGAGAAGAGACTCGTCGCGCCCACCTCGCCCGAAGGGATCGCTGCGTTCGACGGCATTATCATGAACCTGCCCATCGAGGCGGATGACCTTGAGTGGACGCGGTTCTATTACGACGCGTATGAAGACGCCGTAAACGAGGTGACGTTCCGCTACGATGACACCCTCTACTGCTGGCGCTCCAAGCTGTCGACCGGCTTCGACGACGTCTCCGGCATGCCGTTCATCAACGGCGAGCACGACGATACCCTCCCCGACACCACGCCGCGCGTTTATAACCACGCCCTCGCGCGCTGGTATGCCGACGGCGTCTCCTACGCCCTCTTCACCCCCGATGACCTCGCAGGCCAGAACGCCGGCGACGGCAGCGCGTTCATGAATGTGTTCGAGATGATCCGAAACAGCGCGAAGTCGTGAGGATCGGAACAGAATGAAAAAATAAACCGCTCGAGTCCGGCATGCGGCCGTATCGGGCGGTTTGTCTGTTTTTTATAGAGTTCTTTGCCAGGCTTTCTTTTAAGAAAGCCGCGTTCCCTTTCTCACACCTCCAGCGAATACCGCCCCTCCATCGCGCGGCGAAGGGTGATCTCGTCCGCGTATTCGAGGTCGCCGCCGACGGGGACGCCGTTGGCGATGCGGGTGACCTTCACGCCGAGGGGGGAGAGCAGCTTCGCAAGGTACATCGCCGTCGCTTCGCCCTCCACCGTGGGGTTGGTCGCGAGGATGATCTCTTCGATCTTCGGCTCGTCTCCCTCCCGCTCGAAGCGGGCGAGCAACTCGCGGATGGTGAGCCGGTCGGGGGTGACGCCGCGCATCGGGGAGATCGTGCCGTGCAGAACGTGGTAAACCCCGCCGTACTGCCGCGTCTTTTCGATGGCAAGCACCGCGCGGGGATCCTCCACGACGCAGATCGTGCTGTGATCCCGCGCCGGGGAAGAGCAGATGGGACAGAGCTCTTCCGTCGTGATGTTGCAGCAGCGGGCGCATTTTTTGATTTCGGTCTTCGCCTTGACAATGGCGTCCGCGAACGCGGCGGCATCCTCTTCGGAGAGATTCAGCACGCAGAACGCGTACCGCGCCGCCGTCTTTTTGCCCACGCCGTCGAGCTTGCGGAACATGTCCGTCAGCCGCTCGAGCGGTTCGATGTTTTCCGTCATCTTACAACAGCCCGCCGAAGCCGCCCAGTCCCGGCATGTTCAGTCCGCCGGTGACCTTACCCATTTCTTCCGAGTTCGTCGTGTTGACCTTCTTGATCGCCTCGTTGACGCCAGCGACGAGAATGTCCCCGAGCGTTTCCGTGTCCTCCGGATCGACGATCTCCGGATCGATCTCGATGGAGAGCACCTCGAGCTTGCCGTTGATTTTCACGGTCACAACGCCGCCGCCTGCTTTCACTTCATATTCGCGTGCGTCGAGCTCTTCCTGCAGCGCCGCCATGTCTTCCTGCATTTTCTGCGCCTGACGGATCATGCCCTGCATGTTCTGCGGGCCGCCGCCCATGCCCTTCGGGAGCTTTGCTTTCATTTCTTCTACCTCGTTTCCTGTATGTTGTGATGTTTTGTTTTCATATCAAGCGTCCGGCCGCGCGGGATCAGAATTCCGCGATGTCGTCCGGCGCGGTTTTCGCCTTCGGCTTCGCGCCAGTGGCGATCTCGACCGACGCGCCCGGCGCGGTGATGCCGCACAGCTTCAGCGCGGAAAGCAGGGACTGATGGTTCTCCGGCGAGACAAGCATGTTCCGTTCGAATTCGTTCGCGACCCGGATCAGCACGCGCGTCTTGTCGGCGGAGACGAATCCTTCACCCTGCGCGAGAAAGCTCGCGCCCATGGGATTCTTCTCGACCAGTCGGTCGGCGACCGCAGAGAGATCGAGGATCGGGACCATGCCGCTCCCCGCTTTTTCGTTTTCGACGGGATTCGCTTCGTTCTGCGCGGGCTCGGGCTGTGCCGGATGCGCGGGGGACTCGTCCGGCGCGGACTTCTCAAGCGGCATGAGCGGCTCGTCCGCGGGTCTTTGAGGCGCTGTGAAGCTCCCGGCCGCGATCCGGCTCGCCTGCTCCTCGAGGAGGCTGACCTTTTCCTCCAGCGCTGCGATCCGCGCGAGCAGGGCTTCGCTTGAGGAATCGAGCGAGGCGTCGCCCATGCGGAGCAGGGTCAGCTCCGCGGTGAGTCGCTTCGTCTGCGGCAGCCGCGCCATGTCGCGCAGCGCGTCGTCCATGAGGGTGAAATGATACCGCAGAGCTTCCGGACTGAGCCGGCGCGCCGCATCGTGCAAGAGGCGCATTTCCGGCTCGGTATAATCGAGATAGGATGCTTTATCCTCATCCGAGAGGTTTTTGTACACGAGCATGTCCCGCCAGAACCCGATGAGCTCCGCCCAGAAAACCGCAATGTCCTTGGAGGAGGCGTCGACGGCCCCGATGATGCGGAACACGGAGGAGGCGTCATTCTTCGAGACGGCGACGGCGGCCTTGTACTGCGTTTCGATCCCGGCGAGACCGAGAATCTCCTTGACACGGTCCGTCGTCACCTCGTGACCGCCCGCGGCGGTCAGCTCGAACAGGCTGATCGCGTCGCGCATGCCGCCCTGCGCCTGCTTCGAGAGCAAGATCGCCGCGTCCTTTTCGAGCGGAATGCTTTCGAGCTCTGCGATGCGCAGCAGCCGTTCGGCGAGCACCTCCGTGCGGATGCGCCGGAAATCGAACCGCTGACAGCGCGAAACGACGGTCGCGGGCAGCTTGTGAAATTCGGTCGTCGCGAGGATGAAAATGACGTGCTCCGGCGGCTCCTCGAGGGTTTTCAGCAGGGCGTTGAACGCGCTCGTCGAAAGCATGTGGACCTCGTCGATGATGTAGATCCGCTTCTTGAGCGCGGCGGGCACATAGGTGACCGCTTCCTTGATGTCGCGAATGTAATCGACGCCGGTGTTCGACGCCGCGTCCATCTCGAGCACGTCCGCCGCCGTCCCGTCGTCGATCGACCGGCACGCGAAGCAGGTCCCGCAGGGGTTTCCGTTCACGGGATGCTCGCAGTTCACGGCCTTCGCGAGGATCTTCGCGCACGAGGTCTTGCCCGTGCCGCGCGGCCCGCAGAACAGATAGGCGTGGGAAAACCGGCCGTGCTCGGATTCGTATTTCAGCACCGAGGTGACGTGATCCTGACCGACCACGCCGAGGTCGCCGTCAAAGCTTTTCGGACGGTACTTCCTGTATAAAGCCTGATGCATCCCGCGCTCCCCCCTCAAAAAAGATACAGAATAACCCTTGAATCAAGACCGCACACCCGAACGTCGAACGAAGGATCACGCACGACGCCGCAGTTCCTGCTCGAAACAGGCTGCCTCGCGGCGCATCCGCTAAACTGCTTAATGCTGCTTGGTTCCCCACCTGACATGGTTCACAGCCGCGAATCGCGCAAGACCCGTTTGTCATCACATTTCCGTACGGCACAGACTGCGCAAGCTCCGTCCTCGGAACGGGAATCCACCCCCGCGTATAGCGGACTTCGGGTTCAGGGCCCCGCTGCTCCCCCGGCTGGTACGGTCTTGATTCACGAGTTATTCTGCCTGATGTGCATTATATCAGATCGCGGCGCGGATTGCAAGACGTACCGCGTCAAATTTACGGTTTATTTATAAAAAGAACGCCGCCGCAGGACACCGCGAGAACGGAAAATCGAAAAGTTCACAAAAAAATAACAAAATATCCGGAAAACAGACTGGAACACAGAAGGATAATGTGATATTCTGACTTTTACTTGAATCAGAAAAAAGCGTTGATGGGAACGAGTAACCCGAGCGGACGGCACACAGCGAGCGGCGGACGGTGGAAGCGCGGCGGCACAGACGGGCGAAGTCATCCCGGAGCTTCGGAGGGGAAAACGGCGAGGATCAAAGGTCCCGTGCCGCGTGTAGTTTCCGGCGTTTGCCCGCGTTAAGGGCTTCGAGCGCGTCCGGGTTCTTTTCCCCCGGGCGAATTCAGGTGGTACCGCGCGTTTTCGCGTCCTGCATACGGCTTTGGCCGGGCAGGATTTTTTTATTGAACCGGAACTCATCCGGAAGGGAGGCGAGTATGAGCGCAAGACTTGTATGTATTTCCGGCGCGTCCGGGTCGGGGAAGAGCACCCTTGCCGCCGCGCTGAAGGATCATTATGAAAAAGCAGGGAAGCGCGTAGCGCTGTTCGGCGCGGACCGGTATTTCAGGCCCGTCCTGCCGCGCATGATCTCCCCCTCCGACGGGAAAGAATATCCCGACTGGAACCATCCGGATTCCTTCGACGCCGCCGCGCTGCTCGCGGACCTCATCGCGGCGCGGGACGGCGGAGAATACGATCTCATCTTTTTTGAGGGCGTGACGGTCCTCTGCCATGAATCCCTGCGGCACGCCGCGGACGCGAAGATCTGGGTGGACGCGTCGATCGAGACGCGCATCTATCGCCGTATCGCGCGCAACGTCGCCGTACGGGGGCTGAGCGTGGAGGAGGTCGGGGACTACTATCTCCGCTGCGCCCGTTACCGCGAGAAAACCTACAGCCTGCCGTCCCGGGTCTACGCCGATTTCACGGTGAACAACGAGTACGGCTTCGACACCGAAGAGACCGCCGCCCGGCTCGATCGGATCATCGCGGCGTAATCATCCGAAAAAACATCCGAAAGGAATCATACACAATGAGAAAAGAACTTCCGAAAACCTATTCGCCCGCCGATTTCGAAGGGCGCATTTACGAGCAGTGGTGCGAGAAAAAGCTCTTCACGCCCACCGTCGACCGCAAAAAACTGCATTACAGCATCGTCATTCCCCCGCCGAACATCACGGGGCAGCTCCACACGGGCCACGCGCTGGACAATACGCTTCAGGACATCCTCATCCGCTACAAGCGCATGAAGGGCTTCTGCACCCTCTGGGTCCCCGGCACCGACCACGCTTCCATCGCAACTGAAGCGAAAATCGTGGAGGAGATGCGCAAGGAAGGCCTCACGAAGGAGGATCTCGGACGCGAAAAATTCCTCGAGCGCGCGTGGGCATGGCGTGAAAAATACGGCGGCCGCATCATCGAGCAGCTCAAAAAAATGGGCGTCTCCTGCGACTGGACGCGCGAGCGCTTCACGCTCGACGAGGGCTGTTCCCGCGCCGTGCGCAAGGTGTTCGAGCAGCTTTACAGCGAGGGGCTGATCTACCGCGGCGAGCGCATCATCAACTGGTGCCCGCACTGCAAGACCTCCATCTCCAACGCTGAGGTGGATTACGAGGAACAGAACGGGCATTTCTGGCACATCCGCTATCCCCTCGTGGGCGGCGGCGGGTACGTCGAGGTCGCGACCACCCGTCCGGAGACCCTGCTCGGCGATACCGCCGTGGCGGTCAACCCGGAGGACGAACGCTACAAGCACCTCATCGGACAATACGTGGTGCTCCCGCTCGTCGGCAGAAGGATCCCGATCGTCGCGGACGAGCACGCACAGCTCGACAAGGGAACGGGCTGCGTGAAGATCACCCCCGCGCACGACCCGAACGACTTTGAGGTCGGCCGCCGTCAGCACCTGCCCATGGAGGTGGCGCTGACCGAGGACGCGAAGATCACGGACAATTACCCGAAATACGCCGGCATGGACCGCTACGAAGCGCGCAAGGCCATCGTGAAGGATCTCGAAGCGGGCGGTTATCTCGCCGGTATCGAGGATCTGAAGCACGAGGTCGGCACCTGCTACCGCTGCGGCACGACCATCGAGCCGATGGTGAGCCTGCAGTGGTTCGTGCGCATGGAGCCCCTCGCGAAGCCCGCGATCGAGGCGGTGCGCGACGAACGGATCAAATTCGTCCCCGAACGCTTTGACAAGAACTACTTCCATTGGATGGAGAACACGCAGGACTGGTGCATCTCCCGTCAGCTCTGGTGGGGCCACCGCATCCCGGCGTTCTACTGCGACGACTGCGGCGAGGTTGTCGTCACCGCGGATGAGAACGGCTGCACAGTCTGCCCGAAGTGCGGCGGACACATGACGCAGGATCCCGACACGCTTGACACGTGGTTCTCCTCCGCGCTCTGGCCGTTCTCCACGCTCGGCTGGCCGGACAAGACCGAGGACCTCGACTATTTCTACCCCACGAGCACCCTCGTGACGGGCTACGACATCATCACCTTCTGGGTCTCCCGCATGATTTTCTCCGCCCTGCATTATACGGACAATATTCCCTTTGATACCGTGCTCATCCACGGGCTCGTGCGGGACGCGCAGGGCAGAAAGATGTCGAAATCCCTCGGCAACGGCATCGATCCGCTCGAGATCATCGACAAATACGGCGCGGACGCCCTTCGGTTCGCTCTCGCGACGGGCAACAGCCCCGGAAACGACATGCGCTTCTCGGACGAGAAGATCGAAGCGGCGCGCAATTTCGCGAACAAGCTCTGGAACGCGGCGCGCTTCGTGATGATGAACCTCACGATCGAAAAGATCGAAAAGCCCGATCCCGCCGCCCTCGCACCCGAGGACAAGTGGATCCTCACGAAATTCGAGGAATGCGCCGAGAGCGTGAATTCGAATCTCGACAAGTACGAGATCGGCGTCGCCCTCTCCGCGATCTACGACTTCCTCTGGGACGAATACTGCGACTGGTATATCGAGCTTTCGAAGCCCTCCGTCTCGGCCGGCGGCGAGCGGAGCGCGGTCGCGCAGAACGTGCTCGCCTATGTGCTCCGGGAGACCTTAAAGCTTCTGCATCCCTTCATGCCCTTCATCACCGAGGAGATTTATTCCGGTCTGCCGGGAGAAGAGGGCAGCATCATGGTGAAGACCTTCCCTGAGGCTGAAGCGGCTCTTCGCTTCCCGGCCGAGAGCGCCGATCTGCAGAAGGTCATCGACGCCATCCGCGCCATCCGCGTGCGCCGCAACGAAATGGGCGTCGTGCCGTCGAGAAAAGCGAAGGTGTATATCGAAACGAAATATCCCGCCGCGTTTGAAGGTTCGTCCTCCTTCTTTGAAAGACTTGCCTCCGCGTCCGCGGTGGAACTGGTCAACGCTTATCACGACGAGGGCGCCGTGCGCATCGTGACCGATTCCGCGACGATCCACATCCCGCTCGCCGATATGATCGACTTTGAGGCCGAGAAAAAGCGGCTCGGCGCGGAGCTTGAAAACGTCGAAAAGGAAATCTCGCGCGCCGAGGGCAAGCTCGCGAACGAGAGCTTCGTCTCCCGCGCGCCCGAGAAGGTCGTGGCTGCCGAGCGCGAAAAGCTCGAAAAGCAGAAGGAAAAGAAGGCCGGCATCCTCGCCGCCCTCGAAAAGCTGAACTGACATGCTTCCGCTTCACAGAGTTTTCATCACCGAAAAAGGCGCGAATCACGCGAAAACCGGGCATCCGTGGGTGTTCGAGGGGGAGGTCGTCAAGATCCTCTCCCCCGCATCCGACGAGCCCGCCGTCCCGGCGGACGGCTCCCTCGTGAACGTTTTTTCCCCGAAGGAGCGCTTTCTCGGCACGGGGTATTACAACAGCAGCTCGAAGATTCGCGTGCGGCTGATTTCCGACAACGCTAACGACCGCTTTGACGAGGCGTTTTACCGCCGCCGCGTCCGATACGCGCTCGATTACCGCAAAGCGGTCATGGGGGCGGATTTTTCTGCCTGCCGCCTGATCCACGGGGAGGCGGACCGCTTTCCCGGGCTGACGGTCGATCTCTTTGAGGATACCCTCGTCGTCGAATGCCTCTGCCTCGGGACCTCCCTCGTCAAGGATCTCATTCTTTCCACGCTCGTCGAATTCCTTCCCGAATACGGGGTGAGAATCGGCACCGTGTACGAGAGAAGCGAGGGCGAGCTCTGCCGCAAGGAGGGCATGGAGCCCTCCGTCGGCTTCCGTCTCGGACTCTGCGAGAGGGAAGACGGCCATGTTCCGATCACCGAAAACTGCGTCCGGTACGACGTGGATTTCATCCGCGGGCAAAAGACGGGCTTTTTCCTCGACCAGAAATACAACCGCCTCGCGGCAGCAAGGCTGGCGAAGGGCAGACGTGTGCTCGACTGCTTCACGCATACGGGCGCGTTTGCGCTGAACTGCGCCCTTGCGGGAGCGGAGCATGTGACCGCGGTCGATATCTCCGCGTCCGCGATCGAGCAGACCAAGAAGAACGCCGCGCTGAACGGGCTGGAAGACAGAATCGAGTTCGTTGAGGCGGACGTCTTCGAGCTTCTGACCGAACTCGCGTCCGGCGCAAAGGGAAGGGGAGCGTACGATTACATCATCCTCGACCCACCCGCGTTCACGAAATCCGGCTCCACCGTGAAGGACGCCTTCCGCGGCTATAAGGACATCAATCTCCGGGCGATGCGCTCCCTGCCGCGCGGCGGCTGGCTCGCCACCGCCTCATGTTCGCATTTCATGACCGCGCCGCTGTTTGAGAAAATGCTCGACGAGGCCGCCTCCGACGCCGGGGTCTCCCTGCGGCAGATCGAAGCGCGCGCCGCCTCTCCCGATCATCCCCTCCTGCGTTCGGTGCCGGAGACGGATTATCTCAAGTTTTATCTGTTCCAGGTCGTTTGACCCTGAAAATCCGGGAATGGGGCTGTCGCAAATAGGCGAAAAGTTTTCGCCCGCCTTTTTCAAAAGGCGGCAAGGTGTCGGGACGGAGTCCTGACCCGAGGTCCGCAGACCTCGGAACACCCAAGACTTTGAAAGAGTTCCTCTTTTTGGTACTTTTTCTCCTCGATAAAGGAGAAAAAGTACGGCTGTCAGATCTGAAAAGCAAGCGGGCTGTCGCATTTCTCCATGGTTTGGG
>JAFYBN010000083.1 GCA_017540175.1 Clostridia bacterium | reverse complement strand
GCGCTCCGGGACCTTCGGCTCCTACTACTTCGACAACCGCGAGGTGGAGATGTACGTCAACGAGACCTGCACCAGACTCATGGTCAACATCAACGCGGAAGGGTACGAGAACCCGGACATCCCGCGCACCCTCACCGACGAGGAAATCGCTTTCTACACCGAACAGGCCAAGCAGTCCTATATGCTCGACCTGTGGAATCTTGACTGATTGAAGGAGGTATTTTCAAGATGAAGAAATTTACCAGAATCCTCTCCCTGCTTCTGGCGTTCATCACGCTCTTCGGGCTGATGCCCGTCACCGCTTCGGCGGCGTGCTCCCACAACTGGACGAAGATCTATGTGATCGAGAACAGCAACATGCACAGCTACAAGTCGAAGTGCTCGATCTGCGGAGAGGTGAAGGAAGGATGGGGCTACAGCGGCTGGGAAAACCACAGCTATAACTCTTCCGGGACCTGTGTCTGCGGACATCAGAAGCAGACGTGTTCCCACTCCTCCACCTCGAAGGTGTGCAAGTACGAAAACTCGAATATGCACTCCTATGACGCGAAGTGCAATTCCTGCGGCAAGACCCTGACGGGATACGGGTACTCCGGCTGGGAGAACCACTCCTTCTCCGGCAACACCTGTTCCTCCTGCGGGTACACCAAGTCCTGCTCGCACAGCGACAACACGCGGAAGTACGAGAATTCCTCGAGCACCCAGCATAAGACCTGGCAGCACTGCAACGACTGCGGCATCAACTACAATACCACCAATGCTTCCCACTCCTGGGATTACGGCTCCTGGACTTCGATCTCCGACAGCCAGCACAAGCGTACCCTGTCCTGCGTCTGCGGGGCGTCGAAGACCGAAACGGCTTCCCATACCTTCTCCGGCAATACCTGTACCGGATGCGGGTACAAGAAAAGCTCCTCTTCCGGCGGCGGCTCCGGTTCGGGTTCAGGCAGCGGCTGGGGCGGATATGCTCCTTCCACCGCGTCCGTGACCCTGTCCGCGTCCGGCCCTTCCGGTACCCTCGGCTCGGCGGGCGGCGAAATCACGTCGGAATCCTTCCCGGCCAGCTATACGGTCACGGCCTCTGCTTCCGGCACGACCGTCACCAAGATCGTCTACTCCATGAACGGGCGCACTTATACGAAGAACGGCTCTTCCGTGACCATCACAGCAAACAAGGAATCTGAATTCACTTCGACCACCTTCGTCGCCTACACTGCGGCGGGAATCAGCGCGACCTTTACAGTGAATTTCAAGTATGTGCGTCATGCGACGTCTTACTATATGTGGAACACCTACCATGAGGCGACCATTCGGAGCATCACTGGCAACGGCCTGAACAAGACGCTGTCTTATTCCATGACGCTCCCGAACAGCTACGACGAGCAGACCAACCTTTCCGACGACCAGGTGCGGACGCTCCTCTCCCTCATTGGCAGAGCGGACGGCAAAATCTATACGATCCATTACACCCGTGTAATCCGCGTCTATTCACCCGCATCCCTGACGTGGAACGGGCAGGAGATCGTTCACGGCTATTTCGACGGCAACAGCGACAGTGAAATCAACGCCTGTATCAGCAATTGGGACTGGCATCCCTCGACGAAGGAGGCCATCCGTCAGGCGGCCAAGAGCTATCTGACCTTCATGGCGAACCCGGTCGACGGTGACACCCCGGTCTCCCCGGACTGCACCGCGATCTGGATCAATACCACGACGGGCCGGGAACTCTACCGGACGAGCGATTTTCATGTGAGCGGCACGATCTCCGCATCCTCTTCGGCGGTCGTATCCATCTCCTATTCCGACTATTCCGATTCAGGCAGTTATGTGTATGACCACCTGACCTACTCCGGCGACAGCACGGGGACCAGTACCAGCCAGACCTACAGCCAGAATTACAGCGCAAAATCCAAGCCCCTCACCGTGACCTTCTACTGCCACGAGCAGGTGGCGGAACCCACTTCCGGGAGCATCACCGTCCGAGCGGTGGACGGCGACACCGACGCGCTGATCTCTTCCGCGACGGTGAAGCTGGACTCCAGAACCGGGTCCTCCAACCCCGCGACCTTCTCCGGCGTATCCTTCGGCAATCACACGGCGTCCGCTTCCGCGGACGGATATTCCAGCGCGAGCGAGAATGTGAGGATCACCTCCTCCGATCCGGATAAGACGGTAACTCTGAGGCTGTACCGCGAATCCGGTGAGGTGACCGTGATCGTCCGGGATTCCTCCAACCGTCAGGTCATCTCCGGCGCGTCCGTCAGCGGCGCGGGCAAGAGCGGCGAAACCGGCTCGAACGGCAGAGTTTCCTTCGGGAATGTGGCGTTCGGTACGCACGAATTCACTGCATCCAAGACCGGCTACCGTTCCGGCTCTGCGACAGCGACGATCTCGAAAACCTCTGTATCGACCACCATCACCATTTACCTCGATCCGCTTCCGACGAACGGCGACATCACGGTTTATGTTCGTGACCGTAATACCGGCAACGCAATCTACGGCGCAACGGTTACCGGGAACGGCAGAAGCAGAACCACCAATTCCAGTGGACAGACAACCTTTACGAATCTGTCCTTCGGCTCCTATACGTTCAACGCCTCGAAGAGCGGATACCGTCCGAACTCCGGCACGGCGAACATCACTTCGGATTCCCCCGACGGCTCTGTGACCATCTATCTCGATCCGATCCCTACGTCGGGTGACATTACGGTTTACGTCCGTGACCGCGAGACGGATGCACTCCTCTCCGGTGTTCCCGTTGTCAGCGGATCGTATGCGGGCGTCACGAACGGCAGCGGGGCTGTGACCTTTACCGATCTGCCCTTCCGCACCTATACTTTCACGGCGACGAAGGATGAGTACTCCACCGGTTCCGCGTCCGCGACCATCAGCGAATCCAACCTGTCCGCCTCCGTGACCATCTATCTGGATAAGGTTAGAACCGATCTCTCCATCGATGCGGAGCTGAACGGCATCCTTTACAAGGGCTCGACCGTGATGGTATCCGCCCGAGTCTTCAACGATGGGGACGTCGATCTGACCCCGGTCAATCCGGCGACCGTGGAAATGAGAGCGCGGACCGCAACCGGAGCGATCTTTGACACGCAGAGCAAGAGCGTGATCATCCCGGCAAACGGGGACAACCTCGTATGGTATGAGGTGACCATTCCCGATACCACGAAGGTAACCTTTGAATTCCATGTATCCGCTCCTGCGGGTGTGACGGAAACCAGCCTGCGCAACAACGACGATTCCATCATTGCGCCCGTGGAGGATCTCCCCGAGAGAGACTGCGAGGACGCGGGAATGGAGCCGGAAGAACCGAGTGGATTCGTCTACACCGATACGAACGACGACGAATCCGAGGAACTGACGTGGAGCGTCTGGGAATGGGACGGCGACTTCGTGCGCAGAACGTACTACGCCAGGCTCGTCCTGGAAGCGGAACTCTATCCCGATGAAACTGCCGGATACCGTGAGCAGACCGACGGAGTCTGGACCACCAGAAGCGGCTACGGCGTAGACACCGAAGCCACCGCTGATGTGGACACAAACTCTTATGACGTTGTCGGAACCACGAAGGTGGACGTGTTCTTCCCGGAACATGCGTATAGTACGGCAAAAGCCAAGTCTGACCGTCTGGAATCCGATGCCGGAGTCTTTGTCTTCAAGGTTCTGCCTTCCAGCGTGAGCGGCGCTCGTATGCACACCGTTCCCCTGTGGTTCCCGGACGAGCCGTATGCCGTAAAGTATTACGCCTTTGACGTCTGGTGCCCTGCCGGAATGCTCACCGCGAAGGGCAATTCCCGCGTCGTGATCGACGGGGATATGTACGACGATCTCTATACCAACTGAGGCGGGCATGAAGAAAATCTATGTCTGCTCCCGGCTGGCAGGAGACTACGAAGCAAACACCGAAGCGGCGCGGGAATACTGCGCATACGTTATGAAGGAGTGCGGGGCGATTGCGATTGCTCCGCACCTCCTCTTTCCTCAATTTCTCGACGATACCGATCCGAAAGACCGGGAACTCGGACAGGAGGCAGGGCTGGAACTGCTCGAAGTCTGCGACGAGCTCTGGTATTTCGGCGACAGCGTCAGTCAGGGGATGGTGCGGGAGATCTGCGCCGCGAAGGAAATGGGCATCCCCGTCCGGTATGTGCCGGAGGAGGAATGGAACAACGATAGGCATCACGAAAAGGAGGTGTTGATGAGCCTATGAAAACCAAGAAACTCAAAACGATTCTCACCGCGCTGATGTGCGTGATCCTGCTGTCTGTGATGGCGGTCAGCGTCTTTGCGACGGGCGGCGGCGGTTCCGGCGACGTGGCGGGAGCGATTCAGGGAACGTGGGACACCGCTAAGGTCCAGATCAAAACCGTGGTGAACAACGTCGTCTTTCCCGTGATCGACCTGATCCTCGCGGTTCTCTTCTTCGCCAAACTCGCGATGTCGTATATGGATTATCGTCAGCGTGGTCACTTTGAGTGGGCACCGGCGGCCATCCTGTTTGCGACGCTGGTCTTCTCGCTGACCGCCCCGCTGTATATCTGGGGTATCATCGGGATGTAACCGGATGCGCCTCATCATCGCCTGCGGTTGAGATTCCACTTGACCGCGGGCGGGGAGATGGGGTATAATGAGATATATCCATAAACGGAGGATCAGTCCATGAAGCTCACCGTATCAGCCCGCAGAAAATGGAAGATTTCCCCCTACCTCACCATGCAGTTCATGGAACCGCTCGGAGCGACCGATTCGTCGGTGGACGCGGGATGGGACTTTCTGCATGAACGTTGGCACGAGGATCTTCTCGATACCGTCCGCTCCCTTGCTCCGTGCATGGTGCGCTGGGGCGGGTGCTTCGCCTCCTATTACCACTGGCGCGAGGGCGTCGGTCCGATGAACGAGCGGAAACCGATGCTCAATCTCTGCTGGGACGGCTTGTACTCAAATCACGTTGGGACAAAGGAAATCGTGGACTTCTGCCGAGCCGTGGGAGCAGAACCCCTTCTCGTTTTCAATATGGAATCGGACGGGCGGATGCGATGGGCGTATCCGAGGGACGGTGAAGACCGATTCGGCACCGCTGAGGAAGCCGCGGCATGGGTGCGGTACTGCAACGATCCCGACGACGCGGCGAGAAACCGTCATGATCATACCGGTCCTTATCGCGTCCGCTGGTGGCAGATCGGCAACGAGACCTCTTACGACAAACACGGCTACGCTCTCGAGAAGGCTGTGGACACGACGCGGAGATTCGCCAAAGCCGCACGGGAGGCCGACCCGGACGTCAACCTTATCGCGTGGGGGGACAGCGGATGGGCGCCCGCCATGTGCGAAGCGGTCGGGAGCGACGTCAGCCACATTGCCTTTCATTATCACTTCGGTTCCGCTCTGCCGGATTCGCCCCTCCGCGATACGGAATACCGCCGCGATCCCTCGCGCACATGGGAGCATCTCATGTCCGTTCCCGCCATGCTGGACGCGAAAATCAGGGAAATGAAAAAGCAGGTCGCGCCAAGCGGAAAGCGGCTCGCGATGACCGAGGGACATTTCGCGCTTCCGGGCAGGAATCGCTGCGACGTCCTGTCTTCGTGGATGGCGGGGGTCGCCTATGCGCGGAATCTCAACGTCATTTTCCGGCACAGCGACGTCTTGGACATTGCGACGATGGCGGATTTCTTCGGTAACCGCTGGCAGGTGAACGCGATCCTGATTCCCACGCCCCACGGAAGCGGAAAGCCCTACCTGCAGCCCGTCGGTCATGTCATGCGGCTGTTCGGGAAACACCGCGGAGAGTATGCGGTCGATATCTGCGGCGGGTGCGAGGCGGACGTCACGGCAAGCGTAAAGGAAGACGGAACGATCCTGCTTCATTTAGTCAACCCGAACATGAACCGGCCTTTGACGCTGGAGATTGAGCGGGAGGACGGGATGCCCGTGCGGACGATGACGGCATATGAAATCGCGCCGGACGACGCGGCGGAGGAAATCACGCCGCATAGTGCCGGATGTTTTGACGTCGTGGAGCGCCGGGTGGACGGGCACCGATACCTCCTTCCTCCCGGGGCTGTTTCCGTGCTGGAGATTCCGGCGGCTGCATCCGAACGGACGGAATAACCTTCGCACAGCCGAACAGCGATGCCGCTCCTGATCGGTTGTCAACATTGACCGCAGACAGAAGTTGAGAGAATCACTTTGAGAGAGAAGCACCTCAGCGAGCGGGCACACGGTTCGGCGGGCATAAAGAGGTACAGGACCATAGATTCCGAAACAGCGGAACAGGGGGTAAATATGCAAAAACGATCAAAACGGATACTTCTGACTGCGGGTATCGTTTTGCTTTGCCTTATCCTCCCCGGCTTTTGGAACGGGTTGACTGTGCGTCATTACTCTGTCGAGACCGGACGCAGCCTTGGTCGGAAATCGGTCCGGCTGGGTTTGATTACCGATCTTCACTCCTGTTTCTACGGCAAGGGGATGAAGACGCTCATCAACGCGATCGACAAGCAGAACCCGGATGTGATCCTGCTCGGGGGAGACATCTTCGACGATCAGCAGCCCGACGACAATACAGAGGCTTTTCTTGCCGGGATCAGCGGTATGGCTCCCTGTTATTACGTCACCGGGAATCACGAATACTGGAGCGGGGAAGACGCATTCGAGAAGAAAATGGCGATCCTCGACCGGTACGGAGTCGTTCGGCTGAGCGGGACTGCTGCAGAGATCGAGATCGGAGGACTGAGGCTTACTGTCTGCGGCGTGGACGATCCGTGCGAATGGACGGGAAACCTCACCGGGTACGCGCCGGAGGGATTTCTGTCGGAACTGTCCACACTCTCTCAATGGATCGATCCTGACAAATTCGTGATCCTGCTGACCCACCGTCAGGAGCTTTTTGACCTCTATTACAACAATGGGTTTGATCTGGTTCTCGCAGGACATGCCCACGGCGGGCAATGGCGGATTCCGGGACTTCTCAACGGCTTCTACGCGCCAAATCAGGGCTTTTTCCCGGAACTCGCCGGGGGACAATATGAGCGGGACGGCACGGTCATGATCGTCAGCCGGGGGCTTGCGCGGGAATCCACCCGCATCCCTCGCTTTTACAATCCGCCCGAGCTTGTGATGATCGACCTGAAGTGAAGCGCAGACCGTTGATAGAGGACGCAGAAACACCAGAATAACAGGAACAGAGGGGCTGTGACAAAAGCAGTTCCTCTTTTTTGTGTCCCGTCCGATGCTTCTTTGATAACATTCTGTGTTTGGGATGGCTTTCCGTGCCGTTCTGTGGCACTGTCCCCGAAGGAGGTGATGAAACCCATGCGAAACATTGTGGAGCAGCTCTGGTACAACGATTTCAGCCCGAGCGATGCTGTCCCGGATACGGATGCCTATATTGAAGCCAAGCGGAAACACGAGAAAGCCTACGACGACCTTGCCGGAAAACTGCCGCCCGATCAGCTGAAGGAGGTGGAGGAACTGATCGGCTATGTGATGGATCAGTATGAGGGCATTATCGTCGAGGCTTTCCGTCAAGGCGTGAAGTTCGGGATCGAGTTGATGACGAACCTCAAGCAGTAAACTCAACAATACTACCGGGAAGGGAGCGGTACGGTCCGCTCCTTTTCTGCGGGAGGTGATTCTATATGTTCGACTGGATCTCCGATCTCACGACCGGGATCGGTGATTCGATTACCACAGGTCTTGCCGATGCATGGAACAATGTCACAAGCACCATCTGGGATGTATTCCTCAAATGGGTCTATGAGGCATTTTTCTCAGCAATCGGAGACTTTTTCACGATGATGGCGGGGATGGGAACGGAGCTTTTTGATCTTCCCTGGATTCAGGGGTTCTTGAAGCTCTTTTCTCTTTTCGGATGGGCGCTGTTCGCGGCGGGGCTCGTGATCGCGGTCTTCGATACCGCCATCGAATATCAGTCCATGCGGCAGATCAATATCAAGACGCAGATCCTGCCCATCATCTATTCTTTCCTTGCCGTGTCCTTGTTTACAACCGTACCCATACGGCTGTACAACTTCTGCCTGACGGTCCAGAACGTCTTTACCCACGACCTCGCCGGGGTGATGGCGGGCCACATGGCGGCAACCAACAGCATCGGCGCGTTTGCCTATC
>JAFYBN010000082.1 GCA_017540175.1 Clostridia bacterium | reverse complement strand
TCTCCCTTCAGGTACGCTTCGACCGCTGTCACCTTTAGTTCCATGCTGTACCTTTTGTTCTTCCTCCTTGACATGAATAACCCCCTTAGTGTAGACACGTTTTTGTTTTTTCGTGTGTCTACTCTAAGGGGATTATATCAAGGATTGGCTTCCGGGGGTTTTTCCTTGTGTCCAGAATTTGGGCGTAAGTGAGATGTTTTTGGCTGTTTTCGGGCGGTTTTCGCCCGTTTTTTGCTGTCAGAGCATCGAAAATGCTCCTGGGGTTTTGGTAAATAGTGGCAGGAGCGGTGTCTTTGTTGAGATTGCGGAGGCTTGTGGGGCAACGGTTTCGGGAGGGTCGGGGATTTCGAGGGTGAAGGAAAACAGGCGGGAGGTGCTTCGTATTTTTAGAAAATGGGAGGTGAGCGGTAGACCGCGTGCCTCCGTTAATTACGAAAATCGTTTGGCTTTGCTGATGAGATCAATCATCTGTATGTCAGCAAGAAACTCCGGAAAATGCGTGTTAATTGAAACAATCCTTAATTCTCCTCCATCCTCACCGCATACAGATCCTCTCCCCCCGCCGGGTTGTGCCGCCGGGTCATGATCCCAAACGAAATCATCTCGCGGCGCACAGTACACGGATCGTCGTAATGCGCGCGGATCGCCTCGTTGACTGCAGATTCCGCATAGTCACGGCCCGCCTCAAACGCCTCCGCCAGCACGCGCAGGACCACTTCGCGCTTCTTCCGCTGCGTCGGGAGCGCTTTCAACCGCCCGCTTGAGGAGCCGTTCTCGAAAAAGGCCGCGATCACCGCCTTGCGGTATTTCGTGTCGTCATCCGGGGCGGGCGTCTTGCCGATCAGGGCCTCCAGCGACTGCGTAAAAAGCGCGCGCTCGACCGAGTAGATCCGGTAGAACTGCGTCCGGCGGCAGCTCACCAGCCCCGCGGCTTCGAGCTTTTTCAGATGAAAGCTCACCGTCGCCGATGTCAGCCCCAGCCGACTCGCGAGCAGTTCCACGTAGGACTCCTCCTCCGCGAGCAGGATGCGCAGGATCGCGAGGCGGGATTCGTCCCCGAGCGCTTTGAAAACGGCGACCGCCGCGTTCTCATTCTCCATCGCCGCATCCCCCGTCTTCGTCGTCCCGCCACGGCTCGTCCTCGTAGGTCCACTGTTCAAAGGGATACGTCCCCTCTTCGCGCCACCACACGAGCCATTCCCGGAGGACAGTGTACAGCGTCCCGAGTACGATCCGGCTCTCAAAGACCTGATCTGCGTTCCCGGATTCGATCCCGGCGCGCAGCTTGGCAAGATGCTGATCGATAAATGCGTGGTGGAGGAAAGCCGTCGACTCGGCGAACTGAATCCACGCGCTCTTTTCGTCTTCTGTCAGCGCGGCGTACTCCGGCGTGTCGGGTTCCGAGACGCCGAACCGCCAAAAAATGCTCTTCCGGACAAAGCTCTGCTCCTTCATCGGCACGCGGTTGTAATTGAAGCAAATGAACGTCCGTGTAAGCTTGGCCATATTCAGCTGAATGGACAGCGCGCGCTTTTCGAGCTTCTTCTCCTTCGGCGCGGCTCTCAGGGCGGTCTCGTATTCGCCGATGTACCGCTCCGCGATGCCGCACAGGGCATCCCGTGCCGCGCAGGTGACAGGATATGCCGCCCAGTCTTCCGGCGTGTAATTGTAATCGTCCATGGAATCACCTCCTGACAGTATTATTATATCCATCTAAATACTTTCTGTCAAGAGGTTTTTAGATTTTTATCTAAATATTTTTGGACGTGTCCGCTTAGCTTCGCACGCTATACATCTCCGTGATCTCCGACGTGCTGTGCGCAGATCCGCGACCTGTTTTGGCGAGAGGCAGAGGAGTGACCCATCCGGCTGTTTGATTCCGTTTACAAGTTTAGAGCCGAATGTATGCCTGAAGGAGTGCAAACCTTTCTGCTCGATCCCGGCGTTTTTCAGGATCTTGTAATACCGCTTGCGGAAGTTGACGGGGCGGGTGTAGACGCCCGGCTGACCGAAGGTCAGCGGCTGATCGCACACGAGCAGGGCGTCTCCTCCGAAGCAGCACCCCTCCGCAGATATCCGCTTGAACGGTCGTGTGAACACGCCCTAATATGACAACGCTCCCTCTGTGAACGACCGTGTTTCCCTTGTCATTCACAGAGGGAGCATATTGCTGATTTTCGGGAGCCGGCGCGGCGGCTCTCATGTCTGATGCGGAAGGCTTCAGTCGATATAATCGTCAAATGTCTTGATGATCTTATCGAACTGCTTCCGGATGGAATTCTGGTTCTTCGCCCAATAGGAGGCGAAATTGTAGTTGTGGTCGTAGATGATCCGCTGGAGGATGCTCGACGTGGTGTAGACGCCGTACATGTCAAAGATAAGACCCTGCATCGTCAGCTCAATCATTTCGGAATCGCGCCGGGTATCCGCATAGCGGGTCTTCAATGCGGTCTCATAGTACGCCGGGGTGATGATCTCGCGTCCGTACGCAGAGATGGCGGTGGAGCAGAAGCCCGTGCGCTCGGTATCCGTTGTCTTCGGCAGCACGGCAAACGGTCCGTGATAATCCGACATGGTCAGGTATTTCTCCTGTGCCGTATCGTACTTCGGCAGGGGAAGGACGCCGATGTCGAAATCCTTTTCGGTATACTCATGATACAGCTCATAAAAGAGACCGGTCGAGAAAAGCGAGGAATGGGTCAGGAGCTTGTAAGACGTCATCCCCCACCAATCATGGGAGCCCGTGCGCGTGGAGTAGCCTTTTGTCACCGGAAAGGTCCCCGTGCTTTCGTACATCAGGATATACATTTTTTCGATCAGGCTCGCGAGACGTTCGGTGTCTTCGATGATGTGCGGGACGTCATTCTCATCCTTATAGGTTGTCAGGGTGTTCGTAGAGTTCTGGAATATGCTCTGTCCGCTCAGGGAATTCATCGTCACGCCGTAGAGGTCGTCGAAATCGCGCTGCCCGTCCGCGTTGACGTCCACGTACACATCCTTTGTCAGCTTATACAGCTGGGACAGGGTCCAGCGTCCCTGATCCACCGTCTCGTAGAGCGAATCCGCCGTGATACCCCAGTCCTCGCAAAGCTCTTTATTGAAGAACATGCAGTAGGTGAACGCGATGGTCTCGTAGGTCATGTCGCCCGTCGTATAATAAGTCACGCCTTTGACGGACATAGACTGCAATGCGGATTGATTCCACCAGGGTTCGGAAAGATCGACGTATTCCAGTTCGTTCCACGGAACGGTATAGCCGCCGAGCACAACGGTTGCGCAGGGAGAGGTCGTGCAGATTCCCATTTCAAAATCCTTGTCGCTCGCGCTGACCGATTGGCGGAATGCGTCCGACCAGCCGCTGTCGTGCACCTGTACCGGCTGTGGGGAGATCGAGAAATTATAGCGATCTTCGAGCAGCAGCTGACGCTGATGGACTGCGTCGTTCACGCCTTCGCCGTTGAAATCCTCGACCGCCAGACAAGCGCTGTGATGGCAATGCTCCGCGGACACGCCGTTCGTCAGAATACGGAACTCATAGCCCTCGAGATCGTACTCCGGCAATCCCGTAAAGACCTCTGTATCCTCGTTTGTCTCTTCGCCGTTTTCTTCGGCCGTGTTTGCCGCATCCGTCTCTTCCTCATTCCCTGTGTTCGCGCACGCCGGGAACAGCAGCAAAAGCGCAAGCGTAAGACAGAGGGAACGGATGAACATCTTCTTCATTGGTATACCGCCTTTCTCAGAGGGACAGAACTTCCGTCTCCCTGGCGCGGAAATAGTTCACGCTGGAGAAGACGAGTCTGTCAAGGATCGCGGGATCGGTTTTCGAATTCTGCATCGGATAGGGATCGCCGCCCGGTCCGAGCGGTTCGGGCGTGACGAAAGCGTTTTCGTTGTTGTTGTAATCCAGCAGATACAGCGCCATAATGATCGTGTCAAGATCAAGCGAACCGTCTCCGAGCGCGCATCGGTTGGTATCCGCCATGTGGAGATTGGTCAGCCTCCCGCCGGCCGCAAGGATTGCCTCCCCGATGTGGCTTTCCTCGACCAGCATGTGATAGACGTCGCCGTTGATGTGCTGTACGCCGGGGTGATTCAGCCGCTCAATATACGCGATCGCATCCGCGACGGAATGCACAAGGGTCGTTTCGGCAGATCGGATCGGTTCAATGGCGGCGCGGATCCCCGCGTCTACGAACACGTCGGCGACACGGGAGAGTGATTCGACAGAACGATCGATCTCGCTGTCGTCGTATTTTTTCGCGCGTCCGACCGCGGCGGGACAAACGAGCATGTATTTTCCGCCCATCTCTGCCGTGAACGCGGCCTCGCGCCTGATGTAGTCGATCGCGGCCTGCCGCTGGATGTGCCGATTGGAAGAAAGGTCGTTGTCCGCCGAGAACATTCCGCACACGCCCGCCGTCCGAATCCCGTATTCCTTCAGGATCGGGAGGATCTCGGCGGGCCGGTAGCCAAGATCGGGACCGTAATGATTGCCGTGCAGTTCGATGTAGGAAATCCCCGCCCGGTTCAGTCTCTCGCAGGACCGGGAGAATTCCTCAAGTCCGAAGCCCCAGTTCGACCATGAGAATTTCAGACGGTTCACGAGACGCTCCGGGTGCTCTTTTTTATACGTGAGAAATCGTTCCCGGATACGCTCGGTTTTGATTTCGTAATTCTGCTTCATATCTGCCTCCTCAATGCAGTATGGTATTGCACCAGATCGGCGCGCCGCCTTTTTGTGCCGCGATTCGTGCCGGAGTGTTCCTGAGGCTGAACCACGTCGTATAGGAGTCGAATTTCCCGACTGACGCGAAATCGCAGAAGAGAGTACGGTTTTCTCCCTCGCCGACCTCAAATTCCATCCAGTGTTCCCCGTCGTCGGCATACCGAACGGTCGTATCCGCGAAATCCTTATAGGACAGGTCCGCCGAAAGCTTTCCCTTCGCCGCGAGCAGGATCGGACCGTAATATACCGATATCTCTCCCGGGTGTCTTTCGTTCGCCCAGACATGGTAGCTCATCTCAACGGAAAACCGGACCGTGTCTCCGTTCTTCCATACCCTCCGGACTGCATAATAGGTCCCCGCGTCCGCCGTCTCCGTCCTTCCGTCGACCGAAACGGCGCTGCCGACCGCCCAGCTCGGGATTCTGAGACAGAGCGTAAACGTCTCGTCTTTCGCAAGGCCGTCCACCGTCAGCAAAATCTCCCCGTCGAGCGGATATGCCGTCTCTTCCTTCAGAAGAACCGCCTGCCCGCCGGGCGTAAGCGCTTCGACGGTTCCTTCACCGTACCAGTTCAGAAAGAGCTCTTCGCCGGACGTCATCGCCGCCCACCGGGAAAGCTCTCCGAGCCCCCGGCTGACATTTGCCTGGCAGCAGTTGAAGTCCGGGGAGCCGCTGAAATACTGGAACGAAATATCCGTCTGGGAGGGGACGCGTTTCACGCCTTCCATCGGCGTATTGTAGGTGACGTACCGTTCCCCGTCGAGCAGGGAACCGAACATGGCGTTGTAATACGAGAGCTCGAGCTCGTCCGCGGCGACAGGATTCTTTGACATCGAAAGGTATTCCGTCGTGAGCGCCATCCAGGCTACGGTACAGCAGGTCTCGATCGCGCCGCGGTTGTAGGGATCGCCGCACGCAGCCTCGCCGCTCGTGAAGCCGCCGTCGTTGTGCCGGTCGGTCTTTGCGATGCTCCACCAGATGTCCTCGAGCGCGGTGTAATACTTCCCTTCCCCGGTCGCTTCCCAAAGAGTTCCGAGCGTCATGATCGTATGCAGGGCTTCCCAGCGCGGCAGCGGGGACTGATAGAATTCCGAGCCGCCGAGCGCGCCGTTCAGCCAGTTCCCGGAGCGCGGCCAGTCCTCCTCCACGATCCGGACCGCTTCGTCGAGGTATTTCCGCTCCCCGGTCTCCTTCCAGAGCTCCGCGAAGGCGTGACTCACGGCGAGATTCATGGTCTGCGAGCCCGCGGAATCGTAGGTTCGATCAGCAAAATGCGTCCTCACACACTCCGCCGCCCGGATCGCCGTATCGAGAGCATCCCGGTTTCCCGCCGCGCGGTACCATGAGAGAAGTCCGTAGATACTGTGATAGTGTCCCCAGACGTCCCAATTCGATCCGTTCCCTCCGAAACGTCCGGCGTCCCGGTAGATACCGAGGTAGCCGTCCTCCTGCTGCGCGTCCCGGAGCGCGTCGGCAAGCTCGTCCCCCGCCCGTTTCAGCTCCTGTGAGGGCATGAGCGCGTAGTTCTCCGCGATGCCGGTGAGCAGCTTGCCGGGAAATTCGTCATACCACGGCATGAGGGACCCGGAATAGGACGCACCCTCTCCCGCAAGCAGGGAATCGAGCGGCAGAATCGCTGTCCACGCGCCAGGCGAACCGCTGCGCTCCACGGGCAATTCTCCTTCAAATCCGTCTCCGGCGACACCGTACCCCGAGAGGTAGAGCGTCCTGCCCGTCGAACCCGGATTGCCCTCCGCACACAGCTGGAGCTGATCGATCCGGATCAGGTTCAACTCGCCGTCTCCCCCGCCGGAGGTCCAGTAATTGATCAGATTCTTCCGTTCCAGCGGGATCGCGACCCAGCCTCTGAAGCCCGCGGGGAGGCGCACCCTGCCGCCGTTCCATGTCGTGGAGGAGCTCGCCGTGACCCGCGCGCTTTCCCATTCGTCCCCGTCCGCAAGATTGCGTACCGAGACAGACGAGCCGACTCGCAGCCCCCACGATTCCCGGACGTCGGAGGGCGCGCCGTCCGCCCGCGGTTCGCATTCCTGAAACGCGAAGCCGATCTGCGCGCCGAACGGGCCGTAGTCGGTCAGGTCGGCATAGAACCAGATCTCCTTCGCTCCGCGCCAGTCCATGCGCACGCCCGTGATCTCGGAGATTCGGAGATCAATATCCCCGTAAACCCCCGTTTTCTTTGAGGTGACGCTGACGGAGCGGCCTCCGTCCCATCCCCTCGTCTCGGAGACGCTCCAGGCGGAAATTCCGTCCGCGATCTGGGAAAAGGCGTCTCCGATGTGGTCACGAAGCGTGCCCGCACCCCCCGCTATCGCGATCTGATCGACAATCGAGCGGTTGTCGTTCAGCGCGGAAAGCGCCCAGTTTTCGATATTTCCCCCGATCATCTTTTCGGGGTACCCGGAGAGGGTGACCGAGCGTACCGTGCGGGCGGCGCGGACACTCTCCCCGACTCCCTTCAGGCTCAGTTCCGGCGCAGGGGATGCCGTCGTGCAGATTTTCCTGATTTCCCGGATCTTCACAGTCTCCTCCTCCTCGGTCTCTTCCGGCTCCGCCGTTCGTTCCCCCGCGCCGGCGCAGGCAGTCAGTGCCAGGAGCAGCAGGAGGGAAAGCAGAATGCCCCGTATCGATTTCATGATAATTCCTCCGTTTGCGCGCCTCCTGCGCCGGGATGCGGGTTTGGCAAGAAAGCCCCCGCAGTCGGGAGCTTTCCATGCCGTACTCTCATTATTCGGCGTCTATGCCTTCGAATCCCCAGACCTCGAGGAACTTCGCCCCGTCGATCATGGACTTGACCGGGCAGTCCCCGCCGTTCACGGACTTGCCGACCACGGCGTAGGAATCCACATAGAGGGTATGCCCGACCGCGCTTTCGCTCGTTTCCATCGACCAGTTGAACTGGTTGACGTTCTTGAGATCAAATACTTCGGGAACCTCCGCGTTTGCCCAATAGGGCTTCATGGAGGAGACGTCGACGGCAACCCAGCCCTTGAAGCCCGCAGGGATCGGAATACGCCCGGGATCCCAGTCGGTCAGCGTAGTGTTGACACAGACCGCATCCTCCCAGCCGCTGTTCTTGTTCACGTCATAGAGGTGCGCCGTGACGCCCTCGACGATCGCCCATGCCTGGCTCGTGCCGTCGAGATTGCCTTCGCCGTTGATGTTTTCCTCCGCGAACGCGCAGCCGGCGAGGAAGCCGGTCGTGCCATAGTCGGAAGCGTCGAGCCAGAACCAGATCTGCTCCGCGCCGCTCCAGTCGGTGACCGCGGTCTTGTCCTGCGTGTTGTAAACGTCGCAGTCCGCGTCGGAGCCGTAAGCGTTCGCCGTGACCGCCAGCGCCTTCGAGCCGTTCGTGCCCTTGCCCTCGACGACCTTCAGCGACTTCATTTCGGGAACCACGCCCGCCCAGTCGTTGCAGACCTTGTCAAAGATGAGCTTGTTCGCGTCCGCGATCAGGCTGTCCGTATTCTTCGGATCGGTGGGAACGAAGGCTTCCAGTCCCCAGACCTCGACCCATTTCGCACCGGCGTTCATGGGCGTGACCGGGCAGTCCTTGCCGTTCTGCACGTTCTTGCCGACGATGGAGAAGCTGTCGATGTAGCAGACACGTCCGATCGACGCCTCGGAACCCTCGACCGACCAGTTGAACTGGTTCATGTACACAAGGTTGAGAGGATCGTCCGTTCCCACGCCGTCCGCCCAGTAGGAAACAAGAGCTTCGGTGTCGATCGCGACCCAGCCCTTGAAGCCTGCCGGAAGCGGGATTCTGCCGGGATCCCACGTGGTATTGGGACTCGTGACGCAGGTCACATCCTGCCAGCCGCTGTTTTTGTTCGTATCATAGATGTGGACGACCGTTCCCTCGGTGACGCACCATGCCTGCCATGTCCCGTTGACTACGCCGTCATCCTCGGCGTTCTGCTCCTGAATGCCGAAGTTGGTATAGAATTGAGCGTTTCCGAAATCCGTTCCGTCGACATAGTACCAAACCTGTTCCGCGCCCGTCCAGTCGATGACCGCCGTGGAGTCGTTTTCATACTTCACGTCGAGGTCGTTGTCCGCGCCGAGACCGATGGAATAGACCGCGAGCGCGTTCGATCCCTGATAGCCGCGTCCCTTTTCGACCGCGACCTGCTTCGTCTTGCCGAGCACTACGCCCGACCAGTCGTTGAGGAAGTTTTCGATTTTCAGCGAAGTATCGACCGTACTGAAATCGAAATCGGAAAAGGCGTCCTCTTCCTCATACTCGAGATTCGTCTGATTTTCCGGCGTCTCCGTGTTTTCGGAAGGCGTCGTTTCGACGTCTGCCGCAGGGGGAGTCGTGTCGTTCACGCTTTCTTTCGGCTCGTCCTTCGAGCAGGCGGCAAGCATGCCGAGCGACAGAAGCACCGCGAGCAGGATGCATATCCGTTTCTTCATGATGATGATTCCTTTCTTTTTCGTTCGTTATTTGGCGGCAATGCTCCGATGATTTCATTGTAAAGCAAAAAAAGCGCTCCGTCAATTGCGAACAATATACCATTCGTGTTTCCGATATACGATTCTTGTCCGGCTGCCCGCGAGGTCCGGACGGCAGAAATCGTATATCCACGCCGTTATTCCGATCGGTTCCTCCTCATGGCGCGGTACTCGGACGGCGTGCATCCGGCCGCCTCCTTGAAATGCGTGATGAAATGATTGACCGAATTGAAGCCCACCGTATAGGCGATGTATTTGATCTGATGGTCCGTCGTCGCGAGGAGATTCTGCGCCGCTTTGACGCGCAGGTTCAGAAGGTACTGATACGGGGTCGTCCCGGTATATTCCCGGAAAACCCTGTAAAACCGGGAATCGCTCATGCCGAGATTCTCGGCAAGCTTCTGGACGCTGATGCCCGAGAGCGAACGGCTTTCGATGTAGCCGATGGTGGAGATGAACCACTGCGGGTGGTTGTAGTATGTGTCACGGTCGGCGTCGCCCGAGATATTGAGATAAAGCTCGGTGAAGATCCCGCTCATGGCGTCCACAAGCAGCACGTTGTTCTTGTTTGTCGGGTATTTCATATAATAGACGATCTTTTCGAGCAGCGCGTCGATCTTTTCCGGCTCGTGCAGCGGGATGGGCTCCGACCGTTTCTTGGAAAGGAGCGCGTAATAGTTCAGCGCGGAAATGCCGCTCAGGGTCAGGATCAAAAATTCGAGAGGCTCGTCTCCCTTCTGCAGCACTTCACCGGGCAGCGCGGCGTTGATGTACAAAGCGTCCCCCTTCCCCGCCGTGATCGTCTTGTCCTTGCAGGCATATTCGAGTCCTCCGGAATAGATCACGAGGAGGTCGTACACGTCAAGCGCGCCGGTCGAATAGCGGAATCCTCCCTCGCTCCTGTATTTCGCTACGGACAGCACGTGCAGAGGCATCCCGATCATGAACTCAACGTCAAAGGCGGAGCTGTATTCGTAATATACGTGGGAAAAGCGCGCCTGATCCCGGGACAGAGCGGGCGTCAGGTTCATATGCATTTTGGCGATCTGATAGATTTCCCTTGATTCCGGCCGGCTCATCGAAAAATCTCCTCTCTCATAACAGAAATTGTTGATTCAGAACAGAAACAGTATATCACGTTCCCTTGCAAAAATCCACCGTTTCTGTTAAAATATCCATGCGGAATCCATTTCACAACGGAGGCGCAGTATGGAAATCAATCCCATTTTTTTGCGCAAGAACCTCTGCTGCCCGTGTATCCCCGATTCGCTCCGTCTCGGAGGAACAACCGGACAGCTCGCCTCGAATATCGCATCGAACTGGCTGATCGGACTGAGAGAGTCCAATCCGGCGATCCTTGACATGTTCCGGGATCGGGACGTCCTGCCCTACCGCGATCTTCTGCCGTGGTCGGGTGAATTCGCCGGAAAGCACATCACCGGGGCCTATTATATCTATCTGCTCACCCGTTCACCCGAGCTGCACCGTGCCGCGGTGTCCTTCATCGACGAAATGCTGACCTATCAGGCGGAGGACGGATATCTCGGCTGTTTTGCAAAGGACTGCCGCCTGACGGGAGCCTTTTCGCAGAATCCCGCCGCGTCCGGCTGCACGTGGGACGCGTGGAACCATTACCACATCATGACCGGGCTTCTGCTTTGGTACGGGCTGACCGGACGGGAGGATTACCGCGCCGCGCTTCTGCGCATCGCCGATCTGTTCCTTGCGTCCTTCTATGACGGCAAGCCCTCCCTCGCCTCCATCGGGTCGACCGAAATGAACCTCGCGCCCTACCACATCTTTGTGCAGCTGTATGAGCTGACAGGGGAGGAAAAGTATCTGTACTTCGCCAAAAAGATCGAAGGCGACCTCTCACGGGACGATGCGGGAGACTATCTCGGAACCTCGCTCCGGGGACTGGAGTTTTACGAATGCTCCAAGCCGCGCTGGGAAAGCCTGCACGCCATCCTCGGCATCGCGGAGATGTACGCGGCAACCGGGGACGCGGTTTATCTCAAGTCCGCGCGGCAAATTACCGAAAGCATTCTCCGTACCGATGTGCACAATACGGGCGCTTTTTCCACGGACGAGCAGGCGATCGGCAACCCCTACACCAATTCCAACATCGAAACCTGCTGCGTCGCTGCGTTCAACGCCCTCGCCGCCCGGGTCGCCGGTCTGACGGGAGATCGGAAACTCCTTGATTTTCTCGAGCTTTCCCATTATAACGCGGTCCTCGGCTCCAACTCCCCCTCGGGACGCTGGTCGACCTATAACACCCCGATGGACGGAGAAAAGCGATCCAACACAAATTCCATCAATTTCCAGAGCCGCCCGGGTTCGCCGTTTCTCAACTGCTGCTCGGTCAACGCGCCCCGCGGCGTCGGTCAGTGCGCGGACTGGATGTTCACCGAGGAAGACGGCACGCTCGTGCTGAACTTTTACGAACCGCTCGAAGCGGATTTCGGCGGGACCCATGTCCGGATCGAAAGCGCGTATCCCGCGCCGGGTGATATCAGGATCACGCTTTCCGGCGAATACCGCCCCGTCGCGCTGCGCATTCCCGGCTGGTCAAAAACCGCGCTGGTCCGCGTCGGATCCGCAGCGGCAGAGGCAGCGCCGGGGACCGCATATCGCCCCGACAATTGGAATGAGCGGGAAGAGATTACGCTGGAGCTCGACTTTTCGCCGTATTACGCTGCCGGAGGACTCGGTTACAGCGGAAAGACAAGCGTGTACAGCGGTCCCGTACTCTACGGAGCGGACGCGTCGCACAACCCTGCGCTCGACGTCCGCGTTCTGCCGGATATCTCGCGCAATTCGCTTGAGACCTCCCTCCCCGTCCCCGCCCCCGACGGCTCGATCCTCTGGAGGGTCGGCGATGTCGTCCTTTGCGATTTCTACCACCTCGGTCTCTCCGGCGCAGCTTATCGGACCTGGCTGACGTTAACATGAACGATCCGTACTCCCGGGATCACGGCGCAAACCCATCCGTGATCCCGACCGGCAGGGGGTCTTCCCATTTAACCAGCAGGGGGTCTTCCCATTTAACGAGCAGGGGGGCTTTCCGTTTAGCGAGCAGGGGTCTTTCCGTTTAGCGAGCAGGGGTCTTCCCCATTATCGTACACCTGCCGATCTCCGACATGGAGTGACCGGGCAGATCGGCGGCCTGCTTCGGCGAGAGGCATTTCAGCGTTCTGTCCTGCTGCTTTGTCCGGAAGGCGTCGGATCGGTTTTACGTACTCATTCCACAAAAATCGTGAGCATCGGGCACAATGCCGTCAGCGGAGAAATCATTTTCGGGAAAGGGGAACCATACGAAAATGATCAGTCCGGGGGCGGCGGGCGGTTCCTGTTTGTCCGAAAACGGGAGAGCATTGCTCCGAATTCGGGGAAACGGAAATGGAGCGGAAGACCGCGTGCTGTGCATCATGCAGCAATCCGAACTCATTTCACTTTCCATTCTCCCGCTTCGGCGGAGAGACGATCTGCGATGGCTTTGAATTCCGGCGTGTCCCGAACAAAATCGAAGATTGGAACGGACATCGTGTTCAAAAGACCCTGCGCGATGTTCTCCGTGAAATTCATGCTGACATTGGGTTTGTGTGTCCCGCGGAACAGCACCGAAGTGTGGGTGTATGCAGGAGCATCAACGTAGACATCGAACGCGAGGGCATGCTTTTCGGCCTCACGCAGAGCTTCAAGGGTTCCTTCGCGTTCCTGCCGTTTTGCCGCCGCTTTTGCGAGGACGATCCAGCGGTCATACAGACGCACGTGGGCAAACGCATAATCCCCGTCCTCGTAGAGCAGAGCATACAGCGCGATGACCTTTTTTGCGGCATACTCCGCATCTTCGACCGCTCCAATGTCGAAAGCAAGACTGTCAAGCAGCGACGAACGAAGAACCCGGATGTGCCGCTCCCGCTCTTCTCCTTCGAGCAGCGCGTTCAAGAGAAAGTCGGAGGCCAGATGCAGAGGGGGCATGGAAGAGGCAAGTTCCTTCGCCCGCGCAAGATCGCCTTTGTTTCGATAAGCGTAAACCAGGCACTGGATCGCGCATTGGCGGTTGAGCTCGTCGGCACTGTTTTTGAGCATCCATTCGCCCAGCTCGATCACGCGGTCTTTATCCTTTTCGAGGAATAGGAGACCGACGATCAGCTCTTCCTCGTTCGGGTACTGCTTCAGTCCTTCTTCGAGGAGAGCAGCTGCTTCATCCTCATGTCCGCGGCTTGACAACGCGTCGGCCTGCTTTTTGATCGCTTCGATCTCCTCCCGCCGCTTTTCTTCGTTAACCCCGAGCAGCCAGTCCGACGTGACGCCGAGGACAGCACAGAGGGCGGGGATCATCATGACATCGGGGACGGTTTTGCAGCTCTCCCATTGGCTTACTGCCGATTCTGTCACTGAAAGCCGCTCCGCCAGCGTGTCCTGTGTCATATCGAGATCGCGCCGCGCCTTGCGGATGTTTTTTCCGATGATTTCCTGAGTCATATTCGTTTCCTTCCGAGGTATGGATTCCGGAGGGCCCTTCCGTTGTCCCCATTGTATCACAAAAAAGCAAGCCCCGCAAGAGAGCCGTTCTTAGGCTGACTTAAGCGGGGCTTAGGTTTTCAGAGTATCCTTTTCCAGCTGAATGGTTTATTCTCAAGTCCGAGCTCTTGAGATATCTTTATGGTCTTTTTATTCGCATTACAGCGCGAACCCGTCCGTGATCCCGGCGAGGCGGGTGTAATCTATCTGAGGTTTAGTAGATGATGCTAAATCGTTGTTGTAGACGTCCATCGCGCGAGGACTTGCGGGGAAAGGAGTTCGGGGATAGCGGGTGGTTCTCGGTCGGCAGGAAACCGGCAGGGAGTGTTCCGTTATCGGTGAAAATGGATATTGACCGGAAGACCGCGTGCCTCCACAATTAAGAAATGAAATTCTTTCTATGGCATGAGTCATATTCAAACAGCGAAACAGCCGCACAAGGTATACAGTTTTTCTATAATTCCTCAGTCGAGGGTTTCGTTAAACGCCCTCATGATCTTATCAAACTGCTTTTAAAAATCACGCATCAAATTCGGTCAACAGAACTCTCTTCCATTCCGCTGCGCCGTCTTCAAGGTAATAGGTCTCAACAGACCATGGTGTAATCTTATCCTTGATCTCAACGGGAAGAATCGCGCCGGATACGGTAACATCGGCTTCATGTCCGTCGATTTCGTAGAGTCTCACCACCGTGCCGCATCCGTCCTCGCTTCTCTTCACTGCGGAAAGCATCACATTGTCGCAATCGATTGAAATGCCTCTAAAGGTCTCGCTAAGCTTGCCCTCGTGCCATGATTCGATTATAACAGTAACGGGTTTGTTCAGCTGAGCAGCAGCCTTGGTAACTTCATGCCATGTTTCGCCTACGGGCATGAGAACATAGGTAAAGTCCATCTGTCCCTGGTCGGTAAATTCACTTTCTTCGGTTCTCGGTCCGCCGTGATCTCCGTAGATACAACTTCTGAGAAGAGTCTGCATGAGGGTACTACCCTTCACGGAAGAGGAGTAAGTGTTGTTGTTGAGTACCGCCCACGCGGCATCGTCGCCTTTAACGACAGTCCAGCCTAAGCCGGGTTCTTCTTCGCCGTCAGCAGGACGTTTGATAACGCTGAAGGGAATTTCGTAGTAAGCCTTCGGGTTTTCCACTGCCATAGGGTATACCATTTTTAGCGTCTTATGCTTTTCGTGCCAGTCGGCTCTTGCACGTACGGTTAGTTTTTTATCGCTTGCGGTGAGGCTGAAGTATTGGATAAGAGTGGAATCGTTGTATCTGCTTTCCACTTTCACAGTCGCTCTTACAGGACCGTTTTCCACAATAGTAACACACGCGTCGGAGAAGCGTGCCATCACGTCAGTAAAGAAGTTTTTTGAGTGGCTCCATGTGTCATGGTATTATACCACCTTCTTCCCCTTCTTTCAATAGATTTCGACAGATTTTTTACAGCGCGAACCCGTCCGTAATCCCGATGAGGCGGGTGTTGTCTCTCTTGACGTAGTACATCTCCGTGATCTCCGACGTGCTGTGTCCGAGCAGGTCCGCGACCTGTTTCGGCTTGAGACGGGAACGGGAAAAAGCGCGGTACTCGAGCGAGAGCCGCGCTTTTGTCGTATCATATTATTAACCTGATGCCCCGCGTCGTGTTCCGGGGTCCCGCGGTTTGCCGGGCGATGCCGGGAGGGGGCGGCGGGGCCGGGATCCCGTTCCCGTCGGATACCGTCTCCCGTTTTCTCATACCGCGAGGCGGCTGCGGTCGGATACCGTTTTCCCGTTTTCCCGTCCCGCGCGCGGATCGCTGCGCTTTTATTCGATCCGGAACGTGCGGAATTCGAAGGGCGTGTAATCGACGGTGAAGGACGCGCATTCCTTCGGTTCGGACAGCGCCTCCTCGAGCGGCGAGGTCTCGGTGACCCGTGCGGAGGAGGGGAGCGTGACTGTGAGGGAGCCGGAGGTGCCGCAGGGCTCGTACATCCGGAGGATGATCCCGCGTCCGTCCTCCGCGGGCTTGACGCAGTCGAGGATCATGCCGTCGTCCGACAGGGATACGGCGGCGGGGAAGGAAAAGCTGCCGGGGATGGCAAGAAGCGGCGAACCAAACAGATACCCCTGCTGCGGCACCCGTCCCGCGGAGAGTCCGCCCGCGTGGGGAAGGAAGGCATAGGCGAAATCGTGCTCGCCCATATCGAGGTGATGGGACGGGTAGTCCGTGGATCGGAACAGCGTGATCGTCATGTCGCCGTCTATGACGCTGCAGCCGTACTTGCAGTCGTTCAGCAGCGCGGCGCCGCGCTTGTCGTCCGACAGATCGATGAAGCGGTGCGCGGCGTATTCGTGCTTCCAGCGCTCGGCGGGCGTATTGGAATGGGTCGGGCGGCGGCAGACGCCGTAGGCGATCTCATAGGAAGCCTGCGGGCTTTCGATCACGGTCGGGAAGGATACCTGAAGGACCTTGTACTTCTCCTGCCAGTCGATATGGGAGAAGAAGTCCACGCGGGGGATCTGCGCGTAGACGGTGATATCCTGCGTGAGGGTCGTGCGTCCGTTCGATTTGGTGCAGCGGATCACAGAGCGCTCGCCGTTGTCTTCGACGATCTCGAGCCGGTCGGACCAGTTCATATCGACCGGGCGGAGCCTGAATTCCTTATCGAGGTTCCACGCGTCCTCGATTTCCGGACCGTCCTTCCAGGCGACGAAGCGGTTCATCCCCTCCGGCGCGGAATAAACGATCCGTTCCCGCTTGTCATAGAAATCGCGCAGGGTGCCGTCCATGGCGACGGTGAAGGTGAAGAACGGCGTCTCGACCGCCACCCCGCCGCCCGTTTTCCGGAGCTTCACAAGCCCCTCCGCGGGGACGGCGCAGGTCTTCCGATAGGTGCGGGAGGAAAGCCCCGGCAGCGCCGAGACGAAGAAGACCGCGTTCCCCGCGCCGTCGGAAAGCACGTTCGAGGTCGTGACGCCGTCGGTCAGGGCGGTGCCGGCAAAGCGGTCGTCGACGCGCACCCAGGCGTCGGCGGAGAAGGAGTCGGGGTTAAAGACCGTCACCGCGTCCTCGTCCGGCTCCGGGGAGAAGACCGCGTCGATCAGCTGCGCCTGCTTCCGCTCTGCGGAATCGAAGAGGCGCGCGTACATGCTCCGGGTATCGTCGTAAACGGCGTCGATGGAGCTGCCGGGAAGCACGTCGTGGAACTGCATCAGAAGCAGATCCTTCCAGTCGTCCGCGATCTCCCGGTACGCCTCGCCGTCGGTCTTCCAGCCCGCGAGAGCCGCGAGCAGATCGAGACGGCGCAGCGCCGTTTCGGCACAGCGGTTGCAGCGCTTGTTTTCGGCGACGGTCGTATAGGTCCCCTGATGGGTCTCCACAAAGAGCTCGCCCTTCCAGACGGGGAGCCGGTCACGGATTTTCGCTAGTTCGGCGTAATAATCCTCGGCGCGGGTGAGATGGAGCTTCGGCATCCCGGGATACGCCTTCATTTTGCGGTAATTGTCCAGCATGTCCTCCGTCGGACCGCCGCCGCCGTCGCCATAGCCGTAGCCGAACAGCACCTTGTCCCAGATTTCCCTCTGCCGGAGATTGTCCGAGGCGTACCGGACGTATCCGGGTTCGATGATCCCGTTGTAGTTGTTCTGTGTCTTCGGTATGCTCGCGAGCAGGCGGGAATGCTCGAGACCCTCCCAAACGAAGACGTTGTAGGGGAAATCGGTGGCGGCCTGCCAGCGCACCTTGGTGGTGAAGAAATACTTCATCCCGCATTTGACGAAAATCTGGGGAAGGTTCGCCGGAAAGCCGAAGGAATCGGGGATCCAGCAGACGTCGGAGGTTTTGCCGAACTCTTTCAGGAAAAAGGCGTGCCCGTAGAGGAACTGACGGATGAGGGTCTCCGCGCCGGAGAGATTGAGATCGGATTCCACCCACATGGGACCGATGAGTCGCCAGGAGCCCTCCGCCACCCTGCGTTTGATCCCGTCGAAGACGTCGGGATAGACCTCCTTGATATAATTGTAGACCGAAGGCTGGGACATGGAGAATTCGTATTCGGGATAGCGGTCCATCAGCCGGAACTGATTCAGCGCGGTGCGCGCGGACTTGCGGATCGTATCCTTGTACTGCCACAACCACGCCACGTCGATGTGCGTGGACGCGACGCATTCGAGGGAGCCGAGATCATCCCCGCAGCCGATCGCCTCGAGCGAACGCTTCAGATCGGCGTTCAGCGCGGCGACGCTTTTTCGGTATTCCTCACCCTCGAGCGATTGATCGCTCTCCCGGATCAGCCGTTCGAGAAGAGCGCGGAGCTTCGCCTGTTTATACTCCAGGGGGGTCGTCCGCACCGTGTCCCACAAGAGCCGCATCCCGTGGGCGAAATCGCGCGTTTCGTCGTCGACGATCACCCAGCGGGAGGAGGAGATCGGCTTCACCATCCGCTCGGCGGCGGCGTGCCTGCAGGCGTACAGCTCGATTTCGATCGTCACTTTCCTGCGCAATGCGTCGGCGGGGAGACGGACCCGATTCCGTCCCTGCGCGTTGTTGACCCCGGCGTAATACGCGCCGTCGAGCTTGACGAACGCCTCGCATCCGTCCGCGGTGCACAGCTCGAGATGTGCGGTCTGTCCGTCGGCGGGCGGGACGGGAATGAAGCTCGTCCTGCCGAAAAAGGTCTCGGCGGTGCTGAACACGTCGGTATCCCGAAGCGGGGCCCAGTCGGTAAGAAAGGCATAATCCTCCCGCTCGCGGTATTCGGCAAGCCGGTATTCCCACGCGTCGACCGGAGCGGAAAAGACGGTCGCGCGTTCGCGGAACAGGTTCAGATTTTTCTCGATGACAGCGTTGACCATGATGAGTCTCCTCTTCGTTTACGGTTTCCCCCGATTCTTTCGGGGAAGCTCTGATTCGGATGCGCTTTATCCGCCGGGGTCCGGCGAGAGATCCGCCCGTGGACTGCAGCCGGTCTCGGGCTTTCTTTTCATTTAATTTACTCTTAAATCGACTTCATTACGTCGACCGCGGCGTCGTACAGGGACGGGGCGTAGGAAACGCCCGGTATTTCCCCCTCCGATACCGCCCGGATCACGCTCTCCGGCTCGGTCCTGCCGACGAGATACCCTCTGCACGCGGTCCCGCGGCAGACGGCGCAGTCCCGCAGCCGGTCCCCGACGGCATAACACGCGGAGAGGTCCAGATCGAAATCGCGGACCGCCCGCTCGAACAGTCCCGTTTTCGGCTTGCGGCAATCGCACGTCCTCCGCAGGGACGGCACGGCCGCGTCGGGAAGATGGGGACAGTAATAGACCCGGTCGACGGAGACGCCCCTCCCGGTCAGGTACTCTTCCATCCGGGCGGTGAAGTCTCTGAAATCCGCTTCCGTGTAATACCCTCTCGCGATCCCCGACTGATTCGTGATCACGATGAGCAAAAATCCGGCGTCTTTCAGCAGCTTCAGCGCCTCCGGGACGCCGGGCAGCAGCTCGAACTCCTCGAAGCGGCACAGGTAGTGCCGGTCGACGCAGAGCGTGCCGTCCCGGTCGAGAAATACCGCCTTATTCATGCGCGTTCCCCATGACGGCCGCGATCTCTTCCCTGCTCGCGGTCCCCGTCGTGCCGAGCTTTCGTACGGTCACGGAGGACGCGGCGGACGCGATCCGCATCGCCTCCTCCGGCGCGGCTCCGGCCGCGGCAGAACAGGCGAAGGCGGCGAGGTAGGTGTCCCCCGCTCCGCAGATATCGACCTCTCCCGCGGTTTTCACCGCGGGGACACGGACCGTTTCGCCCTCCGAGATCCACAACGAGCCGTTTTCCCCGAGGGTGAGCAGGATATCCGAGCCGGTGAGCTCTCTGAGCCTCCTGCCGTTTTCCTCCATATCCTCGGAGGGCTCCGCGCCGAGAGAAAGAAGAGCAGCGGCGCATTCATGCTCGTTCGGCTTGAGACAGCCGTTCTTCACGCGGAACAAGCCGATCCGGTACCGGCTGTCCGCGAAAACGGGGATTCTCATCTCCGCAAGCCGCGCCCGGACGGCCGCCGTGACGCATCCCTTCTCGAACTGGTCGCAGACGCAGAGCGCGTCGAGCGACGCTTCCGCTTTGTCGAGCCAGTCGAGTACGGCGGCCTCCGCCACGTGGGACACGGGCATGTCGGACGAGAAATCGATCCGCGGGTCCTCGTAGATCACGTCGGAGATTCCCATGCGCATGGGCTTGCAATAGGCGTTCGTGAAGCGGCCCGGCTCGGCGACGAGGCCCCCGCATCCGATGGAACGCCGGGAGAACTCCTTTTTCAGAAGCTCCCCGCGCCAGTCGCCGCCGATCACCCCGCAGAAGTCGAGACGTCCCGGCAGAAGCGCGGCGACGTTCGCGGCGAGATTCCCGGCGGCTCCGGGAGAGAACTCCTCGCGCACGACGGGGAGGGGGTAGTGCGGCGTTTCCCGGGACAGCTCGCTTTTTTTCATGTCGGCGTACCAGTGTACGTCGAGCGCGGCGTCCCCGAGAACGCCGATCCTCACGCGCCCGATGAGACTGAGATCAAACATGGTCGAGCTCCTTCAGACGGCGGTACAGAGCGGGGATCGTTGCGGCGTGGTCGCCCGTGAAATGCCAGCCCCTGCCCGCGACGGACACGGGACGGTTGACGATGTTCTTGCGCGGGCGGTAATAATAATTCGGGTCGTCGTAGCCGATCTTGCTCCGGTAGTCGCCGAGGTCCTTGATATCGAAATTGGCGGTCGTGATTCTGAACGTCTGATACCCGAGGTTGCGGCTGATCGAAAGAGCCTTCAAAAACACCTCCGGACCGATTACCGCAGAGCCGAAATTCATGTAGACGCCCCCGTCGAGCTGCGAGACCGAATAACACATGCGCCGGAAATCGACGCCGGAGCAGCGGCCGATATCCGCCATATCGCAGGTCGGGGACTGGTGGATGATATCCGTGCCGAGCGCGACGTGATAGGTGACCGGGATATCGAGCTTCCACAGATTCCAGAAGACGCAGTCGTCCCTGTGCGAAAAGTCCGCGAGGTGCGCTTCGACGTACTCCGCGAGCGCCTCGCCGTACCCCATGCCGCGCCGCGCGCCGGCGGAGATCGCCTCGTTCATCGGGAGCAGGGTCTCGCGCCACATGCCGAAGCTGCCGTCCTCGATGGCGGTCGGCACGTGCTCGGACGTGCCGCCGAGGTACGCCAGCTCGAAATCGTGGATCGAGCACGCGCCGTTGCCCGCGAGATGGGTGATGAACCCCTCCCGCGCGAGGGCGATCAGATAGCGCGACAGGCCGCACTTGATGACGTGCGCGCCGATGCTCATGATCACGGGACGCCCGTCCCGCTTCGCCTTGACGATCCGCTCGCAGAGCTCGTCGAAGCCGTCCGCGTCATAGGGGGGCGTTTCGGAGACACCGGGGGTCAAAAGGGTCTCGGTCGTCACAAGGTTATGCCGCTCGCGGGCGGAATAGAGCGTGATGCCGGAGAGATCGAGCTCCCGGGAGAACCGGGGCGTTTTGTCCTGATTTTCCATATTGAGTCCTCACATCCACTGAAAAATCGCGTCGGTATCCGCGAAGTCCGGAGCGAGCGCGTGCGCGCCCGCGTCCGTCAGACGGCGAATTTTGGCGGGATGTGCCGTGTGACTGTTGTCTCCCGGGATATCGTTCGTGCAGAGACCGAGCGTCACCGCGCCCGCCCGCCGTCCGAGCGCGATCTCCACCTTGCCGTCGCCCGCGACGAAGAGACGGTCCTCACGCGTGACGAGCGTCTCGAGAACGGCCTCCTTCGAGCAAAGCTCCGAATTCCGCTTCGCGCCGTATATGCCGTCGAAATACTTCGAAACGCCGAGCGCGTCCGCCTCGGCGATCACGTCCTCCTCGTCCGTGCCGCTCGCCGCGAGGATGCGCGCGCCGCCGTCCCGGAGCCGGGCGAGGAACCCCTCCGCCCCGCAGACGAGATAGCTCTCCCGCTCCTCTTCTCCCGCTCTCACCGCCGACCTCCGTCTGCCGACCTCGACCATGAGCCGCCGGTTGTATTCGTCCTTGTACGCCCACGGGTCGAGCGGTTTCCCGCCGCGTTCGGCGACGGTCTTCGCGAGCCATTTCATCTGCCGAATGGTCTGGATGCCGGTCGACTGATCGATGTAATCCGTCACGAGCCGGCGCACCTCGTCCGCGTCCCCAGGAATGAATTCTTCCATCAGCGGTCCCATGACCGTCTCCCACCCGGAGCGCAGCTTCGAGACCGTCCCGTCGAAATCGAGCACGGCTGTGCGCGGCATGCGGATGGGTTCATGGGGGATCAAAATCTCGAGTCCCGTCATGTTCGTTCCTCCCTCGTCCGTTCCTTTATAAAAGCATTATACCATATCCCGGCACGAATGTCCATACTCCGCGGGCAAATGGCGGGCGTGGATCTGCCGCGATCCGTTTCCGTTTTTGACGCGGGCTTCAGCGGAACGGGTCCGCGCTATCCGCTTCATCCCGCTCAACGCTGAGGAATGCGTATATCCCATCCGGATGCGGGAGAGATCCCGCCTCCCGTCCGTCGGACGCGAATCGATTTCCTTCATTATTATTTGGGCTGCCGAACCCGACGCCGGAGGGGGCGCCGCGCGCGGACCGCGGAGTCCGGGCATACGGCAAAAAAGCCCGCCTTCGATCAATACTCGGGCGGCGGGCTTTTCGGGATCCTGTTCACTTTATGAGACCGAACGATTCAAACGGCCAAACGCGGAAAAGAACGACGCCGACCACGCGGTCAAGCGACACGCAGCCGACCGCCGTGTTGCGGGAATCCGACGAGGTTTTCCGGTGGTCCCCCATGACGAACCACTGCGACTCGGGCACCTGATAAGGGAAGACGATGTTGCAGTTTCCGAGCGCCTTTTCATCGATATAGGGCTCGTCCAGTTCCTCATCGTTCACGTATACGGTGCCGTCGTCATCGATGCGGACCCACTGACCCGGAGCCGCGATCACACGCTTGACGAGCAGTTTGTTGTCGGCGTAGAACGCCAAGAGATCCCCCGTCTTGAATTTCGTGGACTTCCACGCGACGACGATGTTTCCGTCCTCGATGGTGGGGGTCATGGAAGAACCGTACGTCCGCAGAACGGGCATCCAAAGCGTCGCGATAAGGACCGCAGCCGCGGCAACCACGATCAGGGAGTATATCGTCGAACGAAGCACGGTCCGGAACCGTTCTCTCTTCTTCGTTCGTTTCAGCTCTGCTTTGAGCTCGTCCACGTCCGGCAGACCGCTTACCGAATCGACTCCGCCGAAACGCTCTTTCCTTTTGCTCATATAACCGTTCTATCCTCTCCGAATGATCACTTAACCGCATCCGCGTGTTTTCCCGTATCGGCCGGCAGCGCGGTTCCCGTTTTCTTTGCCGTCATTTCGAGCATCTGGCGGCATTTCTGGAAGGTCGCCGTTTCCAGATCCTTGCATTTTTTCGCGGTTTTGAGAAACATCTGCTCCGCCTGTTTCCGGCTTTCCTCGTCCCGCTCGGCGTTGATGCGGTCCTGCTCCTCGCTGCGCTGCCTGATATTATCCAAATATATTTTGGAAGCTTCCTGCGCCTCCTCGAAAATCTTCGTCAGGCTGAGAGAGGCTTCCGCGATCGAACCGGCTTTTTCAATGGCGATCCTTCTTTGCTCTGATTCCGCTCTGAGCTGCGTCACTTCCTTCTGAAGCTCTTCCACGATACGGCCTTCTTCGACGAGCAGCTCGAGCAACTCGGCTCTTTTCAGCTTTTTCAGATCTTTTTCTTTCACTGCGCTTCCCCCTTTTCCGGCATACCGGTCGGGTTGGATTCATTGTTCTTTCATTATACACGATCCCGCCTTTCTTTGCAAGTGGAAAGGGAAGGTTTTTTCGATTTTTTGATTTTGGAATCGTTAGAATCGGACCGTTTCCCGGTGAAGACTGCGTTCGGACGGCATGAATATCCTTTGCACAGCATGCTTATATGTAATGAAGATTTGTTTCTGCGGCAGTTTCCCGCACCAGCTCTGCCGCGGGACGGCGGCTGCCTGTCCGGCGAAAAGGTCCCGATCGCGGAATTTTTGAAAAAATCTGATTTTTTGTTTTCGCCGCAACAATATCTTTTTCAGAAGTGTTTTAACAGCAGAACGACAGAATGCAGCGGCGCGGGTCGTCGGACGCGCGCGGAAAGGACGAATGGCTACCGAAAACAGAAAACGAAAAGTTGTATGCGCGCGGCGGTTCTCCCCGTGCCGCTCTCCCGAGCCGAAGCAGACCGGACCTCCGAAATCCTATGCAGTCCCGATACGGCCCACCAATACTTTGTTTCAAGAAAGCTTTGAAATCTTTGAAAAAAGTCTTGACAAGTCTGAGAATTAGTTGTATAATGTTACAGCAAATTTTTCGAAGTGCGAATCGGTCGATTCCAATCATTCCGGAGCGTTTTCAGCCGTAAACCGGCCGAAGACAAATAAGGAGGCGCGGGAAACCGCCGCCGAGCCGGAAGGAAGAGGGCATCCGGGGACGTCCGAGAAAGCGCTGATGCTTCCCCCCACGGCTTGAAGCCGCGGGCGTTGGGATCTGACTTCACAAGAAAGGAGGAAACCTTGTCTTGGAACTCAGCATCAGTCCACAGGTACTGCTTGCAAGAGAGAGACGGCGAAAGAAAAGGTACAGGGCGATATTTTCGCTCCTGGCGCTGACGGTGGCGCTGACCACGGTCATCCTGCTGATCAACCCGGCTACTACCCAAGAGTATGATTTGATCTGTGGATTAGAAGCACACACACACGGTCCGGAGTGCTGGGAAACGGTCGAAAGACAGATTTGCGAGTTGGACGAAAGTCCCGGACACGTGCACGACGAATCCTGTTATACCACACGCCAAGTCTGTATCTGCGGTCTCGAGGACGATCCGGAGCACGAGCACACGGAAGAGTGCTTCATTGAGGAACAGGTTCTCAGCTGCGGCATGATCGCGGGCGAAGTCCACGAGCATACGGCGGAGTGCATCGAATGGGTCGATACGCTCGTATGCGGCATGGAGGACGATCCCGACCACGTCCATACGGATGACTGCTGGCAAAGCGTACCCATATTCGTGTGCAAGCCGGAACCCGGCGTCGGACACGTTCACAACGAGTACTGCTTCGTGCAGGAAAGCGTTCTGACCTGTACGATCCCCGAGCATGAGCACACCGAGGCATGCTACCCGAAGCTGAAGGGCGATCCCCACGCACACGTGGAAGTCGACATTGACTGGGAATCCTCGTTCTGCAACGTAGAACTGACCGGCGACTGGGCGGAAGACCTGATCGCGATCGCAGAGAGTCAGCTCGGATATGCCGAAAGTGATCTCAACTTCGTGACGGACGAATACAACATCCGGCACGGATACACGCGATACGGCGATTGGTACGGCAACCGCTACGCCGGCTGGAATGCGCTGTACGTCATGTTCTGTATGCACTACGCGAACATCTATGGCATCCCCACGGATTCCGTGCCTGCCAACTGGATGAACGCCGTGCGCGCACAGGCTGAACGGGATGCGCAGGAGATTCCCGAATCAGAAGAACCGCCGGATGTTCCGGAAACAGAGGAGCCCGCGGAAGTTTCGGAAACCGAGAAAACGCGCGGGATCTGGATGGAAGCGGACGGTGAACCCAGGCGGGGCGATCTTGTGTTCTTCGACGACAACGCAGACGGTCTGGCGGATCGGGTCGCGATCGTGACGAAGGTCACGGACGAGGAGATCTTAACGCTGATCGGCGGCACACGCGGCGAAGTCTGCGAAGAGATCTTCGAGAGGGAATTCGAAAACATCATCGGCTATCTGGCGCTTCCGGAGAATCCGGACCCGCCGGTCACGGACAACACGATCGTTTCACTTGAGAACACGGACGGCGAACAGCCGATGGATCCGGACGGAAACGCTCCGGTCGGAGATCTCCGGAAGGGGAGCGGCGATCCGGACGGGCTCACGTTCGACGGATCGAATCCGACTTCGGATGACCCGAACCTGCTTCCCGGCGAACCCTCTGAAGAACCGCCCGACGAACCCCCGCTTTCACCTCCCGACGAACCCCCGCGTCTCGTGGAACTTTCCGCGCAAACGGAAGACGGGATCCGCGTGACGCTGGTCGCGTCGTCCGAAGCATTCCCGTGTCCGACCGACGACCTCGTCCTGCGCGTCCTTGACGCACAAGACGCCGGCGCCGAAACCGACGCGGTGAATGCGGACCTCGAAAACAGAGGTCTGAAGAGTCTCGATCTCCGATGGCTGGACATTTCCGTCTGGCGTTGGGAACCGGTGATCTCCGAAGCCTCCGGAACCGACGGTCCTGCTGAAGACGGATCCGGAACGGTCATCGATTCGGACGAATTCTTCGGTGAAGCGGGATCGGGCGATCAATCTCCCGAAACGTCCGCAGGTCCGCCCGAAGGGGATGAACGGGAAGACGGCGAAGCTGTCGAAACGGCCGCGGAAATGCGGCTCGTGGAGGTCATCCCGACCGGACCGGTGGAAATCACCGTGGAAGGTCTTTCCGAAGACGGAACCACGATGGTTTACCGGGCGGATTACGACGGCAGCGCCTCCAGGCTCGACGTGCACAGCGAACAGCGCGGGCGCGTCACCTTGATCACCGATCTCAACTGATCGGGACGCTTACCTACCCGAACATTTCCCCGAGGGGGATTTGGATATCACTCAAAAATAATAAATATTTATGAAAGGAATCTCCAAAATGAAAAAGCTCCTTGCTATTCTGCTGACCCTGATGATGATCATCGGTCTGGCAGCGAGCGCGCTTGCGGCGACGATCACCGTCCATCAGAAAAATCTGAACGGGACCACCGGAGCCGAAACGTACCGTCTGTTCAAGATCTTCGACGTAAAGAAGACCGCGGAAGCGAAAGCCACCTTTGCCGAAGTTCCTGACAGCGCGACCTTTGACGCGGACACCACCTACTACACGAAGACCGAAACCTATACCGCTCAGGACGGTCTGACCGCCTTCGTGTCCGGAGTTGACTACTACGTCATTACGGATGACACGACTACTCCTCCTACTTACACGAAAAACACGGAAGAATATCACTCCTCCATTACGTACTACACGCTGACCGAAAAATACACGGAAGCCGAAGGGCTGACTGCGTTCGCTGCTGATACCACGTATTATACGAAGACCGGTCCGGCTCCGTATATGGATACGAACAACGGCACCATCGGCACCGCCACCGCGGAAGGCTACGCCTACACGATCTCTTCCAAGATCGTTACGGATGCCAGCACCACTCCTCCTACGACGGCAGACAACCCCTGGTTTGCCAAGCTCGGAACGGTCGATTCGGATGGAAAGTGGACTGCCGCTTCCGGTCAGAAATGGGTCACCCTTACGAAGTCCGCCGCAGATCCTACCGTTTACAATGTGACTTGGAGCCTCAAGAAGGATTCTTCGGATGAGCTCGACGAAAGCGAAGATGCCGCGAAGGCGTTTGCCGCATGGCTCTACCAGTATGTTGAGGTACTGGATGAGGATGGAAATGTTGTAACGGCCGGCATTTCTCCCGACAAGACGATCACCAGTGCGAGCGGTACCGCGACGACGACGGAAGTTGACGACGGTTACTATCTCATCGATTCCACCGTCGGCACGGCGCTCATTCTCGCGACCTCCAACATCGATATCACCACGAAGAACAGCTACATCTCCGACGATAAGATCGTGGAAAGAGCCGACATCACCGTCGGAGAGAAGGCCACCTACTACATCACGGTCAATCTTCCCACCACCATCGATCCCGATTCTGATGTCATCGTGCACGATATTCTGGATCCTCATCTGAAGTTCGACAAGGCCAGCTTGAAGTACTATGTCTGCAAGACGTCCGAGCTGCCGACCGATTTGACGGCGTCGACCATTTCCTATGCCGCCGATACGGCATACGTCGTCGATGAAGCGACTCTGTCGTCCACCGTAAGCGGTCTTACCGACGGCTGCACGTTCGAGATCACCATCCCGTCGACGAAGATCGCGGCTTTGATGGATGCGAATAAGGACACGGACGGCAAATTCGTCCCTGTTTCCGTCGTCATCAAGTACGAAGCGGAACTTCTCAGCGCGAGCCAGATCGACGAGACTGATCTGACGGCGGCGGATCACGGTTACGTCAACACGGAATTCGCTGAAAACTCCAAGTTCAAGACGGTGCCGCATAAGCCCGAGGTCTTCACTTACGACTTCGATATCGAGAAGATCTTCGTCGGCGATGAGAAAAACACGGATCTCAAAGCGACCTTCGAGCTTTACCCCGAAGCCAAGAATTCGGACGGAGCGGGTACCGGCGCTCCCGATACCACCAAGATCGTCCTCACGGAGGAGACGGAATACGAGAAGTATTACAAGACCGATTCCGACGACACCGAAACCAACACGACCATCAAGGTCAAGCAGGGTACGGTCTGCAACGTTCGCGGTCTGGCCGCCGGCACCTACTTCCTCCGTGAGACCTCTACCGCCGAAGGTTACAACCTCCTGACCGGCGACGTCAAGGTCGTCATTGACGATAAAGGAAACGTCACGTACTCCTACGGCACAGCTTCGAACGCGACCGGCAGCGGCTTTGCGAAAGTCGGCGACACTGACACGTTCAAAGAAAACGAGAAGTACTACACGAAGACCGAGACCGAGACCTACCCGGAGATCACGCCCAACGTAAACGCTTCGAATTTCTCGACTGAGTATTATACGCTGGGTACGGATGGAAAATACGCGCAGGCTACCGCTTATGACCCCGATACACGCTATTATGAGAAGGTCGTGACTGTAGCGTATACCCTGGAAACCTCCGTTACCGCTGACAACTTCGCTGACAAGAAGGCTGATCCCGGTCTCTACATCCTGAACACGGTTGAGATCGAGAACAAGTCCGGTACCATCCTTCCCTCGACCGGTAGCTTCGGTGTTTATCCCTTCTACATCGGCGGCGGTCTGATGGCTGTCGGCGCGGGCGTTGTGCTCGTCACGAGAAAGAGAATGGGCAAAGAGGAAGAAGAAGAGAAATAAGATTCTTCTGAATCCCGACTGAACTGACCAAGGATCCGTCCGGGCAAGCTGCGGCTTGCCCGGCGGGGAGAGGATCGGAGCGATCGGCGTTCCGGTCCCGTCCCCGCTGTGTACGGCAAACGCCATTTCGGCGCCCGTCGAAATCACGGGAACGCAACGTTCAGAATGAAGCAATACGGAAGAAATTGTCCTCTCCCGACGAAAAAGGAGAATATGATATGAGTCTTATGAAAAAAAGGATCGCGGCCGTCCTGCTCTGTCTTCTGCTCTGCTCTGCGCTGACGCAGGCGATTTTTGCAGCCGACGGGAGCCCGGCCATCGATACGGATAAGCCGGTAAGCATCACCGTGGTACTGAAGGATCCGGTCTACGGCAACAATCTGACCGGCTTCAAGGTATACGTGTGGAAGGTTGCCGACGTCCGCGAAGGCTACGACGGTCCGTGGGCTCCGGGAATGCTGATCCCGACCGACGATTTCAAGGATTTCTGGGACACATCCGTCACAATCGACAGCACCGAGAAATGGGACGCTCTGGCGGAAAAAGCCGCGCTGCCCCGCTATATCGATCAGAACGGTATACCGGCGGTAGAAGCCCTGAGAGCGGACGGGACCACGGCGGGCGGCGACGCTTCCGTAACGTTCACGTCGTTTCGGGACGGGACGGTCCTGACGGCCGGTCTGTATCTGCTGCGCATACCCGAGCAGGATTACGGTCCCATCGTCCGCGACGGTCAGACGATCACCTGCCATTACAGATTTCAGGCGGCGCTCATCTTTCTCCCCGGCGGTTACTGGAAACAGGCGTCCGAAGCGACAGGACCCGACGGGAACGATATGTACCGGTATGAAATGACGGTCAACGCAGACATCACGGAATGGAAATACACAGGCAACAACCTGGCGCCGAAGGTCAGCGTCGAAACCACCGTCGAGACGGAGCCGGAGACGGAGCCGGAAACGGAACCGGAGACTGAACCGGAACCCGAACCCGAACCCGAGCCGGAACCCGAACCTGAACCGGAACCCGAACCCGAACCGGAAGAAGATATTCCCGACGAACCGGACGTTCCGTTGGTATATCCCCCGGACGATTATAATCCGCCGGACAACCCGGAGCCTCCCGATGAAGAAATTCCGGATGAACCGATCCCGCTGACCGGTCTCTTATGGTGGCCGGTTCCCGTTCTCGGCGTGAGCGGAGTTGCCTGCGTCGGCATCGGTTCTCTTCTCTGCAGAAAGAAGAGCAGAGAAGAAACGGACGACGAAGAGAAGGACGACGAAGAGTGATTCGGCGCGGAGCAGGGATCTGCATTGTCATCCTCGGCGTATTCCTGATAGTCGCAGCGGTCGGTCTTACAGTATGGAATATCAAGACGGATATCGACGCCGGAGAAGTTAATGAGGAAATCGTCGACCGTGTGTACACGGTAATCCGCCAGAGCAAAATAGATAGAGAAAAAGAGAATGAAACGGAGTCCGACGAACCGGGATCCGTGACCGCCTCGGATTTTCTTCCTGGGATTTATACGCCCGATTTCACGCCAGGAGGCGTGAATGACGAGGAGCCCGAAATCATAACGGTCGTCGTCGACGGCAGAGAGTATATCGGAATACTCAGCATCCCGGTACTCGGACTCGAACTGTCCGTGATGAGAGTCTGCGACGACAGCACGATCGACGTCGCGCCGGGCAGATGGCGCGGTTCCCCATACCGGCCGGGATTCGTCATCGGCGGTCACAATTACCGCAGTCATCTCGGCAAGATCGACCGTCTGAAGGAGGGCGACCTCGTCCTCTACACCGATCTCGCCGGTCGCACGTTCACGTATTCCGTTGTCGGACAGGAGATCCTCGACGGCAATGACGGAAAAGCTCTCCGGGACAAGGAGTGGGGACTCAGTCTGTTCACCTGTACGCTCACCGGGAACCGAAGGATCGTCGTGAGATGCCTGGCGGACGAATCGTCATCCTGACTTTTTCCGGAGGCGTATAGACCGGGCATCCTTGCCCAAGCCTGTATTATTTCAGTTCAGCGCAGCAGAGGCAGCGGGAGGCACAGGGTGAAGAATCGAATAATCAACCTGATCCTTGTGTTTTTTCTTGTTGTCGGCCTGGGACTTGTACTCTACCCCTACTTCTCCGACTACTGGAACAGCTTCCATCAGAGCCAGGTTATCGCCCACTACGCAGAGGATATCGCAAACCTCGACGAGGATCGTTATTTGAAGCTGCTGGAAGTTGCCAGAGAATGGAACCGAAAGCTTGCGAACCACGAAATCATCGAGCGGATGAAGCTCAACGAACAGGAAGAGGCGGAATACAACGCCGTTCTCGATCCTTCCGGAACAGGAATGATCGGCTATATCGAGATCCCCTCCATCGACTGCTTTCTCGGTATCTATCACGGAACGTCCGAAGCGGTCCTGCAGATCGCGGTCGGTCACCTCGAGTGGTCTTCTCTCCCCGTCGGAGGGGAAAGCACGCACTCCGTCATCAGCGGACACCGCGGACTGCCGTCCGCCAAGCTGTTTACGAATCTCGACAAGCTCCGTGTCGGCGATGAGTTTGATATCTATGTTCTCGGCGAAACTTACCGGTATTCGGTCGATCAGATCAAAATTGTCGAACCGCAGGATCTGAGCCTGCTGCAGGTGGTTGAGAACGAAGACTACTGTACGCTTGTCACCTGTACGCCATACGCAATCAACACCCACCGACTTCTGGTGCGAGGTACCCGCGTGGAAAACGTTACGGAAAATGCGCTTCACTTTACGAGCGAAGCGATGCAGATCGATACCGTTCTGGTCGCCGCGGTGCTTGCCGTCCCGATCATTCTGTTTCTGATCCTCATTGTGTTCATCGGCGGAGGAAGAAGCGAAGCCAGGGAAAGAGAAAAGATCAAAAGAGAAGCGATGAAGCGCATCCTCGCGCATCAGGCTGCCATGGATCTCGACGAATCCTCCGAAAAGGCGCAGACCGCAAAGAAGACTCAGGGAAAGAAAGCGGGCAAGCAAAAGAAATCGGAATCCGACGAGTTTGAATTTCTGGAATGAACCGCCCCGCGGTCCGGAGACGGATCCCGCGCGGCAGCGATGATTCAATCAAAATAATCTTACCGACAAACCGAAAGACCGCGCGGCTGCCGCCGCGCTGTTAGGCGATTGTCTTGGAGGATAAACACATTATGGTCTTTAGAACTTATCAACCGAAACCGATCAGACGAAAAGTAGTGGCCCTGCTTTTGGCAGCGCTCATGATGTTTACCGCGGCAGCTCCCGCTTTCGCGGATTTGTTTGCGTTCGTCACGGTCGGAGAGGAGGATAAGAATGTCGAAACAGCATACGGCGAAGGCGTTCTGACCGCGTATACGGACGAATACGATTTCCGGCTCGAATATTTCGAGGACTCTAAGATCCCGGAGAATACCGAGCTGTACGTGAGCGAGATCCCGGAAGGATCCGAACTCTACGAAAAGTATCTCGCCGCCGCCGAGAAAACGTACGCGTTCACTGATAAGACGGTCTTCGCACGTTTCTTTGACATCTGCCTTATCAACCCTGAAACGGGTGAACCCGTCGAGCCCGAGGGCTTGGTCGACGTGACGATCGCCGGCGAGGAGGTCGCGAGCGTCGATAAGGTTTCCGTAATCCATTTCCCCGACAATGAAAAGGACGCTGCCTCCGATCAGAAGAGTGACGAGCAGACGGAAGGAACGCAGACCCGCGGAGGTACTTTCTCCGAGGAAATCACGTTTGACGACGCGAAAGGGACAAAAGGAACGAAAGGAGCAAAAGGCGGCTCCTTCGACGGCAAATCGGCCGACGACGGCAAAAAGTCCGTCGAGACCGTGCCCGACGCCGAGGAGAATAATTCCAGGATCGAAGTGATCGACGTGTCGAAGGACGGCGCGGCGGTACGTTTCTGCGCGGGAAGCTTTTCGGTATACGGCGTTTTCGGCACCGTGATCGAAAAGACCGTGCTTGGTTCCGACGGGTACAATTACAAGATTACGGCGACGTACGCGGCTGATACCGGCATCCCGGAGGACGCCGATCTGAGCGTTAATGAGATTTCCGTCGTATCCGAAGCGTATTCGGAATATGTCGCGATGACCGAGAACGCCCTCGGAATAGATGAAGGCAGTATCGGATATATCCGGCTGTTTGATATCAAAATCGTCGACAGGTTCGACGAGGACATCGTCTACCAGCCCGCCGACGGGACGACCGTCGACGTGAAGATCGAACTGATCGACGCGGACGCCGACGATTACAGCGTCGTTCACTTTGACGCGGAGAACAACGCGAGCGTGGTCGACGCCGAAACAGACGGCAGCACCGTCAGCTTCGCGGCGGGCGGCTTCTCCGTGTACGCCATCGTGCCCGGACCTTCAAGCAATACGACTTATACAAAGGTTAAATCAGTCGATGAACTTACCTCTGTTTCCGGCGGTTTTTATATCGGGCATACGACCGGGTATTACCTGAAGAATACGACCACTACCAAGAGCGGGAGAACCTATATCCAGAAGACGGGACAGAAGGATACTCCCAACGTAACGACCAACGCAACCACCACCGCGGTACGCTATTATTTCGAAAACGCGCCCGACGGCAAGTACTACATTTACTGTTATAACAGTGCTTCCGAAAAGGTGTACGTATCCAACAGCGGAAACAACAGTATTTCCCTCACCGCGGATGCGAGCCAGAAAACCGCGTTTTCGGTTGAGGTAAACAGCTTCGGCGTCTTCAGCATCCACAACGGCGACTGGTACCTGACGATGCCGGGCGGTTCCGGCGGCAACGGCTTTGCGGCAGTAAAATCCCCCGATGACAGCAACAACAGCTTGTATATCTGGAGAGACCGGGAAGCGGACGAGGATCCTTACGGTCTGGACGGGATGTCTTACGGTCTCATGACCTGGACCGGCGGCAGAACTGCCAAGGCGCTGATGGCCAAGGTGAACACCGGTACGGACGAAAACGACGTACCCTATTCCGGTTGTCTCGAAGCCAAGTTCCTTTCCGTGATGGTGCGTGAGACCGACGCCAGCGATAAGCTGTACGTCCCGAACAACACCGCAGATACCGTCACGCACTGGACGTTCATCCTGCAGGATCCATCCAACCACTACTATTATCTGCAGGCGGACAACGGGCAGTACCTTAAGATCACAAGCGCCGGTCTGGAACTGGTTGATACGCCGGACAATTCGTGCAGGATCAAGGTAACGCCCGGAACAGGTGACCACAAAGGACAGATTTCCCTCAAAGCCGTGGGCAACGGAAACAAGGCGCTGACCTACAGCGGAAAGTATGTCCAGGGCTACGGCATCGGCGGCGTGTCCGGAAGCGAATGGCTGAATCTTGTTACGCCCCTGCCGGAAGATGTACTGCCGCAATACGAAAAAGTCTATACCGCCACTAAGGTGAGCGTCTCCGATACCGTAAAGGTAAATACCGGCTCCAAGATCATCATTTACGCCCGCCAGTGGAAAAATGACCATTATGAATACTACGCGATCAACAGCAAGGGCGAGCTCGTGCCCTGCAACGAAAGCGGCGATACGATCGAATGGTACGGCGGCAACCTGAACGACATGCTCTGGCAGTTTACGGAGTACGTCTGGGACGACGGCGTCACGCCCAACGGCTACTACGAGCTGGAAAACCTCTATGCGAGGGGCAACGGCGACCCTTCCTATCTCGCTCCGCAGTTTTCCACGAACACGGTCCTGTTTGACCATACCGTCGGCGTGCTTCTGCAGGGCAGAACGAATCAGCAGTATTACACGCCGATCGTGGCGTGGGATAACCCGGAATATATGTATTCGGGACTGACGGTCGATCTGAACCAGCCGGATCCGGTCCTGAAACCCTGCTTCAGGGCGGACGGCATCGATTTCTACTTCGCCATCATGGACGATGTCCCCGTCGACGACGAGATCCACACGGTGCCTACCATTGACAATACGCAGTACGGCATTACGATGAGGATGGTGGATCTTTCAAACAGCTCTCAGACCTCTGACCTGACCGGTCAGATGAACGCTTTCCTGCATAACGGCATTCAAAACGGTAAAACCTGGAATCACACGCCGGGACTTCTTTCGACAAATCTGACAAACGACTATCCGACGACAACGGATCCGTTAGGCGGCGGATCGCTTTCCCTGCTTTACGACGGCAACAATCCGGAGAATGTCAACCATCTGTTCATGGAAAGCACCTATCGCGCCACCGGTTATTTTGAGTACAACAGCGCCCAGAACTTTGCCCACCTCCTGAAAGAAGGAGACGCGCTGGTAGGTACCCCGAGTCCCGACGGCGGGACCTACGCAGTCGGCGACTTTGTCGTCTACAAGGAAATCGGGACCAACGATACCACCAAAAAGGATACGCTGCAGCACGGGCAGTTCTTCCCGTACAACGATATCGAGCCGGGCCGGTTTGCTTCCACGAACGCCGAGAACCTGTACACGGTGACCGCCGACCTGCTGCCCGACACGGATCCTCGCAAGCACGAACAGCTTTATCTCGTTACACAGAGAGCCCCTGATGAAAAGACGGACTATTTCTTCGCGATGGAGCTGGAGGCCAGTTTCGTCCAGACGCCCAGCGGTCTGGACGCCTGGGGACATGACATCATCTTCGAGTTCTCCGGTGACGACGACTTCTGGCTCTATGTGGATGACGAGCTTGTCATCGACCTCGGCGGTATCCACAGCGCCGTATCCGGCAGTGTGAACTTCAGGACCGGACAGGTCATTGTGAATCCTAAGAGTAATCAGCCGCAGAACTTAAAGTACACGACGCTGTATGATCTGTTCATTTCGAACTATATCGCGCGCGGCGCTACGCAGGCGGAGGCGACGGCAAGGGCGGATCAACTGTTTGAATTGAATGAGGCGGGGAACCACGTTTTCAAAGACGACACGAACCACACCATGCGGATCTTCTACATGGAGCGCGGCGCGGGCGCGTCCAACCTCCATATGAAGTTCAACCTGGCGGCCGTCAAGAAGGGGACCGCAGAACTGACCAAGAAGCTCGAAGGCGTGAGCTCCACGGGAACGACCTATGCGCTCTTCCCGTATCAGGTCTATTATACCTGGGAGGACGATCCCTATTACACGGATGAAGAGGTTACTGCCCCCACGGAGTATATGCTGAGAAACGCGTTTGATCCGTCTGAGGCATCCAGTCAGTATTACAGCGAATTTGGCACTGCGGAATCGACGGATTACGTGTTCTATAAGGATTCGTCCAAGCCGGTGACCTTCCTGCCTGAATTGAAAGTGCTGGTAGAAAACGATCCGGACGATCCGACCGACGATACTTATGTTACGTATTACAACGTCTTCTTGCTGAAGCCGGATGAGACGGCCGTAATCAACTTCCCCGTTAAAATGGGGACTGTCACACACGTGGATGAAGTCACACATGAAGTGGTAACGGTCGACGAAGAGATGACGGTCGGCGAATACCGGATCGTGGAATGCGGGATCGATCCGACGATCTATACGGAAGTAAAAGCAAATGACGTAGTGCTCACCGGTGTGCCGAACTCTGATGATCCCGACCTCAGCGACTATGGCATTGAAAGGGCGACGACTAAAGACAGGCCGAGAGTCAAATACGTCAACAAGGTTGAAACGCTGAATGACCTGAGGATCACGAAGGAGTTGTACAGAGACAACAACGGAAGCGTAACGAAGATTGCAGTCGATGAGATGGATCCGGATCCTCTGCATGAGCAGAAATTCAATTACCGCCTGTATTTCAAGACGCCTATCGACAGCGATTTTCAGCCTGCCGCCTATTATGTCTACCATGTCAAGGATCCCGACGGCTACTATTGCAGGTATAATAAACAAGCGGAAACGTTTGAAAGAATCAAGGGTTCCGATATGATCGGAGATCCCGATGCTTATCTGACCGGAACAAAAGACTTCAGTAAGCTGACGGATGATCCCACGGATGTGAACGGTAATCCGCTCTATGATGGTGAGGGCAATAAGATTCACGGGGGCAAGTTCTACGCCAGTTTTGAGACTTCGCCGAACGGCTCCATCGCCACCATCCCGGCGTATTACACGGTTGAAGCGCTCGAACTGATTCCCGGCACGCAGTACATGGTCGTCGAGCGTCCCACCGCAACCGAAACACCCGAAGGCTTTAAGTTCTATCAGTACGCGAACGAAGACGATCCTACCGGAGCTTCCCACACGGATCCGTACGATCCTTGGGACGGTATAACGGGGACGATCAGTACCGCGCAGAATACCGATTCCGAGGTGTATGTACGGAACTATAAGGGCTACGCGTTGCATCTGTACAAAAACTGGGCGGATGCCTCGAACATGGAAGATCGCGATCCTGCCGATTTCGCCGTTTATTACGAAACGGTCGATAATGAGGGTAATTCGGTGAGTACGCTTGTACCCGGCTCCGTACGCGAACTGGCTTACAGCGACGATCCTCAGGAGCTGCAGTGGTTCTATCTGAATCTGCCGACGGATATCGAGGGGGTCGACAGCCCCGTGTTCTCCAACTTCTTTGTCCGCGAGGTGCGGTTGACGGGAGACGGCACTACCGTTGGGACTGACGGAGTAGTAAGCGGTTATGACACCATAACGCCCGTCGCGAACGGCGGTACCATCGTTCTCAACGGAACGATGAATACTGAAGGCGCCACCGAAGAAGCGATCACATACAAAGTCAGTTATGCGCAGCCCGAGACGGTCGGTACCAACCTCAGAAGATTCAGGGTTACCAACACACCGTCGGATAAGCCCGCCGTAAAGATCCTCAAAAAGGACTGGTCCGATCATCCTCTGGCCGGCGCGAAATTCACGCTGACACAGTCGACTACGACGATCTTTGAGGACAAGACTTCTGCGGAAACTACCGGTCTTGTCTCGATCGAGCATCTGAAAGAAAACACAGACTATGTTTTGAAAGAAACGTCGGCTCCGCAGGGTTACTACGGACTCACGCAGAACCTGACGTTCCAGCTGGTCACGGAAAACTCCGAGTGGACCCTCCATGTTACTCCTTCAACGGGCAGCATAACCGACTACTATGAAGTGGGCTTTGAATCGGTTCCGGATGAGAGCGGTGTCACGCAGGATTATGTGACGCTGACCATCAAGGACCGCCCCTACGATTTGCAGTTCGTCAAGGAAGACAGCTTGAGCCATGAAAAGCTGCAGGGCGTCAAGTTCACTCTCCATAGACGGATCCAGATCGGCGAGACGATCGACTGGAGCGCCGCGCTGGCGTTCGAGGGCGAAACCGAACTGATCACGGACGAGAACGGCGTTATCCCTCATCTGGACAACGCCCTGCCCGCGGGAACTTACCAGCTTCGTGAAGTCGAAGCGGCAGCCGGTTTCGCTTTGATCGGCAGTATCAACTTCACGATCGATCAAATGGGTGTGATCACCCTGGGGGATCATCCGGACAGTGTGACGCTGACGTCGACCATTCCGGAGAGCGGGGATCAGAAGGATAAACTCGTCTATACGCTCACGATCCCGAACCAGCCTCTGCCGCTCAAACTGAAAAAGGTGGATGATTTCGAGAATCCTCTGACCGGCGCGAAGTTCACCTTGAAGGTCTATAACGGATCAACTTGGGTTGCCGTTAATCTGCAGGCTGTCACGGCAACCGGCGGCGCTGTCTCCGTGTCGCCTTCCACGGAATCTGAGAGCAACGAGATCGATATGACGACCATAACGCAGGTCGTGATGAAAGATCTCCCCGTCGGTTTCTATAAATTGACCGAATCAGTCGTTCCGACCGGATACGTCATGACAGGCGGGGATGTGTACTTCAAGATTCAAATCGAAGTTGACAACGGGGTGTCAAAACGGACCGTGTCACTGACGGATGAAAATGGGACCGCCCTGCCGGCAAATGACATCATCAAGCTGACCGGACCCGACAGCGACGGCGTCTACACGATCGTTGTCAAGAATTCAAACGGATTGGTTCTCCCGAGCACCGGCGGCAGCGGCATCAAGTACTACACCGTCATCGGCCTGGGCCTGGTCGCGTCCTGCGCCGTAGTCGCCTGGATCAGATTCAGACGCAGAGAAAGAGAGATCTGACGGGATCCGCCGATCCTTACTTGATCGAAAGCTCGTACTTAAACAAACAGGAACAGCCGTCCGGCTTTCGGGCGGCTGTTCTTCTGTGCACAGGGTGCGGGTGAAGCGGTTTCTTCCGTCATCTGACGAGCGGTCCCCGCGCGATGACCTGTCCGCAGTCTCTGTGAAGGATGCTTCCGCTGAGGGACTCCTACGCGGAGTGTTCCTTTGCGGAGGGGCTGCTCTGCGGAGGGACTGCTCTGCGGAGGGACTTCCGTTCTTTCCGAATTCTGATTCCGGCATCTTGCGCCGGTCCCGTTTTTCTGCTATACTGAATCTGTATGATCCCGTGTCGATCACACGGACGGTCCCAAACCCCCCCCGTCGTTCCCCGCCCTTCCCTTCACGGAACAGGCCGTGCGGCGCCGCAAGTCCCTTCCCGCCGTGACGAGGACGGAATCGCATCAGATTTCAAAAGCCCGATCGGATCGCTCGCAGCGGTCCCCGGCCGGGCGAATACCGAAAGGAGTGCCCCATCATGTTCGACCTTCGTTTTACCGTTACCTGTCAGGACCCGGAAGCGGAATGCAGGATCACCCCTCTATCGGATGAAAACGGGATCCTGGTTTCGCGCGTGTCCGTCCGATTTCCGCGCGTAAAGACGCCTTCTCCGGTCCGCATCGAATGGGAGGACGAGATGCGCGGCATTCTCGGCGTGTGGCATCCGTCCTGCGGAACGGACCACGCGGTGCGTCAGTGGTTCGCCCCGACGGTCAGCCGCTCCCGCTTTCATTTCGGCGCGCCCCTGCTCGCGGTATACGGGGACCGGGACGTGAACCGTGCGACGGTTGCGGTTTCGGACCCGGTGACGCCGCTCGCGCTGAGCTTTTGGATCAAGGACCTCGATCAGCGGAACACCGTGGGATTCGCCCTTACGCTGTTTTCCGAGGCGTCCGACGCCTGTGAGGTTTACGAGACCCTGCTCCGCGTCGACGCGAGGGAGATCCCGTTTTCCGAAGCCGTCGGGGACGCGTATCCCTTCTGGCGGGCAAACGGTTACGGCATTCCCTCCCCTCCTCCGGCGGCGTTCGATCCGCTTTATTCCTCCTGGTACAATTTCCATCAGGCGCCCCAGGGCGCGAAGCTGGTCGAGGAGCTGAAAATCGCGTCGGAGCTCGGATTTAAAACGGTGATCCTCGACGACGGCTGGCAGTTCCCGGGACCCTCCTGCGGCGATTATTCTTTCTGCGGGGAATGGACGGTCGCGGAGGACAAATTCCCGGACTTCCGCGCGTTCTCGGGCGCCGTGCACGCGCTCGGCATGAAGCTGGTCGTGTGGTTCGCCGTACCGTTCATCGGGGTGAAGAGCCCTCTATTCGAGCAGTTTCGTGGGAAATACCTCCACGTCGATCGCGGTCTCCTTCAGGCGGGCGTGCTGGACGTACGGTACCCGGAAATCCGTTCGTTCATTATCGGGAACTATTCCCGATTCCTGAAGCAATACGATATCGACGGTTTCAAGTTCGACTTCATCGATTCGTTCGCGGAGGGAAACGAGACCGCACCGTTCGATCCCGCCGTCATGGACTGCGTCACCGTGGGAGATGCCGTACGGAAGCTCCTCGGTGAGATCGAAGAGACGCTCGGCGCGATCAAGCCGGGGCTTCTCTACGAGTACCGCCAGAACTACGTGGGTCCCGCCGTCAACCGCTTCGGGAACATGCTCCGGGTGGCGGACTGCGCGTACGACGCCCGTGTGAACCGGATCGGGATCGTCGATCTGCGGCTGCTCGGCTATCCGGTCGCCGTTCATTCCGATATGCTCTTCTGGGCTCCGTCCGAATCCTCGGTCCTCGTTGCGAAGCAGCTGCTCGGCGTGTTGTTCTCCGTCCCCCAGATCTCCGTTCTGCTCACCGAATGCGGCGAAGAACAGAGAGAATTGATCCGGACCTTTATCGCCTATTGGACCGCCAACCGCGACGTCCTGCTCCGCGGCAGGTTCCTGCCGGCCAGTCCCGGAAGCAATTATCCCGTGACCGTCGCCGAGGGCGAAAAGAAGCGGATCGCCCTTCTCTGCGGCGAGCCGTACTTCCGCGTCGGCGAGCTCGACTGCGATATCTTTTCCATCTGTGACGAGGACGGGATCCTCCTTGAAAACGTTTCGGACCGTCCGAGAACAGCGAGCCTGTATGCCCGCTTCGGCGCGGAGCCGCTCGGCACGGAGATCCTGCCGCCGCGCTCCGTGACGAAGCTCCCGCTTCCGCGTACGGGACTGGTCCGGGTCCGATAAAGAGGTCCGCCGCTCTGCCTGAGACGGGAAACGGGCGGTCTTAGGCGTTCCGCGCACGGTTCCGGCAATGATACGTACACACGAAAAGAGCGTTCTTCCTGCATTCACGCCGGGGAACGCTCTCTCTTTGCGAGAATATGGGAATCAGCCGGGATACCGTGTGTTTCCGATCAGTCTGCCGCTTTCCTCCGGCGGGACCGGAGCGTTTAACCGGGGGCGGCGTCTCCCTTCATGATCCGGAAATACTCCTCGAGCGGTGCGTCCCCGTACAGCTCCCGGTAGTTCTCTCCGAGATAGCACCCGAACGATGTGACGTGCTCAAAGCCGAGCGCGAGGTATCCTTCCACGTCCGTCCGGCAGACCTCTGCGTTCAGGCGGAATTCCTTCGGGGGCAGTTTCCAGCCGGAAAACAGGGAGTTGTCGACCCAGTAGTCGAGCGCTTTCGCGTCCTTCTTGCCGAAAAAGGAAAGCAGTTCGGGCAGACTTGCGATCTGAGCCGCGTTCCGTTCGCTCTCCGGATCGAAAAGGGGGCGGTCGAACGCCCGACCGATGGGAGCGAACTCCAGAAACACGTCCGGGGATGGGGAAACACGCTCCGGGACGGCGAGCGTGCCGCAGTAGGCAAGATATGCCGTCCTTCCCATGGGATCGGCGCGGCGCACCCCCTCCGCCGCGGCGTTCGTCAGGATCAAAGCTTGATCCGACGCCGAGAGCTCCCGGCAGCGGGGACAGCGGCAGCGCGCCTCGGCGACGTCGTCGAGCCAGAAGTGGTAGCGGTGCGTGTCGGAAGGAAACGCCGCCGCCAGAGACGAAGCTCTTTCCCGGAGAAACTCGAGCGCGTCCGGATCGGAGGCGCAGCAGTTGAAGTGCGGGACCCGCTCTCCGTTTTCGTCCATGCGGAACCATCCGGGCTTTTCGGAAAACAGCTCGCGCGGCATCAGCCACGACAGCGCGTGCATTTCGAATTCCACCGCGATCCCCGCCCGGCGCATCCTGTCCCGGAACGCGGCGAAGCGCTCCGTTTTGACAAGTTCCATACAGGAGGCAAGCGAGAGGTGCGCCCCCTGCCCTCCCGCCGGATGGACGCCTACGGCGCCGATACCGCTTTTCTCAAGTCTCCCCGCCCAGTAGTCCCCACAGTCCGTGTCGTGAATGACGATCCCTCTCGTACTCATGCTCTGCCTCCGCCTGTTTCACATTCCGAGATGCCACAGCTTGCCGCACAGAGCCGGAAGGCGTTCGGCGACAAGTTCACGTTCCTTCCGGATGCCGTCTTCTGAGTTCTCCCATCCCGCGATGCGGTCGCCCCACGCGCAGATCTGCGCGCCGAGAACGGGGTATTTCCGGTCGATCCGGTACCCGTCCGGGAACGCGACCGATTTCTCCCACCAGTGATCCCACTTCCACGGGTCGTGCGCGGCGATCTCCTCGGGGGACCAATGAGTGTCGGGCGTCACGATATAGAGCGGTTTCCACGAGCAGTTGATGAGGGTAAAACCGGCTTTTGCGAGATCGTAGGCGGGCTGATAATAGGATTCCCACGCGATGACGATCGTCCTGCGGTCGATGCGGTCGTCGTATTCCTTCGCGAAGCCCTCCCACACGACGGGGGTCCGACCGAGCCCAAGGATCACGTCCGTGACGGTGCGGACGTATTCGGCGTACATCTCATGAATGTCCGCGATCCCGTGCGCCTTCATGTATTCCCGCGTCCGGGGACAGCGCTCCCACGCGCCGATATCCGCCTCGTCCCCGCCGATATGGATCAGGGGGGAATGCGGGAACAGTTCTGCGACCTCGCCGAAAACGGCGCGGAGCGCGTCGAACACCTCCTCGCACGCGGGAAGGACGCCCGTGTTTCCGAAGATCTCCGGATATTTCAAAAAGAACTGCGCCGCATGGCCGGGGACGTCCACCTCCGGGACAAGCGTGATCCCCCGGACGGCGGCATAGTCGACGAGGGTGCGGATCTCCTCCCGGGAGTAAAACCGCCCCTCGGTGGAGAGCTTCGGATACGCCGTCATCGGCAGGGTAAAGCTCTGGGAGTCGGTGAAATGCAGCTGCAGGTGGGAAGCCCTGTTCTTCCAGCAGAGATCCACATAGCCGAGCAGGTACGGGAGCGGATGCCACTGCCGCGCGAGATCGACCATCAGTCCGCGGTATGGGCAGTCCGGTTGATTCGTGAGCTCGCAGGGTTCGGCGAGAAGGGATCCGTCCGGCTCCGGAGCATCCCGCTCCGGAGCTTCAAGCCGGGAGAGCAGATCGGCAAGCCCGTTGTGCATCCCCTTTTCCGCGGACGCGAAAAGCGCGCACGCCTCCGGTCCGACCGTCAGCCGGTATCCTTCCTCCGGCAGCGCGGGATCGAAGCGCAGGCTCACGCCCCCCTTCCCTTTTGTCCAGTCCCTTCCGAGCTTTTCCTTCGCGTATCCTGCGAACACGGCCGCGCAGCCTTCGAAGCGCGGATCGGCGTCGAGCGAGGGCGTGAGGCAGATTCTTTCGTTCATGGCGATCTCCTTTTCCGAATTCAAATTGCGGTATTCGCGACGTTCCTGCTCTATTATAGACTGCCGCGGCGCGGGTGTCAAGGCGGGGAGAAAAATATGCTGCCGAACCGGTGCGGGGAAAAGCGGCGCTGATAAAATGTAATACTGTTATCACGCTGAAGGGGAAACGCGGCTTCTCTGAAGAAAAGCCTGGCAAAAGACTTTTCTATTTTGGTGCAGCTTGCCGTTCAAAGTGCAGGTCGGGGTAAAGTGCGGCTCACCATTCCCGCGGAAACAGAAACCCCCGGAGGTCGTTTGACCCGCCCCCTGTCAAGTAGACAGTGAAAAAAACAAAAGATTTTGCATCGAATTCCGCCCTGCTGCGCAGCAGGGCGGAATTTTCACGCGACAAAGCGGTGGAACTCCATCGGCGTCATACACTTCAATCGCAGCTGGTACCGCCTGTTGTTGTAGAAGTCGAGATACTTCTCGATGGCAGAAACCAGTTCCTCGCGGGAAGTAAACTTTCTGAGGTAGTACATTTCGGATTTCAGGATTCCCCAGAAGCCTTCCATGGGACCGTTATCAATGCACCTGCCGACACGGGACATGCTTTGACGCATATTGGCTTCCATGAGCTTGTTGTGAAACTGCTTGCTAGTATACTGAAATCCTCTGTCACTGTGGAACAGCGGATGTGCATCCGGATTCATCCGAACCGCTTCATCGAAGGTTTCAAACACAAGCGTATTGTTGTTGCTGTCTCCGATCTGATAGGACACGACGCGTCTGTCGCAAAGATCGAAGATCACGCTCAGATAAATCTTCTTTACCTCGATACCGACATAGTACTTGAACTCCGTTACGTCTGTCAGCCATTTTTCATTCGGCTTATCCGCATGGAAATCTCTGTTCAGCACGTTTTCGGCTGTCACTTCCGGAGTGGATCTGATGTAATTGTACCTCTTCTTCCGGCACACCGATTTCAGATGCAGAATCTGCATCAATCGGCGAATGCGTTTCTTGTTGTAACGGACATTGTGTTCCCGATTCACCGTTATAGTCATTTGACGGTATCCGAGTATACCGTCCTGTTCCTCATACAGTTCCCTGATCCATTCCGCTAACTGTTCATTTTCTCTTTCCCTCCTGCTCGGGTTCCTCTTCATCCACTTGTAGTAGAAATCCGAAAGCTCCGGGTCCGGCTCTTCTTCTTTCTCTGCTTCATCGTATGTCGCTTCGATTTCCTCCGGCGCATACACACGGTTCAGCGACGCGACGAGCTCTTCGTCAGTCATGTTTTCCGCCGACGTTTCCGTTTTGATTTCCTCCTTCGTTTCCGGTTCGGTGCTCTGTTCGATTTTGTTTTCCGTCAT
>JAFYBN010000081.1 GCA_017540175.1 Clostridia bacterium | reverse complement strand
CCCGGGCGGTGCCGAACCGGCGGATCAGAAGGGCGGCCCAGGGGCTTCCCTGTCCGAAGACCTCCGCCAGCCAGATCCAATAGACTCTTTCGTCCATGAGAGCTCCTCCCTCGTCCGGGTTCAGCGGCGAAAGTGCCGGAGCTCCCGGTAGTATTCCCACAAAATGCAGGCTGCGGCGGCGGAGGCGTTGAGGCTTTCCGCGCCTCCGGTCATGGGGATGCGCAGGCAGGCGTCCGCTTCCGCCAGCACGTCCGGAGAGATGCCGTGTCCTTCGTTTCCGATGACGGGCACGTCCCCGGGCAGGGGCTCGAAATCCCCCAGCGTCAGGCCGTTCTCCCCCAGGGCCGCCGCCAGCACCCTCCGTCCCGCGGATTTCAGTCTTCTGACGCAGGCCGCGCCGTCCTCCGCGATCCAAATCGGCAGCCGGAAGAGGGTCCCCATGGCCGCCCGGACTGCTTTGGGCTGCCAGGGATCGGCGCATCCGGAGAGGATCACGCCGTCCGCACCCAGAGCCTCGGCGGAGCGCAGGATGGTCCCAAGATTGCCGGGGTCCCGGATCTCGTCCAGCATCAGAAGGCGCCTGCCCTCCGCCCACCGCTCAAGATCCGCGCCTCCCTGCTTTTCCGGCAGCATCAGCACGGCGATGATCCCCTGGGGAGCCTTCTCCGTGGAGATCTTTTCAAAGGCGGCGTCGGCAAAGAGGATCAGAGGGATCCCCCGTGCACGGGCATCCCGGGCCACCCTCACCGCCTCCGGGGATTTTTCGAGGGCTCCCTCCGCCAGAAGGACCGCCCGCATCGGAAAAGCGGCGGCCAGCGCGTCCCGGGTCAGCTTGACGCCTTCCGCCAAAAACAGTCCGGCTTCCTCCCGCTTTTTTCTGTCCGCCAGTCCGGCATACAGGACGGTTTTCGGATTGGCGCGGGAGGTGATCCGCTCCGCCCCGGTCTCAATGACAAATCGTTCCGGTTCCATTTTTGAAATAACTTATGATGTTCCAGATTCCCAATGACAGAAACACGGGGTGTCACTGAGCGGCAACACCCCGGATGTTCTTTCAGATTGGGCGGATCAGAGAGCGGCCTTGGCGGTCTCGCAGATCGCGGCGAAGGCGTCCTTGTCGGCAACGGCGATCTCGGCCAGCATCTTGCGGTTGAGGTCCACACCGGCGACCTTCAGACCGTGCATCAGCGTGGAGTAGTTCATGCCGTTGACCTTGGCCTGCGCGGAAATGCGGGCGATCCAGAGGGAACGGAACTCTCTCTTCTTCTGCTTCCGGCCGATATAGGCATAGTTGCCGCTCTTCATGACAGCCTGCTTCGCCATCTTGAAGTGCTTCGACTTGGAGCCCCAGTATCCCTTCGCCGCCTTTAAGACCTTATTTCTTCTTTTGCGCGTCATCATCGCGCCTTTTACTCTTGCCATTGTCCTATATCCTTTCTATCTTGTCGTCGATCAGTCTTTGTTGATCAGTCTCTTGACGTTCGCGGTCATAGCCTTGCTGAGGATCTGGCTGCTTCTGAGGTGTCTCTTTCTCTTCTGGGTCTTCTGCCCGAGGTTGTGGCGGTGGTCGGAGTGATAGTTCTTGACCTTGCCGGTACCGGTGACGGTGAATCTCTTGGCGGAAGCCTTATGCGTCTTGATCTTTCCCATGTTCTTCGTCCTTTCGGTTCATGAATGATAAGAATCTGCGATGCTGCTTTGGGGGGTTCGACTAATAGCTTATTTGGCCGTATTTTTGACGGGGGCAATGAACATCGTCAGCTGCCTGCCGTCGAGCACGGGCTTTTTGTCGACCGTGCCGAATTCGGAAACGGCTTCCTGAAATCTCGCGAGCATATCGCGTCCGAGTTCCTGATGGGCGATCTCGCGCCCCTTGAAACGCAGACTGACCCTCACCTTGTTGCCGTCCTGAAGGAATTTGATCGCCCGGTTCGCTTTCGTTTCGAAGTCATGCGTGTCGATGCGGCAGGAAAGCTGGACTTCCTTCACCTCGACGGTCTGCTGCTTCTTTTTGGCTTCCTTTTCCTTCTTGTCGATCTCATAACGGTATTTGCCGTAATCCATCGCCCGGCAGACGGGGGGCTGCGCGGTCGGAGCGATCAGCACCAGATCGAAGCCGCGGTCGTATGCGTACGTTTTCGCGTCGTTCAGGCTCATGATGCCGAGCTGACCGTTGTTTTCATCGAGCATACGGACTTCCTTTGCTCTGATGTCGTCGTTGATAATCAGTTCTTTCGCGCTAATAGTCAAGCACCTCCATGTTTTATAAACAAAAATCGCACGGAGAACAATCCCCGCACGACAAAGCCTATGAGGCCCCGAAGTTTACTGTTGACCCTGACGTGCCCGGAGCAGCAGGGTGAGAACGGAGAGTGTTCTGCTTCTTTGTACTCGGGTATTATACACCGGGCAAAAGGTTTTGTCAAGAGGTTTCGGAAAAATTTTTTCTCCCGCACCGTCCTTTTTCGAAAATCCCTTGCGCGGGCGGGAAAAATCGTGTATAATACAGTTGAAATACGGTCACGGGAGGACGGAAGCATGGAGAACGAAAAGCAGGCAAACGAAAAGATCTCCGCGCTGGAGCGGATCGCGGGAAAGCTGCTCGCGCAGGGCGTGGACATCTCAAGCATCGTCGCGCTGTCGAAATACCTCGACGACGCGGGCACGGCGGAGCTCATCCGCGGCGCGTCGTTCGATTCCCTCGAGGGGCAGGCGGAATACGAGCTGATGGAGCACCTCATGCCCCTGCTCGACGAGAAATCGAAGACCGCCCTGTTCGGCAAGGTGATAGAGGGCGAGCTGGACTGGCATTATCTGAAAATCATGATGCCCTACATCACCTATCTCGGCACGCAGATCGAAGCGGCGTACGTGGACGGCGCGCTCCCGAGAGAGGTCACGGAGTGGCTCCACGAGGCCAACGCCGAGGCGTGGAAGCGCTGGTACGAGGACATCGAGAACTGAGGCGCCTCTCGGGCGATCGGGGGAGTCTTGTCCGGCGAAAAACGGTTTTTGAAAAACGACAGCCGAACGCGAGCGTTCCGCTGTCGTTTTTTCCAATTCGTTTTTGTCGTCCGGCATGCCGGATTCTTGTGATCCGATATGTTCTTCCCGCCTGTCTCAGCTCTTTCTTCGGATCTGACCCTTTCTCGCCATGTCGGCGAGCTTCGCGATCTTCGGCTCCGCCCAGCGGAAGAATTCCCTGTAGCTCTCGCAGTATTTGTTGAGCGCGAGCCCGTCCGGACCGTCCGGTTCGCGGTGGCGCGCGCATCCGCCGCGGCACAGGGCGAAATACCGGCAGGTGCGGCATTTTTCGTCGATCTTGAACGACCGCTTGCGGAAGCGGGCGGCCGCGTCGGAACAAAGGAGCTCTTCGACCGAATTCTCGCGGATGTTTCCCATCCTCCACTCGTCGAGGACGTAGAAATCACAGGGGTACGCGCCCCCGTCCGCTTCGATCACGAGGTTCGCGGGGCATACCCCGTTCATCCCGCAGCATTCCGCGTCCCGTCCGACGGCGAGCATGATGAAATTGTCGAACTCCCGCACGCTCATGTACCGTTCGGCGAGGATGTCGTCGTAATAATACCCGAACGCCGTTTTGAGGAAATTCGTGTACCGCTCGGGCGTGAGCGACCAGACGCTCGGATCGTCCGCGTCCCCGAAGCCGTCGACGTGCTTGATGAACTGCACGCACGGGTACCCCCGGGAGCGCAGATAGGCGTAGATCGACGAAATGTTCTTCGCGGCGGCGTTCGTCACGACGGCGAGGATGTTGAACTCGATCCCGTATTCCCTCAGCTTCGCGATCGAGCGGTTCACGCGCTTGAAGGTCCCCTCCCCCGCCGCGTCGATCCGCGCCGCGTCGTGCACCGCCGCCTGTCCGTCCAGGGAGACGCCGACGAGGAAGCGCCGGTCCCTGAGCAGCGCGCACAGCTCGTCCGAAAGTTCGTATCCGTTCGTCTGCATGGCGTAGGAAACGGGCAGTTTTTTTTCGTTGAGGCGGTCGACCGCATCCACAAAGGCGCGGTAATACCCGATCCCCGCGAGCGTGGGCTCGCCGCCCTGAAACGCGAAGGTCACGGGGCCGGAGGCGTACTCAAAGGCGCGCCGGATCATGTCCTCGGCGCAGTCCTCGGTCATGATGCCGTAGGAGGCGGTTTCGCGGTGTTCAGCGACGTCCGCGTAAAAGCAGTAGCGGCACCGCATATTGCAAAGTCCGGATGCCGGCTTGATGAGAAGAGAAAGCGGCCGCATATCGTCCTCCGTATCAGCATAAGGAAGGGGCGGCGTACCGGCAGCTCATACCGGAGCGGACCGTTCGGTCCCGCGCCGCCCTCAGATCATTTTTTCGGGCACTGTCGGCGGATCGTTTCGCCCGACACCGCCGGCTGGTCATTTCGTTCTGTAATAATCGATGGCGTCGATGAGCACTGTGCCGTCGCGGTCTTCCACGAGGCTGAAGAGCAGCTTTTTCGCGCCGTCCGAGGGGATGTCGTTGCGGAAGGTGCCGTCGTTGCGGTGGATCTTGTAATCCACGTTGAAGCTCCACGTCGAGGTGCCGTCGTTGTTCGCCGTCTGCGAGAGCTGGACCACATGGATATCGTACAGCATCTGCGGCGCGAAGCGCAGGTGGGGTTCGCTGGTCTTGTAATACCGGTCGGTGAAATAGGTGTTGTACGTTTCGACGTCCCCGGCGATGACCGTTTTGAAATACTGAACGAAGAAGCGCACCGCGCTGTTGTCGGAGAAATCGTCGTACTCCGTGCCGTCGAGGGAGATGCCGACGCTCTGCGCGCCGTTCTTGTACCAGAGCTGGCGGTCCAGTCCCATGTAAACCTCATCCTGCGTCGGATCGAGGTCGTAGTTCGTTTTGACGAACGGGTAACTGATGAGCGTGTCCGAATACATCATCGTCGGGCCGCCCGCCTTCTTTTTCGACGTCAGCTGCTGGAAAAAGCCCGCGATCTGCACCGAATAGTTGTCCAGCACGAAGCCCACGGCGCCGAGCACCGTCACAACCGCGAGGACGATGAGCATGATCTTTTTCTTCTTTTTCTTCGCCGCCCGCTCGAGCTCGGCTTCTTCCCGCCGCTGCCCGGGATCAAACGTCCCGTCCTCCGCTTCCTCGTCCGCGTCAGCCTCGTCCCACGAGTCGGCGTCTTCGGATTCATCGAAGTTTTCGGATTCTTCGGACACCTCGGGATCGGACGGGTCGGAGAACTCCGGGAGGCCGGACGCCGTCTCTTCCTCCGGGACGTATTTCGGATTCTTGTTTTCCTCCATCGCGCACCCTGCCGGACTCAGCCGATGAACCGCTTCAGGTTTTCGAGCCCGAGGCGGATCCCCTTCAGATTGTCCTCCATGCCTTCGAATTCCACGGTGACGTATCCGTTGTAGCCCGCTCTCTTCAATGTCTGAACGCTCTGGTAAATCTTCGCCTCGCCGTGGCCGATGATCGCGCCGCGGAGGTAATTGCCCGCTCTCGTCATGAACCAGCCAGCGCCGGGGTTGACGTCCATGCCGGATTTGTAGTGGAAGTCCTTCGCGTGCACGTGGAAGGCATAGGGTGCGAGGATGGAAACGGAGAGGGACGGATCCTCGTCCGCGCACATGAAATTGCCGAGGTCGACGAGCGCGCCGAAATTGTCGTGCGCGACCGTATTGATGAGTTTTTCGACGCGCGCGGCGTCCTGGGAGAAATAGCCGTGGTTTTCCGTCATGGTTTTGACGCCCTTCTGCTCGGCGTATTTCGTCACTTCGCGGCAGCCCTCGACAAGATAGGGCAGCGCGTCGTCGTAGCCGCGGGAATGCTTTCTCCCGTCGCCGAAGCCGCCCGCGACGTCGTGGCGCATGAATTTCGCGCCCATCTCCGCGGCGAAGTCCACGAGTCCGCAGACCCGCGCGATCTCGTCGTTCAGCGCCGCCTTGTCCGTTTTCAGGAAATTCGCGCCGACCGCGAGGGTCACGACATCGATGCCCTGCTCTGCCGCGCGCTCCTTGATTTTCTTCGCGGCGTCCGGCTCGCTCATGTAGCCGCCGTCCACGTATTCGATGCCGTCGAAGCCGAATTCCTTCGCCTTGTCGATGATGCCGAGATAACCGAGCTTGTCGGGCGAGAAATATCCGCCGAAGCTGTAAGAGGTCACGCTTGTTTTCATGATTCTGATCCTTTCGCTGACCGGCGCGGGGTGCGCCGGGTGTTGTCTTTCTACATTATAGCCGAAAAACATGTCCTTTTCAAGACCGGGATTGAAGAAATTGAAGAATTTCAAAGAAATTCATTTTTGTTTCCGAAACTTCTTGACATCCGGGCGGATTCCTACTATAATATTTTTCTGTAAGATGCTGTCGCATTTTACCCTTACTTTTCGATTTCATTTTTCTGCATAAGGAGTTTAGATATGTTTGATACGTTAAAAACGCTGCTCGTCGAGGAACTCTCCGTCAAAGAAGAGGATGTCACCCCCGAAGCGGAACTCGTGAACGATCTCGGGATCAACTCTCTCGAGCTCGCCGACCTGATCCTCCTCTGCGAAGAGAAATTCAACATTGAGATCGGCGACGACGACGTTCACGGTTTCCAGACCGTCGGAGATGTGGCGGATTATCTCGATAAGGCGACCCAAGAGTAAATATACGGGATCCGGAACGGACGGGGGACTCTCGCGGGAGCCGCCCCGTTCTTCTTTCCGCCCCCTTTTGAGGAGTGCTCATCATGTCTGAAAAAATCAACATTCGCGGCGTAGAGTTCAACAACGTGACCTTCGAGGAAGCCGTCTCGCTCCTGCTCGACGCCGTCCGGGAGAAGAAGCAGACCGCGCTGTTCACCCCCAATTCCGAAATCGTGCAGGCGTGCATCGAAAAGCCGGAGCTGTTCGACGTGATCAATTCCGCCGAGCTGATCGTCCCGGACGGGATCGGCGTCGTCAAAGCGGGACGCATTCTCCGAACGCCCTTCAAAGGCGGGCGCGTGGCGGGCTATGATCTCGGGCGCGAGCTGATCCGCCGGCTTGACGGAACGGACGCAGCGGTTTATTTTCTCGGCGGCAAGCCCGGCGTGGCGGAAGCGGCGCGGGACAAGCTGCTCGAAGAGCATCCGAACGTCCGCTTTGTCGGGTGCGCGAACGGATATTTCAAAAAGGAAGGCGAGGAATCCGACGCCGTGATCGAGGCGGTCAACGCCGCGGGCACGGACGTGCTTTACGTCTGCCTCGGCGCGCCGACGCAGGAAAAATGGATCGCCGCAAACCGCGCGAAAATGCCCGACGTCAGCCTCTTTCTCGGGCTGGGTGGCTCGCTCGACGGTTACGCCGGACTCGTGAAGCGCGCGCCGAAGATCTTCATCAAGCTCGGGCTGGAATGGTTCTACCGCCTTCTGAAGGAACCGTGGCGCTTTAAGCGCATGATGAAGCTGCCCGTGTTCTATTTCGGGACGTGGAAGGAGCGGATCAGCCAAAAGAAGAGCGGGGGAAAGCGGTCTTCCTGAAAGCTCCGGCGCGAAGCTCAGCCCCCGAAACTCTTTATACATGCTGTGAAATCAAGGACGGCATCCCGCTGAGGAAAGCCGTCCTTGTTTTTTCATTCGGTTGTGTTTCGCTTCTATTTCGACGCCTCGCGGGCTCGGGCGCGGGGGTCAGAGCACGATTCTGCGCGCTTCGAGGTAATACCGCTTACTCTGAGCCTCACCCATAGAGAAGGTCTTGCGCGGGAGGGTGCCGTGCGCCTCGACATACGGGAAGAGCTCGCTTTTGTCCATCCCGGAGAACAAAAATCCGACCGCGTTCTCCTCCCGGACGAGCGCGCGCAGATCGTCTTCCCCGTGGATATAGTCGCAGGACGCGCCGGGGTGCGCCGCGAGCCACGGATCGAGGAAATCCTGCAGCGTCCCGACGGTCAGCGCGTGAGTGGGACGGGTGAAGGAGACCGCCGTCTCCCCGTCCTTTGTGAGGACGGTCACGGTCTGTCCGCCCTCTCCCGGCTTCGCGACTTTGTCGAGCGCGGCGAGGAGCTCTTTTTCGTCGGCGTTTTTGACGACGCGGTAGATCGGCTCGAACCGAAGGGAGTCGTCGCCGAGCGCGGTGACCTCGCAGAGCGCGTACCGGGCGGGGTGCGCGAGGTTTCCCGTTTCGCGCTTCACGTTCTCCCAATGCGCCTTCGCCGCGGCGAGGGAGTGGTTGCCGTCGCCCATCGCGTAGACGACGCCCCGGCGGGAGGCTTCATATTCCGCGATCTTTTCCCGCATTTCGTCCGCGCTCTTCCCTTCCAGCGCGTATCCGACGGCGCGTCCTCCTCCCTGCATGAGCGGAAAATCATAGACCGGACCGGCATCGTGCGAAAGCGCCTTCGCGGTGTCGAAGAGCCCGACGTCCTCGTCCACAAGGATCAGGATATGGGGCAGCTCGACGCTCGCCTCCGCGCGGACCTTTCTGCGCGGAGGGATGCGCTCGAGCACCGTTGCCTCCGTCGCGCGGACCGGGGAGACCGAGCCCGGCGCGTAGTCGTACGCTTCCAGATCGATCTTTCCGATGAGGCCCCGCCGCACCGTCCCGTCCGGCAGGGTCCGCTCGAGATAAACGAACCCGTCGATCTTCTTCATGCCGTTCTCGGAAAACGCCGCCATGCTCCGCGCGATCCTCTCACCGTGCTCCCCCTCCTCCGGCGTGCCGAGATACGCCTCGGGCATGATATAGGAGAGTGTGGAGGGCGCGTCCCCGATGAAGGCGCGGCACGCCTCCCAATACGACGGCGACGACGTGAACTGATCGCAGGCGATCACCGCCCACCTCGACATTTTTCCGGCGTCGGCGTGAAACGCGGGCAGAAGGATCTCTGCGGGGGAAAATACGGCGCTGCAAACATTCATATCCGGAACCTTTCCTCGCTCTATCGAATAAATTCATATAATTATACATGAAGCGGAATTCTATGTCAAGAAGTTTCGTACAGAAATACAGAAGGCGTTCTCTTGACAAATCGGCGGTTTCCCCATATAATGTATAGGGGTTTTATTCCCTGATGCACGGGAGTATTTTTCCCCCGTTTCCATGAGATCAAACAAACAGAGGTTGACAAACGTGGATTTCAATTCGTTCAATATCAAGGTTGTGAAATTCGGCGGGTCCTCCCTTGCCGACGCGGAACATTTCAAAAAGGTCGCCGATATCATTCATGCCGATCCGACGAGGATTTTTGTCGTTCCCTCCGCGCCGGGCAAGCGCTTCTCCGGCGACACCAAAGTCACCGACATGCTGTATGAGTGCTACAATACGGTGACCGCAGGCGGGGATGTCGATTCCGTGTTCGGCAGAATCTGCGAACGGTACAATCTCATCATAGAAGGTCTCGGTCTCGATTACGATCTCACCGAAGAATTCAACCACATCAAGTGGGCGATCGGACATTCCGCGGGCAGGGATTACGCGGCAAGCCGCGGCGAATACCTGAACGGACTGATCCTCTCGAAATACCTCGGCTACGACTTTATCGACCCGGCGCGCTACATCCGCTTCTTCGACGACGGGTCGTTCGATTCCGAGGTGACAAACGCGCTCCTTTCCGAGGAGCTGAAAAAGCACGACAACGGCGTGATCCCCGGGTTCTACGGCTCGATGCCGAACGGGACGATCCGCACCTTCTCCCGCGGGGGCAGCGATATCACGGGCTCGATCGTCGCGCGCGCCGCAAGTGCCGACCTGTACGAAAACTGGACGGACGTGAGCGGCTTCCTTATGGCGGACCCGCGCATCGTCGACAACCCGCAGGGCATTTCCTATATCACCTACCGGGAGCTGCGCGAGCTTTCCTATATGGGCGCGACGGTCCTGCACGAGGACGCGATCTTCCCCGTCCGCTTCGCCGGCATCCCGATCAATATCCGCAACACCAACATGCCCGAGGACCCCGGGACGATCATTCTCTCCCACACGGAGATGTACGACTCGAAGCACATCATCACCGGCATCGCCGGAAAGAAGGGCTTCTGCGTCATCACCATCGAAAAGCCGATGATGAATTCCGAAAAGGGATTCGGCAGAAAGGTCCTCGAGGCGATCGAGCAGGAGAACATTTCGTTTGAGCATCTGCCCTCCGGCATCGACACCATGAGCGTCGTTCTGAACCGCTCCGAGATCTCGAGCTGCCGCGAGCGCATCGTGAACCGCATCTGCAACGCCGTGGAGCCAGACGCGATCACCATCGAGGAGGGGCTCGCCCTCATCGCCGTCGTGGGACGGGGCATGGTGAAATCAAAGGGGACCGCGGTGCGCGTCTTCAAGGCGGTGGCAGACGCGGGCATCAACATCCGCATGATCGACCAGGGCTCGTCCGAGCTGAACATCATCATTGGCGTGGACGAAAACGATTTCGAAAAAGCCATGCGGGCGATTTACACGGAATTCGTGGACTGAACGCCGCGGGTGACATCTGGGATAATAGACGGAAAAGAGAGGTTTTTCGCCTCTCTTTCCTGATAACCGGGATCATTCCTTTTCGGGGAAAACATGCAGGGGCAGCTTCGCGCCGCCGATCACATGGAAGTGCAGATGGGGCACGCTCTGTCCGGCGTCCGGTCCGCAGTTTGAGATCACGCGGTAGCCGTTCTCCGCTCCGCCAAGCTTCGCGATTTCGGGGATCTTCTCGAAGATGTGCGCAACGACGGCGCTGTTCTCCGGCGTGATACCGTCCATCGACGGAATGTGGATCTTCGGGATCACAAGCACATGGCAGGGCGCCTCGGGGCTGATGTCGCGGAACGCGAGGATCTCGTCGTCTTCATAAACCTTCGTCGAGGGGATCTCCCCCGCGGCGATTTTGCAAAACAGGCAATCCATTTTAAACTCCTTTTTCATGGGTGGTATCCGTATTATACCACGTCCGGAAGAGAAAATCAAGGAACCGATCAAAATGTTTCAGGTATTCGACATTCACACGCACATCTATCCCGAGCAGATCGCCGAAAAGGCGTGCGTCAGCCTCGGGCACTTCTACGACTTCGAAGTCATGGGGCGCGGCACCTATGCCGATCTCGAATCCCAGGCGGCGGAAAACAACGTCGGCGGGTATCTGCTCCTCGGCGTAGCGACCAACCCGCATCAGGTCGAAAAGGTCAACGATCACCTTGCGGCAACAGCGGCTTATTCCCGCTCCCGCGGCTTCAAGACCGAGGCGTTCGCCGCCATGCATCAGGATTTCGGCGACTTCGAAAAGGAGATCGACCGGGTCTCGGCGCTCGGGATCAAGGGCGTGAAGATCCATCCCGACATTCAGGGCGTGGACATCAACGATCCGCGCTTTCTGCCCCTGTACGAGATCCTCGAGGCACGGGACATGCCCCTCTACCTCCACATGGGCGACAACCGCCCGCAGTACAGGTTTTCGATGGCGGAAAAGCTCGTGGAGATCCTCGAAAAATTCCCCCGTCTGACCGTCGGCGCGGCGCATCTCGCGGGATACCAGGCGTGGGACGAAGCGGTCCCGCTGCTCGCCGGACGTGAAAATGTCTGGTTCGACACCTCAAGCGCACTGTGGGCGATGACGCCGGAGGCGGCGGACGCCATCATTTCAAGGCTCGGCACCGAACGCCTCATGTTCGGCACGGACTATCCGGTCAAGAATACCGCGGAGGAGCTCGAGCGCTTCTTCCGGCTCAAAATGACCGACGACCGGCGCGAGGACGTGCTGTGGAACAACGCCCTTCGCTTTCTCGGGATCAAATGAACACGGAATGCTTATGGGATCGGCTCGCCCGCTCGGACAAGCCGATCGTTCTCTACGGCACGGGAAACGGCGCGGACAAGATCCTCGACGTCTGCGCATCCCGTGCCGTTCGCGTCTCTGGCGTTTTCGCCTCCGACGGATTCGTTCGGAACAGGGTTTTCCGCGGCATGAAGGTCGAATCGTACGACGGGCTGTGCGCACGACTCGGAGAGGACATCACCGTCCTCATGGCGTTCGGGTCGGACCGGCCGGAGGTGCTCTCCTTCCTCCGTCTGCTCGATGCGCGCCACGAGCTCGTCGTGCCCGAGGTGCCCCTCTACGGCGGCGCGCTGTTCGACGGGACATATTACGACGAAAAGCGCCCCCTGCTCGACGCCGCGCGTGAGCTGTTCTTTGACGAACGTTCCCGCCTTCTGTTCGACGACGCGGTCCGCTTCCGGCTGACGGGAAAGCTCTCCTGTCTTGCCGACGCGGAAGAGGCGGAAAAGACCCTCGCCGATCTGCGCCCGGGCAGGCTCGCCCCCGCTCTGGTTGTCGACGGGGGCGCGTACCGCGGAGACAGCGCCGCCCTATTCGCCCGGGTCCTCGGGCCGGAAGAGATCCTCGCGGCGGAAGCCGATCCGAAGAACGCCGAACGGCTGTCGGAATATGCCCGGTCGGAAACGCGCTGCCGCGTGACGCCCGTGTGCGCCGCGCTCGGCAGCCGGGACGGGACTCTCCTCTACCGCGCCTCCGCGAACCGGGGCGCCTCGGCTGCCGGTCACAGCCGCCGCGCGCGGGAAATCGAAATCCGCTCCGTCAGGCTCTCGACCCTGCTCTCCGACCGGCGTGCTGATTTCATCAAGCTCGATCTGGAGGGCGCGGAGGCCGACGCGATCGAGGGGGGCCGGGACGTTCTTTTGCGCGATCAGCCGGACATGGCAGTCTCACTGTATCACCGCACAGACGATCTTTACGCCCTGCCCCTGCTGCTCCGCTCCCTTCTGCCCGAACACCGTTTTTATCTCCGGCGTCCGCCAGCCGTTCCGATGTGGGACCTGACGCTGTACGCCCTGAAGCCGTGAAAAATCCCCGTCCGACGCGCGAAACACTGAACCGCCCCCTGTCAAGTAGACAGTGAAAAAACAAAAGAAATGTTTCATGAATTCCACCCTGCTTTCCGGTAGGGTGGAGTTTTTTACACGGCAGCACGATGAAATTCCATCGGCGTCATGCATTTGAGCCTGAGCTG
>JAFYBN010000080.1 GCA_017540175.1 Clostridia bacterium | reverse complement strand
GCCCGAGGATTCGCCTGCGGCGAACCTCGCCGAAGAAAACAAAACAATCTGCCATAAAGACAGCATGAACGAAAAATCAGCGGGCAGAGCCCGAGGATTCGCCTGCGGCGAACCTCGCCGAAGAAAACAAAACGATCTGCCATAAAGACAGCATGAACGAAAAATCAGCGGGCAGAGCCCGAGGATTCGCCTGCGGCGAACCTCGCCGAAGAAAGCAAAACAAAGAGGGAGAGAGCAATGGCAAAGGTACTTGTGGATAAGGATTTTCTCGAGGACGGGCTGGAGCTGATCTGCAATTCGATCCGGCTGAAAACGGGAGGCACGGGGGTGCTGGCTTTCCCGGTCGAGATCAAGGACGCGGTGGACAGCATAGAGACCTCGGGAGGGATCACGCCGACGGGGACGAAGAGCATCACGGCAAACGGTACGGGCATCGACGTGACGACATTCGCGGCGGTGGACGTCAATGTGCCGCAGGGCATCACGCCTTCGGGCACGAAGAGCATTACGGAGAACGGCACGGGGATCGACGTGACCTCCTACGCGGCGGTGGATGTCAATGTGCCGCAGGGCATCACGCCGACCGGCAAGATCACGATCACGCAGAACGGCGCGGGGATCGATGTCTCGCAGTACGCGGAAGCGGACGTGCAGGTCGAAGGCGCTGCGCAGGTTTTCGACGTGACGCTGACCGAAGCGGGGCGGAGCTTGACGGCGCAGAACGCGGACGTCGAAAGCGTATCGGGGTTCATGCTGTATCCGGTGAGCGGGGTATCCGCGGCGCAGGAGAATACGATCTACGCGGCGTGGTGCTGGCCGGAGGGCGCGGCGTACCGGGATATAAGCAGGTACTATTATTCCGGGAGCTATCGCGAGCAGTCGGGCACAGGCGCGCGTCCGCCCGTCGTATATGATTCGACGGCGCACACGCTGACCGTAAACGTACGGGGCAGCGGGAACATTACGCTCCAGCCGGGGCAGTACAAGATGATCATATGGTGAGAGGAGGCTGAACGATGCCGGTCATCAAATCGAAAATGATAAGGGTGCGGGACCCGGAGACTGGGTTCTGGCACGATCTGCCCGCGACGGTGAGCGAGGAATCCTTCCGGGCGGCGGAGCGGGCGCTTGAGTCGGAGACGGCGGCAGCGTCCTCCGCGGCATCCGCGGCAAGCTCGGCTGGCGCGGCGTCGTCTTCGGCGTCGGACGCGGCGACAAGCGCGGGAGCGGCGGCTTCCTCCGCGTCGGACGCGGCGGCAGCGAAGACCGAGACGATCGGGTACGCCGAGACGGCGGGCGCGAAGGCGTCGGACGCGCAGAGCTACGCGGGAGACGCGCAGGACGCGGCGGCGGAAGCGGGATCCTACAAGGACACGGCGGTCGAGAAGGCTGCGGCTGCGGCTTTGTCGGAGGAAAACGCGGCGGCGTCGGCTTCCGCGGCGTCGTCTTCGGAGCTCGCGGCGGAGGGATATGCGGCGTCCGCGGAGTCGGACGCGTCGGACGCGGAGGCGTACGGAGCGGGGACGAGAGGCGGGACGCCGGTCGGATCCACCGATCCCGCATATCACAACAACGCGGCGTATTACGCGGATCAGGCAAGCTCTGCTGAGGCGTCTGCCACTTCCGCGGCATCCTCGGCATCGGCGGCGGGAACTTCTGCTGCTGCGGCGGCAGATTCCGCAATGGCGGCGGCGGGCAGCGCACATGCGGCGGAGAGCTCCGTGCTCGGATCGAACTTCGCGCCATATATCACGAACACGCTGACCGCTCCCGCGAACATCACGGCGGGCGAGTACGTCGTCGCGGCGGGGGTGATGTACCGCGCGACCGTGAACATCGCGTCCGGCTCGACCTTGACGCCGAACGGGAACGTTTTTGCGGTGACGGTCGGCGAAGAGCTGACGAAAGTCATCGCGTCGGACGCGCGGAAAGCGGACGCGGACGGGACTTCCCCGAACCTGACGGCGGGGAACGCCTTGCAGCTCGTCTCTACGGTCGGCGTTGAGGATCAGGTTCCCTACAATTTCCGCGCGTCGGGCGGGGGTGCGGACATCGGCGACCGGGAGACGGACATGATCGTCGGCGGGACGGTGGCGTGGAATCAGTGGTTCGACGATAACACCCCGAATGTGTCGAGCGGAGCAACAATTACGGGGAGCGACGGCGTTTATACATTTACTGCGGGGGCGCAAAACGATCAGGTTTATATGCAACAAAGGTCGTCTCTTGTCGTGGCAAACCATGTATATCTGTGTTCCGTCACATTCAGCACTTCAGACCCTGCGAATGTAAAAGCCCGTATGTTTAGTCAGGACATTGAATCTGACGATACAACGGGGTGGCAGACAAAAGTCAAATTCAGGAAATCCGCAAGCACAAGTTCCTTCACGGTCGGTGTTCGCGACACCAGAGCAAGCGGATGGGACGGGGTTGCAGTTAAATGGTTCATGCTCTTTGACCTCACTCAGATGTTTGGCACGACCATCGCGGACTACGTTTATTCACTCGAACAGGCAAACGCGGGCGACGGCGTCGCGTGGTTCAAGAAGCTCTTTCCGAACGACTACTACGCATACGACGCCGGGACGCTTCGGTCGGTGCAGACCTCGGCGCATAAGATGGTGGGTTTCAACGCCTACGACAACGCATCCGGCACGGCGCGGCTTCTCGGCGGGATGGAATATCAGATCACCAGCGCATATACCGCGCTTGCCTACTCGACTGGCGAGACGATCACACCGGACGCGAACGGGAAGTTCACGCCGGGCGCGAACGGGACGCTGAACGTCACGGGAGGAAACGCGACGACGACGTGCGTCCATCTCGTGTGGGACGGAGAACGCGACGGCGAATACGAGCCATATCAGGCGTGGAACTATCCGCTCGACGACAGCCTGACTCTGCGCGGTGTTCCGACGCTCGACGCGAACAACAAACTGCGTTATGACGGCGACACCTACGCAAGCGACGGGACGGTGACGAGACGGTACGGGATTGTTGATCTTGGATCGTTGGTTTGGTATTCGTCGTCCGTGGAGGGGAGATACACCGCAAGTGTTGATGGGAAAAAACCGGGCTTAAATAATTTCATTCAGGCAAAGTATTCAGTTGGGAATACGTATGCTGCCGAGAATGATAAGGTTATTTCGGGCAATGATTCGCGTTCTACTTTTAGTATTAAGGACACATCTGCCGCAACAGCAGAAGAGTTGAAGACTTCGCTGTCGGGTGTCTATCTGGTCTATGAGCTTGAGACTCCTACCGCAGAATCCGCCGACCCGTACACCAATCCGCAGATCGTCGACGACTTCGGCACCGAAGAATATGTGGACGCGGGCGTGGAAGCCGGAGCGCGGGACGTCGCGATTCCCGTGGGGCATGAGACGTTCTATCAGGCAAATCTCAGAGCGAAGCTCGAAGCGGCTCCCGACAGCCCGGACGGGGACGGGGATTATTTACTCCGTCAGACAAACGGGGAAAACGTCTATGTGCCGTTTGTGACCGACACCACAATGAATGTAAGCGGAAAGGCAGCCGACGCCGCGGCGGTTGGGGTCGGGATGCGGAATCTGCTCGGCGTGCTGCAGGAATTGGCGGGCGTGCTTGGAGACACGACGCTCCCGGCGATGCCGGACGGAACGTATATCCTCAAAGCGACCGTAACTAACGGCGAAGTAAGCTATTCGTGGATCGCAGAAACTTGATCGCAAACACAAATCAAAATAACACATCCAAAAGGAGGAAGTATCAATGACTCAGTTTTACATCGTTGAAATCCAGCAGTACGCGAACGGGGACTACGGTCACATCGTTCATTTCGCCTACGACGCGGACCCGGAAAAAGCCCGTCTGAAGGGCGAGGCGACATACTACGAAGTCCTCGCGGCGGCGGCGGTTTCCGAGCTGCCGACGCATTCGGCGATCATGTTCTCAACCGAGGGCTTCCCGATCATGCACCAGTGCTACAAGCACGGCAGCGTGACGCCTGCCGCCGAATAAGCGGCGCGGAGGGGAAGGAGAGTCATGGGACAGATCCTTGCGGCGGCGATCACGGGAGGGCTGGCCTTGATCGGCGTGATCATCACGGTGGTCGCGGGACAGCGGAGGACAGAGCAGTCTATCCGCATATCTCAGGCGGTCACGGACACGAAGATCGAGGAGCTGACGCGCGAGGTGCGGGAGCACAACAATTTCGCGCGGCGGCTGCCGGTCGTGGAGAACGACGTCAAGACGATCTACAAGAGGCTCGACAGGCTCGAGGATCAGGCGAATGACGGGAAGTGATTCGGAGATTGCCGGGACTGTTGCAAGAATGTTATAACTTGCCGGTAACTTTTATGAACAGGAGGTACATCATGACTTACTGGAAAGAATGGGCGAAGGCCGCGGGGATCCGGGCGATCCGGACGGCGGCGGAGGCGATGCTCGCGTACATCGGGACGGGCGCTCTGGTGCTCGGGGACGTGAACTGGATCGCGGCGCTGAGCGCGGGCGCGATGGGCGCGGTGACGGCGGTGCTGCTGGCGCTGGCGGGGCTGCCGGAGGTCAAGCTGAACAAGGTCGTACCGCCGGACGTGTGGCGGGATGACCTCGATGATCCGGAGGGATAAAGATGCCGACATCATTTCTGAACGCGGACACGTCGTTTCCGCGGCTGACGGAGGAGATGCCGGTGCGGGAGCAGCTGAGCAGGGTGGAGAACTACCTCTTCGTCCTGCTCGAGCAGCTGCGGTACGCGCTCTCGAATCTCGGGGCGGAGAACTTCAACGACGCGGCCCTGAAGGAGATCGGCGAAGCGATCAACGAGCCGGTGCTCTCGGTGATCACGGACATGCAGGGGAACATCTCCTCACTCGAGCAGACAGCAAGCTCCCTGACGACGCGCGTCGCGAACGCGGAGGGGGACATCTCATCCCTCGAGCAGACGGCGTCTTCCCTGACGACGCGGGTATCGAACGCGGAGGGGAACATCTCCCAGGTGAGCCAGACGGCGGACAAGATCAACTGGATCGTGGCGTCGGGGACGAGCGCGTCGAACATGGAGATGACCGCGGACGCGGTGCGCATGATGGCGAACGGGATCAACCTTTCCGGCAGCACGGTCATGATCGACGCGGACAAGATCCGCATGACGGGCACGACGGAATTCCTCACGCCGGACGACGTGGGGGACGGGGGCTCGACGGTGATCGCGGGAAACCGGATCTCCCTCAACATCGAAGGGGACGACGACGACGGGCACACCTCGCTTTATTCCGACAACGGGGTGAACTTCCGCTACGAGACGACGGGAGACAGCGCGAAGTTCGCGGAGATCAACACTTCGATCAACGGCTCGGACAGCGACGTCAGCTCCCGGTACGCGCTGAACATCCGGGCGACGGGCTTTATCAACGCGGCGGGGACTCCGGTGCATCCTTCGGTGAAGATCTACTCGTCGGGGAAGTCGAGTCTCGAAGCGGAGCGGGAGCTGTACATCGCGAGCCTGCAGCGGACCGTCACAATCGACGGGAATGACTTCACGGCGATCCGTGCGAACGTGCCGTACGCGAATATCAGCGGCTCGCCGTCGGCACGGGACTATGTGTTCTGCACGGACGGGATATACTATGGCGGCGTCAAAATCGTTTCGACGTAAAGGAGAAAAACATGGACGAGAAGGAAAAGAAGATGCACGTTCTTGAAGCGGCGGAGGAAGATCTGAAGAAGGCATGGGACCTGCTCGAGGAAATGAGCGTGCGCGGGTACCAGGCGCGGTACCGGATCACGGTGGCGCAGGAGAGGATTCTGACCGCGTTCGAGCGGATCAAGCTGCTGAAACGCGGGCTGGCGGCTGAGAAGGAGCCGTGCGAAGAAGAGGACTGCTGCGGGATCGCGGCGGAGAACAATACTTAAAGGGGAGGGACGGACCGGGTGCGCATAAAGAATAAACGGAGTTTGCCGTGAAGCGGCGCACCCACCGAGAAGCCGCGGCAGTCACCGCGGCTTCTCCCATAAAAACAGGAGGAATAAACATGGGTTTCAATTCTTTGCCCTCCCTTCCTTATGCGGACGGGATCAAGAAGTACATCGACGTCGAATTCCGGGGATACGACCACAACATCGGCGCGGGGGACGGGACGGTCTGGGATGAATCGAACATGACCTCGGACTTCTATCCGCTGATGGCGACGCGCTCTCCGCGGTACACGGTGCGGACCGCGGCTCCTCCGCAGGGCATCTTCGCGCTCGACGGTTTATGGTACGCGGCGGGCGGCGTGCTGTATCACGACGGGGCTGTGATCTGCTCCGTGAGCCCGGGGGAGAAGCAGTTCGCGGCGATGGGGATGCGGCTGATCGTCTTCCCGGACAAGATCGTCGTGAACGCGGGCGCGTCTCCGGTGAGTTACAAATCACTCGGGACGCAGGTGACGGCGAGCTGCGTGATCAAGGACGGGACGTATGCCGGGGAGGAGGCGGCTTCCAATACGATCAAATCGGCGAACCGGGACTGGACGCTGAACTTCTCGGTCGGGGACGGCGTGACGATCACGGGGGCGTCTAACGCCTCAAACAACAAGACGGCGATCATCCGGGAAATCGTGGGGGACGAGCTGCACTTCTACGAAAACACCTTCGTGAACGAGGGACCGGTGACGCTGACTCTGAAGCGTGAAATCCCGGATCTCGACTTCATCTGCGCGAACGAGAACCGTTTGTGGGGCTGCAGGGGCGACACGATCTACGCCTCGAAGCTCGGGGATCCGACGAACTGGAACGTGTTCGACGGGCTGGCGACGGACTCCTGGGCAACAGACGCGGGATCTGACGGGGAGTTTACGGCGTGCTGCTCGTACCTCGGGTACCCGGTCTTCTTCAAGGAGGAGCACATCTACAAGGTCTACGGCGCGAAGCCATCGGCGTTTCAGCTCATGGGCTCGGCGACGATGGGCGTGAAGGCGGGGAGCCACAAAACGCTCGCGATCGCGGGGGAAACGCTTTTCTATCTCAGTCGCGCGGGGATCGTCGCCTACGGCGGCGGGGTGCCGGAGAACATCTCGAAGGCGTTCGGGACAGACCGGTACGCGGACGGCGCGGGCGGCTCGGACGGCTTGAAGTACCATGTGGTAATGAAGAGAGCCGGGTCGAACATACACGATCACTTCGTGTGGGACACGCGCCGGGCGATGTGGCACAGGGAGGACACGACGAACGCGGTAGGCTTCGCCTTCTCGGACGGGGAGCTGTGGATGCTCGCGGAGAACGGGAAGATCATGGGGCTCGGTTTGAAGGACGCGCCCGCCGGAGCGGCGGCGGAGACGGACATGGTCTCCTTCGTCGAGACGGGGGACTTCACGGAGAAGAATCCGAACCGGAAGGGGACGTCGAAGCTGCAGCTCCGCGGAGAGCTCGGGACCGATACGATGCTGACGGTGAAGATCAAGTTCGATTCCGGCAGGCCGGGCTCGCCGTCCGACACGCAGGGAGGCTGGGAGACGGTGGCGAAACTGACCGCCACGGCGAAGCGGTCGTGGTACCTGCCGATCATCCCGCGCCGGAGCGATCACTTCCGGCTGCGGTTTGAAGGGATCGGGGAATGGAGACTGTACTCGCTGGTGCGGGAGAATTACTCGGGGAGCGAGATATAAGGAGTACGCGGGGGTACGCGGCTTTCTTTGAAAATGAAAGCTGACGATGCTACGCATCGTGGGCAAAGAAACTTCAACATGGGAAAAAACAGGCGTTTCAATAACGCGAAGCGAAAGCCGGAAACACCAATACAGTTCTCCATACCTATCAGAAAATCGTTTCCGAGCTCACGATCGCAGATCGTTCGCATCCTACGGGGAGCGCACGAAACAATATAGCATGCCGATAATAACAGAGGGAGGGCAATGTATGGCGAAGAAAAGCATCTACACATATGACGACTTCATGAAGGCGCTCGACACGAGCGGGCTGGGCGGGCAGTTCTCGCAGGCGGATCTGAATCTGGCGCGGCAGAATCCGGACGCGGGGATGAGCCTGATCTCGTACAAAACGGACTACGCGAACGCGACGACGGACGAGCTGAGAGCGCTGGCCAACCAGGGCGCGGAGACGGTCCGGGCGTCCTACGGCGGATACACGGGCGGCGGGGACGGCGGGTCCTTCAAGCTCGAGCCGATGAGTCCGAATCAGTTCACGTACGGGGAGGCGCCGACATTCGAGGACAACTGGGCGGGGCAGATCGACGACGCGCTTCAGCGGCAGATGAACCGGGATCCGTACTCCTATTCCGGCACGGCGCCGACGTACGAGAGCCGGTACGATCCGGACATTCAGAAGACGATCTCGGGGATCCTCGACCGGGGGGAGTTCTCGTATGATCCGAAGACGGACCCGGTATACTCGGCGTACCAGAAGCAGTACGCGCGCGAGGGACAGCGGGCGACGGCGAACGCGATGGGCGAGGCGGCGGCAATGACCGGCGGGATGCCTTCCTCCTGGGCGATGACGGCGGCTTCGCAGGCTGGCGATTATTACGCCTCGCAGATGGCGGACAAGATCCCGGAGCTGTATCAGGACGCGTACAACCGGTACCTGCAGGAATACCAGATGAAGCTCTCCGATCTGAGCGCGCTCCGCGGGCTGGAATCGGACGACTACGCGAAGTACCGGGATCAGCTCGCGCAGTACAACACGGACCGGGAATTCGACTACGGCACGTGGCTCGATCAGCAGAAGCTCGGCCAGCAGGACATCGACACGCTGCGGGCGCTCAGAAACGACGATCTCGCGCTGTATCAGACGCGGCTCGGGCAGTACAACACCGACCGGGGCTTCGACTACGGGCAGTGGCTCGACGAGATCGAGAACCAGAGAACGAGACGCGAGGACGAGCGGAGCTGGGCGCAGAACGCGGCGGCGGCCGGGGACTACTCGTGGCTCGAAAATCTCGGCGTGAACATGGACAAAGCTCGTCAGGACGACGCGATGGCGCGCGCGCTGCAGGCCGCGGAGGTCGGGGACTATTCCGCGCTCCGGGCGCTGGGATACGACGTGTCGACCGCGGAGGAAGCGGCGCGGCTGGAGAACGCGTACCGTCAGGCGCAGATCGCCTCGGCGTACGCGGACATGCCGACCGAGGAAGACCGGGCGCTTGAGAGGCAGTACCGTCAGGCGCAGATCGAGAAGATGCTTGATGAGTCGGATTCCTCCGGCGGGGACGAAATTCGGATCGGGAGCGCGGACGACCTCGACGCGGTGTTCGGATATGTGCGGGTCCTGAAAGCCGCGGGGGACGAGCGCGCGAAGGATTACGCCGCGGCGAAGGAGCTGATCCGGGGGATCGACGGGTACGATCCCGGGACGATGGACGGGAAGCTGAAGGACTTCCTCGCACAGCTCTACGGCGGGACGCCGAACGCCCGGAGATGATCCCGGTGAGAGAAGGGGATCACGACATGAAAATGCCTTTTGAAAAAGGCTTCAGGGTCACCTCGCCCTACGGATACCGGATCGATCCCATCACGGGTGCCGCGGCGTTCCACGGCGGGATCGATCTCGTCGGGCTTGACGCGGTCGGCGCTCCCGCCCGGGATATGCCTGTCCGGGACAGGGGTCTGCCTGTCCGGGACAGCGGTTTCGCTGTCCGGGCGGTCGTCGGCGGCACGGTCGTACAGTCGCGGATCGTGACGGATTCGGAGAACCGCACGTCGGAATGGGGGAATTACGTCGCGGTCTGCGGCGCGGACGGGCGGCTGTGGTATTACTGCCATCTCGCAAGCCGTGCGGTCGGGCAGGGTGTGCGGGTGGAAGAAGGACAGATCCTCGGGACGGAGGGGATGACGGGCAGGGCGACGGGCGTGCATCTGCACCTCGAGGTGCGCGCCGCAGACAACAAAACGACGCTCGATCCGGCAGAGATGCTCGGGATCCGAAACGCCGCCGGTACGGTCTGGACACCCCCGGATGCCCCCGAACAGCCCGAAGAGCTCGAACAGCCCGGGCAGCCCGAACAGCCCGAACAGCCCGAACAGCCCGGGGGGCCGCATCCGTCCGCGGCAAGCGGGCATTCCGGACAGCGAGTGCCCGCGCCGTGGGAACAGCAGAGCCACGACTGGGGGCGTGAGGCGGTCGCGTGGGCGGTCGGGCGGGGCATCCTCCGGGGACGCGGCGGGGACGATTACGCGCTCGGGGAGCCCGTGACGCGGGAGGAGCTGTGCGTGATGCTTTGGCGCGCGCGTGAGGTTCTGTGAAAGGGAAAACGAAGGGGCTGTCGCATTAACTCCAGAAAACGGAGAAATGCAACAGCCCGCTTGCTTTTCAGAGCCGACAGCCGTCCTTTTTCTCCTTTATCAGAGGAGCCGGTTCAGCAAGCTGAACCCAAAAGGACCAAAAAGAGGAACTCCTTCTGTGTCTAGGGTGTTCCGAGGTCGGAGAGTTCGCGCTCCGCGCGAATCTCGGGACCTCGGGTCAGGGCGCTGCAGCAGTTCGCAGAGCGAACTGCAACACCCACACCACCTTTTGAAAAAGGTGGACGAAAACTTTTGGGACTATTTGCGACAG
>JAFYBN010000079.1 GCA_017540175.1 Clostridia bacterium | reverse complement strand
CTGACAGACTCCTTATCGGACTTGTTAGTCCATGGAACATGTAGTCATCCGTCAGCTCTCATTATACAGCCTGAGCAACGAGACGGCAATACTCCCGACTGGCTGTCGGGGCGGTAAACCGTTCATCTATATTGTAGGAGGTCACTATGGAATTCATCACCCTGAACAACGGCACGAAAGCCCCGAAGGTCGGCATCGGCACCTTCCTCATGAGCCCGGCGGACGCGGAACAGGCGGTATTCAATGCCCTCCGGAACGGCTACCGTCTCATCGACACGGCCAACGCCTACATGAACGAGAAGGCTGTGGGCCGCGGGATCGCCAAATCCGGCGTCGCAAGAGAGGACATCTATCTTGTGACCAAGCTCTGGCCCAGCGTCTACGAAGACGCGGACCGCGCCATCGACGAGACCCTCGCCCGCCTCGGCACGGACTACGTCGATCTGCTCTTCCTCCACCAGCCCGCCGGGGACTATGTCGGCGCGTACCGTGCAATGGAGCGCGCGGTGAAGGCCGGAAAGGTAAAAAGCCTCGGTCTGTCCAACTTCCCGGAGGAGAAGTTCGCCGAGATCATCGCCGCGTGTGAGATCAAGCCCGCGTTCGTACAGGTGGAGGCGCATCCCTACTACCCGCAGATGAAGCTGAAGGAGACGCTCTCCCGGTACGGCACCTCGGTCATGGCGTGGTATCCCCTCGGACACGGGGACAAGTCCCTCGTGAACGAGCCGCTCTTTACGGAGCTCGGGAAGAAGTACGGCAAATCAAACGCGCAGATCATCCTCCACTGGCACACGCAGGTCGGCAACGTGGTGATCCCCGGCTCCCGGAACGTGGACCACATCCGGGACAACATCGACCTGTTCGATTTCGCGCTGACGGAAGAGGAGCTATCCGAAATCGCAAAGCTGGACAAAAACACCCCCTACTATACGGCGACGGAAGCGGCCCTCGACGGGTATCTGCACTTTGCGCCGGACTTTGATGCGCAGGAGTGAAAAAACACAAATCCGAAAAGGAGGACACGGATATGAAACGGCTTCTGACCCTGTTTCTGGCATCGGCTCTGCTGTTCTGCGCCTGCGGGCGAAGCGCGGAGATTCCCCAAACCACACGGCCCGCAAATACGGCGGCGAACGCGTCCGCAGGTGCCGGGGAGAACGCAGCTGAGAATGACAATGCCGCCGATACGGACTCGCCGCGAATCCTGGTGGCGTATTTCGCCGTGGCGGAGAACAGCGAAGTGGACGCCGTGTCCTCCGCGTCGGTTCTGATGGAAAACGGGACAGCGAAGGGCATGAGTCAGTATGTGGCGGAGTGCATCGCCGAAATGACGGGCGGGGACCTCTTCTCCATCCGGACGGAGACGAAGTACCCCGGCTCCTACAATCCCCTCGCGGACTACGCCAAGCGGGAGCAGGACAATGACGAGCGGCCCGTCCTCACAACCCATATTGATAACCTTGATGACTACGACATAATCTTCGTGGGCTATCCGATCTGGTGGTACACCCTGCCGATGGCCCTGTTCAGCTTCTTTGACGAGTACGACTTCACCGGCAAGACGATCATTCCCTTCGACACCCATTATGGAAGCGGACGGGGCGGCACGCCGGGGGTGATCGCGGAGCTGGAGCCGGGAGCGGCTGTCGAGAAGAACAGCTTTGCCGTGAACCAGACAAAGGCCGCCGACTGCTGGCAGGACGTGGCGGACTGGCTGAAGGAAATCGGGTATTGACGATGGAGAACGAAAAACGGCCTTATGTGGTCTGCCACATGGTTTCCTCTCTCGACGGGCGGATCGACGGAGATTTCTTCGGGCTTCCCGGGATGGCTCCGGTCTGGCGCGCCAACCGGGAGATCCGGGCGAAGTACGGCTGCACGGCGGTCATTAACGGAACTGCGACAGCGGCCCAGATCTGGGCGGACGGGCTTCGCGATCCGAAGACGCTGCCGCAAAGCGGAGCGAAATGGGCGCGGTTCGATTACGCCGCCGACCCGTACGCCGCCCGGTACGCCGTCGCGGTGGATCCCGAAGGAAGGCTTCGGTGGAGCGGGAATACCGTGGAGCGGAACGGAGAGGTCTTCCATGTGATCGAAGTGCTGACAGAAAGCGTTCCCGACGCGGTCCTCACCCGGCTCCGGGAGCTTGGGATCTCCTACATCTTCGCCGGGCAGGAAAAGCTGAACCTGCCTCTGATGCTTGAGAAGCTGCGCGCTCTCTTTGGGATCGAGCGAGCGATGCTGACGGGCGGCGGGGCGACGAACTGGGCCTTTCTCGCGGCGGGGTGCATCGACGAGATCAGCGTGATCGTGGCACCTCTGGCGGACGGAGGTCGGGACACGGCGACGCTCTTCGACCGCTCGGCCTTCGACCCGGCCTTCGCCCCGGATTTCGTGCCGGTTTCCCTGGAGCTTCTGGGGACTGAGACGCTCCCCGGGGACGCGCTGTGGCTCCGGTACACAGTCCGGCCCTGACCTTTGAACCGTGAAGGAGGTACGGAACATGAAAAAACGAATCCTTGCGGCGGCGCTCGGCGGGCTGTTCCTCTGCGGGTGCGGGACGGCGGGAGAGGTGTCCGAATCCTCCCTCTCTCAGCCATCCGCCGGGCCGTCGGGTCAGACTGTTGAAATGACAGAAACGGCCCCTGTGAAAACGGCCCCTATGAACACCATCCCGCAAACCGGCTGGACGACCGCTGTCCCCGCGTCCTATGACGAACCCTCCGAGCATCCCGGCAATGTGACGCGGCTGGACTACGAATCCCGGGACTTCGTGCGGGACGGCGCGGCGATCACCAAAACCGCCTATGTCTACACGCCCTACGGGTACGACGGGGAGGCGGATATGCGCTACGACATCGTCTATCTGATGCACGGCTGGGGCGGACGCGCGGGGGAGTATTTCAGCTTCACCCCCACAAAGAATATGCTGGATCGGATGATCGAGGCAGGGGACATCGAGCCCATGATCTTCGTCTCCGCCAGCTTCTACAACGACAACAGCGACCGGGATTTTTCGAGTTCCATCGAGGAATTCCGGGAGTTCCACCGGGATTTTGAAGAATTTCTCATGCCCGCGGTGGAGGGGACCTACCGTACTTATGCGGAATCGACCTCCGACGAGGACCTGAGAGCTTCCCGGGATCACCGGGCGTTTGGCGGGTTCTCCCTCGGCTCCGTGACGACGTGGCTTGAATTCTGTTATGATGCTGATTACATCCGGTACTTTCTCCCCATGAGCGGATCGTGCTGGTACTACGGCACCTACGGCAACTTCCGGTTCCGGGACAACGTGGACTTCCTCGAGTCTCTTGTGGAGGATCACGACCTCGATGAGCGGGGGTACTTCATCTATCACGCGGTCGGGACGGAGGACGCCGTGAAAAGCCAGAGCATCGATATGGCCGAGGAAATACTCTCCCGTGGGACCTTCCCGCCGGAGCACTATGTGTTCTATCAAAAGGAAGGCGGCTATCACGACTTCGACGCCGTGCGGGAGTATCTCTACAACGCCCTGCCGCTGTTCTTTCGTGAAGAGCGGACAAGCAGCCTCTATGACCGGACAACCCGGATCTCCGACGTGGCAAACGATCCGATCTTCGGCGAATGGGGGAGACTGCTCTTCCCGGTGGACAGCGGTTATTTTGACGGGGAAACGCTCGGCGGACTCTCCCTCACCTGGTACAGCCACATCGACCCGGACAAAACCGTGGAGATTGCCAATACCCTGAAAACCAAAGCGGCGTCCGGCGAGCGGGTCTTTTACGACATCTACACCGACGAAGAAAAAGCCTCCGATCCCGCCAAAAAGGACACGGGGCTGTTCTTCTTCAAAGGCGATCCCGGCGCGAAATTCGCCGTCGTGAATGCCGGAGGCGGATTTGCTTACGTCGGGGCGATGCATGACAGCTTTCCTCATGCTCTGGAGCTTTCAAAAATGGGATACAACGCCTTTGCGCTGATCTACCGACCGGGAGCGGATACAGCCTGCGAGGATCTGGCGCGGGCGATCGCGTTCATCCATGAGCACGCGGACGAGCTGGAAGTCGATACCGCAGGATACTCCCTCTGGGGCGGCTCGGCGGGGGGACGGATGGCGGCATGGCTCGGAAGTTACGGCACGGAGAGCTTCGGTGAGAAGGCGTATCCCGCACCCGCCGCCGTGATCGTCAACTACACCGGACTTTCCGAGGTGACGGGCACTGAACCGCCGACCTACAGCGCGGTGGGCACCTCCGACGGGATCGCGTCTTACCGGACGATGGAGCGAAGGATCGAAGCGATCCGGAAAAACGGCACCGACGCCATGATCGAAGTCTTTCCCGGCCTGCCCCACGGTTTCGGGCTGGGGACGGGAACCGCGGCGGAGGGGTGGATCGGCAATGCCGTCGCGTTTTGGGAAAAGCAGTGCGGCGGGCAATGAAGCCGCCGGCAGAAGGAAGGAGAAAAAGATGGAATATGTGACCCTATCGGGTGGGATCAAGATGCCGATCCTCGGCTACGGCGTCTATCAGGTGACGAAGGACGAATGCGAGCGGTGCGTGACGGACGCGCTGCGGGCCGGATATCCGTGAACCTTTCCCCTTGTCTGACCTTCCTCTCTTGTCAAGCCCTAAATCGTTGAAATTCAAGGCTTTTTACAGATTTTTACCTCAGAAAACAGAGCCAGATGGTGATGAACATCCTCGTATCAGGTACGGAATAGCTGATAAAGGGTATGGAAAACCAAGCAT
>JAFYBN010000078.1 GCA_017540175.1 Clostridia bacterium | reverse complement strand
GGTGTAGGACACGGTCCCGCCGAGCGCATTGACGACTCGCGTCATGCGACCCATGTTGTCGTAACCATAGGTCGTGACGGCGCCGGTTGGTTCGATGACGGAGGCGACCTGACCGTAGGAATTGTAGATCTGACTGGTGACATTGCCGCGCGGATCGGTCTGGGCGACCTGCCTGTGGAGGCCATCGTAGGCATAAGACGTGGTCCCGCCGAGGATGGAGACGGATGAGAGGAGAAGCCCGTCGCGCTGAACGGCAGATTCCTTGTTGGAGATTCCGGGATAGGAACGGACGAAGGTGTGCGTCTGCGAGGTCGGGTTGTAGGATTCCGAGGTGGTCGCAGAGTTGCCGCGAGCATCGATGGTGGTTTCCTGAGCGCGCAGGGCATTGGAAAGCGGGTAGAGCCGTGTGACTCTCGAGGTGACGAGCGGGGTGGTGGACGTGCCGGAAGCGGTATTGGACGCAAATGTCGAGGTCACGGCGACCTGATAGACCGCGCCTGCGGAGGAGACGAAATTGGTGTTGGTGAGCGTGGTCCTGATGGAAGTTCCGCCCGAAAGGATCTCCGCAAGAGGATTCCCCATTGCGTCGTAGGTCTTGGAAAGACCGGGCTGACCGGAAACGAACGTGGAAACATGTCTTCCGAGGGTGTCGTAGAACTGCGAGGCGCTGACGATGGTGTCGTAATCGAAAGACGGAGCCTCGGTCAGCACGACATGCCCGTGACCGTCCGTGCAGGTGCATTGCCAGTGGTCCCCGGTCCCCTCGTATTCCTCGCGGACCTGCATTGTGTAATCCGAGGTGTAGTACCATGCGTGTTTCCTGGTCGCGGCGGTGCCGCTGATGCTGTACGGCATTCCTTCCCTCGTGATATTCGTTTCGATTTCGCCGCCGTCCGCATGGGTTTCCGAGGTCGTGCGCCGGTCGTAGGAGTATTCCCATGAGGTGGTCTGTCCGGCAGGATCGACCGAGGAGACGACTCTGCCTTCCTGGTCGTAGACCGCGGAGGAGGACAGCGACAACCCGCCTCCGGTGACGGTGGTCTGAACGATGTTTCCGGCATGATCGAGCGTATAGCTTTCCGTGATCGTCCCGTTGGGCGAGGACGTGACTTTGCCGATGCAGCGCTTCAGCCCGTCATACTGGTATGTGGTCGTCACACCGTCGACGCTGATCTCCGAAGTCGGGCCCGTGCAGTTCCAGCTCGCGGACGAGGTCTGCCCGTTGGCGAACACCGCAGAGGTGCGCTGATGCGTGAGGTTGTACTGGAACGAATCGGACCCGATGGACACGAATGCGCCGTTCGACAGGCAGACGAACCGCTCCTGTCCCACGAGATCGCCGCAGACGTTGTAGCTGTTGACACGGCGGACGCTCTTGCCCGGAAGCGTGGCGAACGACCCGTTGCTGCAGTAGCCTTCCGTAGCGGATTCCGTGAAGATCGTACCGGACGACGGCATCCCGCTGACGGCAACCGCTCCATAACTGTACGACGTCATCGTGCCGTCCTCGTTGCGGACGGTCTTGAGGCGGCCTTCCGAGTAGTTCAGCGCAGTCGTCCGGGTTCCCCCGGAGACCACGGTTCCGGACACGGGATACCAGACCCGTTCCGCGGTCAACGCGGATCCGTTGGCGGACTGGATGATTGTCTCGGAACGCCCCACGGCAGCATTGTCCTGATACGAATAGGTCGTCTGCTTGAAGTAACGGGACGGATCGGGGTCGTCCGGGTCGATGTAGTCGTAGGACGACACGATGGCCGCGGGACGGTAGTCAGGAAAGCCGTTTGCGGGCGTCTGCGGGTACGAATAGGACGTGTAGAGCCAGTCGTATCCGTCCGGGGACTCGGTCTTTTTCAGACGCGACAGCGAATCGTATTCGTAATATGCGCTGCTCCCGTACCGGTCTTCCGTACTGGACGCTCTCCCGACGCCGTATCCGCTGCTGATCCTGGCCGAGGATTCCGTGCGTTCCGAATCGCTTCCGATACGCTCATCCTCACGGGAATTGCCGAGCCCGCCGCAGTTCACTTCCGCATTCCGCTCGTAAAGGGCGACGCCTCCGGATGAAACATAGTCCGCCAGCGAGCATGACCCGGACACGATCACATTGGATACATGGAAATTCCGGCTCGAATACTCCCCGCTCGTGATCATGCGCAATTCCGTCTGCTGAATCGCGTTCGGCGCACTCCCCTTGTACATCGCCCAGCCCTGATAGTTCATCGCACTGCAATACGAATCGTAGTCTTCCGAGTATTCCCAGCCCGTGTAGTAGGTCTGCGTCCCTCCATACCGGCTTTCCGTCAGGTGAAATCTCAGGTCCCGTCCGTTCAGTGCGGGCTGATAGGTCCCGCTGAACAGGAAACTTTTCACGGGATTCGCGCCAGCCGAGGTCACATATCCCGTCGTCCCGGAACTGAGCACCGCGTTCGGCGAGTACCAGTCTATCCGGAACGATCCGCTCGTCCCCGCCGATGTCGCAGACGTCACGTTCATCAGGCCGTCCGCAATCGAGTAGATCTGCCTGATCTGACCACCGGACTCCACAATGTCGATCCCGAAGTCGGATGTGCCGAGCACGATCCCTCCGTTCGTTACATAGCGGACCATCTGTCCGGCGCTGTCGTACACCACCTGGCTCCGGTCGGCAAACTGCTCCACCCATTCCGACCCGCTGCTCATCAGCATGCTGTCTTCCGTTACGCTCAATCCCGTCGCGCGTCCCGTCGTCAGGTCGTAATTGATGATCTCCCCGCACCCGTCCCATACTTCCAGACGCGCACTTGAGGATACATTCGCAAATCCGTGCAGACTCCGCCTCATCACATGACGGTACTTCAATATCTCGGGACTCAACATCGCGGAACGGGGTCTGTCCTCCTCGATGAACAGCTGGCCGACCGGCGCGCCCGTTACCCACGGGGTCCGCCCGATGTTCTGACTGAAACTGATACAGCCGGAGACTGCCGTTTTCGCCCGATTCTCGCAGGGGCAGACTTGCTGAGTCCCGCCGTTCTCGTTGAAGTTCTCGGACAGGAGCGTCGCATCGAAGTTATACGTCCGAGATGTGATCCCGCCAGTGCAGATGTTCCGAGATGCATGGACCGTGACCGTCGCGGGGCATCCCTCCGGGGGAATTGTTGTCCCGTTCTCTATAGGGGTGGACGGGATAAGGGCGTTTTTGCCCGTGAACGGATAGGATACCGTTTCCCCGTTCATTTGAACCGTTACAGTCCCGCTGTAGACTGTCAGGTAACTGCTGTTATTTTCCAGCTCTATCGGAAAAGCCACGCCCGGACGAATCACCCTGCCGTTCCCCGCAAATGACGCATACGGACTTTCCAGCACATAAAGCTCCCGCAGCAGAGGCAGCTCCTCGCGGGTTGCCGCATCGCTTGGCTTCTTCCCGAAATACAACTCCATGACCGGAGACGCTTCTCCGGGACTGCAATACTTCACATCAATACGGTAATATCCCTCTCCATCAAATGAAATCTCCCCCGTCTCGCTTCTCTCTACTTGCACCCCGCCCGATACACTTACGCTCGTCCCGCGTTCCCCGTCGTATGCCGTCACCTCCGCGCTGAAGTTCGCACGAACATAAAAAGCGTACAGACCGCTTGCTTCTATGTGAACATACCCCGTGTAAAAATGAGTAAAGGGTTTGCTCGTGTCGGACAAACCCTCAAATGCAAAGCCGGATTCAAGTCGGTTGTACTCCGTGCAGCTGATCTCCGATGCCTTCGACACGCTGTCGGCCGTCCGCTCCAAATACACACCCGCTGTCGGCGGTTGAGGCAAAATCCCACGGTAACTCAGCGGCAAATGACCTGCTTCTATCGGATACTTCATGGCCCGGCTCCTTAAAATTATCAGTTGTCGTTCGACGGATGTGAACTGAAAGATTCATCCCTCCTCAAAATCAAGGGAGACTCCTCCTCATTAAACCAATATAATGCCTGTTATGCGTTTGTCAAGCCGATTCCAAAATAAAACTTGATAATAATTTTCTGAAATATGTTATCCTTCTGCTTATATGAGCAGTAAAGATATATCGCCTTGATTGTATGCATTATCCGCGGTGGAAAACAGCGGATAATCACACGCTCAAACCTGTTTCAAAAAAACGATACGCACCAAACACGCAAAACGAAAAAAGACAAGTTTCTATCCTTCTCTCCCCAACATAACTCTTTATCTCTTCCCCACGATCAGGCCGATGCTACCCGACCTGCGAGAACGCACACAGCCCCGAAAGCGAGCGACGGTTGGCATAATTGAGCATAGCCTATCGTTTTAGAATGCCCGATTTCCAAACCGGCATCGTGCGACAGACGGCCCCGTTTGAACAGGGCCGCTGTCCGACGCAAACTGGGGCCAGTCGACCGACCTGGTCTATGAATTCTGTCGCGAGTCCAGGTTCGCCGGAATCGTGCTGCCGAGCCACGGAAGGTATGTTGGCGCGAGCTCAAAGCCGATGACGGAATACCGCAAGCAGCCGGGCGACCGGCTGGGCTTCAACTGGATGATGCCGAGCGTGGCAAAGAAACGGGCTGTCCGGCACGTCATCTTCGATTCAAACTTTTGGAAGAGCTTCGTCCATGCTCGCCTCGCGGTGGCTATCGGTGATAAAGGCTCCCTCACGCTCTTCGGTCGCATCCCCGGCGTTCATCAGCTCCTTGCGGAACACCTGACCGCCGAATATAGGGTCAAGACTTCCGGTCGCGGCCGCACGGTGGACGAATGGAAGCTGAAGCCGGAACACCACGACAACCACTGGCTGGACTGCCTCGCGGGATGCGCCGTGTGCGGGTCTATGCTTGGATGCGGCCTGCCGGAGTTCGGAGCCGTGACTATGAAGAAGAAAGGCCGCATAAAACTGTCCGAACGGACGGGGACGCATATCACGACTGCGGAGCCTCGGAAGAAGCTCAAACTGTCAGACATCAGGAGGAAATAATGGAAGATGATGCCACGCTGATTCAGCTCACGCATCTTTTATCGGGGGTTATGCGAAGAATTCATGGAAAGCCGCTGGATAAAGCCGGAGACATGCGCTTTAAGTACATGTCGCCGGAGCAATGCGCCGAAAGATCGAACGCTGGACTCCATCCAACAGCAACCCGAACGGAGAACGCACCATGGAAAACACCGCCACCCTCGACCAGCTCAAATGCCTGCTGGTCCCGGTCCTGAATCGGATCGAGACCAGGCGGCAGAATAACGACAAGAAGAAAGGAGCGAAGAATGCAAAGCGAATCAATACTCAAGCATCAGATTGAGTTCGTCTACAGCAAAAGCATGGACGAGCTCCGGGAGCAGTTCCGGGAGCTCCACGGCTTCGACTGCGGAGACACGAACGTCTTCGGTCTCCGGAAACGCATCATATACCGTCTGCAGGAAATCTACTATGGCGGCATCGAGCCGAACGATATGGATATCCTGGACGGCATCGCCGACCGGGACCCGCTGGCCAACCTCAGGAGCATGGCAGTGAGGCGCACATCCAAGGTGCGCGGCACGAAACTGTTCCGCATCTGGAAAGGCAAGCAGTACGAGGTCATGGTCGGCAAGGACGGCAAGTTCATCTTCGACGGCGAGACATACAACTCGCTGTCGGCGGTAGCCCGAAAAATCACCGGAACAAAGTGGAACGGGAAAACATTCTTCGGAGTCACAGGCTGATGGAAAAGAAAAAAGACATTGTGAGGTGCGCGATCTACTGCCGCAAGTCGGTGGAGAAGGGACTCGATATGG
>JAFYBN010000077.1 GCA_017540175.1 Clostridia bacterium | reverse complement strand
TTTGAAATTGTCCTACGCGGACGGCGGCACGGGGGGACCAGCTCAGGCCGCAGGTCCCCCCGTGCGGGGCCCATTGGCCATTACATCTGTGCTCCTCTCACCTTTTCAGCGGCTCCGACTCGTCAGCGGCAGTTATCAGCCGAAACTCACAGCGACTGCGGCTCTCGAATCGTCAGCTGAAACGTTGCAATTCGCGCCAGCGCGAATTGCCGCGATCCAAATTCGCGAATTACATGGCGCGTTTGGCTGTCAGCGGAAGTCGAAGTGCGTCTTCGCGCACAGGACGTCAACTTTCATCCGCTATGCCTGTTTCCGTTTCAGCGCGACGAAAAATGCGGCTTTCATTGCATGTCCAGCGAACGCGGGTGAAAATCCTGCGGAGCCGCGTTAAAGCGCTTGCTGTTTTATGCTGTTGCCGTCGCGAGAATAGGATGCGGTGCTGTAAGGTGACGCGCTTCAGCGCGGCCTGATTTCTTGAAGCTGAAACCTTTCGTGAAGACGAGCGCGTTTGATTACAGGTCGCGGTTGGTTGTCAGCGAAAGTCGAAGTGCGTCTTCGCAGATGTTAGTTTGCAGAAATTTGCTGAAACGCTAACAAGCTTAGCAGATTATAGCTGCCCCCATGTGCGCGAGGCTGTTGAGTGATGACGCTGAAGCTGAACGCGCCCGTGTAATGCGCGTTTATGAGCGCATGAGGAAATTCGCGCTGGCGCGAATTTCCAAGTTTCGGCTGCAGAGTATTTAGTTCGCGCTGAATCTGTTCAAGTCCAGTCCCCTTGTCATTTACTGTTCGCCGGCAAGTACCGTTGAATAGGGGAGAGAAGTGAAGCTTCACCGTCGGAGCCGCTTCGGTGGTGATAGAAGCACAGATATAATGGCCAAGGGGACCCTCAGGGAGGGGACCTGCGGCCTGAGCTGGTCCCCTCCCTGCGCCGTCCGCGTAGGACAATATCTCGTACTACAAACGCGAAGCGTTTGTTTCCTTAAAGCCCTCTCCGTCACCGTCTCACGACGGTGACACTTCTCCCACGCGCCAAGTGCGACAGCGTCGGCACGGCAGTCGCGCTGGCGAGGCAAGAGGCCAACTCTCATCAACGCAGTCGCACCGACGAGGCAAGGGGACAGCCGCCCCTTTGATGCGGCTTCAGCAAAAATCCCCCCGCTGGAGCCCGGTATCCCGGACCCCGACAGGGGGAGCGCAGCCATAGGATTCGATTATAACTTGCTTCTCATGATCTTGCCGCTCGTGGTCTTCGGCAGCTCGTCCCGGAACACCACAATGCGGGGGTACTTGTACGGCGCGGTGTTCTTCTTGACGTAGTTCTGGATCTCCTTTTTCAGCTCCTCGGTGCCCTCGGTCCCCTTCACAAGCACCACGGACGCCTTGACGACCTGACCGCGGATCTCGTCCGGGGCGGCCGATACGCCGCATTCGAGCACGTAGGGCAGCTCCATGATGACGTTTTCGATCTCGAACGGACCGATGCGGTAGCCGGAGGATTTGATGACGTCGTCCGCGCGGCCCACGTACCAGAAGAAGCCGTCCTCATCCTTCCACGCGAGGTCGCCCGTGTGGTAGAACCCGTCGTGCCAGACCTCCGCCGTCTTTTCGGGATCGAGGTAATAACCCGTGAAGAGGCCGCAGGGCGCGCCGTCCGCCACGTTCACGCAGATCTCGCCGCTCTCGCCCACGGGGACCTCGTTTCCCTCCGGGTCGAGCAGATGGATGTCGTAGATCGGGGTGGGGCGGCCCATCGAGCCGAGCTTGTGCGGCGCGCCGATGAGGTTGCCGATCATGCAGGTGGACTCGCTCTGCCCGAAGCCCTCCATGATCTGCAGCCCGGTGATCTCCTCGAATTTGCGGTAGACCTCGGGATTGAGCGCCTCGCCCGCCGTGGTCGCGTGCTTCAGGGAGGAGAAATCGTATTTCGAGAGGTCCTCCTTGATGAGCATGCGGTACATGGTCGGCGGCGCGCAGAAGGTCGTGATGCCGTATTTCTTGAACATGGGCAGAATCTTTGAGGCGTCGAAGCGGTCGAAATCGTAGACAAAGATCGCCGCCTCGCTGAGCCACTGCCCGTAGAGCTTGCCCCACATCGCCTTCGCCCAGCCGGTGTCGGAGATCGTGAAGTGCAGACCCGTGTCGGAGGAATCCACGCAGTGCCAGTATTTCGCCGTGTGGAAATGCCCGAGCGGATACTTGTGGTTGTGCACGGCGATCTTCGGGTAGCCCGTCGTTCCGGAGGTGAAGTACATGAGCATGGGATCGTCGCCGCACGGGCTCTCCGCCGTGCGCTCGAAGTGCCGGGAGAAGAGGGTGAATTCGTCGTTGAAGCAGCGCCAGCCCTCCCGCGATCCGTTCACAAGGACCTTTGTCAGCGGCTGACCGTATTTTTCCGCCGCCAGCTCGACCTGATGCGCGGTGTCGCCGTCCGCGGTGCACAGGATCGCGGAGACACCCGCCGCCCGGAAGCGGTATTCGAAATCGTGCTCGAGAAGCTGGTTGACCGCCGGGATCGCGATCGCGCCGAGCTTGTTCAGCCCGAGCATGGCGCACCAGAACTGCCAGTGCCGCTTGAGCACGAGCATGACCCGGTCGCCCTTTTTGATGCCGAGGGATTTGAAATAGTTCGCGCACTGGGAGGACAGGCGGGACATTTCATAGAAGGTGAAGCGCTTTTCCTCGATCCCGTCGCCCGCGACCCAGAGCATGGCGGGCTTGTCGGGCTTCGTCTTCGCGAGCTCGTCGATCAGGTCGAAGGCGAAATTGAAGTGCTCCGTGTTGCGGAAGGTGATCTTCACTGGCGTGCGGTTCTCGTCCTTTTCCACCTTGGTGTAGCGGCGGTAAATGCGCTCCTCGGTGAGGGGGATCTCCGGCGCGGGACCGCTCGAGGCGATGAGGCGGGAGAATTCCGGAATGTCCGCGTCGCCCTTCGCGTTGCGCGCGGGATTCAGAACGATGGCGTAGAACGCGCAGTCCTCGCCTTCGACGGCGATCATGCCGTGGGGCGTGCCGCTGTCGTAATAAATGCTGTCGCCCTCGTGCAGAATCTCTCTGTGTCCGCCGACCTGGACCTTCAAGGCGCCCTTGATGACGATGTCGATCTCCTGCCCCTCATGGGTGGTGAGCTCGATGTCGCGCCTCTCCGCGCCGGGGGTGTATTCCGCGACGACGTAAAGGGGCTCGGAAATGCGGTTCTTGAACGCGCCGGCGAGGGAATGGTAGGTCATTCCGTGCGCCTTTTCGATGACGGGACCCTTCGCCTTTTTCGTGACCGTATAGCTCGCGAGGGTGGGGCTTTCGCCCTCGATGATATCCGTCACGTCCACGCCGAACGCGAGGGCGCAGCGGTAAATGAACGCGAAGGTGAGATTTTTCTCCCCGCGCTCGCAGCTCTCGTATTCCTCCACGGAGGTGTCGGTCTTTTCCGCCATTTCCTCAACCGTGAAGCCCTCGATGGCGCGAAGCTCTGCGATACGCGCCGCCATGCCCTTGATCTGATATTCCAGTCCTGTGAGATTGGTTTTCATGCTTTCCTCCGGCGGGGCACCGCCCGGTTTTGACCGGACAAAAAAATCGCCCCAAAGAAATCAAGATGCTCTTTGAGACGAACGGAGACGATCTCTGTCCGCGGTACCACTCAAATTGCGCCCCCCGCTCTCGTCGGGGGAACGCCGCTCAGGCTCCGTCAAGCCTTTGACCTTCACGCGGTCCGACGGGAGGATTCTACTGACGGGCGCATAAACGCCCGCGTTCTTTCCTCCGGCTCCGAAGCTACGGCGCACTGTTCCTCGCCGGCGGCTCACACCATTCCGCCCGGTATCCGATACCGGAAAACGGAAGCCGCGTTCTCTGGGGCGAGGGGGCACAGGCGCCCTCTCCGTCATCGCCATTTTCCGTATTATACCGCGGGAAGACGGGTTTGTCAAGAGTAATTTTCGTTTTTTCCGAAAATTCGGGGGACGCGGCGCGCTCAAATATTCACAAATCCTTCATCCTCGGCGCCGCGCGATCTGCTATAATGAATAATGAGGAAATGGCGGTTTGTGCCCGTGCGCGCTGAATTTCACCTCCTTCCCGGCCCAGAGCCCGACTCTCAGCCCGGGCGGCCGGGCGGCGGGGAAAAATCCGTGTACTTTTGCCGTGCCCCGTCAAACATTTGCGATTTTTTTACACTTTGGTCTTGTACCGCCGCGGCGTGTTTGCTATAATGAAGTTTACACCGCTCACGGAGAGTTTGCCGCGCAGCGAAGCGCTTCGGCGGCGCCGCCGCAAATCCCCCGAGGATCGGGCTGGAGCCGGCTCCGCGCAGAAAAGAGAGTTGATTATGAAAAAGACCATAAGAATCCTGTTCCTCATCCTGCTTCTGACGCTCTTTGCGGCCGCCTGCGGCGGCGGAGAGACCGGAAGCGAAACCGAAAAGCCCGACGCCGCCGAACCCGCTGCCGCCGAGCCCGCCGCGGAGAATCCGCAGGGCGGGGAAGAGACGGCTCCGCTTACCGCCGAAGAGGCGAAGGAAGCCGCTCTCGGGTGCGTGGGGAAGACGACCGAGGAGCTTTACAAAACGATCGGCGAGCCCGATTCCTCCGATTACGCGCCGAGCTGTCTGGGCCTCGGCGGGGAGGACGGAAACCTCTATTACGATACCTACGGTTTTATCGTCTATACGTATCGTGAAAACAACACGGAGACCGTGAAAGATGTGGATTAAGCGAATTCTGAAAATCCTCGCCTTCGCGGGGAGCGCTGCGCTCGTGGTCGCTCTCACGATCGGCGTGATGAAGGGCACGCTCCCCTTTTTGAGCGTCCGGAGCACGGACGACGTTCAGGAGACGGAGGAGACCGCCGCGCCCGCCCCGGAGACGGAGGCGCCGGAATCCGAGACGCTCGGGCTGGATGAGATCCTCGGGCTCGAGACCGTCATCCCCGTGAAGCAGGACGGCACGGACGAGAAAACGGAGGAGTACGCGATCGAAAAGCTCTCCGACCTCGGGCTTGAGTTTCTTTCGAGCAACCGCGTGCACGACGCCTACATCAACGGCTATGACGACGGCACGGTGCGTCCCGACGGGCAGATCACCCGCGCGGAAGCCGCGCAGATCATTTATAACCTCCTGCGCGAGCGGCCCGCCGTCCGCGCGCTTCTCGCCGACGTGGAGATGGAGTCTTGGTATTACGACGCGGTGGGACTGCTCGCCGCCTACGGCGTGATCGGCGTGGAAAACGACCGCGCCCGCCCGGAGGAGCTCATGACGCGCGGCGAATTCGTCTCCGCCATCGTGCTGTTCTTCCCGGACTACGTGTCGATGAAGAGCGATTTTTCGGACGTTCCCGCGTCCGACCCCCTCTACCGCGCGGTCTCGAAGGCGCATTACCTGGGCATCGTGAGCGGCTATCCGGACGGGACCTTCCGCCCCGGCGCCACGATCACCCGCGCAGAGGTCATGAAGGTCATGAACCGGGCGCTTTCGAGAATGCCCGACAGGGAGGCCGTGGACAAGCAGGCCGCGGAGCAGGGAGAACGCTTCGCCGACCTGACGAGGGAGCACTGGGCGTATTACGAGATCATGGAGGCGACGATCGGGCATACCTATGAAGTGAAGGGCAGCCGCGAATCGTGGAACTCCTCCGTCGCCTACGCCGCGAATCCGGAGTCCGACGACGGAACCGGGACGGCGGACGAGCCGGGATCGGACGAATCCCCGGCAGACGGTGCCCCGGCAGACGGTGCCCCGGCGGACGAGCCCCCGACTGATGTGCCCGCGACGGGTGAGCCTTCGGCGCCGGTTGAAGAGCCCCCGGCGGAGCAGAATCTTTACACGCCCGGTCCCGTCTTCATCGGTGACGATCTGTACTGGGCGGACGAGAACGGTTCCCTCATAACGGACCGCGCGGTCGGGCATCTGTGGTTCGGGTCCGACGGACGCTATACCACCGGGGACAGCGCGGTCGACGGCTATGTGAAGGACATCATCGCGCGGATCACGACCTCGGAGATGACGCAGGAGCAGAAGCTCTATACCTGCTTCGTCCATGTGCGGGACGGATACGAGTACCGCCGCCTGAATTTCTACGATCAGGGCGCGAAGGGCTGGGAGGTCGCCGAGGGGAAAACCATGTTTGAAACGGGCAAGGGCAACTGCTACTGCTATGCCGCAGCGTTCGCCCTGCTCGCGCGCCAGCTCGGCTACGACGCGGACGCGATCAGCGGGCTCGTCGGCGTCGATTATCAGCAGCACGGCTGGGTCGAGATCGTGTTCGACGGGGAAACCTATATCTTCGATACCATTCTCGAGTCCTCCTACCGCGCGCGCGGCTACGACTACAATTTCTATCTCATGTCCTATTCCGCCGCTCCCTGGCCCTATGTGAAGTGAGCGGCTTTTGCCCGGTCAAGCCCGTTCGGCGTCCGACGCCCGAGCGCGCCCTGCCGGGCTTTTTGGCGGGGGAGAACTTTCAAAGCCTTCCGCCGGGAGAGGGGTATACGGGTGCTCCGGCTTTTGCCCCCCCTGTGAATGCTTCGGCTCCCGTTCCCCCGAAACCTGCGCGCGGCGCAGCATCCGTTCAGAAGAGGATTGGTTCCATGGTTTTTTCATCGACGGTTTTTCTCTTTATGTTTCTTCCCGCCGTCTGGGTGATCCATACGCTGATCCCGAAGCGCTTTCTTTCGGCGCGCAACGTCTGGCTCGCGGCGGCAAGCCTCGTGTTCTACGCCTACGGCGAGCCGATCTACATCCTTCTCATGCTCGCGTCCGTGGGGGTGAATTACGTCCTCGCGCTTCTGATCGCGAAAAGCGCGGAGGGTGAGCGGGATAAGCGGAGAAAAACGCTGACCGCGCTCGCGGTGATTCTGAACATCGGCACGCTCGCCTTCTTCAAATACGTGCCGTGGCTCGTGACGCTTGTGAACGGCGCGGCGGGGCTCTCCCTCCCCGTGCCGGACGTGACGATGCCCGTGGGCATTTCGTTCTATACGTTCCAGATTTTGTCCTATGTGCTCGACGTGAGCCGGAAAACGACCGGGGCGCAGAAGAATTTCCCGAACCTGCTCCTTTACATCGCCTTCTTCCCCCAGCTCATCGCGGGTCCCATCGTGACCTATGAAAGCATCCGGGAGCAGATCGCGGCGCGGGAGGTGAGCGTCGAAAAGACCGCGCTCGGCGTGCGGCGTTTCCTCTACGGACTTGCGAAAAAACTGCTCATCTCGAATACGGCGGCCGTTCTCGCGGACGCGGCGTTCGCGGCGGCGTCCCCGTCCGCGGCGCTGGCGTGGGTCGGCGCACTCTCCTACACGCTCCAGATCTATTTCGACTTTTCCGGTTACTCCGACATGGCGCTCGGACTTGCGTCCGTCTTCGGCTTCGAGCTGCGGGAAAACTTCAACTACCCCTATTTCGCGCGCACGATCCGCGATTTCTGGAAGCGGTGGCACATTTCGCTCTCCGCGTGGTTTCAGCAATACGTGTACATCCCGATGGGCGGCAACCGGTGCTCGAAGAAGCGCGCGGCGTTCAACCGCTATACGGTCTTCTTCCTCTCCGGCCTCTGGCACGGCGCGAATTTCACCTTCATTCTCTGGGGGCTCTGGCACGGCACGCTCATGATGCTCGAGGGCGCGCTTCCCGTGAAAAAATGGGAAGAAAAGCGCGCGCTGCGTCCCCTTCTGCGGCTCGGGACTCTGCTCGCCGTCTGTCTCGGCTTCGTTGTATTCCGCGCGTCGGACATCGGCGCGGCGATGCGCTTCATCGGCGCGATGTTTTCCTTCCGCGGCGGGGCGGGAGACGTGACGGGCTTGCTTTCCCCCTATGCCGTCTTTATGCTCTGCGCGGGGATCGTGCTCGCCATGCCCTGCCTCCCGAAGCTCAGGGAAAAGGCAAGGGCGCTGGGCGGCGGCTGGGAGCGGGGACTTTCGGCGGCGGAGTACGTCTTCACCCTGTGCGTACTCTTTCCGCTTTGCGTCATGACTCTCGCGTCCTCGTCGTTCAACCCCTTCATTTATTATATTTTCTGAGGAGGGCGGTATGAAAAAAGCGTTTTGCGTCGTCTTCTGCGCCGCCTTCTTCGCCGTGTGCGCGTTCTTTTCCCTGGGCATGCTCATCCCCGGCGCGTCCGTCGCCGCGGAGGGAGCGGAAAAGCCCGTCCTCGTGGAGGACGGAAAGCTGCAGAGCGGCTTCGGGGAGGCGTTTGAAACCTGGTTTTCCCGCAGCTTCGCGTACCGCTCCTACGTCGTCGACGCGTTTTCCGCCCTGCGCGAGACCTGCTTTCGCACCGGAAACGATCAGGTGATCGTCGGGCGGGACGGCTTCCTCTTCTTCGCGGAAACGACCGCGGACTATGAGGGTTCCGATCCGATGACGGAGGAGGAGCTGAACGCCGCCGCGGACGCGCTCCTTGCCTTGTATCATTATGCGCAGGAAAACGGCGCCGCGTTCCTTTTCGCGCCCGCGCCGAACAAGAATACGATCTACCCCGAGAAAATGCCCGGCCGTTACGCGAGAAACACGGGGGAATCCGATCTCGACCGGCTGTTCGCCCTTCTCGGGGAGCGGGAAATCCCCTTCCTTGACGTGAGGCCCCTGCTTCTGCGGGCAAAGGAGGACGGACAAGGGCTCGTCTATCACCGGCGCGACACGCACTGGAACGCCGCGGGCGCGGAAATCGCGGCGGAGGCGATCCTTGACGCCTTCGGCATCGACCGGGTCGCCGTCGGTCTTTCCGCCGAAACGTGCAAAGCCGAGGGGGACCTCGAATCCCTGCTCTATCCCGGCGTCTCAAGAACCGAGGAAGACACGGTCCGGGTTTACGAAAGCCTCTTTACCTACAAAGGCTCCTATAAGACGCCGATGGACATGCGCATCCTCACGCAGAGCGGCGGAGCGGACGGAAAGCTCACGATTTTCCGCGACTCCTTCGGCAGCGCGCTGATCCCGCCCCTCGCCGCGGCGGTGAAGGAGGTCTCGTTCCTGCGCGCCATGCCGTACCGGATGGAGCTCGATCCGAACGGCTCCGCGCCGCAGTACGTCGTCGTGGAGATCGCGGAGCGGAACCTGCGCTCGCTCATCGGCTCGGACGAAAACGTCCGGGCTCGGTCTGCGGGAGAAACAGAAACGAATAAGGACGGACGATAACATGAAGAAATACGGAAAACCCGCTGTGCTCTGGCTGCTCGCGCTCACCATGCTTTTGTCCGCCGTGCCCGTTTTCTCGGCGGATGACGCGGGCGAGACGCTCACAGCGCCCGCGCCGTCGACCGCCGCCATGCCCTTTGCCGACGTGCTCCCGGGCGCGTGGTATTACGCCGACGTGGCGCGTGCCTGCGCCTCGGGACTGATCAACGGACGCGCCCCCGACCGGTATGAGCCGGAGGGAAATCTGCTCCTTTCCGAAGCGCTCAAGCTCGCGGTCTGCCTGCGGCGGCTTGCCGACGGGTTGTATGAGACGGTCGCGCTGGAAAACGGCGCGGAGAAATGGTATTCCACCTATGTGGACTTCGCCTTTGAGATCGGGCTGATCGCAAAGACATACGAATGGGAAAGAGCCGCGACCCGCGCTGAGATCATGGAACTGTTCCTCCCCTGCGCAGCGGATTTTCCCGCGCTGAACGATCTTCCCGAAGGCTCCCTCCCGGACGTGGACGCTTCGCATCCCCAGCATGACGCCGTGTATCATATGGCGCGCGCCGGGATCATTCAGGGCACGGACGCCGTGACCCATGCCGTCTCCCCCGATTCTTGCGTGACGAGGGCGGAGATCGCGGCGATTCTGAGCCGGATGACCGATCCGGCCGCCCGCGTGCGGTTCACGGTTTCCGACGCTCCCGACACTCCCGACGATCCGACCGACCCCGATCCTACGGATCCCGCGTCCGCTTCCGGGCTCGCGCGGTATTGGGCGGCGAATTACGAAAAGCGCTTCGGCGCGGGCTCGGCGGATGAAGTTCTGCTCACCCCCGGCGAGATCGCCGCGGCAAACGCCCGCATGACCGCGGCCTGCCCGACGATGGTGGACCTTGTGTCCTACCCGTCGTCGGTGAACGGCGGCGAGGTCCGGGCGCGCATCGAGGCTTACGCCTTCCCCGAGGGATGCGACCGGGACCTCGAAGGTCGGGTGATCCCGTGGAACGAGCGGCGGGCGATTTTGGACAACCGCGCTCTCTCGTCGATCCCGGAGACGGTGACGGTCCGCTGGGCGGTCGTCACGACCCGCTGCGACATGAAGAGTCTTCCGACCGAGCTCGTCGGCATCTACGCCGCGGGGGACGTCTATTACAGCATGATCCAGGAGACCGAGGTCATTCTCGGCGAGCCCGTCGCCGTTCTGCACGAGAGCGCGGACGGACGCGAGCTCTTCGTCCAGACCGGGAACTACATCGGCTGGATCCCCTCGTCCGCAGCGGTCTACTGCACGCGGGAGGTGTGGCTCAAATATGTGCTTGCCGAGGATTTCGTCACCGTGACCTCCGTGAATACGTGGGCGGTCGGCGACGAGCCGGACTGGGTGAACGGCGATTTCGTCGGCACGCTCGACATGGGCGCGCGCCTGCCCTATCTCGGCGAGGATGACGAACGCTGGTACGTCGTCATGCCGGCGTCCGACTATTCCCCGGACCGCTGTCTCGCCGAGCATCGCGCGTGGATCCCGAAATCCGACGCGGTGCGGGGGGCTCTGCCCTATACGGTGAAAAACTTCTACGAGCAGGCGTTCAAATACCTCGGTGTGATCTACGGCTGGGGCGGCGCGAACGGGGGCGTGGACTGCTCGGGCTTCGTCTGCGCCGTGATGCGCTCCTTCGGCGTCAAGCTGCCCCGCAACACGAGCGAGCAGCGGGAATACGCCGGCGTCGGCCAGGACATCTCCTCCCTCGGCGCGGCAGAGCGGTCGGCGCTTCTCGGCTCCCTCCGGTACCCGACCGCGATCTACCGGCCCGGCCACGTCATGATCTGGCTCGGCGAGGAAAACGGCACGCCCACGATCGTGCACGCCTACATCGGCGGCATGCCCGTAGCGATCCAGCCCCTCGACCTCTCCGGCACCCTCCTCAAGGCGGTGGAGCTGAAATGAGAACGGGGGAGCGCGAAGCTCCGCATCGCCGACAAAGAAACTTTATTAGGAAACAAACGCTACGCGTTTGCGGTATGAGATATTGCCCCCTGACTGCGTCGAGGTACCTGACTGCGTCGAGGCGGCGGGCGGCGCACAGGGAGTCTGCGGAAACCGCGTGTTCTTTTTGGAAACAAACGCTAACGCGTTTGAGAATTACGGATTTGAATTGCCCTGCGCGGGCGGCGGCACGGGGCGCCATCTCATGGCCGACTACTTTCGCAAGCGAAAGTGGCGCCCCCGGTGGGGTCACCTTGGCCATCCAATCTGTTGTTCTTGATCCTCTTCAGCGGCTCCGACAGTGCATCTTCACTCCTCTCACCTATTCAGCGGTACTTGTCGGCGAACAGTAAATGACAAGGGGACTGGACTTGAACAGATTCAGCGCGAACTAAATACTCTGCAGCCGAAACTTGGAAATTCGCGCCCGCGCGAATTTCCTCATGCGCTCATAAACGCGCATTGCACGGGCGCGTTCAGCTTCAGCGTCATCGCTCAACAGCCTCGCGCACATGGGGGCGCTATAATCTGCTGAAACGCGAACAAATTCAGCAGACAACCGCAAACTCCAATTCGCGAAGACGCACGTCGACTTCCGCTGACAGCCAAACGCGTCGTGTAATCAAACGCGTTCGTCTTCACGAACGACATCAACTTCAAGTAATCACTCCGCGCTGAAGCGCGCCACCTAACAGCACAGCATCCTATTCTCGCGACAGCATCAGCAAAAAACAATGAGCGCTTTACCGCGGCTCCGCAGGATTTTCTACCCGCGTTCGCAATACGAGCGGCAGGAGTCGCACTTTACGTCGCGCTGAAACGGAAATAGGTTTAGCAGATTATAGCTGGCGCTACGTTCGCGAAGACGCACTTCAGTTTTCGCTTAGGCTTAACGCGTCGTGTAATTCGCGAATTTGGATCGCGGCAATTCGCGCGAGGCGCGAATTGCAATGTTTCAGCTGACGATTCGAGAGCCGCAGTCGCTGAAAACTTCGGCTGATAAGTGCCGCTGACGAGTCGGAGCCGCTGAAAAGGTGAGAGGAGCACAGATGTAATGGCCAATGGGCCCTGCACAGCGCGACTGCGTCGGCGCAGGGGCCATGCGGCCTGAGCTGGTCCCCCCGTGCCGCCGTCCGCGTAGGACAATACTTCGTTCCACAAACGCGAAGCGTTTGTTTCATTAAAGAACATGCGGTTTCAACAGACTCCACCGCCGCCCGCACAGGGTAAAAATGTAATAGCGTTTGCTCCTGAGAAGCCCTCTCCGTCACGCGCGCCGACGCAGTCACGCCGGCGAGGCAAGGGAAAAACGGTCTCTTTGAAGTAAAGCGTGCGTCGGCGAGGCAAGAGGTCAACTCACATCGACGCAGTCATGCCGGGCAAATCAACGTTCCAAAGACACGAAGCGTTTGTTGCCATTTCAAGCCCGGGATTCCCCGTCAGGGGATCAGCTCGGACGGCATGAGCGCATCGGTGCCGGCAAAGGATTCGCTCTTCTCATCCACCGCCACGACGGCGGAAGTCTCCCTGTCCGCGACGGTGATCTTCTCCGGCACGAAACCGTAGAGAACGCGCTCCCCGCCGATGCCTCTGAGCGGCACGACCCGCAGCCGAAGCGGGGGATTCTCGGCTTTCAGCATGGCGGCAAACTCCCCCGCTCCCCGCGCCGTCACGAGGACCACGGGGAGCAGTGAGATCGGCTCCTTCGCCGTGAGCCCGGAGTCGATCAGCGCCGTCAGCTCGCGCCGCACACCGTTCGATTCGATCACGAGCCGCGCCGTCCCCGCACGGGAACGTCTTCTCCCAATGCGGGAAAAGGCGAGCGAGATGAGAAAGCACAGCGCGGCCGCCAGCGGAAACCGCTCCTCTCCCCCGACAGGGGTCCCATCCCCCGCGCTCATGAGAAAGGTCATGACGCCCCCGATGAGCAGGCCCGCCCCCCACACCGCCGCACTGTCGAGGAGCAGGGCCCCTGCCGAACGGGGCTTTCCGAACGCCGCCGCCGTCATCGCGAGGGAGAGGAGGAAGCCGAAGAACACGCGGAGCGCGCCAAAGCCGATCCCGGCGCAGCTCTCGAGCGTGCCGAAGAACGCGCCGAGCGCCGCCGCGATGAGCAGTCTTTTCTTTGCGATCGGTTTGTGCGCCGCCGTCCCCGCAAGCCAGAGGGTGAGAAAATCCATCGCGAAGTTGATGAGGAACAGAATATCCGCGTAGAGCGTTGCGCCCCACCTCCCGTCGATCCGATTATAGCCCGGCCGCGGCGCGCATTCTGTCGGGTGCGGAGGCGGCGCTCATATTTCCCCCGCGGGCGGCGAAACCTTCATAAAATCTTCATCCGTCCCCCCCTTGCCTGCTGAGACGGGACATGGTACAATAAAACCGGCAAAATCACATGGAAAGGCACATCAACATGAAAAACATTCTGGTCTGCGACGACGAGCGGGATATCGTGAACGCCGTCAAAATCCATCTTTCCTCCCTGGACGGCGATCCGTACGCCGAAGGGGACGTCAAGATCTGGGGCGCGGCGGACGGACACGAGGCGCTGAAGATCGCGTCCGAGGTCGAGCTGCACCTCATCCTGCTCGACGTCATGATGCCGGACATCGACGGGATCTCCGTCCTCACGAAGCTGCGGGAAACCTCGAACGTCCCGGTCATTCTTCTGACGGCGAAGAGCGAGGACGAGGACAAGGTGCGGGGACTGAACGCGGGCGCGGACGACTACGTCACCAAGCCCTTTTCCCCCGCGGAGCTGAAGGCGCGGGTCCGCTCCCAGCTCCGCCGCTACCTGAAGCTCGGCGGACACGGGATGAGGGCGCCGGAGGAAGCGGCCCTGACCGTCGGCGGGATCGAGCTCGATGAGCGTTCGAAGTCCGTCACGGTCGACGGGGAGGCGGTGAGCCTCACGCCGACGGAGTACGAGATCCTGCGCCTGCTCATGGTCCACCGGGGAAAGGTGTTCTCGCCGCGCGAGATCTACGAAGAAGTGTGGGGCGGCGCATACCTGGGCAGCGACAACAACGTTGCCGTTCACATCCGCCATTTGCGCGAAAAGGTGGAGATCGACCCAGCGGAGCCGCGATATCTGAAGGTCATCTGGGGACAGGGATACCGCATCGACGACGCCGCGCGGGACAACCGCTGAGCCGCCGGTCCGCTTTGCGGCAAATCCGGACAAACGAAAGGAGTGTATAAAATGAAAGAATCAACGGGAACCGCGAGAAAAACGGTCGTCTTCCTCGCGATCCTCTGCGCCGCCGCGGTCGCCGCGCTTTGCGTGATCCTCGGCTATCTCTTCCGGGCGAACAGCTTTTACGTCTATTCCCTCGACTCGATCCTCGAAAGCCGCGATCATGATCTGATGCTCCCCGATGCGCAGGAAATCGCCGAGCTGACCGTGTTTGAGAAAAACGGCTCCGACATGCACGCGCAGTGGAAGCGCTGGGACGCCTCGAACACGAATCTGCGCTACGTGCTGACTGACAGTCACGGCGAGGTCCTGCACTCGAACACATCCGATTTCCGTGCGGACGATCCCGGCTGGACGACAATTTACATCCGGAGCAACAGTTCCGCTTCGCACGTGGATCTGTTCACGAATCCGCCGGGCTCGACGTACGGTTCGAAGAACTATGTCTTTTACGGAAAAGTGGACGAAGAGCTCCCCGTCTCCGACGCCTACCGTCTCACGAACCGGCTGATCCGGACGGGATACGCTCTCCGCTGGGCGATCATACCGGCGGGGATCGTCTCGTTCCTCGCGGTGGTCGCTCTGTACGTCGTGCTGCTCTCGCTCTCGGCGCGGCGGCCGAAAAAAGAAGGACTGTATCCCGGCCCCCTGAACGGAGTCCCCTTCGATCTTCTGCTCGCGGTTTCCGCCTTTTTCGGCGCCGCGGCGTTCCTCATCTTCATGGGATTTTCAAAGCACACGGAATTCATGTACGGTGTCGCGATCACCGGCGCGCTGTGCGGCCTGTTTCTGCTGTCCCTCTTTCTCGGGCTGTCGATGAGCGCGGCGGCGCGGATCAAGCAGGGGACGCTTGTGAAAAACACCGTGATTTTCCGGCTGTGCGGACTGATCAAAAAAATCGTGCTCTTTCTCGGACGCGGACTCAAAAAGCTCGGCACGCACCTTCTTGCCTTTCTGCGCTCGATCCCGCTTGTATGGTCCACGGCGCTTGCGATCTTTTTGCTCCTTGTGCTGAATTTCTTCGCGCTTCTCGTGTTCTTCCCGCGGATCGAGTACTATTTCTTCTTCGTGATTTTCGAGTTCCTCGCGCTCGGCGTCGTCCTCGTCCTGCGCGCGGTCCAGCTGAAGCGGCTGGAGGCGGGCGGGAGAATGCTCGCGGAGGGAAATCTCGGCTACCGGATCAATACGGACGGCATGTTCTCCGATCTGAAAAGGCACGGCGAGGACCTCAACCGGATCTCCGACGGTCTTGGACGCGCGGTGGAGATGCGGATGAAGAGCGAGCGGATGAAGACCGAGCTCATCACGAACGTCTCCCATGATCTGCGCACGCCCCTCACCTCCATCGTGAGCTATGCCGATCTGCTCTCGAAAGAGACCTCGGAAAACCCGCTCGTGAAGGAATACGCCGAGGTACTGCTGCGCCAGAGTGAACGGCTGAAACGCCTCATCGACGATCTCGTGGAGGCGTCCAAGGCGGCGACCGGAAATCTCGAGCTGCAGCTCGCCCCCTGCGACGCCGCCGTTTTCCTCGAGCAGACGGCGGGCGAGTACAGGACGCGGATGGAAGAGGCGGGACTGGAACTGCGCGTCAGCGCTCCCGAAACACCCGTGACGATCCGTGCGGACGGACGGCGGCTGTACCGGGTCTTCGACAATCTCCTTGTCAATATTCTGAAATACGCCCAGAGCGGAACGCGGGTCTGGCTGACGCTCGAGAAGCAGCGGATTGGGCAGGCGGGATTCGCCGTCATCACCTTCCGCAACGTCTCCCGCGATCCTTTGAACCTCACGCCGGACGAATTCCTCGAGCGCTTCGTCCGCGGCGACGCTTCCCGCAGCAGCGCGACGGACGGCAACGGTCTCGGACTCTCCATCGCGAAAAGCCTGACCGAGCTGATGGGAGGCTCGCTCGACCTCGGGATCGACGGAGATCTCTTCAAGGTGACGCTGAGATTCCCCACAGAGGAATCCGGAGTCGCCGGGCAGTAAGAAACGGAGCGGCGGAAGGAGTTTTCATCCTTCCGCCGCTCTGGCAAAAGCTCTCGGAAAAGGGACAGCAGCTCCCTCATGTGCGACTGCCGTGCCGACGCAGTCGCACTTGCACAAGGGAGCCTGACGAAGGGTTCATCGTTTCGCCCCTCTCCGAGGGAGGGGGACCGCGGAGCGGTGGAAGGAGTCGTTCTCCCCGCCGGTCGCCGAGCGCGGACGTGGCAGAGTTCCGTTTTCCCCGCGTTCACACCTTGTTTCCGAAATATCGATTGACACCGCCGAACGGCGGGTGTATTATTTATGAAGAGAATCAAATCATCCCGTGTCCCGTCAAACGGAGGTTATGATGAACTACGCGCCCCAGATTTTGAAAGAAGTGCGCAAGGCGGTGTCCGGCAAGGATCAGGCGCTGCTCTGGATCCTGACCGCGATCCTCGCCCGCGGTCACGTCCTGCTCGAGGACATGCCCGGCGTGGGCAAGACAACAGTCGCCCTCGCCTTTTCCCGCGCGCTCGGACTCTCGTGGGGCCGCGTACAGTTCACCCCGGACGTGCTTCCTTCGGACATCACCGGCTATTCCGTTTACCGTAAGGAGACCGGCACGATGGTCTATCAGCCGGGCGCGGTGCTGTGCAATCTCTTTCTCGCGGACGAGCTGAACCGAGCGACCTCGCGCACCCAGTCCGCCCTGCTCGAAGCGATGGAGGAGGGACAGGTCACGGTGGACGGCGTGTCCTACCGCCTGCCGGAGCCGTTCTTCGTCATGGCGACGCAGAACCCCACCGGCGCCGCGGGCACCCAGCTTCTGCCGGACTCCCAGCTTGACCGCTTCACCATCCGCCTCACCCTCGGCTATCCCGATCCGGACGCGGAGCTGAACATGGTCAAAAACCGCCTCGACGGCAATCCGCTCGACCGGATCGAAAAGGTCGCGGATGCCTCCGCCCTCTGCGCCATGCAGACGGAGGTCACCTCGGTGTATATCAAAGAAGAGCTTTTGCGTTATCTCATCCGGCTTGTGACCGCGACGCGGGAGCATCCCATGATCCTGCGGGGCGCAAGTCCCCGCGCGACGCTCTCTCTCACCGCGATGGCGAAAGCCGCCGCCTATATCCGCGGGCGGGACTACGTGGTCCCGCAGGACATCGTGACCGTCTATGCCCGCACGATCGAGCACCGTCTTCTGCTCGCGCCGGAAGCCCAGAGCGGCAGCGCGGACGAGCTGCTCCGCGGGATCGTGCGCTCCGTACCGGAGCCGAGGATTTGACATGATCAGGCGGCGCGTCGTCTATTTCTTTCTTCTCATAGGCTTCACCGCGTTTTTCATCTTCTGGCCGGGATGGATCTCGCGGCTCTTTGTCGTGCTCGCGCTCGCGCTGCCCCTCTTATCCCTTTTGATCTCCCTTCCCTTCGCCCGCTCGCTGACGGTCGGGATGTTGGTTCCCGAAAAAGCGCGGCGGAATACGGAAACCGAGCTGACCGCCGTGATCCTCTCCCGCGGACAGCCCTGCGCCCTGCCCTGCTTCATGCGGATCGTTCTGCGCGATCTCATGGACGACACCCCCACCCGGTATTCCGTCCGCTCGTCGTCCGTCGCGATCGCCTTCACGGCGGCGCATTCCGGCGTCTGGCAGCTCGACGTGGCAAAGGCCGCGGTCTATGACTGTCTCGGGCTGTTCTCGCTGCGGCTGAAATCCCCCGCGCCCGCGCGCGTTCTCGTTCTGCCGGCGGCAGCTCCGCCCGCCCCCACGCCCGACTATACGGCGCTCTCGACGCCGGCGTCCAGACCGAAGCCGGGGGGAGGATTTGCGGAGATCCACGAGCTGCGCGAATACCGGCCGGGCGACCCGATGCGCAGCGTGCACTGGAAGCTCACCGCGAAAACCGACGAGCTGATCGTGCGCGAACCCCAGCAAACCTTAAATCCCCGCGCCCTCATCCGCATCCGTCTCTCACCGGACCGGGACGCGGACGACCTCGCGCTCGACCGTCTTGCTGCCGTTTCCGACGAGCTGTTGCGGCGGGACGTGGCGCACCGGATCTTCTGTGAGAACGACGGCTTCTGCGGGACGGTGGCGTCCGTCTCCGATTTTGAGAACTGCCTCGCCGCCATCCTCTCGGCGCCTCCCGGGACGGAATTCGCCGCCCCGCCCGCCTCCGACTGGTGCTATGTCGTCCCGGCCGCGCGGGATCGGAGCGAGGAGGCGGAAAAATGAAGAAAAAAATCCTGAATGCCTCCGTCTCCGCGCTCGCCGCCTTTGCTTATGCCTATGTCACGGCGATCTGTCTCGACGAGATCCTGGAAGCCGGGGCGAACAAAACCGTTTTGATCGTCGGGCTTGCCGCCGCCGCGCTGTGGGCGAGCGCCGCGGAATTCATTCCCCACCTGCTTCTCAGGCTCGCCGCGGCGGCCGTACCCGCGCTTCTTCTCGTATTCCGCTTCCGCTATCTGCTCGCGGACGGCATGCTGATCCTATACCGGGATCTTTACTTCAAATCCGCCCCCATACGCGCTCTGATCCAGAACGCGGCGCCGGATTATACGCCGCCCGCCCCCCTGTACGACCCCAGAGCGGCCGCGGCAGCCCTTTTTCTCCTCTGCTCCATCCTCGCGTACTTCACCGCGGTCGCGGTGCGCCGCCGCGCGAATCCTTTTCTGCCGGCGGCGGCCGATCTCACCGTCGTCGTCCTGCTGTCCGTCCTGACGAGCCGGTTCCCCTCCGCGCTGCGGATGGTCCTTCTTCTCTCCCTGAGCGCCCTGTTTTTGCTCGCCCATCTCCCGTGGAAGGCGGATACCGCACCGTCAAGACGGCTCGCGCTGATCCTGATCGTCCCCGTTCTGATCGTGACGGGTCTGTGCTTCGACTATGTGAACCGCACGGAGCGGCCCGCGTGGGCGGATCGGGCGAAAGAGGAGCTCATCGAGCTGTGGAACAGTCTGAAGCCCGCGAAGAAACCCCCCGAGGAGAACGAAAACCCCGATCCGGACGCGGACGGCGAGATCCGTCTGCTCGGCATGTACGACTGGAACAGCAGTCCCTTCTCGGTCGATCTCACGCGCGTCGGCCCTGAGACCGAACTGCCCGACGCCTTGATGGAAGTCTATTCCGACGACGCGCGCAGACTCTATCTCAAGGGTGTCACCTTCGGGAGATACGTGGGCAGCGCGTGGGAACCGTTCACGACTGAAGAATACCGCGCCGCCGCCGTGGAGGAAGGCCGGCAGGGGACCGTCCCTCCTTCGAGCTTCTTCACGACCGATTCCGCTCCCCACAAGGAGCTGATCGTGCGGACGAGAACGCCGCTGCATGTTTTTTATCTGCCCTACACGCCCGCCGGTCTGCCCGGACGCGCGTCCGTCTCGAGCGACAGCTTCGTGCGCATCGCGAACGGCTCCGCTTATTACCGCGTGCTGTACGAACCGGGCGCGCCCTACGCCCCGGCAACGTGGAATTATTACAGCTTCATCCACACCTATTATACCGAGGTGCCGGAGGAGACCCTTGACGCGCTGAAAGAGCTCGGCATTCTCGAGCGGTTTACTCAAAGCGGCTCCGCGCTCGTCGACGAGGTCGCGCAGTTCGTGCGGAAGTCGGCGAATTACAGCCTTGCGACTCCGGTGATGCCGGACGGCGCGGATTTTGTCCCGTGGTTCCTCTCCGAAAGCTCCACGGGCTACTGCGTGCATTTCGCCTCCGCCGCCGTGATCCTGCTGCGCTCGCTCGGCATCCCCGCGCGGTACGCGGCGGGATATCTCGTCGACGCGGAAGGCGGCGAATGGACGACGGTCCGCGCCTCGGACGCGCACGCGTGGGCGGAGTATTTCGACGAGACAGCCGGTTCATGGCGGATGCTCGAGGTCACCCCGTCCTTCGAGGAGCGGGAGGAGGAGCCCGAGGAAAGCGAAACCTACGGGACCGCTCCTCTGCCGAATCTCTACGAAAGGCCCGAGCTCGAAACCGAAGAGGAAGAAACCGAAGCGCCGGTCCAGCCCGCGACGGCAGCAAGACGCCGCACGGGGCTCGCGCCCCTCATCGCGGCCGTTCTGTTCGCGCTCGCCGCGTGGCCCTTCGGCGTCCGCGCGGTCCGCAGGCGCGTTTTGTCCCGCGGGGACGAAAACCGCCGCGCCGTCACGCGCTATCACCGTCTGACCCGCCTCGCGAAGTACGCAAAGACTGCTGTCCCGGACAAGCTCACCGGAATCGCCGAAAAAGCCCGTTTCAGCCCCCACACCGTCACGGACGACGAGCTGAAAGAACTCGACGAAGCGTGCGAGGAGCTCGCGGACGGACTGCGCCGGTCGAAGAATCCGATCAAGTGGGTGTTCTTCCGGTATCTGCTCGCGCTGTAAAACGGCACAAAAACACAGTCCCCGGTTGGGGCGAATTTCGCAGAGAAGTGAAAAGAGGTACGAGTCCGGCTCGCACCTCTATTCCCATTATGCTGTTCGAATCGAAAACGACAAACCGGAATTTGGGCATTATATTTCAAGAATAAAGTATTCCTCGCCTTCTTTAATGCCTACCGATGTGAAGCCGAGCTTGTTTATCAAACCCAGAGATGGTTTGTTATAAACATAAGCATTTGCAAGAATCCTCTTTACAACTGCACTGGTCTTAAGATCCGAAAGGATGCTTCCTATGGCTTCATATCCATAACCCTTGCTTTGACATTTCGGAATCAGACTGCACCCTAAGGTGATTGCATTATCTTGATCCTCGGGATACTTGTTCAGCAACACATATCCGATAAAACTGTTATTGGACTTATCAGCCAAGCTAAGAAAAATCAACTCCCGATCCTTTATCATGGCAATGCGGTGATAGAAAACATCGTTTTTTTCCATGATAACCGTATCACCATCCATAGCCATAGATTTCTCGTCTTGAAAAATGGTCAAATAACCATCTTCATCTGAATCAATATAATTCCGTATCAATAGCCTGGGTGTTTCAAGATGTGTTGCTTTCATTTCATCCTTAAGCACATCATAATTAGTTTTGTTCATGATAAAACATCTCTCTAATATAGGATAAATATGACTCTCACAAACTCCGATTTATCGAGCTGAATACCCTGTTGTTCCACAGCATAGCCAGTCCATGCCGACAGAGTTCAGCCCACTGTGACACCTTGGCCTATATCAAAGTGTCGCAGTGGGCTGCCGCTTGTCCCGGGAGAACTTCCCTGCACAGTCCCTCCCTTTCGGAGGTTGTGTCTTTGCATCCTTACCCGACCACGGAGATGCGGTACCTTGTCCGGGGATCGTCGCTCGTCTTCACGACGGTGACCCCCGGTTCTTTTTTATACTGCTCGATCAGCCGCGTCAGATGCGTCACGAAAATGAACCCGCAGCCGAGCGACGAGAGATAGGCAAGGATCGGCATGATCCCCTCCGCGCCCTCGTCGTACGCCGTCGTCTGGAAGGTCTCGTTGAGCAGCAGGAGCGAATTCGGCTCCATCTCCCGGATGACCTCGGCGATCTCGGCGACCTCTTCCTCGAACCGTCCGGCGGAGGATTGGGGGATCAGCTCTCCCTCCGCGCGCGCGAAGGTCGTGAAGATCCGCCTTCTCACGCTGATCTGCGCCTCGCGGGCGGGGACGGGGAGCCCGCACTGCGCGAGCAGAACCGCCGTCCCGATGGAACGGAGGTAAACCGTCTTGCCGCTGTTGTTCTTCCCGGTCACGAGCATCCCGGACACGCCGCCCTCCGCTTTCGAATAGGACACGTCGTTCGGGATCACGCTCTGGACGTACATGCTCTCGGTGAGCAGGAGAAAATCGGAGAGATCGGCAAAGCTCAGCGTGTTTTCGCTTTCCCCGAGGATCTCGGGATAGACGAAGCGCACCGCCCGGTCGCGGAAGCGGTTCAAATAGAGCACGGCGCACTGGTAGAAATAGAGCTCTTCCTCGAGTCCGGTAAAACGGTCCACGACGCCGCGGAGAAACGAGGTCAAAAGGCGGTCGCTCTCCTGCACGGCGCGCGCCGCGGTGTCCAGTCCCCATTCCACATCCGTTCCCTCGAGCGGGACGTGATGCTCGGGCAGTCCGGCTTCCTTCGGTGCCTGCGCGATCTCCTTCGCGTCACCTTTCGAGGACTTCGAGAACAGGGCGAACAGCCCCGACCGCTGCGGCTTGTCGGGCTTTTTCGAGAGCGGGATGAAATCAAAGTCGACGAGGAACGGGATGTTTGCGCGCAGTTCGGGCGAGCACTCGAATTCCGCCGTGTACGCGTGCGCCTGCGGCAGTCCCTTTTCGATTTTGTCTGTATAGGCGAGCAGATCTTCGACCTCCGGCGCGAAGGCGATGTTCGACACGTTTTGCTTCAAACGGTCGAGCCAGCCTCCCGCCGCGCCGAACATGTTCAGAGTCTCGTGAAAATCGCGCAGCCCCGTGAGGATGATCCGCGTGAAATGCGCGGTCAAAACGAGGTTTTCCCGCGCGACCCAGAGCACGAGACTCTTATCCTGCGGATTCACCCGGCGCGACGCCATCAGACGCGAGCGCTCGGCGTCCCAGGAGTTTTTCGTCATCAGCACGCGGCGCAGCGCCTCCGTCAAGCGGTCCAGAAGCTCCGGGGTCTCGAAAAACAGGCGCAGGATCCTCTGGCGCTCGACGATTTCTTCCGGATCAGTCAGAGGCGTGAGCAGAACCGAGAGAAAGGCGTCGCGCAGCGTGTACTCGGGGCAGACCGTCCGCATCGCGCGGTCGATCTGCAGATCGGAGAGCACGCTCTGACCCGCGTCGCGCTCCTCGCGGGACAGGATGCCCCGCGGATGATTTGCCAAAATGGTAAAGCGCTCTCCCATGTCACACGCCTCCCTTCCCCGCGTTGAGCCGGGCCTCGAGCGAGTCCCGGTCCAGTCCGTATTTTTCAAGAATATCCCGCGCGAAGGACGAGGACGTGCCTCCGACGCGGCGGATGCGGTAAGTCCGTCTGTTGCCGTTCTCCTCGTCGATCAGGGCGGCGAGGGTGGGGATCCGTCCTCCGGTGAGCGAATGGATATGGGTCACGTAGATGCCGAAGGTCCCCCGCTCGAACATGGCGTCGGCGAGGCGGGCGGAATACTCCTCGCTCTTCTTCTCGTCCGTGCCGGAATAGGTTTCGTTGAAGACCGCGAAGGAGTTTTCGGTCGCGCCCTCGAGGATCTCGTCCGCCCGGACGGATTCGTCTGCGAAGCGCCCGCTGTTTTCGAAGCTCTCGTCCGCGGGGAAATGGGTGTAGACCGCGTCGAGCGGCATGCACCGCCCGCTTTTCGCCGCGACGGGACAGCCGACCGAGAAGAACAGCGCGGCAAGCGCGCACGCCCGGAGAAATGTCGTCTTGCCGCCCCCGTTCGCGCCGCTCAGGATGTAGAAGGTCAGCCGCTCTTCACCGTCCCGCATGTCGAGATCGTTCGGCACGACGTCCCCGCCCTTCACGCCGCGTTTCAAGAGGGACGGGTCGACCGCGTCCGTGAGCCGGAATTCCCGCCGGTCCGTTACCTCCGGGAAGCAGAGGGGATAGCCGTTCTCTTTCAGCCTCACGAAATACGCGGTGAGATCGAGCAGGAAGCGCAGCTCGGGCAGATAGCCGAAGACCGCGGCGATGTTCTTCTCCCCGGCGAGGAAACTCTTTTCGTAATCCGCGCGGAAGGCGGCCGCCGCCTGATAATAGGTATAGTAAACGCTTGATACGGCCTTCGCGAGCTCCGCGGAGACCCGCGCGGGCTGACGGACGGGCGGGATCGCGTCCTCAAGCCCCATGTCCCGCATCATCACGGTGAGCTTGCCCCGCAGGCTCTCGCGCCGTTCCCAGACCTCGACATGCGAGCCCCGCACCGTGATCTTGAGCGCGTCGTCGTGCCGCTCCAAAAGATCCCGGCACCTCTTCTCCGCCATGCGGTTGTCGGGATTCTCGACAAACTCCTGCCAGAACGCGCCGATCCTCCCCGCGTGTCCCTGCGCGCCTGAAAGCTCTGCGAGGGCTTTCGCGTCGTCAAAGAAGCGGCACAGGAAGGGAATGAAGAAAAAGGTCTTCTCTTCCTCGGTCCCGGCTCGCTGCATCTCTCCGTACAGCTCCTCCGTGTCGGCAAGCCTTCTCTCGAGCGCGGCGATCCGTTCCGCGAAGCCCTCGGCGTAAAGCATCGCCTGAAACAGCTCCTGCCGGCGGCGGATCTCCTCCGCGCGGCACGGAATGCGGAGCAGGGGCAGGCTTCTTTCGCGCAGCTCCTTGTCGGAGAGCAGGTCGGCGAGGGTGCTTTCCGGGGTCTTTCCCTCGCGCTCCCCGCCTTCTCCGAGCGGTTCGCTCCATAAAAATGACGGATACGGCATAATCTCTCCTTCCGTTTGCGGTTGCGGTTGCGTTTACGTATATGATTGATCGATGATCGGGACGATCCTGGGGCGCGTGTTTTGACAGGATTCGGGGGAACTGGCAAATATTACCAATTCGATCCCCTGATTTTCGTGCAGGATTTCTCGCGCGCATCCCTTGAATTTTCTGGTAAATTATGGTAAAATTCTAACACCGTTAATTGGCAAGCATTTCCAGTCATACAGAAAGGTGCAGGATTTATAAAGATGGAAAAGGACACGAAAATCCTTATTGCGGATGAAAACAACGAATTCAGAACGCGGTGCCGCTCCCTGCTGCAGGCGCGGGGAGCCGCGGTCACGGAAGCGCGGGGCGGCGACGAGGCGATGACGGCGATCCTCCGTCAGAGCTTCGAGATCGTCATAGCCGACCTCTGGTCGGCGGACGCGCTCACCCTTCTCCGCCGCTCGGCGGAATCGCAGAAGCCCGCGCCCTCGTTCGTCGTTCTGACGCAGGTTTCCACGCCGAGCGTGCTCATGGAGGCGAACCGCAGCGGCGCGTCCCTCTGTCTCCAGAAGCCGGTGGATTACGAAGCGCTTCTCTCCGGCATCGAAACGATCTTAAAGAACCGCTCCGCCGCGGGAGCGGACCCGCAGAGACGGACGGGCGCGGACGGCGGGCAGGGTCTTCCGCCGGACATCGAGACGCAGGTGACGCGGATCATTCATCAAATCGGCGTTCCGGCGCACATCAAGGGGTATCAGTACCTCCGCACGGCGATCCTCATGACGGTCTCGGACAGCGACGTGATCAATTCGGTGACGAAGGTGCTCTATCCCTCCGTCGCGAAGAAATATCAGACGACAACGTCCCGCGTCGAGCGCGCCATCCGGCACGCCATCGAGGTGGCGTGGGACCGCGGCGACGTCGACACGCTCAATTCCTATTTCGGCTACACCATTCAGAACAGCCGCGGCAAGCCGACGAACTCGGAGTTCATCGCCATGATCGCGGATAATCTCAGACTGAAATACAAGATCCGCTGAAGGAGGGGATCCTTCGGGGAGCCATACGTTGGTTCACCGTTCTGCCTCCCTTGTGCCGACGCAGTCGCACACGAGGGAGGGGGACCGCGAAGCGGTGGAAGGAGTCGGTCTCCCCACCTTCAGGCTCGCAGGCAAGGCGGGGAGTATCCATAATTCCCGTTCAGAAGTATTCTATCAGTTTTTTCTCATTTTGTCAAGCGCATTGTCATCCTCTGCCGCGGATGACGATCGTTCCCTCGCGGTCGGTGCGGCGGATCTCGGCGCCCGCTTCCTCAAGCGATTCGAGCACGGCCATGGAGGGGTGCCCGTAGGAATTGCCGCGTCCGACGGAAATCACGGCGACCTCGGGCGTCACGGCAGCGAGATACGCCTCCGTGGACGAGGTGCTCGAGCCGTGGTGGTTGATCTGCAGATAATCCACGTCGAGATCGCAGCCCATGCCGGCGAGGTATGCTTCCTCCCCTGCCTCCGCGTCCCCGGCTGCGAGCAGGCTCAGGCCGTCGACGTCGATCCGCACGGCGAGGCTCGCGTCGTTGAGGTTCCCTTCGTGATCATAGCCGGAGGTGTCGAAGATCGCGACGTCAATGTCGCCGAAGCGGTAGGACGCGCCGCCCGTGAGACGCACGACGGCGCATCCGCGCTTCTGTGCCGCATCGAGCGCGGAGGAATAGAACGCTTCGGTGCTTTCCTCGTCGCCGAGGATGAGCGCCGACGCGCGGCAGCGGGAAAGGACCTGCGCCGCGCCGCCCATGTGGTCGCTGTGGGGATGGGTGATGATCACCGCGTCGAGCTTCGGCGCGTAGAGGCGGACGTATTCCGCGGTGGCGCGCGCCTCGTCCGTCGGACCGGTATCGATCAGAACGGCGTGGCCCCTGTGCGTGACGAGGGTGCAGTCGCCCTGCCCCACGTCGATGAAGCGGACGGTCGCGTGTCCGTCGAAGAATTCCATGGTCGGGACGACCGTTCCGGTCGCGCGGACGGAGGTGATGCACCAGACCGCGGCAAGGGAGACAAGAAGCACGAAAACGCTTGCCCGATTGACGAGATCGAGCAGGCGTTCCGTGTTTTTATCCGTGGTTTTTCGTTTGGCTCTCATCGAAGTCCCCCGACTGGATCCCCGGCAGGACGCGCCTGCCGGGGAAAGCGGTATGCTTCAGCTGCCGCCCGGGCCGGCTAACGGCCGAGCGGCCGGGCGGCGCGGCGCTTTATTCGGCGGCGCCGGTCTCATTCACTTCGGCCTCGGGAGCGTCCTTCGGCTTGCCGAGGTATTCGGGGAGCTTCATGCCCGCCATGTCGAACATTTCGTTCAGCGGGGGGATGGACTTATACAGCCCGGAGATGAAGTCCGCGGTCGTGCTCTTGCCGTCGCCGGTCTTCGCGCCGGAGTCCCAGACGGTGATCTTGTCGATCTGGAGATTCTTGATCGCTTCGACCTGAATGCGGGTGATCTCTTCGAGCTTATCGGCGATCATGAGGCGGATCGCGGCGTTCGCGTCGCCGCCGGCGGACTGCACGATCTCGGCAAAGCCTTCCGCCTGCTTCATGAGGATCTCCTTCGCGCCGTCCGCTTCCGCCTGCATCTTCATGAGGGTAGCGTCCGCTTCGCCCTTCGCGCGGCGGCGGATCTGCTCGGCTTCCGCCTCGGCCTCGAGCTCTCTCTTCTTTTTATCGATCTCGGTGCGAACGATGACGTCCGCCTCGAGCTTTGCCTGCTCATACTGCCGTCTCGCCTCTTCCGCGCTCTTCTGAGCGTCGAAGGATTCCTCCTGCGCCCGCGCGCGGGCGATGTTCTCTGCGGCGGTCGCGCGCTTCGAAGCCTCGGCTTCTCTCTCGCGTCTGGTCGCGTCGGAATCGGCGACTCTCGCCTTCGCTTCGTTTTCACCGGAAATCGCTTCGGAATCGGAGCGGGAGACGTTCACACGGCGGTCTCTGTCCGCTTCAGCCGCGCCGATCGCGCCCGAACGCTCCGCCTCGGCGACGGAGATCTTCGCGTCGTTGATCGCCTTTGCCGCCGCTTCCTTACCGAGGGCGACGATGTAGCCGCTCTCGTCCGTGATGTCGGTCACGTTGACGTTGATGAGTCTGAGACCGATTTTCTTCAGTTCGGTTTCGACGTTGGACGACACCGCCTCAAGGAATTTGTCGCGGTCGGAGTTGATTTCCTCAATGTCCATCGTCGCGATGATCAGACGCATCTGACCGAAGATGATGTCCTCGGCAATCTGCTTGATCTCGTCTATCTTCATGCCGAGCAGGCGCTCCGCCGCGTTCTGCATGACGCCCGTTTCGGTCGAAATGCCGACGGTGAAGCGGGAGGGGACGTCCACGCGGATGTTCTGCTTGGACAGCGCGTTGCGGAGGTCGACCTGAATGGACATGGGCGTGAGGTCGAGGTATTCGTACGCCTGAACGACGGGCCAAATGAAGGACGCGCCGCCGTGGATGCACTTCGCGGAGCGCTGCATGCCCTCCTGCGTCTGTCCGACCTTACCGTAGATCACGAGGATCTTGTCGGAGGGGCATTTGCGGTACCGGGAAAGGATGACGATCGCCGTCGTGAGCACAATGAGCACGATGACGGAAATCAGCATGACGATGGCGGGATCGAGCGCCGCGGCGAGAAAGAGTTTCATGGGAGGCTCCTTTCAGTTTTTTGAGGTTCATGGATTATCGGATTGCTGTTTCGAGAGGGTTCAGTTCTGCGGGCTCTGGCTGCCCGTCAGCGCTGCCCGTCCTTTGATGCGTTTTTTCGCGCCGGAGACGTATCCGAGCAGGCAGAACAGAATGTTCGGCGCGGCATATGCGAGCATGACGAGGAAAACGGTCGTTTTGTGTGTGCCGATACCGCTTTCTCCATACAGGAAAGCGGTGAAATACACACCTGTCAGAGACCCGGGCAGAGTCTGCATGAATACGGTGTGCAGGAGCAGATTCGCGGCCTGCGCAAGGATGACGGGCAGCGCCTGTGCGCCGGCATCGATTTCATTTTTCTTCGTTTGTTTCTCCCCCGCTATTCGGAATAAGACGAACAGTGCGGCGCATATCGCGATTTCCATCAGGACCGAGCGGATCAGATTCCGCAGGGATTCATTTTGTGAGAGAAAGCTGACGGGTATATTGAGCAGGACCATTACGAGAAGTCCGAGATATGTCGCTCCGACGGAGTAAAGGAAATAGAACGGGGCGTGCTCAAAAATCTTCTTCATGGAGCATCCTTTCCGAGCGCATGCCGCAGAGGTGCGGCAATGCTCTTTTCATCAGGGTCCGGAGGGGCGGCAGCGAGGTTCGGAAACCCAAACCTTGCTCTCTGATTTCTCATTCCTTCCCGATCGGCTCCACCACCACGCTGCCCGTCGGGTCGGTTGCCGTCACGCGGACGGACTCGCCGGTCGTGAGCTTGCGGTCCGCGGGGGTTTTCGCTTCCACTTCGATGAAGCGTTCCTGAATGGTGAGGTTGATCTTTCCCGTTCCCTTCATGTTCGCCGGGATGGGGATGTACACGGTGCCGACCTTTCCGATCGCGCCGCCGATGTCGAGGTTGCCGTTCTGCTGAAGCTTTGAGGCGAGCTTCATAATGTAGGCGATCCCCGCCATCGCGAGGAAGCCGAACGCCGCGGCGAGCACGACCGTCAGCGCGAGGGGCATTTTCGCCTCGTGCATCACCAGTCCGCTCCAGCCCGCGACCGCCGCCATCGCCATGATGCCGCGCAGGGAGAACAGCGCGAGCCCGTCGTCGCCGTCGCCCTCAATACCCGGTGTGTCGGGGATGCCGTCCCCGTCGAGGTCGACCCCGTACGCGCCGCCGCCGATGCCGAACAGAAGAAGCACCGTCTGCACGACGAGCACGAGCGTCGCGGGGATCGCGATCAGGGCAAAGATCTGCCCTGTGAGGTCCATGGAATTCCACCAGTTGATCATAAAGCCTCCGTCACGCTTTCTGCGTGTTCACATTGCCGCGTCTCACATCCGGAGCCGCGCCGAGGGAGTCGAGCATGTCGTCCGCTTCCTGCTTGATGCGGGCGGACACATACGCGGCGGTCATGATCCTCAGCGCTGTCATGAGCCGCCTGCGCGCCCCCGCCGCCGGATTTGCGAAGTCCGCGGTCTCCTCCTCCACAATCTGATCGAGCGCGTTCACCCCGGGGAACTTCCCGTCCGTCGCCCGCGCCACGCACCGGCAGACGTACTCGTAAAGCTCGGATTCCGGGATGACGCCGTCCTCCCCGTTCTCCCCGTTGAGCCAGCGGAGCAGGTAGAGGATGCGCGAGATCTGCACCGTGTCGCGCAGCATGTTGATGAGGAGGAAGCGCGCGAGGTGCTCCCTGTTGTAATACTTCTTTTCCGGGTTCGGCACCCATTTTCGCTTCACCCAGTTCTGCAGCGCCATCGTGTCGAGCCCCGTGATCTCGCGGATGTGGCTGAGCATGATGTGCTCCGACACGTAAAACACTTTGTTGAAAAACGCCCGCCCGCCCTCTTTCGCGACGTCGTCCGCGGGGAAGACCGTCCCCGGGAGGCAGGTTCTCTGCACGTTCATACCGCCTTTCTCCTTTCCCTTTTTGATGTCGCAGATATTATATCACACGTTCGCGTGACTGTCAATACCCCCCGGACAGAAAATTTTTCGGTCGCTTTCCGTACAAAATCGACAATAATTATATTTTTTCGCTATTTTTTTAGGAAATTGGCGTCAACCACTTGAAAATGGCGTAGAATGTGTGTATAATGACATATATCACGATTTTGTGTACGGAGGGTTGAACATGCATCTCAACGACCGGAACGAAAGAATCGTCTATGCGGGGAGCCGCGACGTCTCCGACGTGTTTTCCTGCCTGCTCGCGGGCGTCACCAACCCCAATCCCGAATACAGAATGACGCGGTATCCCGCGTCCGAATACGTCTTCGAATACGTCATCGACGGTCACGGCTGGATCGAGCAGCGCGGCGAAAAAATCGCCGTGGGACCGGGGATGTTCTATATGATAAAAAAGGGCGCGGAAGTCACCTATTACGCCGATCTTGACGATCCCTACGAAAAAATCTGGCTGAATGCGGACGGAGAGATGCTCGGCCGCATGTGCGACGTGTTCCGCACGGACGACGTGCTGGTCGCGGAGGCTTCGGTGCTCGATCTCTTCCTCGAGATCCACGACCGTCTGAGCCGCGTGACGGACAACATCGCCGAAGAAAGCGCGGAGATCCTCTGCCTTCTGTTCCGCATTCTGACCGCGGCGACGAAGAACACCTTCTTCCCGCCCCTCGTGCGGCACAATTCCCTCCCGGAGCGCATCCACGCCTATCTCGACGCGAACGTGTACGCGGACATTTCCCTCGACACCGTTTCGGAGGAGTTCGGCGTCACGAAAATGCACATCATCCGCGTGTTCAAGAAGCGCTACGGCATCACGCCGGGGCAGTACCTGATCGAAAAAAAGATCGGCATCGCGAAGAGCCTGCTCACCGGCACGCTCATGCCGATCAAGGAGATCTCGGCGCTGCTGCATTATTCCAACACCCAGCACTTCTCTTCCTCCTTTCGCAATTCCGTCGGCGTTACGCCGAACAAATACCGCCAGTCTTCGCGGAAGAAATAAGCGGCGCGGCAAAAAAACGCCGAAACAGGCTGCTTTGCCCGCATTCACGAAAAGCAAAAGAGCGGAGGACGCCCAACAGGGTATCCTCCGCTTGTTGTATTCAGAATCAGAAGAAAATGGTCTTTCCGGTTTCGATGGATTCGTTGCAGGCAAGGGTGAGGCGCAGGGACTTCACGGCTTCGCTGTAATCCGCGAGGATCTGCGAGGTGTCGCCCGTGCGGACCGCGTGGATGAACGCCTCGTCCTGAATGCCGGTCTGCTCCTTGCCGCGGGTGTACTCGTGCACGCCGTCCTTGTCGGTGATCTTCAGCCAGCTTCTCAGCCCGTATTCGAGCTTCGAATCCTGGCAGTAGATGTTCATGCCGCTCTGCATGCCGGGGCCTTGGGCGTAGCACGCCGTGAAGATCGTGCAGACGACGCCGCTCTGGAATTTGATGACCGCCGAGGAATAGTCGTGGACGTTATAGCCGGGGCAGCCGTATTCGTCGCCGTTCACGATGCCGCGCGCGCCCGCGCAGTTGACGTAAAGCGGTTCGCCGAAGAGGTAGCGCGCCTGGTCGAAGATGTGGATGTTCTGCTCGACGACCTGACCGCCGGAGGTCTCCATCCTTCTCCACCACCAAACGCCCGGGATGCCGCCATACCACGCGCCGGTCACAAGACCGACTTTCTTGTCCTTGATGTAGTCCTTCATGATCTGGGTGAGGTTCTGATAGCGATCCTGGAAGCCGGCGGCGGTGATGAGCCCCTTCTCCTTGATCAGCTTTTCGATCCTCTCCGCGGTCGCCATATCGAGTGCGACGGGCTTTTCAATGAGGAACGGGATGCCCTTTTCGATGATCGCCGGTTCGATCTCGCCGTGGCAGTGCGGCGGGACCGCCATAAAGATCGCGTCCGGTTTGGTGTTCGCGAGCAGGTCGCGGTAGTCGCGGAAGATCTTGCCTTCCGGGTCGACTTTGACGCGCTCCGCGTACTTGTACGCCCTCTCTTCTTCGATATCGCAGAAGCCGACGTATTCGATGTTGTCAAGGTTCTCCATGCACTTCTGCACGTGCGCGCCGTTGCGTCCGCCGCATCCGATGAACGCTACCTTTGTTGTTGCCATGTCAGTCTCCGTTTCTCCGCCCCTGTATTCTCCGTCAGCCCGCCGGACGGTGCGCGGGGGACGTGCGGTTTTCTTTGACGGCTGCTCCGCCGCCCGGCGAAACCTCCGCCTTCCGTGAATCATTATAGCAATCTGAACAGAGAAAGTCAAGTTTTTTCGGGATTTTTCGGAAAAATTACGGAAAAAAGAAAAGGAACCGGTGTCTCTTCCGATTCCTTGTTTCCTGTGCGCTGTGGTCCGTCCGATTATTTGTACTTGCGCTTTCTGGCTGCTTCGGACTTTTTCTTTCTCTTGACGCTCGGCTTTTCGTAAGCTTCTCTCTTGCGGAGCTCCGCCTGAATGCCGGAACGCTGGCACGATCTCTTGAAACGGCGCAGTGCGCTGTCCAGGGATTCGCCCTCTTTCACTCTGATTTCTGCCACTCTATATCCCTCCCTTCGCTTTCGGCAAAGGTTTGATGCCGATATCTTCGTGTTATTATACATGATACGCGCGAATTTGTCAAGATGTTTTCCGAAATTCGGAAGAAAAAACTTGATTTTCGGAGGTTCGGCTTCACAAAAGCTCAGCGAACCACGAGGTTGACGATCCTGCCGGGGACGTAGATCTCCTTCACGATCTGCTTGCCTTCGAGCAGCGGGGCGATCTTTTCGTCCGCCTTGGCGAGCGCGATCGCGTCGTCCTTCGAGATATCCTTCGGAATGAGGATCGTGCCTCTCAGCTTGCCGGATATCTGCACGGCGATTTCGATCTCGTCGTCCACGGTCCGCGCCTCGTCCCACTCCGGCCACGCGGCGAGGGAGAGGAAGCCCTTGCCCCCGAGCTTCTCCCACATTTCCTCGGTGAGGTGGGGCGCGAAGGGATTCAGGAGCTTTAAGAAGGTCATGAGCTGTTCCTTCGTCAGGCTGCCAGCGTCGGAGATGTCGTTGAGCAGGGTCATGAGCGCGGCGATGGCGGTGTTGAACTTCATCTCGTCGATGTCGGACGAGACCTTCTTCACCGTCTTGTGGAACGCGACCTCGAGCTTCGGGTTTTCCTTGCCGGAAATCATTTCGTCCAGCGCGGCAACGCGGTCGAGGAAGCGCTTGCACCCCTTGACCGAGCTTTCGCTCCACGGCGCGGCGGAGCCGTAGTCGCCCATGAAGAGCACGTACACGCGGAGCACGTCCGCGCCGTACACGTCCACCACGTCGTTCGGGTCGACCACATTGCCCTTGGATTTCGACATTTTGTCGCCGTCGGGACCGAGGATCAGTCCCTGCGCGGTTCTCTTCGCGTAGGGCTCGTCGCACGGAACGGCGCCGATGTCATAGAGGAAGCGGTGCCAGAAGCGGGAGTAGATCATGTGGCGGGTCACATGCTCCATGCCGCCGTTGTACCAGTCCACGGGCATCCAGTATTTCAGCGCCTCGGGGGAGGCGAATACTTCGTCGTTGTGCGGATCGCAGTAGCGCAGGAAGTACCACGACGAGCCCGCCCACTGGGGCATGGTGTCGGTTTCGCGCTTCGCGGGGCCGCCGCACTTCGGGCAGGCGCAGTTCACGAAGGATTCGATCTTGGCGAGCGGGCTTTCGCCGCCCTCGCCCGGCTCGAAGTTCTCGACCGGGGGCAGCTTCAGCGGGAGCTCTTCGTAGGGAACGCCCACCATGCCGCACTTCGGGCAGTGCACGATCGGGATCGGCTCGCCCCAGTAACGCTGGCGGTTGAACGCCCAGTCCTTCATCTTGTACTGAACGCCGCGTTCGCCCACGCCCTTCTCTTCGAGGAATTCGAGCATTTTCGCGATGGCTTCCTTCTTCGTCTGAATGCCGTTCAGAAAGTCGGAGTTGACCATCTCGCCGTCGCCGGTGTAGGCTTCCTTCGAGATATCGCCGCCCTTGATGACCTCGACGATGTCGATGCCGAACTTCTTCGCGAATTCGTAGTCTCTCTCGTCGTGCGCGGGGACCGCCATGATCGCGCCCGTGCCGTAGCCCATCATGACGTAGTCGGAAATGTAGATCGGGATCTCCTTGCCGTTTGCCGGGTTGATCGCGGCGATGCCCTCGATCCGCACGCCCGTCTTGTCCTTGACAAGCTGGGTGCGCTCGAACTCGGTCTTCTTCGAGCACTCCTCGCGGTAGGCGTCCAGCGCGTCGATGTTCGAGATGCGGTCCCGGTATTTCTCGATCACGGGATGCTCCGGCGCGATGACCATGAAGGTGACGCCGAACATGGTGTCGGGACGGGTGGTGTAAATGCGGAGCTTCTCGTCGCAACCGGTCAGGGCGAATTCCGCGAACGCGCCCTCGGAGCGGCCGATCCAGTTCTGCTGCATGAGCTTGATGTTCGGCAGATAGTCCACCTTCTCAAGCCCCTCGAGCAGCTTGTCCGCGTACGCGGTGATGCGCAGATACCAAACGTCCTTCGATTTCTGGACGATCTCGCTGTGGCAGATGTCGCATTTGCCGCCCTGCGAATCCTCGTTGGAAAGCACGACCTTGCAGTGCGGGCAGTAGTTCACAAGCGTCGTCGCGCGGAACACGAGCCCCGCGTCGAACATCTTGCGGAAGATCCACTGCGTCCATTTGTAATAACCCTCGTCGGTGGTGTCCACCACGCGGGACCAGTCGAACGAGAAACCGACGCGCTTCAGCTGGGACGTGAATTTCGCGATGTTGCGGTCGGTGACGACACGCGGGTGCATGCCCGTCTTGATCGCGTAGTTCTCGGTCGGAAGCCCGTAGGCGTCAAACCCGATCGGGAAAAGGACGTTGTAGCCCTGCATCCTTCTCTTGCGGGAAATGACCTCAAGTCCGGAATACGCCTTGATGTGCCCGACGTGCATCCCCGCGCCGCTCGGGTAGGGGAATTCGACGAGCGCGTAGAACTTCTTCTTCGAGTGGTCCTCCGAGGCGCGGAAAATGCCCGCTTCCTCCCAGCGCTGCTGCCATTTTTTCTCGATGACGCCAAAATCGTTTTTCATAAGCTGACTTCCTTATGTCTGTTGATTTAGTCTTCCGTAATGAGCGCGGAAATATCGTGCTCGGTGGTGTCCTGATAGAGCTTTTCGAGGTTGTAGAATTCCCTTCCCTCGGGCGTGAAGAGGTGTACGATGACCGTACCGAAGTCCTCGAGCACCCAGACGCCGGTGTCCGCGCCCTCAATGTGGTGGGGAGCGACGCCGTAGGAGGAGAGCTTGAATTCGATCTCGTCCGCGAAGGAACGGATCTGCGTGCGGGAGGAGCCCGTCGAAATCACGAAATAGTCGGCGATGATCGTGCGGTCTTCGACGTGGAGGAGGCGGATGTCGCGCGCTTTTTTCGAATCAAGCACGGAGACGATGAATTCCGCGAGCGTTTTCGGATCCGCGAGGGCTTCCTTCGTCAGGTTTTCTTCGATCGGGAGCTTGGTCTTTTCGCTGTCCATGGTTTGTCCTCCTGTCAGTTGTTGAATGGAATCGGAATATTGTTCTGGCTGATTTTGTCCGCGTTGTACTCCGCGCTGTAGGCGGACTCGGCGGAAGAGAAATACACGTCGCAGATATACTGCAGATTGGTGAAGCAGAACATGTATTTCGGATCGAAAATCGAATTCTCGATGGATTTGCTGTAAATGTTGAAGTGCTGGTTGATGACGCCGAGGGTGCGCGAGCGGTTCATCACGTAGTAATTCCCGGAGTTCTCCATATCGCCCGGCATGGTGAGCATGGTCACGCTTTCCATGCCGATGTTGGCGAAGGATCTCACGTAGAACACCATGTCCGCGACGGACATATCGGTCGTGGTGTACTTGATCACCTGATTGGCGAGCGCCGTGATGGAGGCGACGTCGAGCGACTTGACCTTCTGGAGCACCTTCGAGTAGAGCGCGGTGAGGAAGATCTTCTGCGCGTTGACGCGTCCGAGGTCGCCCTGCACGTAGCCGGAGCGGAACCGGACGAAGCCCTCCGCGGTCGCACCGTCCATCCAGGTATAGCCCTCTTTGATGGAGATATAGAGATCCTGCTCGGGATCCTCGTAATACATGGGGCCCGGCACGTAGATATCCACGCCGCCGACCGCGTCCACGATCCCGCGGAAGCCCTCGAGAGAGACGACGACCGCGTTGTGGATCTTCACGCACAGGCTCTTTTCAAGCATTCTCGCGTAATCCGAGAGCGCGCTGAGAGTCGCGTTCGAGACGCCGGAATGGTAGGCAACGTTCATGAGCGAGGGGAACTGCGCGTTGATTTTGTTGGTGGTGACGCCCGTGGTGATGAGGGTGTCGCGCGGGATCTGCATGACCGTGATGGAGTTGTCCTTCGTGTTGACGTTGACGAGCATGGTCACGTCCGCGAGATGTGCCTCCTGGTCGATGCCGACGACGAGGACGTTGTACAGTCCGTCGATCGGCGTGTACCCGCTGCCGCTCTGCGAATCCGTGCCGGTGCCCGCGCTGTCTCCCTCTCCCGTCTTCGCCGGCTCCTCGCCCGGGTTCGTTTTATCGACCGGCTCGCCCGGAGCATCGGGATTCTGTTCCGTGCCGGAGGGAGGAGTTACCGGATCGTCGAGCGGAGGAACGTCGCCGGTGGGCCGGTCGGTCACGACCGGTTCGGTGTCAAAGGGGATCTCCGAGGACGTCTCGGGCTTGTGCGTGAACAGTTTCGTCGCAAACCCGACGATGATGGCGATGATGGCGGTATAGAGAACGACGGCGGCGACGATCAGGGCGATCTGTCCGCCCGTCAGACGCGAGCCGGAGCGCTTGCTTTTCTTCTCCTTGCCGGAGGTATGGACGCGCGAGGGCTCTTCCTCGGCTTCGTCTCCGGGATAATACATGGAGACGTCGTCCTCGTCCGTGCCGTCGCTTTCCACGGCCGCGTCGGTGGTCTCAAAATCTTCAAAATCAAAGGATTCGTCGACGCCTTGGGGCTCCTCGGCGCGCTTCGGTTCCGGAACGATCTCCGGCAGTTTTTTCGTCTGCCCGAGCATATCCCGGTCGATTTGTTCGTCGTGTTTCATGCATGTCCCTCCGTTGCCGATCTCGATGCTTGTCGGTTCTTTTTCAAAAGAAAACTGTTGCGCGCGGCGACCGTTTCGGGGGCAATCGGCAGCCCGTCCCCGATGAGTCCCGCAATCGTCAGATCAAAAGATTCGATCATGGTGTCCGTGAGCGCGTCCGCCGGATCAGAGCTGTTCTCAAGGCGGCCGTAAAAATCGCGGCGCAGTTTCACGCAGTCGTCAAAGGTCCTTGTTTCTTCAATATAGTCGGCGAGATAGACGAGGCATTCGAAGACCGTCATATCCGCCCGTCCCGTGGTGTGCCACCGGATGCCCGCAAGGATCTCCCCGTCGGCCTCGGGAAATTCCTTCTCCGCCGTGACCGCTCCCGTCATCGCGTGGAAGACGGAGGGGGAGAGGCGGGCGGCCTCATCCGGCATTATACCAGATTCCGCGAGGATTTGCAACTGTTTTTCTGCGTCCAGCTTCTTTGTGATATCGTGAAGCAGGGCGGCGGCGCGCAGCTTGCCGGTTTTTTCGGGAAGATAGAGTGCGCCGAGCTTCGCGATCTCCTTTTCGACGGCAAGGGTATGGCGCAGTCTCTGCCCGGTCAGATAGGGGGCGACGCGTTCCCGCAGTTCGGAAAGCTTTTCTTCCGTCCAAACACATTCATTCATATCCGTTTTTTCCATCGGCGTAAAGATGTTCCCGTTCCACGATCTCGATCACGGAAGCGGGCAGGCCGCCCTCGAGGGAGCTCCCCTCCGCGATGCGGCGGCGGATCTCCGTGGACGACAGGGGGTACGGTTCGGCGTACAGAAGGAGAACGTCCGCGCCGAACGCCGCTTCGTATTCGGCTTTTTTCTCTTCTAGCAGGGAGATGTTCTCCGTTCCGCGGGAGACGCCGACAATGCGCGCGAGGCGGAAGATGTCCCGCGAACGACGCCACCGCGAAAGCGAAAGAAACATGTCGCTTCCGCAGAGCAGATCGAGCGCCGCGCCGCTTTCGGCGAAATGCTCGAGCGTCAGCACGGTATAGCTCACGTCCTCTTTTTTGATCTCGTAATCCGAGATCACGGTGCGGGGCAGATTCCCGAACGCGGCGCGGCACATTTCGAGCCTTGCCGCGGGAGTGCCCTCGGCGACCTTATGGGGCGGAATCCCCGTGGGAACGATATACAGCCGCTCGGGCTTCACGGCGTCGAGATACGCCCGGGCGGCGAGCACGTGCCCGAGGTGGGGGGGCGCGAAGGTCCCGCCGAAGATCCCGATCCTCTTCTGTTCCATCTCAGAGCAGGGCGGAGATCACGCGCTTTTCGGGTTTTGAGGAGACTCTGAACAAAATGATCCTGCGCCCGATGACGGAGACGACCTCCGAGCCCGTCCGCGCGGCCAGCTCGTCGGCGGTCTGCCGCAGATCGATGTCGGTGTTGTCGAGCACCGTGATCTTCACGAGCTCCCTCGCTTCGAGCGCGTCGCCGATGGACTTGACGGCGGCGTCGCCGACGCCGCCCTTGCCGATCTGGAAGATGGCGTCGATCTTCGACGCCGCGGAGCGCAGCGTCGCTCTTTGTTTTCCGCTTAGCATGGATTTACCTTTCTTCGTTCAGAAGCGCAGTCAGGCGCGCCATGAATTCCCGCATGGCGCGTCCTCTGTGCGAGACGAGATTCTTCTTTTCCTGTTCGATTTCGGCGAAGGTCCCACCGAAGGGAGGGTAGAAAAACAGCGAGTCGTAGCCGAAGCCGCCTTCTCCGCGTTCCTCGGTGAGGATCACGCCCTCGCATTCCCCGCGCACCGTCATCGCGCGCTCGGGCGCGACGCCGAGTTTTTCGGCAAGCTCAGCGGGGATGCGCCACGCCTCGGGAACGACGATGCCGGAGCATTCCGGGAAGACCGCGGACGCCGCGCATACGAAGCGTGCCGTCCGTTTTTCGGCCGGGACGCCGTCGAGCTCCCGGAGCAGCTTTTTCCGGTTTGCGGCGTCCGTGCCCTCTCCCGAGTAGCGCGCGGAGTAAATGCCGGGCGCGCCGCCGAGGCAGTCGACCGCGAGTCCCGAATCGTCCGCGATGCCGATATAGCCGCGGGAAGCGGGAACGCGCGCCTTGATGAGGGAGTTTTCCTCGAAGGAGGAGCCGTTTTCTTCGATCTCTTGTGTCCATCCGATCTCGCCGAGGGACCGGACGCTTATCTCTTTAGACGACGCGGAGGCGAGAAAAGTTTCAAGTTCCGCGATTTTTTTCCGGTTATTGGATGCCAAAACGAGCGTTTTCATGCGTCTTCCCAGTTTTCCTCGTCCCAGTTGATGTTGGTGACGCGCTCGTCGTCGCACATCAGCGCGTCGACGAACATCTGCGCGTCGAACGGCTGCATGTCGTCGATCTGCTCGCCCACGCCGATGAATTTCACCGGGAGGTCGATCTCTTCCTTGATCGAGAACACCGCGCCGCCTTTTGCCGTGCCATCGAGCTTCGTGAGCACAAGGCCGGTGATGTCCGCGGCTTCCTTGAACTTCTTCGCCTGCATGACGGCGTTCTGTCCCGTCGTGGCGTCGAGCACGAGCAGGGTCTCGCGCGCGGCGTCGGGCAGCTCGCGCTTGATGATGCGGTTGATCTTCGCGAGCTCTTCCATCAGATTGCTCTTGTTGTGCAGCCGTCCCGCCGTGTCGATGATGAGCACGTCGGCGCGCCGTTTGTTCGCCGCGGCGATGGCGTCGAACACCACGGAAGCGGGGTCCGCGCCTTCCTTCTGGGCGATGAGATCGACGCCCGCGCGCTCGCACCACACGGCAAGCTGTTCGATGGCGGCGGCGCGGAAGGTGTCCGCGGCGGCGACGATGACTTTCTTGCCGCTCTGTTTGAGGTTATGCGCGATCTTGCCGATGGAAGTGGTCTTCCCCACCCCGTTGACCCCGATCACGAGGATGACGGACGGTGTGGTCGAAAGGTCGAGCGGCGCGCCCTCACCGATCTCGGAGCGGAGGATATCGGCAAGCTCGTTCTTCACGACGTCGGCGTCCTTGATGTTTTTCGTTTTGATGCGCTCGCGCAGCTCGTCGAGGACCTTTTCCGTGGTCACCGCGCCCATGTCCGACGTGATCATGACCTCCTCGAGTTCCTCGAGCAGTTCCTCGTCCACCTTGCGGAAGTTCTTCACAACGTCGTTGAACTGTCCGAACACGGCCTGCTTGGTCCTTGAGAGACCGGCTTTCAGTTTGTCTAAAAATCCCATAGTTTCTCCCGATGCCGTTTAGCCGAGAACGGCTTCCTTCTCTTCTCCCGCCCCGAGGGTGAACACCTTCGACACGCCGCTCTTCGGCATGGTGACGCCGTAGAGGGTGTCGGCGATGTCCATGGTGCCCCGCCGGTGGGAGATCATGATGATCTGCATGCTTTCGGCAACCTTTTTCACATAGCGCCCCACACGGTTCACGTTCACCTCGTCGAGCGCGGCTTCGATCTCGTCGAAGATGCAGAACGGCGACGGATTGACCTTGATCAGCGCGAACAAAAGCGCGATGGCGATGAACGCCTGCTCCCCGCCGGAGAGAAGACTCAGATTCTTGATCGTCTTCCCGGGAGGCGCGGCGTTGATTTCGATTCCCGATTCGAGGGCGTTGTCCGGATCGGTGAGGATCACCTCCGCGTGCCCGCCCCCGAAGAGCTCGCGGAACACCTCGCCGAAATAGGTATTGATCTTCCCGAACGCGTCGAGGAAGAGGCGTTTCATGTCGTCCTCGATCCCGGCGAGGATGCGGATCAGATTTTCCCGCGACGCGCGCAGGTCCTCAAGCTGGGTGTGGATCTGCTCGTAGCGCGCCTTCACCTCGCTGTATTCCTCGATGGCGTCGACGTTTACGTGTCCGAGCGCGCGGAGCTTGCCTCTCAGCTCGTTCTGCCGGGTCTGGTATTTCGTCCGCTCGCCGTCCGCGATCACGCCGCAGTCGTTTTCCTCCGCGTAGCGCACCGCCGTCGCGTAGGTCAGCTCGTAATCCTCCCACATCCGTGCGGCGAGCTTTTCCTCGTCCGAGCGGAGGGAGGCGAGCTTCGCCTCGTTCTTCGAGTGCGCCGTGAAGACGAGCTCCTTTTTCGCCGTCTGCTCCTTTTCGAGGGCGCGGAGGTCGGTGATCTTCTTCTCGATCTCGTCGCCCGCGTCGTCCAGCGTTTTCTGCCGTTCGCGCAGCGCGTCGATCCGCGCCGAGAGCTGTGCCGCCTCATTCCCGCGCGCCCCGGCTTTTTCGCCGAGCTCGCGGATCTTCGCGTCAAAGTCCTCGGTGTTGTCCCGCCTCTGTCCGAGCTCCGCCTCGGCGGCGGCGATCCGCTCCTCTGTTTCCCCGGCTGCGGCGAGCGCCGCTTCCCGGTCGCGCGTGATCTCCGCGAGGCGGATCTTCATATCCCCGAGCTTTTCGGTGATCTCAGACGCGTCAAGCTCCACCTCGCCCCTCTGCGCGGCGATTTTGCCGCGTTCGTCCGTGAGGGACGCGATTTCGCGCTCCGCGTCTTCGATGCGTTTTTTCATGCCGGCGATGTCGTCCGCGCTCTTCGCCTCCGTCGCGGCGAGGTTTTCCGAATCCGCGAGCATATCCGAGACGAGCTTGCCGAGCGCGCGCCTTCTGCTGTCCGCGTCGCCGAAGGTGCCCGATTCCGCGGAGATCAGCGCGCCGATCAGACCCCGGCGCTCTTCGCGTTCCCGGCTTTCCGTTTCGGCGAGGGCGATCTTTTCTTCCGCGGCTTTCACCTTTTTGAGCAGATCGGAAAGCGTTTTTTTCGCGGCTTCTTCGTCCCTGCGCATGGCCGCGATCTGCGCGCCGCGCGAGAGCATGCCGCTGTCCCGCTTCACCTGCCCGCCCGTGAGCGAGCCGCCCGCGTTGACCTGCTGGCCGTCGAGGGAGACCGCGCGAACGCGCCAGCCCCGCGCTCTCGCCGCGTCCATGGCGTGATCGAGGGTGTCGAACACCGCCACGCGCGCGAGCAGGGATTTGACGATCGGCCGGTAAGCGTCGTCGGAGGAGACCAGCTCGTCCCCCCAGCCGATAAAGCCCGCCGCTCTCTCCATGCCGTCGTAGTCGCGTCCGCGCTCCTGCGGACGGATCGTCGTCAGGGGATAGAAGGTGGCGCGGCCGGAGCCCGACCGCTTCAGCGCCTCGATGGCGCGCTTTGCCGCGTATTCGTCGTCTGTGACAATATTCTGCAGCGCCGCGCCGAGGGTGACCTCGACGGCGACGATGTATTCCTTCGGAACCGTGATCAGGGTCGAGACCGGTCCGCGGATGCCCGTGAGCCGACCGTCCCGCGCCTCGCTCATCACATAGCGGACGCTGTTGTTGTAGCCGTCGAAGTGCTCCTCCATCCGAGCGAGCGCGGCGATGCGGCTGTCGAGCGAATCGAGCTGTGCGCGGGCGGCCCGCGCCTCCGCGTCCGCCGCGACGTATTCGTCGCGCAGACCCTTCGTCTCCTCGGCTGCTTTCTCACCCGCGGCGTCGATTTCCCGGATCGCCGCGCGGTAGCTTTCGATCTGCTCCTCCGCTCCCCGGCAAACCTTGTCGAGCTCCTCGATTTCCTTCCGGTAGCCCGCGATATCGGAGCCGATGGTCGCGGAACGCTTTTTCTGATCGGCCACACTGTTTTCGAGCACGCGGAGCCGGACCCTGAGATCGTTCAGCCCCTCGGTCTTCTCCTGCCGGTCGGCGAGCATCTTCTCGAGGAGGGCGTCCCGCTCCCGGATAGCGTTTTCGAGCACGGCGAGCTTTTCGGAGAGCTCGTCCGCCGCCTGACGGATCTGTGCGGCGTCCGCGTCGAGAGACGCGATCCGCTCGCGCGCCGCGGCAAGGCGGTCCGCCTCCTGCGCGCGGGTCTTTTCAGCCGCTTCGATCAGCTTGTTTTCGCCTTCGAGCGCGCTCTCGGCGTGGATCCTCTCCCGCTCGAGAACCTTCGCGTCGGACTGCGCTTCGTTCATGCGCTTCACCGTCTCGGTCGTCTGCTCGTAATTGCGGCGGGAAGCCTCCTTGTTGCTGTGGGACTGCTCGTAGAGCCGTTCGATCTGAGCGGCGGTGACGCCGAGCGAATCCTGCGCCATTTCGAGCTCGTGCGCGGAGAGCTCGGTATCCTCCTCGCTCTTTCGGATCGCCGTTTTCAGCCTCTCCTCGTCGTAAAGCCAGAGGGAGACATCCGTTTTCTTCTTTTCCGCGTAGAGATCCAGATAGCGGCGTGCTTTTTCCGCTTCCTTTTCGAGGGGACCGACGCGCGCGGCGAGTTCGTTTTCGATGTCGCCCACGCGCTCCATGTTCGCCTCGGTTTCGGCGAGCTTCTTTTCGCTTTCGCTCTTCTGCCAGCGGAAACGCGAAATGCCCGCGCTCTCCTCAAAGACGCCGCGCCGATCCTCGCTCTTTTTCGAGATGATCTCGGCGATGCGCCCCTGTCCGATGATGGAATAGCCCTCGCGCCCAACGCCGGTGTTCAGAAACAGCTCGACGATGTCGCGCAGACGGCATTTTTTGCGATTGATGAAATATTCGCTGTCGCCGCTGCGGTAATACCGGCGGGTGACGGTCACTTCCTCGTAAGGACAGCGCAAAGTCCGCGGCTCGGCACTGTCGTCGAAGGTCACGGAGACCTCCGCGAAGCTCATGGGCCTGACGTCGTCCGCTCCTGCGAAAATCACGTCCTCCATTTTGCTTCCGCGGATGTTCTTCGAGGAAAGCTCCCCGAGCACCCAGCGCATGGCGTCGGTGATGTTCGACTTGCCGCTTCCGTTCGGACCGACGATGACGGTCGTGCCGCCCGAGAACTTCAAAACCGTGCGGTCCGGAAAGGATTTGAATCCGTGCAGCTCAAGTGATTTTAAATACATCCGGACTGAATTTCTCCTTTATGGGATGTTCTGTCATTCATTCCCGAATCCGTCCTCCACTTCGCCGAACAGAATCAGCGCCTCCCGCGCCGCCTTCTGCTCCGCCTCGCGCTTGGTCTTGCCCGCGCCGCGCCCGACCACGTTGGAATTCAGCCGCGCCTCGACGGAAAAGACCTTGTCGTGATCCGGACCCTCCTCGCCGACGAGGATGTATTCGAGGACCTCCCCGCCCGCCTGCTGGACGAGCTGCTGGAGGGATGTTTTGTAATCCATGAAGACGCCGTTTTTCAGCACCTCCGCGATCTCCCGCTCCACAAAGGGGAGAACAAAGCGGCGTCCGCTCTCGAAGGACTCCCCGGAATCGAGATACATGGCGGCGAGCAGCGCCTCGAAGGCGTCCGCGGTGATCGAGGGACGGCGGCGTCCCGCGTTCATGATCTCGCCGTGCCCGAGGTACATGTACTCCCCGAGCCCGATCTCGCCCGCGTATTTGGACAGCGCCTTTTCGCACACGACCGCCGCGCGGATCTTCGTGAGGTCGCCCTCCTGCTTCGCGCGGTAGCGCTCGAAAAGATAGGAAGAGACGATGACGGAAAGCACGGAATCCCCGAGGAACTCGAGCCGTTCGTTGAACGCCGCCCGCTCTCCCTTTCCCTTCATTTCGTTGTGATAGGACGAATGCGTGAGAGCCTCCCTGAGAAGCTCCTGATTCTGAAACTGATAGCCGATCTTTTCTTCAAGCTCTCTCGAATCTCTCGGCTCGTCGTGGTTCAACATCGGTCGACCTCCCGTCTTACTTGCTTTCCTCGGCTTGCGCGTCCGCTTCGCGATAGACCCGCAGCTGCTCCGAGATCTGATCGGTCACGCCGGTCCGCACGAACGCCTCCGCCTGACGGACGGCGTTGAAGATCGCCCGCGCGTCCGAGCTTCCGTGCGCCTTGATTACGGGCTTCGCCAGCCCGAGCAGGGGCGCTCCGCCGTATTCGGAGGCGTCGAAATCGTTCTTCATCCGCTTGAGCCCGTCCTTCATGGCGAGGAAGGAAAGCTTTGTCGCGGCGTTTTTGCTGTACAGGGTCTTGAGATTGCCGAAGAAGAATTTTGCCATGCCTTCGATGAGCTTTAAGGCGATGTTTCCGGTAAAGCCGTCGGTCACGAGCACGTCGCAGGGCGCGAACGGAAGGTCCTTGCCTTCGACGTTTCCGATGAAGCGGATGTTCTCCATCGAAGAGAGCTTTCGGTACGCGTCGATTTCGATCTGCGTGCCCTTGTGATCCTCCGTGCCGTTGTTGAGAAGCCCGACCGTCGGTTTTTCGACGCCGAGCACGTTTTTCATGTAGATCGAGCCCATGATCGCCCACTGCGCGAGGTATTCGGCGGTGACGTTGACGTTCGCGCCGGAATCGAGCAGCAGCACGGGACGCACGAACGGAAGCACCGTCGCGATGCCCGCCCGCTGCACGCCCTTGATGGAGCGCACGATCAGGGACGAGCCGAGGTGAAGCGCGCCGGTATTCCCGGCGGAGACCATGGCGTCCCCTCTTTCCTTGAGGAGGTGCAGTCCCGTTCCCATCGAGGAATCCTTTTTGGCGCGCACGACACACATCGGGTCGTCGTCCATCGAGACCGCGACGGAGGTGTGCACGATCTCCGCCATGCGGGGATCCGCGCCGCACTGTGCGAAGCAGGATTCGATCCTCTCCCGGTCGCCGACGAGCGTGAGCTTGATTTTTGTTTCTTTCAGGACGAGAGCGGCGCCGCGGACGATTTCGTCCGGCGCGTTGTCCCCGCCCATTGCGTCAATGATAATGTTCATGATTCTCTCCCGTCAGACAGTCCCGCTCCCTCGCGGTCCGCTCCCGCGCCGTCCCATCCGTTCTCCGAGACGATCCGGTCGATCTCTCCGAGGGCGCGGTTTGCCAGCGCCTCGTTCCGAAGTCTCTTTCCGCCCTTCACGCGCTTTTCAAGGGGCGGCATGACGCCGAAATTCGCGTTCATGGGCTGGAACGCCGTCTTGTCCCCGCGCGAGACGTATGCCGCCATCGCGCCGATCATGGTCGTTTCCGGGAAGAAATACGGCTCCCCGCCCCGCGCGCGGCTTGCCGCGCTGACACCCGCCGCAAAGCCGGACGCGGCAGACTCGATATAGCCTTCCACCCCCGTCATCTGACCGGCGAAAAAAAGACTGCGGTCCGTGCGGAGGGAATAATCCGCTTCCAGAAGCTCGGGCGAGCAGAGGAAGGTGTTGCGGTGCATCACGCCGTAGCGCAGAAATTCCGCGTTCTCGAGCCCCGGGATCATCCGGAAGACGCGCCGCTGTTCGCCCCAGGTCAGGTGGGTCTGGAAGCCGACGAGGTTGTACATCGTCCCGGCTTCGTTTTCCCGTCTGAGCTGTACGACGGCGTAGAATTCCTTCCCCGTCACGGGATGCCGGATGCCGACGGGCTTCATGGGACCGAAGCGGAGCGTGTCCTCGCCCCGCCGTGCCATGATCTCCACGGGCATGCATCCCTCGAAGACCTTCAGCCTCTCTCCTTTCTCGAAATCGTGGAGCTCGGCTTCCTCGGCGTGGATCAGGGCGTCGTAAAACGCCTTGTATTCCGGCTCGGTCATGGGGCAGTTGATGTAGTCCGCGCCTCCCTTGCCGTAGCGGGAGGCGAAAAAGGCTTTCGTCATGTCGACGCTCTCCGCGTCCACGATGGGCGCGGCGGCGTCGTAGAAATAAAGGCTTTTCCCGCCGACGAGCTCTGAGATTTTCTCCGCGAGCGCGTCGGACGTGAGGGGTCCGGTCGCGATGATCCGCACGCCCTCGGCGGGCAGCTGTGTCACCTCGCCGGGGACGATTTCGATGTTCGGGGACGAGCGGATCTTTTCGGTGATATACGCCGAGAAGCGCTCCCGGTCGACCGCGAGCGCGCCGCCCGCCGCCACTCTCGTCGCGTCGGCGGCTTCCATGATGAGCGAGCCCAAGCGGCGCAGTTCTTCCTTCAGAAGACCGACGCCGTTGGTCAGCTCATTCGAGCGCAGGGAGTTGGAGCAGACGAGCTCGGCATAAGTGTCCGCGCGGTGGGCGGGCGATTTCTTCTCCGGCTTCATTTCACAGAGCCGCACCTTCACGCCGCGCTTTGCCGCCTGCCATGCCGCCTCGCAGCCCGCGAGCCCCGCCCCGACGATGAGGACGCCTCCGTCCGGGCCGAGGGCGCTCATTCGTTCTCTCCGTCCGGCTCCGGCTCTGCGGGAAGGTCCGCTTTATAGCCGCAGCCCTCCGTCTTGCAGACGAGCTGGTTCTTTCCTTTTTTGCGGTAGAGCATGCCGCCGCAGCTCGGGCACTTCTCGTTCGTTGGCAGATCCCACGAGGAGAATTTGCATTCCGGGTAGCGGGAGCAACTGTAAAAGACCGTCCGGTTCTTGCCGAGCTTCGTCACGAGCTGTGCGCCGCATTCCGGGCATTTCACGCCGAGGGAGCGGACCTTCTGTCTCGTGTTCTTGCAGGCGGGATAGCGGGAGCAGGCGTAAAAGCTGCCGAAGCGCCCGGAGCGCAGGATCATGTCCGCGCCGCAGAGCTCGCATTTCTCGTCCGCGATCTCGACCTTTTTCTCCACGAGCCCTTCCGTGGTTTTCGCGAGGGGCTTGGTGTTCTTGCACGCCGGATAATTGGGGCACGCGGCGAATTTGCCGTAGCGCCCGTTCTTGACGACCATCCGGCTGCCGCATTTTTCGCAGATGATGTCGGTCTCCTCCGCGGGGACCTCGACCTCGCGCGCGCCCACGCTGCCGAGCGCGCGGTCCAGCTCCTCGGAGAAATTGCCGTAAAAGCCGTTCAGCACGTCGAGCATATTGTTCTTGCCGTTTTCGATGTCGTCGAGGCGGTCCTCCATCTGCGCCGTGAACTTCGAGTCCGCGATGTCCGGGAAGTTCTCGCAGATGAGGCGGGTCGTCACCTCGCCGAGCGGGGTGGGGACGAGGGATTTGCCCTCGCGCTTCACATACCCGCGGGACACGATGGTGGTGATGATGGTGGTATAGGTGCTCGGACGGCCGATGCCCTTTTCCTCGAGCAGCTTCACGAGCGACGCCTCGGTGTAGCGCGGCGGGGGCTCGGTGAAGTGCTGGTTCGGGGTGATTTCCCGCGCGTCGAGCAGATCGCCCTGATTCAGCACGGGCAGACGGGCGCTCTTTTCGTCGTCCGGATTCCTGTCGTCCGTCGATTCCTCGTACAGCGCCATATAGCCGGGGAACTTCACGGTGTAGCCGCTCGAGCGGAAGAGATACCCGCCCGCCTCGAGGTCGGTCTGCATCGTGGAGAGCTCCGCGGACTCCATCTGGCTCGCGATGAAGCGGTCCCAGATGAGCTTGTAAAGACGGTACTGATCGGGCGTGAGCTGCTTGCGGATGAGCTGGGGCTCAAGCATCGCCCCGGACGGACGGATCGCCTCGTGGGCGTCCTGCGCGTTCGCCTTGGAGCGATATACGCGGGCGGTTTCGGGGTAGTATTCCGTTCCGTATTTTTTGACGATATAGTCCTTCGCCGCGTCGCGCGCCTCGTCGGAGATGCGGAGGGAGTCGGTACGCATATAGGTGATGAGACCCTGCGCGCCGCCGAATTCCGAGCCGACGTTGACGCCTTCGTAAAGCTCCTGCGCGACGCGCATGGTGCGCTGGGACTGGAAATTCAGCTTGCGGGACGCCTCCTGCTGAAGCGTGGAGGTGGTAAAGGGCGGCGCGGGGCTCTTGAGCTTCTTGCCGCGGCGGATGTCGGTGACTTCAAAGCGCTTGCCGAGCACCGCGTTGTACACCTTCTTCGCGTCCGCCTCGCAGGTGAGTTCGGTTTTTTCCTCCGAGCCCGCCGTACCGAAGAATTTCGCCTCAAAGGTCCTGCCGTCGGGTGCGGCGAGGGTCGCCTCGATCGTCCAGTATTCCTTCGGCTCAAAGGCGCGGATCTCGTTCTCCCGGTCGACGATGATGCGCGTCGCCACGGACTGCACCCGTCCCGCCGAGAGCCCGCTCTTCACCGTCTTCCAGAGGAAGGGGGAGAGCTTGTAGCCCACGATGCGGTCGAGAAGACGCCGCGTCTGCTGGGCGTTGACGACGTTCATGTCGATGTCGCGGGGGTGCTTGATGGACTCCTTCACGACGCTTTTCGTGACCGCGTTGAACGTCACGCGCTTCACCTTGTCGGCCGGGATGTCCAGCGCCGCCACGAGGTGCCACGCGATCGCCTCGCCCTCGCGGTCGGGGTCGGTCGCAAGGAAGACGCGGTCGGCGTTTTTGACTTCCTTTTTCAGATCGCGGATGAGGTCGCCCTTCCCGCGGATGTTGATATAATGCGCTTCAAAGCCGTTGTCGATGTCGATGCCGAGCGTCGATTTCGGCAGATCGCGGATATGCCCCTTGGACGCGACGACCTTATAGGACGAGCCGAGATAGCTCTTGACGGTGTTCGCCTTCGGGGGAGATTCCATTATCACGAGGTTTGTCATGCTCAGGCTGTGTTTCCTTCCGTAGAATGTTTCCGTTGTTTGAGGGATCGGTCTGTGTCCCGTTCAGTCGTTCGGGGACTCGGCGAGGTCGTCGGGTGAGACGCGCATGAAATACCCGCCTCCGCCGGACTCCACCGCGCCCGCCATTTCGAGGACCGTGAGGGCGGACATGACCGAGCTGATCGAAAACTCCGCGTCCACCAGCTCGTCGGGGAGGCAGGGGACGGATGGTTTCATCTTATTATATACCTTGATTTCGCTTTCATCAAGCATATCCAGCTCTATTTTCTTCGCCGGAACGAAGTTTTCGCCGGAATTTACACTCTGTTCTTCACTTTTCTCAAAAACTTTTTCTTTTTGAGAAGCGCGGACGGCCCCGCGGGAGGTCTCTCCCTCCTTCTTTTCGGTCCGCTTCGGCGCGGGCGCGGGTTCCGTCTTCGTTTTCTCCGGTTTCGGAGTTTCCCCGGCGGGCTTCGGCGCGGGCGCGGGTTCTGCCTTCGTTCTCTCCGGTTTCGGAGTTTCCCCGGCGGCGGGCTGCGGCTTTTCGGAGTCCTTCGGGAGGGCTTGTGCGGCGCTGCCGCCTTCGTGCGCCTTTCTGAATTTCCGATCCGCCTCTTCACGCGGTGAGACCTTGAAGTCGCTCGCCCGTCCGCCGAGCGAGCCCCTGCCGTAGAGATTGCTCCTGCCTCCCGTGCCGACGCGGGCGCGGTTCATGGCGGCAAAGGACAGCGCGTCAAGATCGAGATCGCGCATCGCCGCGTGGCACGTGTCGACGCTCACGGTCTTTTCGTACAGCCGCGAAAACTCGCTGAGAATGTCCTCCGCGCAGAGCGCGGGGAGCGCGATATCCCGGATCAGGGCGTTCGTGCCCTCTGCGCCGGGATCTCCCACGTTGCCGGGGACCGCGAAAATCACCCTGCCCTGCTCTACGGCGTGCTTCGCCGTGATGAGCGCGCCGCTTCCCTGCGGAGCCTCGACCACGACCGTCGCGTCCGACAGCCCGCTCATGATGCGGTTGCGGACGGGAAAATGACTGCCGACGGGCGGCGAGCCCGGCGGATATTCCGAAATGACCGCTCCGGCGCGCGCGATCTGGCGGTAGATCTCCCGGTGATCGGCGGGATAGACCACGTCGACGCCCGAGCCGAGCACGGCGATGACCTGCCCGCCCGCGTCCAGCGCGCCGATGAGCGCCATGCTGTCCGCGCCGAGCGCCATTCCGCTGACGACGACCGCGCCGCCGAACGCCAGCCCGGCGCCGAGGGAATAGGCGACACGTCTGCCGTAATCCGTCATCTTTCTCGTGCCGACGCACGCGGTGAGCAGGCGGGACGAGCAGTCCGGCAGCTTCCCGACGGTGTAGAGCACCAGGGGGAAATCGCGCAGGGTTCTAAGCGGGGCGGGATATTCCTCCGACTCGAAGGTCAGAACGGAAATGCCCCTTGACTCGCACCGCGCGAGGATGCCCGAGGCGAGCTCGAGGGAGGGCTTGCGCAGCCTCTGCCGAAGCATGGCAAGCGTATCTTCGCCGAAATCATGGTCGGGTTCGAGCCCGCCCACTCCGTTTTCGAACACGGCGCGGGGAGAGCCGAAGCGCCGCACGAGACGGGACGCCGCGACGCTTCCCTGCCCGAGCGCCTCCGCCAGCCAGATCCAATAGATTCTTTCGTCTTCCATCGTGTTCTCCCGTATCTCAGTTCGCCTCGCGGCGGGCGTATTCCCAGAGGAAGCAAGCGGCAGCGGCCGCCGCGTTGAGGCTTTCCGTGCCGCCGCTCATGGGGATGCGCACCGACGCCGACGCCGACTCAAGCATCGCTGTGGAGAGTCCGTGCCCCTCGTTGCCGATGACGGGGCAGTCGGATTCCTTTATCTCGTAGGAGCCGAGGGTGAGCGCGTGTTCGCCGAGCGACGCGGCGAGCACCCGTCTGCCCGCAGCCTTCAGCGCCTGCGCGGCGGCTTCACCGTCGTCCGTCAGGAATACGGGCAGGCGGAAAAGCGTCCCCATCGCCGCGCGGACGACCTTCGGCTGATAGAGGTCCGCGCACCGGGACAGGATCACGCCGTGGACGCCGAGCGCTTCCGCGGAGCGCAGGATCGTGCCGAGGTTGCCGGGATCGCGGATCTCGTCGAGCATCAGAAGCCGCTTGTTCTCCTGCCAGCGGGAGAGATCCCCGCGGACATGCAGTTCTGTCAGATACCCGACGGCGGCGATCACGCCCTCGGGCGATTTCTCCGTCGAAATCTTCTCAAACGCGGGCTCGGAGAGGAGCGTGACGCGCACGCCGGCTTCCGCCGCCTCCAAAGCGAGCGCCCGGACGCCCTCCGAAGTCTCTGCCGCGCTCTCCGAGACAAAAATCTCCTTCACAAACCGGGGTGCGGAGGAAAGCGCCTCCCGCGCAAGCTTGATCCCCTCGGCGAGGAAGGCCGCCTGCCGTTCGCGCTCCTTTTTGTCCGCGAGCTTTGCCGCCGCGGCAACGCGGGGGTTTGAGCGCGAGGACAGGTAATCCGCGCGCCATTCTCTCATCAGTCGTTCTCGATCCATGATAAAAATATAAGGGGTGTTACCGTGCCGCAACACCCCGATTGTTCGATTAAAGCGCCGCTTTTGCCGTTTCGGCGAGCGCCGCGAAGGCGTCCTTGTCGGAAACTGCGATTTCGGCGAGCATCTTACGGTTGAGGTCGACGCCGGCGAGCTTCAGACCGTGCATAAAGGTCGAATAGTTCATCCCGTTGACCTTCGCCTGCGCGGAGATGCGGGTGATCCAGAGAGAACGGAAGTCTCTCTTCTTCATCTTGCGGCCAGCGAATGCGTAGTTGCCGCTCTTCATGACGGCTTGTTTAGCCATCTTGAAATGCTTCGATTTTGCTCCCCAGTAGCCTTTGGCTGCCTTCAGGACTTTATTTCTTCTCTTGCGCGTCATCATTGCGCCTTTGATTCTTGCCATTTCTGTATCCTCCCTTGCCGATTATTCCTGGATCATGGCCCTGTAGTTCTTGGCCAGTGCTTCGCTCATGTAAGCGCCCTTGCGGAGATTTCTCTTCCGTTTGGAGGACTTCAGACCGGTTTTATGACGATGCTGGTTGTGGAACATTTTGACTTTGCCGGTTCCGGTTACGGAGAACCTTTTGGCTGAGGCTCTATGTGTTTTGACTTTTCCCATTTTCTTGTCTCCTTTTCGATATTCTATCAATATGCCGCGGCGAACGGGAACGGTTCACGCGGTAATTATTGTTCTTTCACATGTGCGGCATGACTGCCGGCGGATCATTTCTTGATCGGCGAAACGACCACGATGATGGAACGGCCGTCCAGAACGGGCGC
>JAFYBN010000076.1 GCA_017540175.1 Clostridia bacterium | reverse complement strand
GGGGTGTCGCCGGTGTAAGCGGGCGTCTTGCCGTATTCGACGTCTTCGTGATACAGCTCGTCGCCGTTGCCGTCGTACCACGTGACGGTATAGCTGTTGGTCGTCGTGCCGAACTGCGCGGTGTATTCCGCCTCCCCTGTCACGGGAGAGATCTCCGGGCTCCACGTATTGTTGAAGACGTAGGTGATTTCGGCGCTGCCCGTCTTCGTCGGGGTGTCGCCGGAGTACGCGGGCGTCGCGTCGTATTCGACCTCTTCGTGATACAGCTCTTTCCCGTCGCCGTCAAGCCATGTGATCTTGTACTTGTTCACGGTCTCGTCAAACTGCGCGGTGTACTGCGCGGGACCGGCGACGGCGGTGATTTCGGGACTCCACGTATCGTTGAACGTAAAGCTGAACTTCGCCGTTTTGTCCTTCGTCGGGGTGTCGCCGGAGTACGCGGGCGTCTTGCCGTATTCGACGTCTTCGTGATACAGCTCGTCGCCGTTGCCGTCGTACCACGTGACCGTATAGGTGACGGCCTTTTCCTCGTACTGCGCCCGGTAGGTTGCCTCCCCGTTCACGGGAGCGACCTCCGGCGACCAGCCCGAGAAAGCGAAGGTGTGTCCGTTTTCGGGATCCTTCACCGGGGGGACGCCCTTGTAAACCGGGAACTTTCCGGCTTTCATGTTTTCCGTGTAGAGAGGCTCGCCGCCCTCGTCCACGAAGCGGATCTCATACGTCAGTTCACGCCACTGCGCGTACAGGGTGACGTCTTCTGTGATACGGAATCTCTGCCTGTCGGTGTATTGCGTGCCGCCGTCCTCGGGCAGGGTGCTCCAGCGGTAGAATCTATAGCCGGAGCGGCTGAATTCGTTCTCTTTGAGGTTGACCCAGCTGCGGTTCGTCCCGGTCTGGGGCGTCATCGTACCGCTGCCGTCGTGGGAATCAAAGGAGATCATGGGAGGACGCACGTCCTTTGACGGGTCGTTCACGATCAGGTACATCTCGGACATCAGCGGCCGCCGGCTGATCATAGACACCGTTGGGCTGAAGCGGTAATAACAATACTCGCCCGCGTCGTCGACGGGGAAGAAGACCGTCTTCTGCCCTGCGGTGAAGCCGCTCACATCCCCCCGTGCGATGACGGTCCATTCGTCCGCCTCGTATCCCTTCGCTTCGAGCTTCCACGTCACGGATCCCGCAGCGGAGGCGGTCAGCGCGAACCCGGAGGGCCGTACATAGTCCTTCGTGAAGAAGTTGATCGTCGTGTTCAGGTTGACCGTCCCGTCGGTCGCGCCGTTGTCGAACAGGCAATTCAGGTAGGAGCTGCTTTCGATAATATAGCCGTCGTAGCGCGTGCCCTTCGTCCACTGGGCGTAGAGGTAAAGGGGCAGTTCCCCGTTCACCGCCGCGCCGTCCGCGTACCGGGTGCCGCTTCCGTCCGCCTTGGTATTCCATCCCGTGAAGACATAACCGTTCCGCTTGAAGGGGCAGACGGGCAGATGACCGCCGCTTCTCGGGATCCAGGCGGACGCGAACCCGGAGACTCCGTTCGGCATCAGATTCACATAGCTGCAGAACTGCCTGAGCTCGGGCGCGTCCGACCCTATGCCCCAGACGCTGTACCAGTCCCAGTCGTCGGTGTAACGGTTCATGTCGCGCATCTGGAGGGGTGTGAGGACCTCCACGTCCCGGATGGTGGGGTTGTTTTCTCTGCCCCCGATGGCATTCGCCGCGTCCTCATCGAGGCTGTAGCAGGCGATCACCTCCACACCTTTGCCGCTGACCCCTCCGGCCACGCCGCCCGTGACGCCGTTGAAACCGCCGTCGCCTTCATGAATGGCTGTGGTGATCGCGCCGTCCGCGTGGCAGGAGGTACGAATACTGCCTGAGCTGACGCCGGCGACGCCTCCGACGAGCAAACCGCCGTTGACCGGTCCGCTGTGACGGCAGTCCGTGATCGACCCGGTATTCGAGACCTGACCGGCGAGACCGCCGACACCCACTCCCCGCGGCACGTCGATCTCACCCGAGAAGGAGCAGCGCTGCAGCTTTCCGTTGAGAAGACCGACGATGCCGCCGGTGAAGCTGCTTTCTGAGGCAATCGATCCGCACACGGCAAGATCCTCGACCGTGCCCTCTTTTGCGACAACACCGAAGAAGCCCTGCGGATCCGCGCTGACGCCGGAGTTCACGGCGATCCCGCTGACGATATGGCTCTGTCCCTTGAAGGTCCCTGCGAACGCAGTGTTGTTGCCGATGGGCGTCCAGTTTTCACCGTCCAGATCGATGTCTGCGCAGAGATAGACCGTTCTCCCGGCAAAGGTGTTCCCGTTGTTGACGGCGTTGCGGAACGCCCGGAGATCGTCGGCGTTGCGGATGTAGTAATCCTCCTCGGCCGTGAGCGCGGGCGTCACGCCGCTGCCGTCCGTGCCCGTTCCCGAGGGTTCGGAAACAGCGCCGGGCCGATAAGCGCCTTCAAACCGCAGGCAGGGCGCCTTTTTATCGGCTGAGAACTGACCGATGGTCCAAATGTTGGTGAAATCCCAATCACAGTACTCGATGATCTTATCCTTGTCCGCCAGCGAACTGTTCAGGAAATATTCAAACTGTCTGCTCACGGTGGTTGTGGATTTGTTCCATCCGATCGCGTCGCCCCAACTGTCTGTGTACGCGTTGTTGATGAGAGCTCCTCCGTTATGGCTTCCCGCCAGCTTGCCCCAGGAATTGTCATTTGCCGTCGGCTGCGAATTCGGGGACGAATAATTGTAGCACTTCTCCATGATGCTGTTCCGGAGCCAGCCGACGACGCCGCCGACGTTGGACATGCCGCGCACAGCCGCGACGTTGTAGCTGTTGGATACCTTATCTTCGCTGCTCGCCATGCCCGCGACGCCGCCGACGCATTTGCCGGCGGCGGAAACCGTTCCTCGGTTGGCGCACTGATCGGTCGTGCCGCCCTCTGAGAGACCGACGATCCCGCCGGTATAGCTGAAGTCCTTGACATTGCCTTCGTCGGGGATCTTGCCGCCGTAGACGGACCCGAGGTTGCGGCACTGCGAAATGGCGCCGGAGTTGTCCTTGAACCCGACGACGCCGCCGACCCAAGCGATCCCCTGCACCGAGCCGGAGTTTTCGCACATCATGACGGTCCCCGCTCTGCTGTCTCCCACGATCCCGCCGACATAGATTCCTCTGTCCGTGCCGCTGCCGACGTTGTTCGTGTTTTTGCACTCGGAGATCGTGACCCCCCTCGCGTAGCCGGTGATGCCGCCGATGAGCTGCCAGCCGCCGGCTACGGATCCGTTATTCGCGCATTTTGTGATTTCTTTTCCGGCGAAGAAACCGACGATGCCCGCGACATCCTCGGCGCTCCCGGGAGCTGTGACGGAGCCGTTGTTGATACAGTTATAGAGGTTGGCGTTTGTATAGCCGACGATCCCTCCCACGTCTTCCTTACTCTCTCCGGTCATGGCGACGGAGCCGTAGTTGGTCGAGTTAGAGATTTTTGCGCCTTCGTATGTGTCTCCCGCAATGCCGCCGGTACTTGTGCCGCCCGTCACCGAGCCGGTATTCTTGGATTGATCGATAAAGCTTCCGCGCGCGGAGAGCTTGCCCGCGATGCCGCCGACATGGGAGTTTGTGCCGCCGTTGATCGTCCCGTTGTTCTCGCAGTAGGTGATGGCGACCGGATTGTTGTCCATGTAAGCGGTGCCTATGATGCCGCCCGTATAACTCTTGCCCGTTACGCTGCCGTTGTTGGTGCACGATGTGACGGCGCCGCGCAGACAGTAGCCTGCGACGCCTGCCGACGCTGACGCGCCGCTGACGGACGCTTCGTTGCGGCAGGAGAGGATCGGGCCGTTGTTGTAGCCGACGATGCCGCCGACGTACGTCTCGCCTTCCGCCGAGGAGCTCACCGTCGTGTTTTTGTTCTCATTGACGCAGGCGGAGAGCGTTCCGCCGTTGCTGAAGCCGGTTATGCCACCGACGTAGGAGGAGGTGCCGGATACGGACGCTCTGTTCACGCAGTCCGTAACGCTGCAATTCGCGTTGATGCCCGTGATGCCGCCGACGTACTTCACGCCCGAGACGGCGCCGGAGTTGACGCAGTTCGAGACGTCGCCGGTCGAGGCGCCCGCGATGCCGCCGGTATTCTCGCCCGTGCCGGTGACCGCGTTCTTGTTGACGCAGCCCTCAACGGGGCCCTCGGAGTTTCCGGCAATGCCGCCGGAGAAGTTCCCGCCCCGGACCGCGCCTTCGTTGACCATGGACGAGAGCCCGTTCTTCGCGTGCCCCGCGATGCCGCCCGTAAACCTCGCGCCCGTGACCTCTCCGGAATTGGAGCAGCCGTACGATTCGCCGGTCAGATAACCGACGACGCCGCCCGTCAGGTCCTTGCCCGCGACCTTGCCGCTGTTGACGCACCCGCTGATCAGGGCGGAGCCGTCGTCCCCTTCGTCGTCCGTATTTCCGCCGGTCGCGCCTGCGATGCCGCCGGTCTTCTCTCCCGTGCCGGTGACCGTGCCCGTGTTGTCGCAGCCCGATACGGAGGCGTCCTCATAGCAGCTTCCGACGATGCCGCCGGTGCGCCAGACGCCCGATACCGCGCCGCTGTTCGAGCAGTCCGTGACACGGGCGGCGTTCGCGCCCGCGATACCGCCCGTAAAGCCGTCGGAGCCGACGATCGTTCCTTTGTTCGTACAGTCCGTGATTTCCCGGTTTGCTATCCCGGCGATGCCGCCGGTCAGAGAGCCGCCCGATACCGCGCCGATGTTCAGACAGCCGTCGATCGGAGCGTTTTCGCTCGCCGCGCCCGCGATGCCGCCCGCCAGACCGCCCGCGGCGGTGACGGAGCCTGTGTTGATGCAGCTTGAGACCGCGCCGTCCGCCGCGCCCGCGATACCGCCGCCGGAGACGCTCGGGCAAAAGACCTTGCCCGTGTTCGTGCAGGAGACCGCCCCGCCCGCCATGCCGGCGACGCCGCCGACGAAGGCGAGAGAGCCGTTCACCTCGCCCGCGTTGCTGCACTTGTTCAGGCTGCCTTCCGTCAGTCCGACGACGCCGCCCACGTAGTTCGTTCCGCGGACCGCTCCGTCGTTCGTGCAGTTTTCGGCCGTTCCGGCGACATAGCCGGCGACGCCGCCGACGCGATCGGAGCCTTCGACGCTGCCGGTATTCGAGCAGCCCGCGGCGTCCCGTTTCACATAGCCCGCGACGCCGCCCGTATAAGCTGCGCCCTTTACGGCGCCCAGATTTTTGCAGTTCGAAATGCCGGCGGAAGCGTAACCGACGATGCCGCCCAACCCGTAGGCTGCGCTGCCGCCCGAGCTGACGGCGGATACAGACGCCCCGGAGGTAGTCTCACAGCCCACGACGTCCTTCGTCGTGTAGCCGACGATGCCGCCCGTGTATCTCAGACCGCTGACCTTGCCCATATTCCTGAGACCGTTTACGGCGCAGTTCGCGATGCCCATGACGCCGCCGACGTATTCGGAGCCGGTCACCTCGCCCGTCGACGAAGTGTAGGAGCCGTTGACGCGGCTCTCCTTGTCCGCGAAGCCGACGATGCCGCCGGTGAAATCGCCGCCGTTCACGGTTTCATGGTTGGCGCAGTTCTCGATCAGCCCTTGGTTGATCCGGCCCGCGATGCCGCCCGTGAGTCTGCCGCTGCCCGTGACCGTGCCCCCGTTATAGGAGTTTTTGATCGTGCCGCCGTTGGTGCTGTCGCCGACAATACCGGCGGTGAAATCGCCGCCCGTCACCGAACCGAGGTTTCTGCAGCCTGTGACCTCAAATCCGTTGCTCCAGCCGACGATGCCGCCGTAGGCGTTGTCATAGTAGGGGATCGTCATCACGCCGGTCGTCTCGTTGTACTCCGGATCGTCGGAGCTTGCGGGAGCCGTGCCGACAAGCACGCCGTCCTTGGTAAAGTCACAGTCGGAGATCGTTCCGTTCGTGCCGCTCGACGCGCCCGAGCCGCTGCTGACCGGGAGCGTTCCGCTCCCGCTGCCGACCGCGGCGGCCTGAGCATCAAAGCGGCTCGAATGCTCCGGAATGTTGTTCGCGGCGCCGACCACGCCGCCGATCGCGGTGCCCTCGCCGGTGACGGCGGCTCCGGATTCGCATTCGGTGATCGAGCTGCCGGGGCCGAGATAACCGACGATGCCGCCGACGTAGCTGCTGCCCGTCACGGAGCCTTGGACGGAGCAATCCGCGATCGTGCCGCAGCAGTACGCCGCGATGCCGCCGACATAATCGCCGCCGGTCACATGGACGTTTACCGTCAGATTCCTCACCGTGCCCGTCAGAACGCCGAAGAGCCCTTGATAAGACGCGTCGTTCTCGGAATCCAGCGTGATCGTGTGATCTTCGCCGTCAAAGACGCCGTCGAAAGGAAGGCTCTTCGATGAACCGATCGGCGTCCAGCCGCCGCTCCCCGCGGAAAAGTCTTCGGTGAGCATGAAATAGGTTTTCGCATATGAGTTTCCGCTGTTGACCTCATCCGCCAGAGCGCGCAGGTCCGCTTCACTGCCGATGCGGTACGGATTGCCTGCTGTTCCGTTGCCGCTCCACGGCGCGTCCGCGTACGCGGGAATGACCGCGAACAGGAGCAGGGCAAGGAAGCAGATCAGAACGAGACAGATATGCCGCTGTTTGTGCATGGTAAAGTCTCCTTCGCTTTTTCAGGTTTTCGTCCCGGGATTTCCCGCGCGGGCACGGTCGGCGCGCCCGGATGGGTGAACAATAATCTACTTTATATTATACGCAATTTGAATGAGATTGCAAGAGCCTGATGTAAAAAATGCAGGAAAGAACGGTTCCCCGAGCGGATTCTTCATCCGTATCCGTGTAGGATGGGCCGGACAATCGGGATTTGTACCGGACTCGCTGAAATCGGATCAGTTCACCACTTGACACCGCTGTCCGTCTATGCTATAATACAACATAGTAGTCTTTTCACGGCGATTCCGCGTCGCGCGTCCCGAAGCGCGCGGTAAGACGTAGAATCGTTTTTCGTGTGCGGATAGATGGTATTCTATGGTTCATGTTTTGCGCGCCGACGGATCGGACGACTGACACGAACGGCTGAGAAAACCGAACGAACCGTCCGGAGGAAGGACCGCAGGACAAAACGCGGTCCGCGCCGTTCGCGGGATAATGTGGGGGATTGTGACTATGGACGACAAGCGCCGCCGTAAAGCGGGCAAGCTGAAAATCGAGCACTGGCATCTCGTGGCGATCTGCCTCATGATATGCGATTTTTTGGCGATCCTCTTTTCGTATTTTCTGGCTCTGTGGGTGCGGTTCGACTGCAATACGGATCGCATGGTGAGCACGCTTTACTGGGATCCGTTCAAGCGCTTCATCATCCCGTATGCCGTCGGAGCGATCGTCCTGTTCTGGTTTTTCAGGATGTACCGCAGCGTCTGGAGATACGCCAGCTACAGCGAACTGATCCGGACGTTTCTCGGTTCCGTGACGGCGTCCGTCCTGCATATCGTTCTGATTTCCCTGATTTCAGGGCGCATGCCCATCTCCTATTACTTCGGTGGGCTGGTTTTCCAGCTGATCTTCCTGATCATTATCCGCTTTTCCTATCGCCTTCTGCTGTTTATCCGGTCGATTTTCAAGCCCGTGGACGGGACGGGGAAAAAGGTCATGATCGTGGGCGCGGGTCAGTCCGGTCAGATGATCCTGCGCGACATGAGAAACGCGCCGGCGCTGCACGATAAAGCGGTCTGCTTCATCGACGACGATCCCACCAAATGGGGAAAATACATCGAGGGCGTTCCGATCGTGGGCGGACGCGACGACATTATGAGCGCCGTGAAGGAATACGAGGTCGGCAAGATCTATTTCGCCATTCCCACGGCAAAGGCGGAGGACAAAAAGGACATCCTCAATATCTGCAACGAGACGGGCTGCGAGATCAAGATCCTTCCCGCACTGTATCAGCTGGTGCTCGGACAGGTCACCGTCAGCGCCATGAAGGACGTGTCGGTCGAGGACCTGCTCGGTCGCGAGCCGATCCAGGCGGACATGACGGAGGTTTTCAATGCCATCAACGGCAAGGTCGTGATGGTGACCGGCGGAGGCGGGTCGATCGGATCGGAGCTGTGCCGTCAGGTCGCGGCGCACGAGCCGAAGCAGCTCATCATTTTCGATATTTACGAGAACAACGCCTATGCGATCCAGCTCGAGCTGAGACATAAATATCCGAAGCTGGATCTCGTCGTTCTGATCGGTTCCGTCCGCGACAGCCGGCGCATGTTCGAGGTGTTTGGCGAATACAGACCGCAGATCGTGTATCACGCCGCCGCGCACAAGCATGTGCCGCTGATGGAGGACAGCCCGAACGAAGCGATCAAGAACAACGCGATCGGGACCTACAAAACCGCTTACGCGGCGATGGCGCACGGGTGCGAGCGGTTCGTTCTGATTTCCACGGACAAGGCCGTGAACCCCACGAATATCATGGGCGCGTCGAAGCGTCTGTGCGAAATGATCATCCAGTCCTTCGACGCGAAAATCAAAGCGGGGAAGGCGCACGAGATCCCGCAGCTGTTCACCCACGACGGCACCGAAAACGCCGACAAGGACGGATCGGGCGAAGTCTTCCGTCATGCGAAAACAGATTTCGTGGCGGTGCGCTTCGGCAATGTGCTCGGGAGCAACGGCTCCGTCATTCCGATCTTCAAGAAGCAGATCGAGGAAGGCGGTCCCGTCACGGTCACGCATCCCGATATCATCCGCTACTTCATGACGATCCCCGAAGCGGTTTCCCTGGTGATGCTCGCGGGTACATACGCGCACGGCGGAGAGATCTTCGTGCTCGACATGGGGAGCCCGGTGAAAATCGACACCCTCGCAAGAAATCTGATCAAGCTGAGCGGCTTCAAGCCGGACGAGGACATCAAGATCGTGTACTCCGGGCTGAGGCCGGGAGAAAAGCTCTTTGAGGAAAAGCTCATGGCGGAGGAAGGGCTCAGAAAGACCGATAACGATCTCATCCACATCGGCTGCCCGATCCCGTTCGATACGGACGAGTTCCTTTCGCAGCTTGACGGACTGATGACCGCGGCGTACGGCAACAAGAAGGATATCCGGGAGAGAGTCGCCGCGATGGTCAGCACGTATCAGCCGGAAAACAAACCCGCGGCCGCGGCGCAGGGATGACGGACAAGACCGCCGCCCGAGGGCGTCCGATCCGATCAAGGCGTATGCGCACGCAGGTTCTGATTTGAAATCACGCAAAAATCCCCGCATGCCCGTCAAAAAGGCTCGCGGGGATTTTGTTATCTGCGCGTCAGCTTTCCTTCAAAAACGTTACCGTAAAGAAATTCTCACCGTGGAACAGCATCGGAATGCGCTCCGGCGTCACGGTGCCCACGCCCGCCGACGCGGTTTTGCCGTCCTCCGCGGCCACACCCATGTCGATCACAACGGTTGTCTCTCCGACGGTGATCTGCATTTCGTGCGCCGTGTCGTACCGCACCGGCATGCTTCCGTGGGGCGGGAGATTGCCGCTCAGAAAGACGTAAACCCCTTCCTGTTTTCCCGCGGGCAGACCGGTCAGTTCTGCCAGAACCTCGTCGAAGTCGTATGTGAGGCGCTCCCCATCCCCGAAGAACTCCATGCTTCCGTGCTCCGACACGAACACGCCGACGTGGGGATCGGGCGCGGGGGTGTCCGGCTCGTAAGGGATGTTCTCCGGTTCTCCCCCGGGATTGCAGCCCACGAGCAGAAGCGCCGCCAAAGACAAGATCAAAAACCTTCTCACAGTTCATCCTCCTTCTTTTCCGTCAGCCCGTCTTTTCCGCTCCGATTTGATCGCGGCGCGGCATGCCGCCGCACGGGTGCCGCCGCACGGGTGCCGCAGCACGAGCTTTCGCTTTCGTCTTTTCGCTTTCGTCTTATTATATCATGTCCCGCCGCTCAGCGCAAGGGGATCGGAAAAATAAACCGTTCCCCCATGCCGCACAAGGGAATCTCTGGAGGAGCGCGCCGCGCGAGGGACCGGAAGCTCCGAGAGAAAAAACTAAAAAAACGGCAGAGAATTTCCGTCCGTGTTTCATTGACGCGGCGGAGCGAATATGCTATAATGGACGCGTATGAAATTCATTTTTAGAGGTGAACGGCATGGACACGAACGAAATCGTTCAGAAAATCAAAGCGCTTGTCAAACAGAGAAACGTCACCCGTATCCGTATTCGCCGGGGGGAGAATATCATTTTGAATATTCCCATGACCGCGGGCGTCGCTGGGGGCGTGATCGGTCTGATCGCGGCTCCGTGGGCGCTGATCATCGCCGCCGTCGCGACGGTCGGCGCGGACTGCACCGTCGAAGTCGAGAAGGAAAACGGCGAGATCACGGTCGTTTACGGGAAAAAACAGTGAGCCGGGCACGGCGGGCCGAGTCTATGGATAACCGGAAAAAGGAAACGCCTCACGCCTGCGTCTGAACCGAAACAAAAAACTCCGAGCATCGCATCCCGGAGTTTTTTCTTTTTGCGTTGGGCGGCATCCGCCCCTACAGGGAGTGCGGATCGCTTACCGTCCGACCGTGATCTCGATTTCGTTCCCTTCGTCCAAATTCACGTTGAACGCGAACGAATAGGTCCCGTCCGCGTCGCGGTAGACCTGATACCCGTCGTATCCGTTCGGCCCCGCGAACCGGAATCCGCTGTCCCGCCCGTCGACCTTGACCGTGACCTTCGGCGGGATGTACGAGTCGAAGCCGTAGACCCGGACGGCGGCGGTGCTTTTGCCCCCGCTGAGCCGGAAGGAGGCTCGTCCGTCCTTCGCGCGGACGGACGGGATGAAGCGGTCACCGACGTCCTCCCCCTCGAGCACGGTCAGCCGGAGAGGATCGAGGCCGGAGTCCTCCCGTACGCCGAGCACGTTCGAATCGTCCTCGCTCGTCGAGTATCCCCACGGCAAAAGGATAATGTCGAGCGCCAGCCGGTCGCCCTTTTTGAGCGTGACCTCGCCGAGATCGAGCGACAGGGAGCCTGTGTTGAGCGTGCCGTCCGAGCGGTCGTACAGAACGAAGGGTGCCTCACAGGGCTCGCCGCCGATCACAAGATCGGACCGGAGCACGATCAGCGCGAAGTTCACGCTGTCCTCCGCGTTTCCTTTCCAGTAGTCGTAATACGGGTTCTCCCGCCCGAGAACGATCACGGATTCGCCCTTCGAGACGTTTTTCAACGTTGGCTGACCGCTTTCGTCGAGATAGCCGAGCTTGCGGTAATACACGCTCCGCCCGTCAAAGGTGAAGAACGAGAAGTCCCGGCGGAAATCCGCGATCTTCACGTCGCCCTGCACGTCGAGCACGATGCTGTAATACGTCCGGTTCTCGTCCGTCTGGGCGGCTTCGGCGTGGCGGTACGACGCCCTGATCTTTCCGTCGTCGGAGAGATATTCCATCGCGATGTCCGCGTAGACCGGACCGGCGGAGACGATCTCCGCGGACTGGGACTCCGATTTTGAGGCGTTGCCGTCCGCGTCCGTGTACCGGAGGAAATACAGCCGTCCCGCGCTCGTGTGCTGGGGCTGGCCCGACCAAAGCGGCGCGGAATTGGCGCGGAAATCGGGCAGGGTCCAGCCGTCCTTCCCATATACGAAATACGGCGCGATGCAGTTGGTTTCCGTCACGCCCACGGACAGATGATAGTAGGGGATGTGGAACGCGATGGACGAGAGCTGCTTCAGAGGGTATTTGCCCCAGTTCTGATAGAGGTGGAGCACCGTCAGGCGCTTCGTCTCGTTTTTGCCGATCGTGACGGGGAAATAGACCTCGCCGTAGGCCGTGTCGGCGGGATCGTAGAGCGGCTCCTCGATCTCTCCGCAGAAGTTCTTGCATACTTCGAGCGGCAGGGGCATGAGGAGATCGTTTCCGTCGAGCACGGCGGCGCATTCGAGCTGACCGCCGCTCTCCGCGGTCCGCAGGTAGATCGTGCGGTCGACTTCGCCGTCCCCGCCGATTTCCATGTGGATCGCGTACTGCTTGTCCGGCTCCCTGTAATACGCCCGGTTGAAATCGGACGCGTTGACCGTGAAGCGGTAATACCCGGCGAGGGGATCGTAGCCTGCGTACCGCGCGCCGTCGGACGCCTTGTACACCCGCGCGAAGGGAAGGGGATTTCGTTCGATGTACGCCTCGCGGCGGATGCCGTCGAAGCCGTGTTCCGTCGAGGTGTAAAGCCGCTGACCGAAGAGGACGTCGTCCCCCCGCGCGATTTTGTCCCCGAGCGAGACGCCGCGGGTCACGATATAAGTTCCGTCCCTCAGCTCCACCCGGATGTCGCCGTTGTTCTCCGCGGCGGGCAGGATGATCCCGTACACGCCGACGCCTTTGATGTCGAAGGCGGCGAACTCAGCCGTCGAGAAGTCGAAGCCCTCCGGCGTCGAAGACTCCCCGGACGCGTTTTTCAGAAGGACCGCTTCGACCGTGTCCGCGGGGATCGCCGTTTCTGTTTCGAACCGGCCCCCGCCTGCAAAATCGTTTGTCGCGACGATGCGGAGCACCTCGTGGACCTTGTCGGAATAGGTGTGGAAGATCCTCTCCAGCGCGAACGGAACGGAGGATGAGGCGGCGCCGCTTTTGATCGCCTGCAGTTCGCCGATCTCCACGGTCTCACCGGCCTGGGCGCCGCAGTCCACGCGGAAGCCGCTCACCGTTCCCGCGTAATCCGGTATGGCGTTCAGCGGCACGACCACGGTCGTCCATTCGCCCGCCGTCACCGCGAAGGAGGTCCGCTGTTCGGCGGAGTATCCGTTGTGCGAGCCCGCGACGACAAAAAACTCACCGAACTCCGCATGCTCGGTGCGGATCGTCATGCGGACCGCGTCGAATTCCGACGCGCTGAACTTCACGTTTGTGTAGATGTACGGGTCATAGGCGCTCGTGAGCTTGTAGGAAATGCCCCCGTCGTTTTTTTTCACGCTCGAGGTGTCGTTGACGCTCCAGCCCCGCGCGTTTTTGAGAATGTCGTAGGACTGCTCCGGCTCCGTGCCGCCCGTCAGCGCGTCCGTGTTCACGAAAACCTGATCGCAGAAGCGGAAGTCGTAATAATAGTACCCGAGCCGGTGGCTGTTCATGCGCCCCTTCTTCGAAGAGTACGCGGCTGAATACCGCGTGCCGTCGGGGAGGGAGACCGAGGCGTCCATGGTGTTCGAGAAATAGGGCGCGCCGTCCGCGCTGTAAATCCCTTCGACGCCCTTTGCGCCCTCCGACGTGAGATCGTAGAGCAGGGACATGTTCTGATTCGACACGAGGAATTTCCTGCGCTTTGCGTCCGTGAATTTCCCCTGTACGCCGTCCGAGAGCGCGGAAGCGGCCTCAACGGTCGCCACCCAGTTTTCGTCCATCGATCCGGGCAGCACGGGCACGGAAACCCCTTCCGCGTGCTCTGTTTTTTCAGGCGTCTGATTCATGGCTTCCTCCTTTTCTTCCCCCTGTCCGCCGCCCGACGGGAGCTCCTCGGTTTCAATGCCCGACGGGGATTCCTCGGTTTCATGGGCGGCCGGGACCGCTTCGGTTTCGCCGTTCGCCGGTACGTCCGCCGTTTCCGTGCCCGCCGAAGGGGCTGAGCCTGTGTCGGTCGTCGTTTTGCCGCCGCACCCCGCCGCGGACGTGAGCAGAAGCAGGGCGGCGAGCAGAGCGGCGATGCTTTTTTTCTTCATGAAGGACCTCCTGTCCGGCGGGCGCGGCCGCGCCTTGTACTGGATGCGGGACGGGATCTCCGTCCTCCTCCGTCATTATATCATATCGCCCCGCGGATTTCAACAGGATTTTGCCGCGCCGTGCGGGGGGAAGCGCGATCCGCGCGCCGTTTTCGCCAAATCCCTTGACACGCGCGTCTTTTTCCCGTATAATCAAAACAGAGAGACCCTGCTGGCTCACGAACAGTTTCACAACGAAAGGAGATCCCCATGCTCAAGGTTTCTGTTGCTTCCTATTCCTTCCACGGGATGCTCGGCAGCGGCGAATGCGACGTGTTCCGGTATCTCGACCTGCTCCGCTTCCGCTATCATGTGCGGACCGCGGATATCTGGACGGGCTTTTTGCCCGCCATCGACGACGACTTCATCGGCAAGGTGCGCCGTGCGCTTGACCGAAATGAACTGACCCTCGCGAATCTCTGCGTGGACGGCCCCCACGTCTGGGAGAACGATCCCGACCGCCGCGCCGCTCACAGGGAACAAATGCTCAAAATGCTGCGCGCCGCCCATACCCTCGGCGCAAAAACCGTTCGGATCGACTTCGGCGGCACGGACGGGCATACCATGCCCCCCGAGGCGTTTGAGTACATCGTGAAGACCTACCGGGAATACGCGGCGATCTGCTCCGATTGGGGCATGAAGATCGGACCGGAGAATCACTGGGGCTGGGACCGCGTGCCCGAATACCTCGAGGCGGTGAAGAACGCCGTGGATTCTCCCGCTTACGGACATCTCTACCATCTCAGGAATTTCTACGACGAGCCGGAGCGCGGGGAAGCGCTGTGCATTTCCTACGCCATGCACACCCACATCCACGCGAATTCCATGCCCTACGCGAAGGATGTGATCCGGCGGCTCGCCAACGCGGGGTACGAAGGCGCGTACTCCGTGGAGCACCATTCCGGCGTGCTCGAACCCGAGCGCGTGGACTGGCAGCTCGCCACCGTGCGCGGGCTCATCGCGGAGCTCGACATGGAGGGTTATGAGGAATACGCGAAGCCGTCCTTCTTCGAGGGCGTTTACGGAAAGTGAGGAAAAACATGGCAAAGGATAAGATCCGCGTCGCACTCGTCGGCGTGGGCATCATCGGGGAATCCCACATCCAGACCTACAAAAACATCCCTGAGGCGGAGATCGCCGCGATCTGTGACATCGACGAAAACCGGCTGAACGAAATCGGCGACCGCTACGGCATCGCGCGGCGGTTCACCCACATCGGGAAAATGCTCCTTGAGGACGACATCGACGCGGTGGACGTGTGCCTGCACAACAATATGCACGCGCCGGTCTCCATCGCCGTCATGCGCGCGGGGAAGGACTGCTACTGCGAAAAGCCCATGGCGGGCTCCTTCTTTGACGCGCGGGAAATGTACCGCGTCATGGAGGAGACGGGCAAAAAACTGCACATCCAGCTCGCATTCCTCTATTCGAACGAGACAAAGGCCGCCAAGCGCTTCATCGACGCGGGCGACCTCGGACGGCTGTATCACATGCGCTCCTACGGCTTCCGGCGGCGCGGCAGACCGTTCGTGGACGGCTACGCGCGCAAGGAATTCGTCAACACGAAGACCTCGGGCGGCGGCGCGCTCTTCGACATGGGCGTTTACCACATTTCCCAGCTGCTCTGGCTCGCCGGACTCCCCGAACTCGAGCGGGTCACGGGGCACACCTACGCCGAGATCGCCATGGACGAGGGACGGCGGCGCGAGAGCGGCTACAACGTCGAGGAGATCGGCATGGGGCTTGCGACCTACCGCGGCGGGCTGTCGATGGACATCCTCGAATCGTGGGCGGTGCACGGCAAACCCTTCCCGTCCTCGATCATGATGGGCTCGGAGGCGGGCATTTCGCTCAGCCCGCTCGTCATCCACTCCCGCAAATACGGGCTCGAGACGGACACGACGGTCGATCTCGGAGAGATGGATTATCTCGCGCACACGGTCTACGCGGACAGCGCGCATTACGACAATTCCCAGCAGCACTGGATCCACGCGTTGCTCGGCAGATGCGACCTTTTGCCGACGGCAAAGATCGCGCTGGAAACCCAGCGGGTGCAGGAGGGAATCTACTTCTCAGCGAAGCTGGGAAGGGAAGTCACCGCCGAGGAGATCGAAGCAATGTCGACCTCAAAGGCGCTCGAGATCCCGAACCTGAAGCTGTGAGCGGGGCCCTTCCGCATCGGGTTCCTCCGCGTTTTGAACCGGACTTTTCCCCTCTGAAAAGCCTCGGAAAGCTCTGCTGAAACGGAAACTGCCGCATCCCTCCCTGATTTCGGGAGGCGATGCGGCAGCTGTGTTTTCGCCCGGCATGGAGCGGCAAGATCAAGTGCGATAAAAGCGCGGTCCCGTTCCCGCACGCGGATGAAAGCGCGGTCAAGCGGATGACGGCGCGCTCTGCACACATGGGCGAGCATCTTTTTATCCGTCCTGCCCGTCAAAGAGATTTTCCGGGTCTGCCCGTCAGCCCGGCTTATCAGCCCGGCTCGCCCGCCAGCCATTTCCGGCGGACCTCGTCGTAAACCTCATCCCCGATCTCGGACGCGTTCCACTGCGCCGCCGTGGAAGAGACGTACATGCCGCCCGCGTCCTCGGCGAAGGAGCAGAAGGTGTCATTGCGGAACCTGTCCCGCTCCTCCGGCTTGCGCAGATCGGGCACCTCGACCGTTCTGCCGCCGTCGACGATCGAACGGTACGCGAGGATGCCGCAGATGCACATATCGACCGCCTCGTACACGTCCACCGCCTCCGCCTTCGCACTCTCGTCGCCGAGCAGGGAGCGGATGAAATAATGCGTCGTGAAGTAATCGCTCCCGCCGTGACCGGTGCCCTCAGCGCCCTCGAGCCGGAACGCCGGGGCGTATTTTTCATGCTTGCCGACGCCGTTGCCGCCCGTCTCGCGCCAGACGTGGAGCTGTCCGTCCCAGCGGTCCGTCTCCATCGATCCGCGCGTGCCGTACATTTCGTAATTGATCGACGACGGCTCGCGCTTCAGCCCGCCGTGAATGCTCTTCGCGACCGCGCCGTTTTCGAGCGTCACCATCTCGATCGCGATCGAACCGGACCGCGCTCCGAGCTTTTTCATGTACTGTGCCTGCTGCCCCTCGAGGCCGACGACCTTGATCGGTCTGAGCCCGGTCGCGTGCAGGAGAGGACCGAGGGAATGGGTGCAGTAATAGGTCGAGAATTTGCGGTTGCGCCAGTGATCCCGCTCGCCGTAGGTGATCTGCGGCCAGATGGACGCGCAGTCGTGGACGTACTCGCCCTCCGCGTACATCAGCTCCCCGATGTCGCCCTGCCGGTACAGCCGACGCATTTCCGCCGTCGTGTTGAAGAAGCAGTAATTCTCCGCGTACTGGTACACGAGTCCGCTTTTCTCAACCGCCTCGATGAGCGAAACCGCCTGCGCGAGATTGGCGCAGGTCAGAACCTCGCTCATGACGTGCCGCCCGCTCTCAAGGATCGGAACGGCGTATTTCGCGTGCTCGTGCGCGTAGTTTGCGAGCACAACGGCGTCCATATCGCACTGGAAGAAGTCGTCGAAATTCTCAAAGAGCGCGACCTTCAGCCCCGCGTCCTCGGCAGCCTTGCCCGCCTTTTCGAGAATGGGGCGGTATTTGTCGCAGATCGCCGTGACCTCGGCGTCCGGATTGTGTAAAAGCTCGCGGATCATCGTCATGCCCCGGTGCGCGCCGAAGACCCCGATTTTCAGCTTTGCCATGGATCAGCCCTCCGTTTTTGATTTGTTCGGAGCCCGGCTCTCCGAAGCCGCGCTCGTTGACAGTATTATACAGGATCATTCCCGCCCTGTCAACAGATAAACGCGCAAACGGCGGTCCTGCGCTCCGGAATCCGCACCCGCGCGGCGAGTCTTTTGATCCTTTTGAGACGGATAAAAAACAGGCGCCGGACTTGACAGAAAGAAATCCGTATGCTAAAATGAAACCGATCGGATCGTCGTGCCGCGCCCCCTGTATTTGACTGGCTGGATTCACTCCCGCAAACACGGGCGCGCCCGCGGCGGCAAGCTCACGCACAGTTCTGCGAAACAACGCAAAATGGAGGAACGCATCATGAAAAAGAGAATCTTTGCGCTCGTTTTGGCTCTGCTGCTCCTCTTCACCGCGGTCGGCTGCAGCGAATCCACCGAGAACGCCGAAACGACTTCTGCGTCCGGAGAAAATCCCGCCGCCGGACTTGCGGAAAACGCCGAAGGAGCGTCTGAAGAGGACGACCTCGCTTCCCGTCTGGATGAGAAGGACGATCTGCCCGAAGCGGATTTCGGAGGACGCGACTTCATCGTCCTCGGTTCCGCGCAGGAGGGCTTCGGCATCTACATCGCCGTGGATGAAATGAACGGCGAAGGCGTGAACGACGCCGTCTATCAGAGAAACCTTACCGTGGAAGAGCGCTTCAACGCAAAGACCGTTTACGACAGCGGCGCGGACTACGGCACCGTGGCGGGGCTCATCGCGAAGGCGATCAAGGCGGGCGACAGCGACTCCTACGACCTGATCCAGTACCACGTCGTGTCCAGCGCAGGCGGCGCGATGAAGGGGTATTACCTCAACTGGTACGATATCCCGCACGTCGATTTCACGCGGAACTGGTGGTCCGACTCAAACATCGAGGATCTGACCATCGCGGATAAGTGCTTCATAGCGATGGGCGACTTTGCGCTGTCCACCGTGGGGCGCTCCTACGTCATGCTGTACGACAAGGTGGAGGCGGCGAATTACCAGCTTGACAGCTTCTACACGCTCGTGAAGGAAGGCCGCTGGACCGTGGACGCGCTTCGGAGCATCTGCGATCAGGTCTATACGGACAAAAACGGCGACGGCACGGAGAACGCGGGCGACTATTACGGCATGGGCACGGACCTCTATTCCAATCTGAACACCTATTACTGGGCGACGGGGAATCAGATCTTCTCCCGCGGCGACTCCGGCGAGCTCGAATTCCACTACTATTCCGAGCACCTTGTGGATTCCTACAACAAGTGCTGGGAGCTGCTCAACCAGACGGCGGGCATTTTCAAGAAGGGCGAGCACAGAGCGGGCGTCCAGCTCTTCTCCGAATACGGCTGCCTCCTCTGCAATTCCTATCTGGACGGCACGATCATCTACCTTGCCGACTTTGATCACGACTACGGCGTGATCCCGTATCCGAAGTACGACGAGAATCAGGAGAAATACAGGACGATGGTGGACGGCAACCACGAGGCGATGTCCGTTCTGATCACCGAGCCCGATCTTGAATTCATCGGCATCATGACCGAGGTCCTCTGCGCCGAGAGCTACAAGCGCGTCATGCCCGCTTACTTCAACGTCTGCCTGAAGACGCGGTATGCCTCCTCCCCCGAGGACGCGGAAATGATGGACCTCTGCGTGAACGCCCGCGTGTTCGACCTCGGCTACGTGTACGACAACTGGAGCGGCGCGTCCTTCTGGTTCCAGGATATGCTTGCCGACGCCTCCCATCCGGACATGACCTCCTTCTATACGAAGCGGGAAAAGATGGTGAAAAAGTATTATGAAAAGGTGGTCAAGCTGTTCACGGAAGATACGGAGTGAACGAGCCCGCCGCCTGTCTTTCAAAGCATCGCGTCAGACTCCTCCCCCGCTCTCCGCGAGATAACGGGGGAGGAGTTATATATGCCGGACGGAACGGATCGCCGCGGAACCGACCCGTCCCCGAAGAGAAAAAAACCGCAGTCCCCGCCGCGGGAAGGGGAGCGAAACGACGAAAGGAAAAGCCATGACATGCGCTGAAATCAACATCCGCGACCCGTTCGTTTTGGTTCGGGACGGCACGTATTACCTCTACGGGACCCGCGCCGCGGATTTCGGCTGCCGGACGGGCGGTTTTGACGTCTATACCTCGACCGATCTTGCGGAATGGAGCGATCCGATCCCCTGCTTCGATTCCGCGCGGTTCGGCATGAACCGGGGCGTCAACTGGGCGCCCGAAGTCCACGTTTACGGCGGAGCGTACTATATGTTCGCGACGTTCACAAGGGAGGACGGACGGCACGCCACCTATGTCCTGCGCTCGGACGACCCGCTCGGTCCCTTTGAGCCGCACGGCGAACGGGCGCTGACCCCCGACGGCTGGGAATGCCTCGACGGGACGCTGTACGTCAGCCCGGAAGGGAAGCCGTTCCTCGTTTTCTGCCATGAGCACACCCAGATTTCAGACGGCACGATCTGCTTCGTCGAGCTGAGCGGGGATCTGAGGCGCGCCGTGAGCGAACCGACGGTGCTGTTCAGCGCCTCGGAATCCGGAACGGCACAGGCGATCCCCTTCGGCGGCGGGAGGAACTACGTCACGGACGGGCCCTTCCTGTACCGCGCGCGGGCGGGGCAGCTCTTCATGATCTGGTCCTCGTTCATCGAAGGGCGTTACGTCGAGCTCGCCGCGAGATTCCGGGACGGCAAGCTCGGGACACAGCTCGAACACCTCCCGCCGCTTTACACGAAGGACGGCGGGCACGGTATGATCTTCCGCTCGATCGGCGGCGAAAAGCTTTATCTCACCTTCCATTCCCCGAACGCGTCCGGATCGGAGCACCCCTTCTTCGTTGAGATCGCGGACGGGGGCGACCGGCTGGCGGTCAGGGAGTGAGCGTACAGCCGCTCCGTTCCGGCGCGGCGCGCTCTTCAATATTCATTCTGAAATCGTTTCTGCGGAGGAGATCATGATCTTCAGCATATCGGCCGTTGACCTTGTCAACATCCTGTTCACCGCGGCAGGCATAGGCGTCTGCGTGCTGTGCATCCTGCAGATCACCGCGTCCCGCCATTTGCGGAAGGAAGTCAGAGGGTATTTTCAGCTTTTCTTTCTGTTGATCCTTCTCTACATCTCCGCCCACCTCGCCCGTCAGATCATGGACGGACAGCCCGGCGGCGGCATCCGGGCGGCGCTGTACGTCGTCACGTTTATCGAAATGATGGCGGCGGGCTTCATGGCGTACCTGATGTCCCGGCTCGTGCTGGCCGTCGCGAAGACAGCAAAAGCCGAGAAGGTCTTTTCCACCATCCTGACAGCCCTTTTGATCCTGCACGCCGCGCTGATTTGCGCGGGCGGCTTTACCGATCTGATCTACACCTTCGACGCGGGCAACGCGTATCACCGCGCGCCGGGCTATCTGTTCTCGAATCTCGCGCCCTTTTTGATGCTTGGAGTCGACGTGGTGCTGCTCATCCGTTACGCGGCGAACATCGACCGCCGTGTGAGAGGGGCGTTCTGGATCTACATGATCGCGCCGATCACCGCGATCTTGATCCAGAGCCTGTTCTACGGCGTTCAGTTCATCATCTTCGCCACCGTCGGCGCGGCGGTCTATATGTTTTCCGTCATCGTGAAGAAACAGAACGAGCAGTATGAAAAACAGCAGAGGGAGAACTCCCGGATCGAGACCGAGCTTTCGATGGCGTCGGGCATTCAGTCCGACATGCTTCCGAATATTTTCCCCGCGTTCCCCGAGCGGCCGGAATTCGATATCTACGCGAGCATGGATCCCGCAAGGGAAGTGGGCGGGGACTTCTACGATTTCTTCCTCGTGGACGACGACCATCTCTGCATGATCGTGGCGGACGTGTCCGGTAAGGGCGTCCCCGCGGCGCTGTTCATGATGGCGTCCAAGATCATCCTGGCGAACAACGCCATGGCGGGAAAATCTCCCGCGCAGATTTTGACTGACACCAATGCCGCCGTCTGCGCGAACAACCGCGAGGAAATGTTTGTGACGGTCTGGATCGGGATCCTCGAGCTGTCCACCGGCAAGCTGAGGACCGCCAACGCCGGGCACGAGTATCCCGCGCTGAAGCATCCCGACGGGAGCTTCGAGTTGGTGAAGGAGAAGCACGATTTCGTCATCGGCGGCATGGAGGGGACCCGGTACCGCGAGCATGAATGGCAGCTCGAGCCGGGCTCAAAGCTCTTCTTGTACACGGACGGCGTTCCGGAGGCGACGGATGCCGACGGGAATCTCTTCGGCACGGAGCGGATGCTCGACGCGCTGAACGCCTCGCCCGACGCGTCCCCGGACGAGCTGAACAAAACCGTGCGCAGCCGTGTGGACGGATTCGTGAAGGACGCGGAGCAGTTCGACGATCTCACCATGCTGTGCGTGGAGTACCGGGGACACTGAACAGCTTGATCCGCAAATAAAACCAAAACCGTCCCGTGCCCGGAGCGTTTCCGGGCGGGGACGGTTTTCCGCTGTTTGGGCTCTTCGATCAGAGCACGGGCTTTTTGCCGTCAATCCTTCGGCGGCGGGAGGGGCGGATCCTTCGGAGGATCGATCGGACCTGCGGAGAACGGGATCGAGCCGAAGAGGAAGTCGTAGATCCAGCCGAAGAACGGGCAGGAGAGGTTCAGGAGGATGTTTGTGACGTCAAGCCGCACGAGATAGGTCCGGGACTTGAACGCCTGCATCGTGAAGGAGAACGTGATGTGTCCGTCCTGGAAGCCGAATTCGGACGTCGTGTGCACCTGCTCGAGCGTCTTTTCCTCGATGTAGGAGCAGCCCATGCCCACGAGCTCGCCGATGTACTTCGAGAGCACGTCGACCAACTTGAGCTCGACCTCCTCCGCGCCCTTGAGCGCGAGATCGCCGTACAGCTGCTGCCAGTTGTTGTAGTCCATCTCGAGGTTTGCGAATTTGGTTTCGCGGAAATACTCCGTGATCTTCGGGGCGATCTTTTCCTGGAAGGTCTTGCTGTTCTTGGCCCACAGCTCGAAGAGCTTCGCGCACCCGTTCTTGACCGCCTGCACCGTCATGTCGCTGAAGGCTGCAACGAGCGCGCCGTAGAGATCGTTCTCGCCCTCGTTCAGCTTCGCGATGTAGTTCTTGAACGCGGCGTAGACGAAGTACGCGCCCAGCGTCGCCGCCGCCTTCTTCCAGTTCGTGAGGTCGATGTGGCTCGACACGAGGTTGTCGCCCGCCGCCGCGAGGTTCTTCGAGAACTCGAAGCGGTCGAAAATGCTCATGTCGATCTTTTCGCCGTAGTTGACCGCCGCGATGACCTCGCCGACTGCGCCCGCGAAGAAATCCTTCGCCGGGGAGATGATCGCCTCCGCGACCGGTCCCGCGTACATGGAGACGAGCAGGGAGAACGCGCAGTCACCGAAGAACTTCGCCCATTCGAGCCAGGAGATGATGACGTCGTAGTTCGCCGCCTCGTCGCGGTACTTCATCGACTCGATCGTCCAGTAGCGCATGTACTGGCGGATGATGTATTTGCTCGTCAGGCGCAGCTCGACGGTGGAAGAGCGCGGCTCGAGCGCGACCTCTTCAAGCTTTTTCAGCCAGTAATCCTTGTTGTCCGGCAGGGAGAATTTCTCGATGCGCTCGCGGAGCTTTTTGTACTCCTCCTCCCAGCCTTCGAACGGATCGGGGTCCTTGCCGCGCAGCCTGAGCGGGACCTCCGCCTCGGCAGCCTCGCCGTTGTACTCCGCCCGGACGGGAAGCAGGACCATGAAGAACGTGCCGTCGTCCGGCTCGCACAGATTCGCGCGCGGCTCGAAAACGTAGGTGAACTTGTCGTTCATCATGCCGTACGCTTCCTCGTACTCGTATTTCTCGGCGAGGGACTGCTCCTTGTCCGCCCGCGAGCCGAGCCCGTCCGCGCCCTTCAGCTTCTCGAACGTAAACTGCATTCCTTCGGGATCGACGAGCGCCTTGTCCTCGCCCTTGAGTGTGAGAGTGAATTTCATCTCGGAGACCTGCCACTTCTTGTCGAGGTCGCCGACGTATTCCTTTTCGTATGCCTGTACGCGGACGTAATCGACGCCGTTCTTCTTCCCCCTGTCGCGGGAATCGACGGTGATGCCCTCGGGCCAGAGCAGGATTCCAGCGTATCCCGTGACGGGCTCCTTTTCGCCCTCGACCCGGACGCGGATCTCGAAATTCTTTTCCTTCGGCCGGGCGAAAATGTCGTTGTTTTCTTCATCGCGCGTATTGTTCTTCACGATCAGCTTATAGACTGCCTGCCGGTCCGTTTTCTCGAAGCTGATATCGAAGTCCGCGAGCCGGTCCGCTTCGATGTCGGCAAGCTCGGGGGGCTTCGGCGCGTCGACGATCATGAAGAGCGCCGTGTAGGTGAAGCCGTCGCCGGGGATCATGTCGAAGGACGTCGTGTCGCGCAGGAGGCGGAAAGCGCCCGAGCCCGGCTCCGTTTCTTCCACGAACGCAAGCGAGGGGCCATCCACGAGCCGGAAGACGACGCTGTTCGTGAACTGACCGCCCTCCCCGTCGAAGAGGAAGGTGATCGTCGCCGAATCCTTTTCGTTGTCCGCTGGTACGCTGACGGTCGCTTCGCAGTACCGTCCGGCGAGGGCTGCGCCGTGTACGGTCATGCCGTCGCCGGAGACGGAGATCCGCGCCGTGAGATCGGGCCGATCCTGCTGTGCGCCGCCCGGCAGGACCTCCGCCATGCGCGCGCGGATCTTCACGGGATCGCCCCCGCGCCGGATCGCGTCGCCGAAGTCCTTCTGGACGTACATCTTATAGCCTTTTTTCTTTTTGTCTTCCCGGTTGCCGCCGTCGCCGCCGTTCTGACCCGCCGCGGCGGCCGCCGCTCCGAGAGCCGTTCCGACGCCGACTATGCCGACGACGATCGCCGCGGGAACGGAGACGCCTTCATCCTCGCCGGCCTCGTCCGACGCGACCTGCGTGACGCCTTCGACCTCGATGCCCTTAATCGGCTTGATGCCCACGACCTCTACGCCGAAGGTGATGGTATTCAGTACGCCGATATACTCGCTGAAGGGGTTGCTCTCGCGGTCGCCGGCATCCACGAAGAACTGAAGATAGGTGTCTCCCTCGCGGTAATCCTTGAGACCGGACGAATTATACTCGTAGCTCGCGTTCTGGATCAGCTTTCCGGCCTTGTTCGGCTGGTCGATGTCCCGGTGCGCGCTGTAATGCTCGGTCTCGCCGGTTTCCTTGTCGGTGACGGTCCACGTCGCCTTTTCCCAGCCCTTGACGTCGAGATAAGTCCAGGTCCGTTCCGCCCAGTCTCCCTCGCCGTAGTGAATGTTTGAGATCTCGAGGTAAAAGCTGTAGTCGATCGTGTAATGATGATTGGAATCGTCGATGATCGCGTCACCCTCCGCAGTTTTCCCGTCTCCGTCAAGCTGCTGGCTTCCGGTGATGGTGAAGGTGCCGTTCTCTTTGCCGCGTTCCCATTCCATAAAGCCGTCGAAGCCGTGCCACGCAAACTCGCTGATGCCCTCGCGGACCCATGAGGCATAATGGTACTGGATCGCGCCGAAGGTTTCGTTCGAGACGTCGTACATCCGGACATAGGAGCTCTGCACCTTGTCATAGCCGGTCACAACGTAGAAATTGTCCTCCGTGGCTTCCCTCGTATAGAAGGACCACGGATCGACATACCCTCGCGGCAATTCGATTTCTCCGTCGGCGAAGACGGCCGCAAAGAGGGCGGGGAACAGCAGCAGGGCGAGCAGGATGCCCGCGAACAACCGTTTTTTCATGTCACAGTACCCCCTTTCCCGTTTTGAGAACGCCCGCGGCCTGCAGAATCATCATGACCGCGCCGCCGACGAAGAGCACGCCGCCGAGAATGACGAGCACCAGATTCAGATTGATCAGTCCGAGCCCTGCGGCCGCGGCAAAGCCGACGGAGAGCCCTCTGAGAAATCCCGCCGCACGGGGTCCTGCCGCGCCTGTGCTCCGCGCGGAGAACGAGGCGAAGAGCTTTTTCAGAAATCCGTTCGTCAAAGCGGCTCTCGCCGAGAGGAAGCACGCGGCGATCCCCGCGAAAAACGCGGCGCGCGGACTGCCGCCGGAGAGGAACAGATAGAGGAACATCGCCGCACCCGCTCCGGTGAGGTAAGCCCAGACGGTGTCGCCGTCCGTGCCGAACGCCCCGAGCAGGGTCTGACCGAAGGAGCGGCCCGGCGCGCCCGGTCCGCCGCTTTTCCGTTTCGCCGCGGAGGCGATCATCCCGACGAGGGATACGAGCCCGCCCGCGAGAACGGATTTGCCGAGAATGCCGCCGAGCGCCCCGAAGAAGCCCCCGCCGAGCCCGCCGTCCGCGTACGTCAAAAACGACAGGGAGCGGAGCGGGAACGCGCGCGCGGTCTCCGGGCTCGCCGCCCTCAGAATGCCGAGCACGAGCCAGACCAGCGCTAGCGCGATGGGGACGATCAGCCGCTTCGGATCGCGGAACAGGGAGGCGAACGAGGAGAACAGGCGCTTCACAGCGTCTCCGATCACGGCGCCGGGACCGGTCCGCAGGACGCCCGCCGCGTCAGGACCGGCCTGCGAGGTTCCGAGGACCGCCTCGCCCGCGAACCCCAGCGCGGCAAAACGGAAGATCTGCGGCAGCGGAGTCGTCTGCCGGGGCATCATGCCCGGAACCGCCGCGTTCTGCGGAACCACCTGCTGAGGTGTGAAGCTCGGAACCGCCGTATTCTGCGGGATCGCCTGATTAGGCACAACACCCGGAACCGCCGTATTCTGCGGGATCGCCTGATTAGGCACAACACCCGGAACCGCCGTATTCTGCGGGACCGCCTGCTGAGCCGCGACACCGGGAACCGCTGTAGTCGGCGGAACCGCCTGCCACGGTCTGTAATTCGCGATCGGCTGCTGGAGCTCCGGCTTTGGTGTGGGAGTCTGCACCGGCGTGGGAGCGGACTGCGGTACCGGTGCGGGATTCGGCTGCGGCTCCGGCACCGGCGTCGTCTGCGGAACTACCTGCTGCGGCATGGCACCCGGAACCGCCGCAGCCTGCGGAACCGCCTGCCACGGTCTGTAATTCGCGATTGGCTGCTGAGCCTTCGGCTCCTGCGTGGGGGTCTGTACCGGCTTTGAATCAGGTTTCGGTTCAGCAACCGGCGTAGTTTGCGGAACCGTTTGCTGAGGTGTGAAGTTCGGAACCGCCGTGTTCTGCGGGGCCGCCTGCTGAGCCGCGACACCGGGAACCACTGTAGTCGGCGGGACCGCCTGCCACGGTCTGAAATTCGCGATCGGCTGCTGAGGCTTCGGCTCCGGCACGGGCGTCTGCTCCGGCTTGGAATCAGGCTGCGGTTCCGGAACAGGTGTCGTCTGCGGGACAGTCTGCTGAGGAATGAAGCCCGGAACCGCCGTGTTCTGCGGAGCCGTCTGCTGAGGCACGGCACCCGGAACCGCCGCAGCCTGCGGAACCGCCTGCCACGGTCTGTAATTCGCGATTGGCTGCTGAGGCTTCGGCTCGAGTGCGGGAACCTGCACCGGCGCGGGAGCGGACTGCGGTACCGGTGCGGGATTCGACTGCGGCTCCGGCTGTGAGAGGGCCGCGCCCTCGGACGGATTGGCCGCGGGCTGAGAAGCGTGTGGGACTCCGACGCGTGTTCCGCAGTTTTGGCAGAACAACGCACCGTCGTTGAGCCGGCTTCCGCAATTGCGACAGAACATCGGATCGCCTCCTTGATTATTTTATGATTTGAATATTCTCGGATGATTCAATTATACCAAACACACCGAAAGAATACAAGGCGCCGCACGGATTTTTTTCGGCGCGGGACGGGACCGGAACCTGTCAGCCGCGTCGGGATACGACGGGCTTTACAGCTCGTTCGCGGTGTCGACGAGCGCGCAGACGTTTTCGAAGGGAACGTCCGCCTGAATGCCCTGCGCCGCGGCGATGAGGTACCCTCCGTTTTCTCCCAGCGCGGCACTCACCCGTCTCGTTTCTTCTCGAACCTCCTCGGGCGTACCGTAGGGAAGGGTCTTCTGCGTACTGATCCCGCCCCAGAAGGTCATCCGCTCCCCGTAGAGCCTTTTCAGCTCGTAAATGTCCATGCACTCCGGCTGAACGGGGTTGAGCACGTCTGCGCCCAGCTCGATGAGGTCGGGCATGATCTTTCGGATATCCCCGCAGGAGTGGACCCACACGTCGAGCCCCGCGCCGCGGATCAGATCGTATTCTTTTTTCGCGCCGGGCTTCAGCATCGTCCTCCAGGTCCGCGGCGACATCAGAAGATCGCGCTGGGAGCCCCAGTCGTTTCCGAGAAGCACGCCGTCCAGCCCGGGCGTCTTGACGATCTCCCCGAGGATCGAGAGATTCTTTTCGTTGATGAAATCGAGCAGCTCCGCGGCGAATTCGGGTTCCCCCGCCATGTCCGCGAGGAAGTTTTCGAGTCCGCGCGAAAAATACGCCTTCTCGAAATCGCTCGTCCAGACCTCGGCGAGGACGTACGCGTCGGTGTATTCTCCGAGATTGCGCACGGATTCGGCGAAAACTTCGTAACTTCCGTAATCGAAGGTCTGCGGGATGAAGCCCGGCGTCTCCTCGCGCTTGTACGCGGCGGGAAGGTCCTTCCAGTCCCACCACGGGAAGTTTTCGAGCAGGCAGACGTGGTTCCCCATGCTGTAATACAGCGCGTTGCGGTATTCGAGCTTCCCCTCGTCGAGCAGCTTTCGCATGTCGGCGCGCCCATAGCGTTCCCAGAGGGGCTCCCCGTATTTCTGCAGTCCGTCGGGTGCGAAATGGAAGAAGGTCGGCGTCTTGTCCGGCGTCGTATGGCCGATCGCGGCTTTTACCCGTTCACGTTTTGTCATGATGCACTCCCATAGATCGATCCGCGTCCCGTGCCGCGAACAAGGCGGTTTCCCACAGGGGACGGGATCGCCCGTCCGCGCGGCGGCTGGAGGATGATTTGATTGATTATAACTTATTATAACACGGTTTCCGCCGCATGGCAAGGTAAAACGGGCGGGATGAGTGCGAAATTGAAACCGCGCGATCGTGCGGTCCTCAAAGCATCTTGAAACGATCCCCGACAGGTGCCGCACGCCCGTAGCGCGGGGGATCCGTCTTCCCTGAAACACCTCATGAGCGCAGAACAGCAGCCCGGAGGGATCGATCTCCGGGCTGCTGTTCTGATTGACGTGGTCTTTCTTTATTCGAAAGGCGGCTCGCGGTTCATTCCTCCCCCGCCGTCACCTCCGCGAGTACCGGTTTCAGGTCCTTCGCAAGGATCTTCGAAAACGCCGTGCTGCCTTTCTTTGACATGTGCCCCCAGTCGGAGTAGTTCGAAGGATCGCTGTTCAGATCGGATGCCAGCTCTTCGTTGTAGTTGAGGAAGGGGATGCCGCGCTTTTCGGCGACCTTCGCGAGCTGCTCGTTGTATTTCGGGCGCAGGTAGCAGTTCGCGCCGCTGTATTCCGGGCACTGCACGAAGATCAGCTTGATGCCCTCTTCTTCAAAGTGATCGAGCAGCTCGAGGAAGGTATTCCATTCGTCCCGGTTGTGGATGCAGCCGACGGTTTCGTTCGAGCCGGCGTAATCCGCTTCCCACGGGATATAGCCCTTGTAGTAATCGCTCGTCAGATTCCCGAGGGGGTCGCGCAGGAATTCGTGCTTGTAAACCGGCAGAACGAGATCGTCTTCGGAGAGCATCCGTCCCTCGAAGGTCGGCTCGACGTAAACGGGCTTCTCCACCTCGGCGTGCCTCCCGTTCATGTAATAGCGGATCATTTCCGGGATGCGGTCGCGGGAAGAGAAGATCGGGTTGTTCAAGAGAAAGACCGTCAGATGTTCGTCGAGCGCGAAGAGACCGTGCTCCTTCACCGACGCGCGCAGAAGCTCGAGAACGGTTTTTTCTCCCTCATCCGCCTCCGCCGCGGCGGTCTGCGCCGTCTGTTCGGGGGCACCTTCGTCCTCCGGCGCGGGCGAGGCTTCGACGGAGGAGATCAGCTTGTTCTCCTCCTTTCGGATGGCGCGCATGATGCCCAGCGGCATGTCCGCGGGGGAGTCAAAGGTGATCCGCCGCCACAGCCAGCCGGTGTCGCACATGAACCAGTCCACGCACCAGATAATGACCTTCGGCAGAGGATGCTCCGCCTCGTTCTCGAAGATTTCGTACCAATCCTTGTAGAAGGAGGGAACGGAACCGTTCAGCGCGAAATTGAAGAAGGAGTATTCCGGATTTTCCTCCTCGATGTAGAGGGGATTGACGCCGTGGGCGCAGTGGGAGGTCCCGATGAAGATCACGTCGGGCTCGTAGACGTTCTCGAAGATTTCGTAGTACTGCCCGTAATAGTGATAGCTGTCGCGCTTTTTGTATTTCTGATAGAAGGCCTCCATTTTCTCGGCTTTGAGCGCGAGGGTCTCCATTTCGAGGTGCAGGCGTTCCTGTTCGTTTTCCGTCTGCTCCGCTCTCAGCCGCATCCGTTCGGCAAGCTCCGCGGCGGCGGCGATCTCGCGGGTCTCGTCCGCGATGAAATCCTTCATCAGTTTGTTCGCGCCCGCGACGATGGCGAAGCTCAGCGCGGCGATGAGGAGCCCGGAGAGGAGATATTTGACGATTCCTTTTGTGTTGGCTGTCATAAATCCGTCCCCCCTCTCAGAACTGGAAGTAAATGAACGCCTTGTTGTCGTACGCGCCGAACAGGATGATCGACGATACGAGCAGCGCGTAGCAGACGATCCGCACGAGGTGGGGCATCCGCACCGCGAAGGCGGTGATCGGCTTGCCGAAATTATGGATCAGCTCCGCGGCAAAGAGCAGCGCGGCCGCCCCGAGCGCGACCCAGACGCGGAGAACGGGGATCGCCGAGAAATCCATCGCGGTGGAAGAGAAGAGCCTGCCGCAGAGCAGGAACGAATCGGAAACGGTGTTCGCGCGGAAGAAGATCCACGAGAATGAGATCATGGTGAAGGTCACAGCCGTTCGGAAGAGGTTCGGCAAGAACGGGATCTTCTCAAGCCTCAGCGCCTCGGAGACCTTGTCGCGGATCGGCTTCAGCAGCCGGGACAGGCAGATGTACACGCCGTTGAGAAATCCCCAGATCACGTAGGTATAGCCCGCGCCGTGCCAGACGCCGGAGACCGTGAAGGTCACAAGCTGGTTGAACATCCAGCGGGGCTTTTTTACCCGGTTGCCCCCGAGCGGGATGTACACATAGTCGCGGAACCACGTGGAAAGGGAAATGTGCCATCTGCGCCAGAACTCGGGAACGGATCTTGAGAAATACGGCGTGTCGAAGTTTTTCATGAGGTCGATGTCGAGGATCTTCGCGCAGCCCACGGCGATGTCGGAATAGCCGGAGAAGTCGCAGTAGATCTGCACCGTGAAGCACAGCACCCCGATCAGCACGCCCAGCCCCGCGTACTTGTCCGGGGCGTCGAACACCGCGTCGGCGAACAGGGCGAGGTTGTCCGCCACGACCACCTTTTTGAACATGCCCCAGAGCATCTTACGCCCGCCCGCCGAGATGTTTTCCGCTTTCAGCGTATGCTTTGCCTTGAGCTGGGGGATCAGGTTGGAAGAGCGCTCGATCGGCCCCGCGACGAGCTGGGGGAAGAACATGAGAAAGAGCGCGAAGTCGAGGAAATTCTTTTCCGCCTTTTCCTTGCCCCGGTAGGTGTCGATGAAGTACCCCATGGACTGGAAGGTGTGGAAGGAAATGCCGATGGGCAGCACGACCTCGGGGAACACGATAGTCTTTAAGGAAATCATGTGCCCGAAGAAATTGATCGTGTCGCCGATGACGCCGAGGTACTTGAAGTATACAAGCAGACCGACGTTGCAGGCGAGACCGATGACGAACACGGCGGTCTTCGCCTTCGGCCGCTCGCGCCATTTCTCGATCAGCCGCGCCCCGGTGTAGTCCACGACCGTGGTGAAGATGAGGATCAGCATGTACTTCGGAATGAAGGACATGTAGAAAAAGCAGGAGGCGATCAGCAGAAAATCCCGCCGCGGGGAAAGGCGTCCCAGCTTGTGCGGCAGGATAAAATAAATTAGAACGACGCAGGGAAAGAACAAAAGAAATTCGATCGAATTGAAGAGCATGACAAACCTCGCTGAAAAGGGGATCGGAGGGATCTTATCTGTATCAGTATAGCATAAGATGTCAAAAAGTGCAAGACATGCCGGAGAAATTGCGCGAAATACGAAATACGATAAAACGCCGGGCGGGTCGGCGTTTGAGAACGCGCCGGCCCGCGCCGGAAAGCCCTTCACGGGAGGGACGATCCGAAGTAAAATTTCTGTGAAATCTCTCCCGAAGTCCTTGAAGGAAGCGTTTTCGCGTGGTATGCTTATAACGGTTTAATTGGGGCATCGGCGGATCGGTCCCGCCCGGGACGCTGTCGGATCATCGGCGCGCTCCCCGGGATCCGCATGGTTTTTCCCGCCGTCAGGCTGCCCCGGTCCATCGTCCGCCCGCGCGGGTCCGCCCCGCGCACCTCGTTTGAGACGGAACTCTGATTTTTCGAATTGCTTATGAAACGAACTGCGAGAGACCCGGTCTTTCTGAAAAACCTGATCAAGCTGACCCTGCCCATCGCGTTCCAGAGCATGATGCTCGCCGCGGTGGCGGCGGGGGATGCCATCATGCTCGGCAGGTTGGATCAGGACTCCATGACAGCGGTTTCGCTCGCGGCGCTGATCCAGTTCGTCCAGAACAGCTTCTTTGCCGCCGTCACGGGCACCCTCGTCATCCTTGGCGCGCAGTACCGGGGCAAGGGGGACGAGCGCACCCTCGACGATCTCTTCGCCATGAGTCTGAGGATCGCGGGCATCATCGGCGTCGTCTTTTTCCTCGCGTGCACCTTCATCCCGCATCTTTTGATGTGCCTGTTCACGAACGATCCCCTTCTCAGGGAGATCGGAGCGGGGTATCTGAAAATCGCCGCGTGGTCCTATCTCATCGCGGGCATTTCGCAGTGCTGTCTCGCCTCGATGAAGATCATCGATCACGCCTCGCGCAGCGCGTGGATCAGCTCGGGCGCGGTCGTCATCAACATTCTCCTGAACGCCGTTTTCATCTTCGGGCTCTTCGGCTTCCCGGCGCTCGGCGCGAAGGGAGCCGCGTGCGCCACGGTCGCCGCCCGCGTGATCGAGCTCGTCTGGTCCCTTGTGTCCTCGTATCAGAAGACGTTTCTGCGCCCCAGGCTGAAGGCGCTGCTCTCCCATAAGCGGGCTCTGTTCCGCGATTTTCTGAAATGCGCATTGCCCATCCTCGGCGCGTGGCTGCTCTGGGGCATCGGGCTGACCGTCTATACCTCGATCATGGGGCACCTCGGCAGGGAAGCCGCTGCCGCGAATTCGATTTCCGCCGTCGTGCGCGACCTGATGTGCTGTCTGTGCAACGGCATTTCCGCGGCGGGAGGCATCCTCGTCGGGAATGAGCTCGGAAAAGGAAAACTCGACCTCGGGCGCGAATACGGGGATCGGCTCGCCGTGCTGTCCTTCGTGTCCGGCGGCATCACCACGGCGCTCGTTCTCGCCGTGACGCCCTTTGTCACGCGGTTCATGAAGCTCACGGACGAGGCGCGCTCCTACCTCGTGTGGATGCTCGTCATCATGTCCGTCTACATCGCCGCGCGCGCGGTGAATACCATCGTCATCAACGGCATCTTCGCGGCGGGCGGGGATACGGCATTCGATATGTACAGCCTGTCCGTCGTGATGTGGGGCGTCGCCGTCCCGCTGTCCCTGCTCGGCGCGTTCGTGTTTCACTGGCCCGTGCTCGTCGTTTTCTCCTGCACCTGCCTCGACGAGATCGTCAAGATCCCCTGGGTCATGGCGCACTATAAGCGATACAAATGGGTGAAGGACCTCACCCGCGAACGCACGGATTAAGCGAAAAAACAAACGGAGGATTTTTATGAAAACGATTTATCTCGCGGGCGGATGCTTCTGGGGTACCGAGAAGTATTTCGAACAGTTCGGCGGCGTCGTCTCCACCGTTGTGGGCTACGCCAACGGAAGCACCGAAAACCCGACCTACGAAGAGGTCAAGCACGGCTCCGGTCACGCGGAGACCGTGAAGATCGAATACGACGAGGGCGTGATCCCGACCGAAGCGCTCCTCAGTCGCTATTTCGACGTTATCGACCCGCTGGCTGTCAACAAACAGGGGCACGACGAGGGAAAACAGTACCGCACGGGGATCTATTACGAGGACGAAAGCCTTCTGCCCGCGATCCGCGCGGAGGCGAAAAAGCTCGAAGAAAAGCTCGGGCAGCCCATCGCCGTCGAAATCCTTCCGCTGAAAGGGTTTTATCCTGCGGAGGAATATCATCAGAAATATCTGGACAAAAATCCGGGCGGCTACTGCCACATCCCGGCGAATATGCTCAACCTGAAGGAGGTCTGACCATGAAAGTGATCGATGTGTACGAACAGTATTTCGCCGCGCACGCCGAGGTGAACGGCGTGGAGCGCAGGGGCGTAAAAGTGACCCTCACCGCGACCTCGGAGGAGGGGAACATCACCTACGAAGCGGCCGCAACCTTCTTCCCGTACCGGGATCCGGAGGATTTCGTTATCTCCTACGACGCGGTCGTCTCGAAGGTTCTGCATCACGCGAAAGGCAGGCGCTCGAAAAAGCGCGAGGAAGCCTATCTGAAGATCTTTCAGGCGATCATCGACGAGCTTGCCTCAAGCATCGGCGCCGAGGTCTATTGGGACAAGCCGCTGAGAGAGGCGAGAAGAGGATGAACGCCGTCGCCGTCCGATCCCTCCGGCGCGGGGACGCCGCGTATTTTTCGGAAGAGGAGCGGAAAAAGGGCTGGCACGCGTCGCCGGACAAGCTGCTCTCCCGCCTCGAAGACGAGGCGGCGGGGCTGTGCGCGTCCTTCGTCGCCGAGGTCGACGGAGAGGGCGCGGGCTATGTTTTCGTCTATCCGCGCCCGAACGCGGGGGCGTTCGAAGGAAAAGGGATCCCCGAGATCGTCGACCTCGCGGTGCTCGAGAAATTCAGGCGGCGCGGAGTCGCGTCCCGCCTGCTTGACGAAGCGGAGCAGTATGCCGCGCGGCTGTCCGACACGGTCTGCCTCGGCGTCGGACTGCACGCGGGGTACGGGGCGGCGCAGCGGCTGTACGCCCTGCGCGGGTACGTCCCCGACGGCACGGGCGTGTGGTTTCTCGATAAGCCCGCCGAGCCTTACGCGCCGCTCTCAAACGACGACGATCTGATTCTGTACCTTTCAAAGAAGCTGCGCTGAGACGCACGTCATTCCCGATGATTTCCGATTCCCGGGATCATCGGTTTTTTCACGGAGCATGAAATGGAAGACCTTGTAAAAACCCTCGCCGAAAACCGCACGTTCACGGACGCGGAGTTTGCCGCGCTGCTTGAGGTCGATCGGTATGACGCCGACCTTTTCTCCGAAGCGGATCGGGTGCGCCGCGCCGTGTACGGGGATGCCGTTTATATCCGCGGGCTGATCGAATGCACGAATTTCTGCAAAAACGACTGCTATTACTGCGGCATCCGCCGCGGCAACAAAAACGCCTCGCGCTACCGTCTGAGCAAGGAGGAGATCCTCTCCTGCTGCGCGGAGGGATACGCGCTCGGCTTCCGCACCTTCGTTCTGCAGGGCGGGGAAGACCCGTATTTCACGGACGAAAGGATCTGCGAAATCGTCTCGGCGATCCGGGAGACGTACCCCGACTGCGCGATCACCCTGTCCTTAGGCGAGAAATCCCGCGCGAGCTATCAGGCGTATTTCGACGCGGGCGCGAACCGGTATCTCCTGCGCCACGAGACGGCAAATCCCGCGCACTACGCGAAGCTGCACCCGGCGGAGCTGAGCCTTGACAACCGCAAGCGCTGTCTGTACGATCTGAAAGCCATCGGCTACGCGGTCGGCGCGGGGATGATGGTCGGCTCGCCGTTCCAGACGACGGACGACCTCGTCGCGGATCTGCGCTTTCTCGAGGAGCTCGAACCCCAGATGATCGGGATCGGTCCCTTCCTGCGCCATAAGGACACCCCGTTCGCCGATATGCCGAACGGAAGCCTCCCCCTCACGCTCCGACTGCTCGCGATCCTGCGGCTGATGTTCCCCCGCGCGCTCATCCCGGCGACGACCGCACTCGGCACGATCCACCCGCACGGGCGGGAAATGGGACTGCGGGCCGGGGCGAACGTCATTATGCCGAACCTCTCCCCGTCGGACGTGCGGAAAAAATACCTTCTCTACGACAACAAGATCACAGCCGGCGAAGAGGCGGCGCAGGCGCTTGCCCTGCTCGAAAAAACAGTCTCCGACGCGGGATACCGCGTCGTCGTGGATATCGGAAATCCGAAATGACGCCCGTCAGGGGGAGGGTCCGGATTCGAAGGCTGTTCCGATATCCCCTCCGCTCCCTCCGCCCCTTTTCGCGCGTTTTTTCCCGAGGGGCTTGCATTTTGCCCGTCTTTATGCTATAATAAATAATAACCCATTAAAAGAAAAAGTGAGAATAAAGCCATGAATCTGATTTGTCTTGACCTCGAAGGCGTTTTGGTGCCCGAAATCTGGATCGCGTTCGCGGAGGCGAGCGGCATCCCCGAACTGCGGCGGACGACCCGCGACGAGCCCGATTACGACCTGCTCATGCGTCAGCGCATCCGCATTCTGAAGGAGCACGGGCTGGGGCTGAACGAGATTCAGCGGGTTTCCGCGCAGATCGATCCGATGCCGGGCGCGCGGGAATTCCTCGACGCTCTCAGGGATGAGACGCAGGTTTTGATTTTGAGCGACACCTTCACCCAGTTCGCCGCTCCGATCATGAAAAAGCTCGGGAACCCCACGATCTTCTGCAACGAGCTCGTCGTCGGAGAGGGCGGGGAAATCACCGGCTACAAGCTGCGCTGTGCCGAAACCAAGCTGAGCACGGTGCGCGCCCTCCAGTCCGTCGGCTTTGACACCATCGCGGCGGGCGACAGCTTCAACGATCTCGGGATGATCCGCGCGGGGAAGAGCGGTTTCCTGTTCCGCACGACCGAGTCCATCCGCCTGGCGAACCCGGACCTGCCCGCCTACGAAGAATACGGCGATCTTCTCGCCGCCTTCCGTAGCGCGATGAAGTGAACCTCTCCCGGTGCCGCTTCCGCACATGGAGTGTTCGCGAAAGCCCGGGAAACCCGGAAAGTCCGGAACGGGAGCGCCGTCGAAGCGGAACGACCTTTTTCTCAGAAATTGAACCCGCCCCGGACTTCGGAAACGGAAGCCGGGGCGCTTTTTTGCGAAAAAAAGTAAACCGCGCCGCCTGATATTTTGCTCAATCATATTGACTTCTCCCGCATATTCGTGCTATACTGAAGCAGGGACGGGTGCCCCGCGCCTTCCGACAGCGGTCCTTCACCGCGCGATCCGCGCGGATACAGCAGGAGAGTTACGAATATGCTGACGATTTCACGCATCAAAAAAGAGTACGGCTCGCCGATCTGCCGCCGCTGCATCAACGAGCAGTATCATGTCAATCTTCGCAGAAAGAATTGCCGCTATTTCAAGGCTTCGGACGTCTGCCCCCGCTGCGGGAACACGCGCCATATCGTGAAAAGGCTGGGCCTCAGCGGTTACTGCAAGGTGATATCCGTTTGAAAGCTCGTAAAGTGAAAAGATCCCGGAGCCGACCGAGAAATCTCTCGGCGCTCCGGGGCTTTTTTGCGTCTGTTCGGGTCCGAACGGAGCGGGGCAGGTAAACGCGGCAAAAAGCCGCGGCTCTCCGGGCATGGCGGAGGAACCGCGGCTGTGGGTTCGGATCAATCAGATCAGAAGGTCAAATCGGGATCTCGGGCAGAACGATGTCGCCGCCGTGGGAGGGACCGGGTTTTTCGGTCTGGCCCGACCCGCCGGGATTCGTCGGATTTTCCGGGTTCGTCGGATTTTCCGGGTTCTGCGGATTCTCGGGATTCTGCGGATTCTCGGGATTCTGCGGGTTCTCCGGGTTCTGCGGATTCTCGGGGTTCTGCGGATTTTCCGGGTTCTGCGGATTCTCGGGATTCTGCGGATTCTCCGGATTCTCCGGAGTCACGGGGACCTCCGGCGTTTCGGTGTCGTCGGGCTTCCAAGGATTGTGCGGGTCGCGCGGATCGCTCGAGCCGCCCTGAGAGATGGGCTTGTCAGGAACGAACGGCGGGCTTTCCGGCTGCTCCGGCTGCGTAATATGGGTCTGCTGTCCCTGCTGCTGTCCCTGCTGTCCTGTTCCCTGAGGATTGACCGGATCGGTCGTCTTCGGGGGCTGTTCGGGCTGCGCGGAAGCCGCTTCCGCGGCGAGCAGGCAGTTGTAAGCGAGCAGAGCCGCCTGACGGCGTTCGATCGGCTCGTTTTCCGCCGTCTTCGGGTCGCCCGCGAAGAGACCGACGGCCTCTCCGTCTTCAAAAACGGCGTCGATCCAGGCGTCCCCGAGACCGATGTAATTGCCCTCGCGCGCAAGTCCCATGGCGCAGAGGAGCATTTTCGAGAACTGGGTCCCGGTCAAAGGATGGTCGGGACCGAAAGTGCCGTCCCCATAGCCGATGATGATTTCGCGCTTCACGCACCAGTCGATGTAGGACAACGCCCAGTGATCCGCCGGGACGTCCGTGAACGGAGCGTCCTCGCAGGGAAGGGTCTTCGCGTTGGCGCCGAGAATGAGATAAACGATGATTTTCGCGCCCTGCGCGCGGGTCAGCCTTTCCTTCGGCTGGAAGGAGCCGTCCGGAAATCCGTTCAGCACGCCGAGCCGGGACATTTCGGAGACGGCGGGAGCGTAGAGCTCGCCGATCTCGTCTTCATCCGTGTACTGCGCCGCTGAGGCGGACAAGGCGAGAGCCGCCGTGAGCGTCAGGCACAGAAGAAAACTGATAAGTCTTTTGATTTTTCTCATGTTCGCACTCCCGTGGTTTCAGAAGATGGACGGACGGCGGGAGAAATACCCGCGTCTTGTAGCGTCTTATACTATTATACAGGGAACCGCTCTTTTTGTCAAGAACGAGCCTTTGGAATCGGCAGGAAAAACGAGGAAGATCGCGTCAGCCGTTCTCGCCGTCCCCCGCGGTGAACCGCTTCCAGCGGCGGAGGTTGAGCGCGGCGAGCCCGGTCCCGAGCACGCAGATGGCGACCCAGAGCCAGATGATGAACCCCCAGCCGTACCGCTCGGAATAGACCGCGAAGCCGTAGGTCGAGAGCGCGCTGCCGATGTAGGTGCAGGCGTTGAGCAGGCCGGAGATCATCGCGATATGCCCGAATCTCTTGAAATGGATGGGGAGCCTGCTGATCAGCATGAGGTTCACGCCGTGCATGCACCCCGTGATGAGCGCCATCAGGAGCGCGCATACGATCATGCTCCCGGAGAAGAACACCGGCATCAGAAGGGAAGCGCCGAGCGCGATCCCGAACAGAATCGTCGCCGTCAGCATCTCGTCGCGCAGTCGGATGAGAAACCGGGAGGCGAGGGTCACGCTCGCGATGCTGAAGATCGGGAGCACCACCGTCGTCAGGATCGAGACGGAGGAGCCGAGGTCGAAGACCTCCTTGATGTACGTCGGCATCCACGTCGTGATCCCGTCGCGCAGGATCCCCTGCAGGATGATGACGATCATGACGAGGGCGATGCCGGAGTGGGATATGTCGCCGATACTCACGTGCTTTTTCTGCACGCCGCCCGCACCCCCGGCCTCTCCCTCGGACATGCCCGCCGTGCCGTGGTACCAGAACAGGGCGGCGGCAAAGCCGACGGAGCCCGCGAGAACGAACACCGCCCGCCAACTCAGCCGCGTGATGAGGAGCGGAGAGATGAGATAGACGAAGATCGTGGAAACGGACGCCGAAGCGGAGACCAAAACGGCGCTCAGGGTGTACGCCGTCCCCTTGAGGTTTTCCGCCATCATTTTTACAAGCGGAGGCCAGAGCATCGCCTGGAAGAAGCCGTTGAAGCACCAGACCACGGTCATGATGCGGATATCCGGCAGAAAAACCATCGAGAGGTTGACCGCCGCCGTCGAGCACAGCCCGAGGGCGATCAGGAGACGCGGAGACATCTTGTCCCCGAGCAGTCCGCTGATGAGCTGTCCGACGCCGTAGGTGATAAAGCTCCCCGTGACGGCGATGCTCCCGGCCTCTTTCGTAATATCGAGGTCCCGGATGATCTCCACAAGGACCGCCCCGTAATTGATCCGCGTGAGATAGCTCGTGAAATAGACGAGACAGCAAAGAAAAACGAACATGCGCGAACGTCGGGCTGATGATTCCATATGAGACGCTTCCTATCCGCCGCCGGGCGCGATCTCACGCGTTGTGCGCTCCGCGGCTCCGTATTTCTCCGCTCATTATAGTTCAGCACGACCTCCTTGTCAATGTGTTTCGCGCAGTTTTTTTCACAAATCGGCGCGAAAGCTCCGCGGTCGGCGGGGCGCTCCCGGCCGAGTCGGCGTTTTGATGCAGGAAAATGAGCGTTGCTTTATTTTTTCACAAATCAAGCGTCAAACTTGACTATTTGGTCAAATCAATATATAATGTTAAATGTGAAAGAGGAAAATCCATATTATTGACGGGATAGCCCATTCCGAAACGAAAGCGCGATCCGAAAAAGACCCCGGAAGTCCTCGGACGAACGGGGCGGAAACGCGCATGCGTCAAACCGGCGGAATATCCTGCATCAGAGACAGGGGAAAGGAAAACTCCATGAAAACAAAAAGATTGATCGCGCTCATCCTTTGCATCCTGACAGCCGTGTCCTGTTTCTTCTCCGCGGGGTGCGGCGAGAAAGCTGATGAGAACCCGGCGGACGCGGCGGCGGACACCGGATCCCCCGAGACGTCCCCGGAGGAAGAGGGCGAAGATGAGGAAGGGGAGAAACTGCTCGAATGCAGCGTCCCGGAAAGTCTGAAGCTGAACGGGGAATCCGTGCGCTTTCTACATTTCTTTGCCACGGAAACGTTTACCATCAACATTGAAGAACTTACCGGCGAGCTGCTCAACGATGCGGTCGTCAACAGCAACCAGAGAGTCATGGAAGACCTCGACTGCGTTTTCGTGCATATCGAAAACGGCGGCAAAAACCCCGCGACGCTGACGAACGCGCGCCAGGCGGGGGACGACGTTTACGAGATCGTTTACGGAACGCAGTGGACCGTAGCGCCGGTCGTCGTCCAGCACATCTTCGCCAATCTCAACCGGCGCGAGGGGACTTACATCGATTATGACAAGCCGTGGTGGTACGGGCACTACATCCGGGAGGCGATGGCGGACAACGAGCACACCTATTTTCTCGCCGGAGACGCGTCGCCCGACGTGTTCCGCCGTTCGTCCATGCTGATCCTCAACACCGATCTGCTGACCGATATCGGACGGGAAGTGGGCGATATTTACGAGCTCGTCCTCGACGGAAGGTGGACGCTTGACCGATGGGCGGAGATCGTCCGCGGCGTTTATGTGGACAGCAACGGCGACGGTGTGCGCGACGTCAAGGATACGTACGGCTTCGCCTCCCATACGGGCATCGACGTGGATCATTTTATGATCGACTCGGGCGTGAAGGGCTGCTCGCGCGACGAGGACGGCGTGCCGTACGTCGACTTCAACACCCCGAACACGGTCGAGTTCGTGGAATTCTTCGTCAATCTCCTCTGGTACAACACCGGCTCGTACGGGTACGTCGAGGCGATCCCGACCTTCGAAATGCTCGAAAACAACCGGGTGCTCTTCCTCAGCGAACAGTTCTCGAGGCTCGATCAGCTCCGCAATACGGAGACCAATTTCACGGTCCTGCCCCTGCCCAAGCTCAACGATTTCATCGAGCACTACGGCTCGCTTACGCACGACGACGCGAACATCATCTGCATCCCCGCGATCAGCAGCCGGATAGAGACGTCCTCGGCGGTGCTCGAAAAGCTCGGTTATTATTACTATTACGACGTGATGCCCGATTATTACAACGTCATCCTCAAAACGAAATACCGCCGCGATTCCTCCGACGCCGCCTCGCAGGTCATGGATCTGATCCACGATTCGCTGACGACGGATTTCGGGTATTTTTACAACTACGGCATGGGCAATATGATGCTCTCCCTGCGCGATCTGATCTGCACGCAAAAGAGCACCGCCTTCACGTCCCTGTACAAGAGGAACGAAAAAATCTACAAGAAGATGCTCGAAAACCTGCTCGAAACCATGCAGGAGGATGAGTGAGCCGTGCGGAAACGGAGAAAAAACGGAGTAGAAAAACGGAGGGAGGTACGTATGACACTTACAAAACCAAAGAGACTGAGTGCTTTCCTTCTCGCGCTCCTGATGCTCATGCTCCCGCTTGCGGGGTGCGGCGAGTCGTCCGCGAACGCCGATCCCGAAGAGACGGAGCCCACGCAGGGAGTGGGCACGGAGCCCGCGGACGACGCTCCGGAGACGGAAGAAAAACTGGTCTGCTCAGTGCCGGGGGATCTGAAAATGAGCGGGGAATCCGTGCGCTTTCTGCATTTTCGCGACGTGCAGACCTTCACCGTCGATGTCGAAGAGCTTTCGGGCGAACTGCTGAACGACGCGGTCTTCAACTCCAACCAAAAGGTCATGGAGGACCTCGACTGCGTGTTTCGACACATTGAAAACGACGGCATCGAAGCGGATAAGGTGACGAACGCTTACCGCGCGGGGGACGATATCTACGAGATCGTCTACGGGACGCAGTGGAAGGTCGCGCCGCTCACGCTCCAGCACATGCTCGCCAACCTGAACGGGAGGGAAGGGTATTATTTCGATTATGAAAAGCCGTGGTGGTACCGGAACTACATCGGCGAGGCCATGGCGGACAGCGGACACACCTATTTCCTCGCGGGCGACGCGTCCCCGGACGTGTTCCGCCGCTCGTCCATGATGATCCTCAACACGGATCTGCTCACCGATATCGGACGGGACGTCTCGGATATTTACGAGCTCGTTTTGAACGGGGACTGGACGTTTGACAGGCTGTCCGAAATCGTTGGGGGCGTGTATGTAGACGTGGGCGGAAACGGCGAACGCGACGAACGCGATACGTACGGCTACGCCACCTCTGCGACCATCACCGTCGACCATTTCATGATCGACTGCGGCGTGCGGGGCTGCTCCCGCGATGAGGAAGGCGTCCCGTATCTCGACTTCAACACGCCGGATACGATCCGGTTCGTGGAACTTCTCTACGACCTGCTTTGGAACAACAACGGCTCCTTCGGATATCAGATTTTCGAACCCGTCGACATGCTCGAGGGCAGCCGGGTGCTGTTCCTCAACGAGAACTTCTCCCGTCTGGATCTGTATCGGAACGTGGAGACGAACTTCACGATCCTGCCCCTGCCGAAGCTCGACGATACCGTCGAAAGCTACGGCTCGCTCACGCACGACGACGCGAATATCCTCTGCATCCCGGCGATCAGCGGGCACATCGCATCCTCGTCGGCGGTGCTCGAAAAGATGGGGTACTGTTACTATTACGAAGTGATGCCGGATTATTACGACGTGATCCTGAAAACGAAATACCGCCGCGATTCGTCGGATGCCGCTTCGCAGATCATCGACCTGATCCACGATTCGATGACGACGGACTTCGGGTACTTCTACAATTACAGCCTCGGAAACATGATGCTCTCCCTTCGCTCCATGATCCTCATCGACAAGAGCAAGGACTTTGTTTCCACCTATAAGAGAAGTGAAAAGATCTACGAGCGGATGCTCTCAAACCTGCTCGAAGCCGTCCGGGAAGACAACTGATCCCGGACATGAAAAAAGCGGGGCTGCTCCGCTGCCTGGGAGTTAAGCAGCCCCGCTTCTCGGGGATTCAGGTGTTGTAATACTCCGCCCAGATGCGGTCGATCTCCGCCTGACGCTCCGTCTGCCGCTCTTTGTCGGACAGGGCGATGTGCCGGCAGAGCGCTTCCACGAGGAAGATCTGTACGAAGCGGATGTTGTGAGAGAAGTTCGTGACGCTCGCGCCGGAATCCCCGGTCAGAAGCGTCGCGTCGGAGAGCTTCGCGATCGGACTCGCGGCGTTTCCCGTCACGCTGATGACGGACGCTCCCCGGTCCTTCGCGATCTGTACCGCGCGGACGACGTCGTGCGTCCTGCCGGTGGCGGAAAGCACGAGGACCGCGTCCCCGGGACCGAGAAGGGTCGCGGAAAGCGGACAGGTGATCGGGTCCGTCTCCGCCTTCACGGAAAAACCGAGCTTCATGAGCCGGAACGCGCTGTCCACCGCGACGACGGCCGAGGAGATGACGCCGTAAACCTCCACGCGCTTCGCTTCCCGCAGAAGACGGGACGCCGTCTCGATCGCCGCGTCGTTTCCGAGATCGCACGTCACCTCCATCGACCGGATGATTTTCTCCATCGTCTCGGTCAAAACGGAGTGCTCCCCGCTCGATTCCCGCGGGGAATCGATCTCGTGCGGACTCAGACACTGCGCGATGTTGAGACGGAGCGCGCTGTATCCGCTGAAGCCGAGAATATTCGCGAATTTGATGATGCTTCCCTCGGACACCCCGAGCCTGTCCGCCGTGCGCCGCAGGGACGAACGGATGACCGCGGAGGGATCCGCGAGGATGCCGGACGCGATCTGCTTCTGCGTATAGGTCATGCCGTCCATTTCGTCCCGGATTTTGAACAGGGCGTTGACGAATCCGATGTTGTTCCGCATACTCTCTTTCCTGCCTCGATAGGATTTCGGTTGTGCGTTCTTATTATATCGAAACGCCGCGCCGTTGTCAATGCGGTGCGTTCGGTTTTTTTCGAAAATCAAGCGGGAAACGGCGTTCCCGCAGCCTTTTCGCGGATTTGATGCAGGGAAATGAGCGTTGCTTTATTTTTTCACAAAAGAAGCGCTGTGCTTGACTTTTTGCTCAATTTGATCTATAATCAAGAAAGAGAACCCCGTATTATTGACGTATCGGCACATTCCCGGCCGCAAAGACGGAACCGTATGCAGCCTTTTTGCCCCCGTCGGCGCAGCACCGCTTTCCTCGGTGCCGCGGAGACGGCGTCGGCTTTACCCCGAACCCGTCGGGGCCCGTCTCGGACCTCGGAAGACGCGGGAGGTTCGAGCCTCTCTACGAAAGGAGGACTTATTCGGCAGAACAGGAAGCCCGTGACCCAAGCATACGTTCGTAAGCAAACACGCGAAAGCAGCGGGTGTGCCGCGCTTTCGCCCCGACCCCCGTCCGACGCCGCGGCAGCAAACGCCGCCGGCGCGGACAAACCGCAGAACAGGAACAAAAGCCAATCATATCCGAACCACAAAGCTTACGAAAGGAAGGATTGTCATGAAAAAGATCATATCCGTACTGCTCCTTGCGTTGACGGTCGCCGTGCTGTCCGGTCTGTGTGCCGTCTCCGCGGCGGATTCCGCCGACGGAAAGACGATCGCCCTGTCACAGAGCGAGTATAAGGTGGGCGAGCCCATCGTCGTGACCGCGACCGGAGAAGGTCTCGACTGGGTCGGCCTGTACCATGACGGCGACAAGCCCGGCGATGCCGGCTCCATCGACTGGTATTACGTAAAGGATCACAACGGCGAGGCGTTTGCGTTCGGCGTGCTGATTCCCGCAGGAAACTACAAGGCCATTCTCCTCGCAAACGACGGCTACGATATCATCACATCCGTGGACTTCACGGTCGTGGACGTCGCCCCGATGACAGCCCTTGTTTCCAACCCGAACAAGCCTGTCAAGACGGCGAAGGCGTTTGATAAAATGCCGAGGACCTTCGAAGTCCTCCTCAAGCTCGCTCCCGATTATGAGAACCGCCCCGGCGTGATCGTCGGGAACTACGCCGGCTCGAACGCCGCCATCAGCTTCGAGCTCAGCGCCGGCGGGCAGCCGCGTCTCTATTACTCGGACGACGCGGGCAATGTTTACAACCACGTCTTCACCGAGGTTGACGTGCGCTCCAAGGATCCGGTCCTGTTGACGCTCGTTCAGGATCCGGGCACGAAAACCATCACCTGCTACCTCGATGGCAAGGAAGTCGGCAAGATGGAATGCGCCGAGGGCTTCCCGGATGAGATCATCCCGCCGCAGGAGCAGATGATCGGCGGCGACTTCCGCGACGGCAACGCGCAGTTCTTCAAGGGCCTGATCTACGAGGTCAGGCTGTATTCCGACGCGCTGACTGCACAGCAGGTCGCTTCCGGAACCGGAACGGGGCTCCTCGCGAGTTACGACTTTACCGCGGAAGCGGATCAGAACAAGGATCTCAGCGGCAGCGGCTATGACCTTGTCGGCGAGATGGAAATCTACGACCCCGACTGGGTGAAGGAAGCCGATATCACGGACGGTCTGACCTTCGATGCTCTGACCCAGTACTGGACCACTGAGGACGGCTTCTCAAAGACGCCCTATACCTACTCCGCGTGGGTCTACCTGCCCAAAACCCACTCCGACCGCGGAGGCGTCATCATAGGAAACTTTCAGACGGATTCCTCTCCCTGCGTCAGCATCGAGGTCCACGCGGGAGGCGTTCCCAGATTCTATCACATCGATTTCAGCGGTACCGTTACGGACATGAAGTTCACGGAAGCCGACGTTCGCGGCGGCTGGACGCACGTCGCCTTCACGGTTTCCGACAATGACGTCGTGACCTGCTATGTCAACGGCGAGGCTGTCGGAGAGCGGGCGTTCGGCGAATTTGAAACCTTCGCCACCGAGATCAACGTAGCGGTCGGCGGCGACCTCCGCAGCGGCAACGCGCAGTACTTCAAGGGAAGGATCCGCGAGGTCGCCCTGTTCGAAAACGTCCTGACGGCCGACGAAGTCGCCGCGCTTTACAAGGACGGCGTGAACGCGGTCGGCGGAAAGATCGTCGCCTACTACGATCTCACGAATGCAAAGCCGGGCAAAAACATCAAGGACCTTTCCGGCAACGGCTTCGACCTGTTTGTCGAGGGAGGCGAGATCGAAGACGATGTGCCCGCCGCCATGGAACCCGTGGGAGCCGGCGCGACGGGACTGATTTCGGAAGCCGGCAAGCCGGTCAAGACCGCAAAGGCACTGGAAGCGATGCCGAGGACCTTTGACGTGATCGTGCAGCTGGATCCCGCGTACGGGGAGCGTCCCGGCGTGATCGTCGGCAACTATGCCGGCTCGCCCGCCGCCATCAGCTTTGAGCTCGCGGCAGGCGGTCATCCGCGCCTCTACTATTCCGATGAAGCGGGAACCGTCTACAACCACGTCTTCAGCGAGGTCGACATGCGTTCCGAAGCGCCTGTCCGCCTGACGCTCGTTCAGGATCCCGCCTCGAAGACCATCACCTGCTACCTCGACGGCAAGGAAGTCGGCAAGATGGACTGCGCCGAAGGATTCCCGGACGAGATCGTCCCCGCGCAGGAGCAGATGATCGGCGGCGATTTCCGCGACGGTAACGCCCAGTTCTTCAAGGGCGTGATCTATAAGGTCAGAATGTATTCCGACGCGCTGAGTGCGGATCAGGTCGCTTCCGCGACCGGCACCGGACTCCTCACGAGCTATGACTTCACCGCCGCCTCGAACCGGGGCGCCGATCTCTCCGGCGGCGGTTATGACCTTGTGGGCGACATGAGTATCTCAGACCCCAACGCCGAGCCGCCCACCGTATTTGAACTCTCGGCGACGGGAGGCGGAAAGACGCTTTTCCTGTCCAAGGATAAATACGAGGAAGGCGAGCACATCATCGCCGCGGTTAAGGGAGGAGAAGGCCTCGACTGGGTCGGCATCTATCATGAGAGCGACACGCCGGGCGTGGAAAGCTCCATTGACTGGCGCTACGCGAAGGATTATCCCGGAAAAGACATTGAGCTTGCCCCGGCGCTCAGCGTCGGCAACTACAAGATCCTTCTCCTCGCAAACGACGGCTACGACATCATCGCTTCGATCGACTTCACGGTCGTGGAAGCCGTCCATATGGAAGGCCTCGTTTCCAACCCCAACAAGCCGATCCAGATGGCGAAACCGTTCGACAAGACGCTGAGGACCTTTGAGGCGCTTCTGAAGCTGGATCCCTCATACGCGAACCGTCCCGGCGTGATCGTCGGCAACTACGCGGGCGGCGACTGCTGCATCAGCTTCGAACTGCAGACCGGCGGACATCCCCGTCTCTATTATCAGGATCCGGCGAAGACCGTTTATAACCACATCTTCGATGGGATCGACGTCCGCTCCGATGTGCCGGTCCTCGTGACCCTTGTTCAGGATCCCGTGGCGAAGACCATCACCTGCTACGTCGACGGAGTGGAGGCCGGCAAGATGGACTGCGCGGCCGATCTTCCCGATGAGGTCATCCCCGAACAGGCGCAGATGATCGGCGGCGACTACCGCGGCGGCAACGAGCAGTTCTTCAAGGGCGTGATCTACAAGATCAACCTGTACACCGACGTTCTGACTGCGGAACAGGTCGCGAGCGGCACGGGGACCGGTCTGATCGCAAGCTACGACTTCACGACGGGTTCGAATCCGAACGCCGACCTCTCCGGCAACGGATATGACCTGATCGGCGAACCGGACATCTACGATCCCGACGCGATCGCGAACAGCGAGCCCGAAATCGAAGGCGGCATGAGCTTCGATTCCGCGACCATCTATATGACCGACGAAGACGGCTTCGGCAAGACCCCCTACACCTATTCCGCATGGGTCTATCTGCCAAAGAGCCAGGTTGAACGCGGCGGCGTCATTCTCGGCAACTACCAGGGCAGCGTCCCCTGCGTCAACATCGAGATCCATACGGGAGGCGTTCCGAGATTCTATCATACCGACCTGAGCAACACCACGGTCGATTTGAAGTTCACAAACGCCGACATCCGTACCGGCGACTGGGCGCATCTGGCCTTCACCGTCGCCGAGAACGAGGCGGTGACCTGCTACGTCAACGGCGAATTCGTCGGAGAGCAGGCGTTCGGAGAGTTCGACACCTTCGCGTCCGAGCTCAACGTCGTCGCGGGCGGCGACCTCCGCTCGGGCAACGGGCAGTACTTCAAGGGCAGGATCCGTGAGATCGCCCTGTTCCAGGACGTTCTGACCGCGGACGACATCGCCGTGCTGTACAAAGACGGCGCGAACGCCGTCGGCAAGAAGCTGACCGCTCTCTACAATTTCGACAACGTGGCGGAGGGCGAGAACATCGCAGACCTTTCCGGCAACAACTACACCCTTTACACCGAACCGATCTTCCTCACCGAGAAGGAACCCGTCGGCGATTATTCCTACTCCTTCGCGTTCGTCGGCGACACCCAGATTTTGACCGAGTATTATCCCGACAAGCTTCCCGTGCTCTACGACTGGATCCTCGGAAACAAGGATTCGAAGAAGATCCAATACGTCTTCGGCCTCGGCGACATCACCAACAGCGACACCGACAAGGAATGGAGCGCCGCGATGGCGGAGTTCTCGAAGCTTGACGGCGTCATCCCCTATTCCGCGGTCCGCGGCAATCACGACTCCGTGGGCAAGTACGAGAAGAACGTCGCCACGGACGCCTACAAGAGCCAGTTCGAGGGCTTCTATCAGGATTCCATCCTGAACACTTGGCGCACCTTCAAGGCGGGCTCCGTCGACTACCTGCTGATCACGCTCGATTACGGCGCGGACGACGATATCCTGAACTGGGCCGGCGAAATCATCGACGCGCATCCCGATCACCGCGTGATCATCACGACGCACTGCTACTTCTTCCGCGACGGCACCACGCTTGACGCGAACGACGTCGTGCCGCCTTCCAAGTCCGGCGGCACCAACAACGGCGACGACATGTGGAACAAGCTGATCTCGAAGCACGCGAACATCGCGTTCGTGGTCAGCGGCCACGACCCGTGCGGCAACATCGTCATGCGTCAGGCGAAGGGCGACGCCGGCAATACTGTGACCCAGGTACTCATCGACCCGCAGGGCCTCGACGCGAGCGGCGGCCCGCACGGACTGGTTGCCGTGTTCTACTTCTCCGAGGACGGGAATTCGGTCGAAGTCGAATACTACGCCACCGCCCGCGACGCGTTCTACCGCACCGAAAACCAGTTCAAGTTCACCATCCCCGCGACGCCGGCGGCGGTCACCGAGCCCGAACCGGTCGAGACCGAACCGGCTGATACCGAACCGGCGGAGACCGAGCCTGCGCAGACCGAGCCCGCGAACAACGAACCCGCGAAGACGCCCGCCGAAACCGAGCCGGCGAAGAAATCCGGCTGCGGCTCCTTCATCGGAGGCGGCGCTCTCATGCTGGTCGCCGTTCTGGGCACTGCCCTGATCGTCTCGAAGAAGCGCTGACCGATCCCACGGGGGATCCCCCGGAGACCCCGGTCCGAAACAAGTGACCACGGAAAAACCGCCCTGGACGGCGGTTTTTCTTTGTCGGCGCGCAGCCGCCGCCGACGCATCCGCCCGGATAAAACGGAAAAACCTGTGTGAAATTTTAAGCGCCGCACTTGACTTTTTATGCACAACCATATATAATGGTAAGTAGCAAGTCCATATCATCCGGTGATCAGCCGGCATATCCGAACGGAGGAGAAACATGAAGAAACTCTTTATTGTTCTTGCCGCGGCAGCGCTTCTCGCGCTTCTTGTGATCCCCGCGGCGGCAGACGTCCCGACGCCGTGGTTTGAACTCGGCTACAAGGACGGCGACGTATACGACGTGCAGGGCAATCTGGACTGCGAGATCCAGATCGGCGACGTCGTCGAAACCACCGTCACCTATGACGGAACCGCGTATCCCGTAACCGCCTTCGTCGGCGACGACGACCAGGAAGGCATCCTCGTCAACCTCCCGTTCAACGATGAGGAAGAATACGGCGCATGGCTGCTCGGCGGCTGCACGTTCGAGCTCACCGTCGAGCTGGAAGGTCTCACGAGCGGAACGTCCGGCTTCTTCACCTGCTGCAACGGCGGCGGCTCGTCCCTGTATTACCGCAACGGCGGCGACAAGAAGCAGCTCCAGTTCCAGATCGGCACGACCGACAACGCCGCGGCGACCAACCACTGGGGCAGCTACGCGGGCGCGGGCGCGTCCGACGCGGCCGACGGTCCCGTGTACTTCACGACGGGCAGCGTTCTGCACTGCGTCGGGACCTACGTTCCCGAAACGAAAATGCTGAACGTCTACCTCAACGGCGAGCTCGGCACCTCCGGCTACTACGGAGACGGCGAATTCAAGCTCGGCAACGGCTATGAAGACGTGCTCGGCATCGGTCTGAACCCGGCGTATCCCTCCGAATCTCTCGGCATCGGCTGCGAGTTCCGCGTCGTCGGCGCGAAGCTCTACAAGGTCGCTCTGACCTCCGCCGAAGTCGCGGAAGAATACCAGAACGTGATCAGCACGATCACCGGCATCAAGCCCGAGGTCACCGTGGTCGATGCTCCGGCGGAAATCGCCGAGGAAGTGATCGAATACCGCACGAGAGGTCCTGTCGAAGCGGCGGCTTCCGTTCCCGCGCCGTGGTTTGACCTCGGCTTCAAGGACGGCGGCGTCTATGACAAGCAGGGCAACCTCGACACGAGCATTCAGGCTGGCGACGTCGTCGCCACCACCGTCACGGTGGACGGAACGGCTTACGACGTCACGGCATTCGTCGGCGACGCGGATCAGGAAGGCATCCTCATCAACCTCCCGTTCACGGACGGCGAAGGCCTCGGCGGATGGCTCCTGAACGGCTGTACCTATGAAATCACCATCGAGCTCGAAGGGCTTACGGAAGGCACCTCCGGCATCATCACCTGCTGCAACGGCGGCGGCTCCTCCCTGTATTACCGCAACGGCGGTACCGACATAAAGCAGCTCCAGTTCCAGATCGGCACGACCGACAACTCCGCCGCCGAATACGGCTGGGGCAAGTACGCGGGCGCCGCGTTCAACAGCGCTGAAAAGGGTCCGGCGTTCTACGAGGCTGGCAAGCTCCTGCATCTCGTCGGCACCTACGATAAGGCGACCAACACCCTGAACGTTTACATGAACGGCGAGCTTACCTCCTACGGCCTCTACGGCGAAGGTGAATTCAACCTTGGCAGCGCGCTTCCCGAGGTGCTCGGCATCGGTCTGAACCCGGCGTATCCCTCCGAATCCCTCGGCGCGGGCTGCGAATTCCGCGTCGTCGGCGCGAAGCTTTATCAGGTCGCTCTCACCGACGGCGAAGTTCTGAAGGAATATCAGAACGTCGTCGCGGAAGTGACGGGCGCGGCCGTTGAAGAACCCGCTCCCGCTGAACCCACCTACACTTACCCGGCTTCCGGCGAATCCGGAAACGCGCTCGTCGGCACCGTGATCGGCAACGAGACCGGCTGGGGCGGAAACGCCGCTGCCGGCGCTGCCGCCGCGTTTGACGGCAACCCCGCCACGTTCTTCGATCCGCTCGGACAGGGCGACGGCTACTGCGGCATGGATATGGGCAGGAAGGTCGTGCTTGAAAAAGTCGCGATCCTCTCCCGCTATGTGGATGCCGACTGGAACGGCCGCTTCAAGGGCGCCGAGATCAGAGGCAACAACGAAGACAACGTTGACACCGCTGTGACGCTCTGGAAGTCCGACGTCGAGGGCACGGCTCCCGATTCCTACGTCATCACCGACTTCGAGAACAACGACGGCTACCAGTACTACTTCTACTACAACACCGACAACCACGGCGACGTTGCGGAAGTTGAGTTATACGGCACCGACTCTCCCG
>JAFYBN010000075.1 GCA_017540175.1 Clostridia bacterium | reverse complement strand
GATTGTTTTGTTTTCTTCGGCGAGGTTCGCCGCAGGCGAATCCTCGGGCTCTGCCCGCTGATTTTTCGTTCATGCTGTCTTTATGGCAGATTGTTTTGTTTTCTTCGGCGAGGTTCGCCGCAGGCGAATCCTCGGGCTCTGCCCGCTGATTTTTCGTTCATGCTGTCTTTATGGCAGAGCGGCGGCCCATGCCCCCGCGACAACCTTCATCACTTTTCCGTTGTCCGCCGCCGTCACCTCCGGCAGATCCGCCGAAGGAAGCACGACTCCCCGCCCGAACGGAACTCCCTGGCACGCGAGCTGCAGCTCGTCCCCGTCGAGCGAAAAACCGTCCGGCACATAGACCTCCTTGTCCGCCGCGCGGAATTCGTTTTTCTCCGTATAATACGCGTACTCGTCCGCGGAAGGACGCATGATCAGATCCCTCTCCGGCGGCACGTCTTCTTCAGCTTCATTTGTCACGAGGATCATCGGCAGGCATTCGACCCCGGGACGCCCGAGCAGGGAGAGCATGAACTCCCTCTCCGTCCCGCAGTACCCGTGCTTCACCGCGATCCCGTAAGCGGAAACCGCCCACGGAGGAAACTCCATCGATCCTCTCATCAGTAGCTCCCTCCTGACCATCGGGTATGCCATCCCGTACTGTTTGCTCCTAAAGCGCTCCGGGCATACCCCGAAGGTTCTGAGACGTGCTGTTTGTCCCGTTTCGTTATTCTCCTTGCGTTCCGTTCAGCTTTCACTGCTCATCACCCCCGAACCTTCAATAACTTCCGCCGGACCATTCTTCAACGCTCGTCTTCGCCCATACGCCGTTCACGACGCAGAGGAAGTCCCCGTTGTCCGCCGCCGTCACCGCGGGAAGCCCGATCTGCAGCGGGATCGGATCCCCTACCGGCGCGCTTCCGTCCATCAGGGAGAGCTCGCCGTCCGCGTATTCGAGCCCGTCCGGGATCACAATGTCCTCCTCCGGCTCGTCGTCCCGGATGATCCAGAGATGCCGGTCCGGCTCCGGCCAGTCGTCCAGCGTGTCCGAGATCCACACGCCCGAGGACCCGTCCGCGCCCTTCAGGCTGTCGAGCCATTCCTCCTCCGTCCCCCGGTACCCGTGCTTGACCGCCACGGCGTACGCCGAGAGGTACCCAACCATCCGGGAGGGATTGCGGAGATCGCCTCTGGCGAGCTCCAGCGCGACTGCGTCGGCGCACCTGTCCGCCGGTCTGAAATTGTCCGCGTACCAGCGCGCGTACTCCCCGAAGGCGAGGTTGAAGAGCTGCATGCTGTTCTGGTATTTGTTGTATTCCCCATTGGCGAAGTCGATCATCGCCGTCAGGTACGCCGCGTACAGCTTGTCGTGCGGAGGCCGCACCGCGAGCTCTACCCCCGTGCCGTCAAAGTCCAGCGCCCACGAAGCAGGGTCCTCCTCGCGCCCCGTGTCCGGCAGCTCCGCCTCGATACGGATCTCGCACCCGTCAGCCGAGATCGCGAGGATCTTATATTCCGCCGTCCCGCTGCTGTTCTCCGCGTAGAACGACGCCGCCGCGGTCTGATCCACCGTCAGTTTCAGAAGCCCGCCCACCGAGAACCCGTCCGGGATCGGACTCTTCAGCCGGATGAGATCCGCCTCCGGAAAGCACAGCTCCTCCGCCGTGTACGACGCCGCGAGCACGAACGGCCGGAATTCCCCCGGCATCAGGAGGAAGATCTCGGTGTAAACGAGCCCCTCTGCCTCGCTCAGCCACGCCGCCTTGTCCGCGTCCGAGAACGCGTTCGGTTTGATCCGATCGCAGTAAGCGATCACGTCCGTCAGTTTTATGTTTTTCCACCCCCTGTATGCGAAAAAAGAATTCGGAATGAAGAATGCGGAACGAGAAGCATGTCGTCATTCCTCATCCCCCATTCCTCATCCTTCACTCAGCGCTCAACGCTCACCGATCCCGGTTCTGCGATCAGTCCGAAATCATCTGCGTGCCGCCTGTGACCCCGCCGCACGCCGCGAAGCGGAAATCGCTGAAGCCCGCGATGAAGCGGGAGTACCCGTGCCACACGTTCGCGTCGCTGCCGTCGTCCACGAGGGACTTCACTTCGAGTCCCGTCCGGTCGAACCACAGCGCGCCGCCGTAATCCTTGTTGTAGCGCGAGTCCATCAGCACCCACGGAGAGGTGCCCGACGTGATGTTGCCGTTGAGATACGGCCACACGATGACGTTCCAGCGTCCGAAGTTGTAGTTGAACCCGTTGTTCGCCGTCGCCGGGTCCTTGTCCGCGCCGATCGCCGCGAAGACCGCTTTTTTCAGCGCGTACTGGTTCGGAATGAGAATGGTGTCGGGCGCGATGTCCAGCACATTGCCGCGGTCGTCCGTCATGTTCTGCATCCTCTCCTCCGCCGCCATCAGCGCGTCGTTCGAAAAAGCGTCGGCGAACAGATTGGACTGATTCGTCCCCTTGACCTTCGGGGGATGCGCCGTCGAAAACAGGCAGACCCCGTCCGCGGATTTCGTGTCGAAGACCTTTCCGCAGAAGGTTACGCTGGTCTGCTTGCGGATCGCCGCGCCGAGCAGCGCCGCCGCGAACTTTTCCCGCGTCCTGTAATAGGACGTCACAAACGCCTGCGGCTGACGCTTGAGATCCATGATCTTTGAATCCTCCACCATTTCGCGCGAAATGGAGAAGGAATTCTTCCATGTCATGTGCTCAAAGGTCTTTTCGTACCCCTCCTGCATGCCGTCGACCGGGTATGCTCCGTTCTCACCCACGGGCAGAAAACCGTCCATCGAGGTCATGCCCGTCGTCTTTTCCGCCCAGTGCAGGGATTTCTGTTCCGCGAAGACCGCCTTCGCGACGGACGTCGCTTCAAACGCCTCCCCGTGCTTCTCGATGAACAGGCGGATGGGCGCCTGGGACTTGCCGTAGATGGAATCCTGAAGGCCGGAGCCTTCAGTGAAAGTAATATTAGCCATTCTTCTCTATCCTTCCTTTCTCCCACGGAGGACGCCGGCGGCGTCTCTCCATGGACATCCGGCTCCGCCGGAGTCCGTATTGTCGTGGGAAGTTTTTATTTCCCGACTGACATCAGCCGAGTATGCCCGCTGGGGCTTCCCCGCTCAGGCGAAGCGGACGCGGCACATGGAGCCGCTCGCCGTGCCGTCCATATACACGACCTCGGCGACGCCGCTCGTGGTCGTCGCCGTCACCTGACCGCCATTCGAGGCGTGCAGGGTGACCTTCTGTCCAAGCTTGACATCCGCCGCGGACGCCGAGAACGACGTCTCGAAGATCATATCGGGATCGATGCGGATCACCGGAATGATATCCCCCGCCGTGCACGCGCTCGCTCTGTCGATCATCGAGATGTAGGTCGGTTTGGTCGTTCCGGTCGCGATCGCGAGATTTCCGGAGCTCTGCACGAGCGCCATTCCCGCCTTCGGCGTGATCGCCGAACAGGGAAGGTACTCGATCGGCGGGACCCGCCCGTCGTCGGTGCTGTGAAGCAGAAACATTTTCATTTACCTCCTGTTTTTGATTGAGTGAAGAGTGAATAGTGAATAGTATCGGAACATTTCGCTGCGCCGGGGTCCGGCCTAACCGCAGTTTCCCTTTTTCGTCAGCTTCCCGGACCCCCGAGATCGGGCTCCGCCCGACTCGCCAAGTTTATTTTGGCCTTCCCCACTTCTCGAGCATGTATGCTCGCTCGGCCCGGGTCCGGTCTGACCGCAGTTTCCCTTTTTCGTCAGCTTCCCGGACCCCCGAGATCGGGCTCCGCCCGACTCGCCAAGTTTATTTTGGCCTTCCCCACTTCTCGAGCATGTATGCTCGCTCGGCCCGGGTCCG
>JAFYBN010000074.1 GCA_017540175.1 Clostridia bacterium | reverse complement strand
TTACCTCTATGAGAACGATATCATGATCGGCGAGTCCGATACGATCTTCAATCCCGACGGCGCGCTCAACCGCGCCATGATCGTGACCATCCTCCACAGGATCGAGGGCAAGCCCGAGGTGACCTATACGGGCGCGTTCACCGACGTTCCCGCGGGTGAATGGTACACCGACGGCGTCGAGTGGGCTGCTTCCCACGGCATCGTCCTCGGCTACGGCGACGGGCGCTACGGCCCGCTGGATCCCGTGACGCGCGAACAGCTCGCAACGATCCTCTTCCGCTACGCGAACTGGAAGGGCTACGACACGAGCGTCGGCGAGGACACGAACATCCTGAGCTATGACGACGCGTTCGACGTCGCGGACTGGGCGATGCCCGCCATGCAGTGGGCGTGCGGCGCCTGCCTCTATGACCCCGCGGGCACCGAGACCGCTCTCCGTCCGCAGGATCCCGCGACCCGCGCGGAGATCGCCGTCGCGATCTACGTCTTCCTCACGACGGTCGCGCAGTAAGCGAATCCCAAACAAACGCAGCCGCCCGGCAAAAACCGGGCGGCTCTTCTGGTTTCTCGGACCAACATGACGAATTCAAAAATCATTCAGCGGTATGCCGCACGTTGCCCCGATCTGCACGATAAGCGGTTCGCTGCACCAGTCGTATGAAAGTTCTTTGCCCACGACAAGGGAGAAGGAGGGGAGGCGCAGATGCCCCTTGGATTCAAAGAAGGAGAGGAAGCTCTCTCTCAGGTCGTTGACCGATGTCCATTGCATGACGGGATATCTCCTTGCGGTTTGATCTGAAATTCACAACGCTTCATTATAACACAACCACGGCGGGAATGCAGCGGATTGCGAAAAGAAATGCGCCGCCCGGCGTGAAAAAAAGCGCACATAAAGTTCCGGAATTTTCACTTTCCCTCTTGACAAGGCACATTTTATCGGATAGAATTTATATGGGCAAGTGTCCCCTCGGGACACCGGCTTTGAGAAGAATCTGCGCCTCGGAGGACCGGAACGGAACCGCCCCCCGGACGTGAATTTTGAGGAGGCTTTTTCCTATGAAGAATACGATGCGCTGGAGCATACTTTTCGCTCTGCTGCTCGTCTGCGTGATGATCCCGTGCCTTGCGGCGGGAGCGTCGGCGGCGGAGGCGGAATCGTACAACCTTTGGGTCGGGAACACGGAGGTCACGTCGGCAAACCTGTCCGGCGCTGGCTGGACGTATGATCCCGGCAGCCGTACCCTGACGCTGAGTGATCCCGTGATCACGGGTTCTCACGCGGTCGGCGATTCCACAGAAAAAGCGAAAATTTACGCGGCAGGCACGCTGACCGTAACGGGTACGGGAACGCTCTCCGGCGCGGATTACGGCGTATACGTCACCATGGACGTGACCGGCGCGTGCAGCCTGACGCTGAAGGATGCGGACCTTACGGTCACGAGCTCGAAGGCTTGCTTCTGGGCAGGCGGCGAGATCACGATCGAGGACAGCACCGTTGACGCGACGTCCACCAACGGCTCGGCGTTCGAGAAGAGCTGGGGCAATATCAAGGTTTCCGGGACCTCCAAGGTGACGGCCGACGGCAAGGCCGCCGGGTTTGAGGTTCTCGCAAACAGCATCCTCTACATCGAGGGCGGCGAAGTCACGGCGACCGGC
>JAFYBN010000073.1 GCA_017540175.1 Clostridia bacterium | reverse complement strand
CCTGTCGCGGTACGCTTCCGCTTCGTCAAAGGTCAGCCGGTCTCCCAGCACGTCCGAGGAAACGAGGAGCCGCGTCTGATCTTTCTCTCCGATCACGCGCCAGCGGATCCCGCCGAGATAGATATTCCCGCCGTCCGCCGCCGGGATCTTTTCTATCGGACCGTACGCGCGGAGCCGGTCGAGCTTCCATTTCGCGGTGACGGTCACCGGCCTGTCCTTTATGATATGGTGGAGGTCTTTGAGCCCTTCCCAGCCGTCAAACAGATAGTTCTCCTGAGGAATGAAGCTGTCGGGGCAGTAATCGGCGTCCAGATTGAAGTTGGCCAGATTGTTCTTGTCTTTATAAAACTGCAGGGTTCCGGCCCAGGTCGGCAGATCCTCATACTCGTCAAAAGGACAGGTGTACGTGATCGGCTCGCCCTCGCTTTCGCCCGGAAGCATAATAACGGTGAAGGAATCTGCGGGCGGAACGATCAGATACAGCGTGCTTTCATTTTGAATACCGTATTCCGCAAGGGTTTTACCGTCCTCTAAAAGCGCGCTGCCCCAATACAGCCGCTGCCGGTCCGGGGGGCAGCCCTCTTTATCCTGTATCTTCGCTTTGACGGCGTCGATCGAATCGGACGGTTCGACGTCCAGCGTGACCGTCTGCCCGGCGCCGTCCGCGACCGTCAGTTTAACGGATATCTGCATAGCGGACGCCGCCGTCGGGATAAGCGGCAGAATGAACAGCGCCGCGATGATGAGCGATGCGATGCGTTTCAACATTGTTTTTTCCCACCTCCCGTTCTGACGGGAATATATTTTTTCGGGAACGTTTATCTTCCGTAACATATTTGAGCGCTTTTCCGGAGAACGGCGCCGTGATGCCGAGCGCTTTCGCGGTCTGCCGCGGCTCCGTCAGACCTTGACGGACCGTTCATGATTTCGACGCCCGGTGTTTTCGATCGCGCGTTCGTCCGCCGTGATGTCGGATCGGGTTTGCCTGTTGCCCTTTCTCAGAAGAAGATCGCCGGGATCTCTTCCGCTTTTCTCGCGTCCGCGGGCTTCTTGCCCTCGGCGATGTCGTAGATCTCGCGGTGCGTCCGAACGATGCCCGCGACGAACTCCTCATAGGGCTTCTGCGTCACGTCCACCACGCCGATTTGATAGTTCTCGCCGTCGAAGCGCCCGAGGTACGCCTGATCGTTCAGGGTGAAATAGTGCGCGCCGAGGCACATGGGGTGCGCCGCCGCCTTCTGCATATAGTGCCGGTATGCCGCGCCGCGCTCCGCCTGTGAGGTCACGCCGCGGATGCCCGTCGCGTCCAGCCCCCGGTCGAGCGCGCCGAAGTGGAATTCCCCGATCATCACGGGCTTTCCGACGAGGGAGGAAAAGCTCTCGATCATGGACGTCGGATCCATCGAATAGCTGTTGAAGCTGAAGACGTCCGTGTATTCCGAGCCCGCCGCGAGGATCTTCGACGAGAGCCACGCGTAGCGGATGCCGAGGTTCAGGTGGTTTTTGTCATATTTGCGGATCGCCTCCGACGGCACGCGGATGTATTCGCGGATCATGATCCCGGAGAACTCGTCCAGCTCCGCCTTCGCCCGATCGGTGAAACCGTGCGTCGGGCGGGGATTCTCCATATCCTCGAACGAAAGATAATCCGAGCCCCACGCCTCGTTCAGCGCGGCGATGCCGTCATACCGTTCGCGCATTCTGTCGATCAAGGCGCGGCGGCAATGGGTAGGCTTTTCACATTCGAGCGCGCGGGCGGCAATGTTGAGATTGTTCACGAACGCCCACTGCGGCTCGTTGCCGAGAAAATACCCGAGCAGGGAAGCCGTGGCTGCGTGGGGGATGATCTGCTTCGCCCATTCGTCGGCGTTCTTCTGAAACTCCGGCGAGAGGGTGTCCGGAAAATCGCGGAAGATGTACGCCTCGGTCTTCGGATAGCCCCACATGATCATGACGTGGGGCAGGTTCATCTCCTCCGCGAAGGCGATGTCCGACCAGCATGCCACGGTGTTGAAGCCCCATTCCCGCATCCGGCGGGCGGTGAGCTCTTTCCATTTGTTCCGGTAGTCGTCGCCGAACACGCGCCAGAGATTGTGGCGGTGCCACGAGAAGAAATTCCCCTCCGGTCCGCGCACCCATCCGGGGGAGGCGTGATCCGGCTCGTCCACGAGGGAGCGGATGCCTTCGAGGTTGCAGTCCCCGTCGATGTTCACGCAGTCGAGTCCCGTCGAGAAGAAGGCGTACCCGTCCGGGTCGGCGAGAAGATACCGCCCTTCGTGCTTCTCGAGCGTGAAGAAACCTGTTCCCTCCGTCAGGCGCAGGCTGAGATCTCCGCCCCAGCGCGACCGGGGAGGCAGAGCGGCGTCCGCTTCGGGGGCGTCGAGCGCGGCGCGCATCCGGGCCGCCATTTCGTCAAAGGATTTCGTTTTGCCGGGCCAGTCCGCGAGCGCCTTCTGCCCGAGCTCGTCCACAAGCACGCGTGTTTCCACCGGGAAATCCGGCTCCGCGTTGTACACGCCGAAGGAATGAATGCGGAAAACGACGTCCTCCACGGAGGGGGCGGAGCGCACCGTGAAGGTCACGGCGTCCCGGTAGTCGATCGGCTCGCCCTCCGTCACGGATTTGAGCTTGCCGGGCGTGCGGCGCAGGAAGAGGGTTTTTCCCCCGGCGACGGATGCGGGGAGGGCGATGCGGGTGCGGATGCCCGCGAGCACGCCCATCTTCACGCCGCAGAACCGTCCGTCCGCGGTATGGAAGAACCAGCCGAGCACGGCGCAGCGGCTGCTCTCGCAGGTCACGTCCATGGCGATCCAGGAATCGGGCTCCAGCGGCACGCCGGCGAGCGCGCCGTCCTTCATCGGGACGGTCAGCTTTCCCCGGCCTCCCGGGAAGGTATAGAGGGCTGTGTCAGGCGAAACCCCGACGGTGTCGGGGGTGAGGACGGAGAGATCGAGGGGGAGATAGTTCGGCATGGGAGGGTCCTTTCTAATTCTTCTTCCTTTAACTTTCTTTCGTTCTTTCTTGATTCTTTCTTGCTTGTTTATCTTAGAAGGAAACAAACGCTACGCGTTTGGGAATTACGGATTTGTATTGCCCCCTGACTGCGTCGAGGGGGCAGGCGGCGCAGGGCCAAAAGGCGTTTTCAAAAGGTTCCGCCCTTACCCCTTGTATTCCATATCCTCCGCCGTATAATACCGATTCTCCTTCCAAATATCGAGAATCATCAGATACCGGTTCAGATCCAGCCCGCGGAAGGGCACGTTGCTCGTCGAGAAGATATACCCGCCGCCGGGCTTGCCGCTGTGAATCGCGTAGAGCGCGCTTTCGCGGACCTCCTCGTCCGTGCCCGTCTGCATGAGCGCGCAGTTGACGTTGCCGCACATCGCGATGCCCTTCGGATAGGTCTGCCGCTTCACCTCGGCAATGTCCACGCCCGCCATCGGGTCGATGGAATGGATGCAGTGCGGACGGCAGGAAATGAGCTGATCGAGGATCGGCATGATGTTGCCGTCGGTGTGCTTGATGGCGTATCCGCCCATCTTGCGGATGTTGTCGATGATGTCATAGAGATAGGGCGTGATGTACTCCGAGAACATGGCGGGGGAGAGGAAGGGACCGGAGTTGTAGCAGTAGTCCGAGCAGAGCATGAAGCTTTCGATGCCGAGATCGAAGAGCTTTTTGTTGTATTCGATCGCCCCGTCCGCCATCCGCCGCGCGTCCGCGTGGACCCCCTCCGGGTCGTCCGCGATGCGGTAGGCGAAGCCGAACATGTCGTTCCCGTCCGGAATGGCGAAGGTGCCGTCCCCGTGGTGGGTCAGAAGGAATTTGTCGCCGGAAAGCTCCTTGATCCAGCGCACGGTCTTTACGATGTCCGGATAGTTCAGATACGCAACGTTGAAAATGGAATATTCAAGCTCGGAATAGACCGAGACCATCAGCTCGGCGTTTTTGTACAGCTTCTCGTCCCTTTCCTTCTCGGAAAGGTTCATGCGGTCGAGGGACCAGCTCGAAATAAAGTCCGTACCCGCGCCGCGCAGCTCCGGCGTGAGCTGGAATTCCAGCTCGAAGGTGGGAATGGCGTCCGGCACCCTGCATTCGAGGGCGGCGATGGCGCGTTCGCGTAAGGTCATGGCGGTTCTCCTTCCGTTCGGATCCGTTCTTTTGATTTGATCCCATTATAACATACGCGCAGAAGCGTGTCAAGGGACGTACTTTTTCGCGCATACTTTTTCGGTGAGAAAAAACGCAAAGTCCTTGCACTTTCACGCGGGATGTGCTACAATACGGATAAGGATAAAATAGAGGGAGTATGCAATGACGAACCGGGAACGCGCGATGAATCTTCTTCACTATAAGCCGGTCGACCGCATCCCCGCGGTGCATTTCGGCTACTGGGGCGAGCTTCTCACCGAATGGGCGGATCAGGGAAAGATCCCGCGCGAGCTCGCCGAGGGCAACTGGGACGGGAGCGAAAAGGACGTCGCTCTCGACAAGCTCATCGGCTGGGACTTCAACTGGAACCACTGCTCCGGCTCGTCGAACGGCCTTTCCCCCGCCTTTGAGTGGAAGGAGCTCGAGGTTCTGCCCGACGGCTCGCGCCGCATTCTGAACGGCAACGGCATCATCGAGCGGCACAAACCCGGCATCACGTCGATCCCATCCGAGGACGACTATCTTCTGAAGGATCGCGAAGCGTTCGAGACGCTCTTCCGCCCGAAGATGAAGTTTTTCCCGGAGCGGGTGAACGTCGAGTACTATAAGCATTTCAACGAAACGCGGTCGTGGGACGTGCCCATCGGCATCCATCTCGGCTCGGTACTCGGCAGCATCCGCGACATGACCTCGGTCGTGGGCATGAGCTATCTGATCTACGACGAGGACGAAGACCTCTTCGCCGACATCGTGGATACCTGGGCGGACATGCAGTACGAATGCGCGAAGACCATCCTCGAGACGGGCGCGAAATTCGATTTCGCCCATTATTGGGAAGACATCTGCTTCAAGAACGGTCCCCTGATCTCCCCCGAGCTCTTCGACGAGCTGTGCGGGAAGCACTATAAAAAGCGCTGCGACCTCTGCCACGAATACGGCATCGACGTCATTTCCCTCGACTGCGACGGCGTGGTCGGTCAGCTTCTTCCCACCTGGTACGAAAACGGCGTCAACACCATGTTCCCCATCGAGGTGGGCGTGTGGGGCGACCAGTTCGAGCCGGCAAGAAAGAAATTCGGCCCCGGCATGCTCGGCGTCGGCGCCATGGACAAAACGGCGCTGCGCAAGGACAAGGCCGCCGTGGACAAGGAGATCGAGCGCATGAAACGGCTCGTGTCGCTCGGGGGCTTCATCCCCTGTCCCGACCACCGGCTGATGCCCGGCACGAAGTTTGAGCTTGTGCAGTATTACGCCGAGGAAATCAAAAAAATCCGCATCTGACGGGCCCCGCAGCCCGATCCGGACGCGCCCGGCGCGGCAAAATTTCATCCATAATCCCAAAAGGAGAGAATAACATGAGCACGGAACTCTTAAACGAAATCTCGGAGAATCTTCAGCGCGGCAAAGCGAAGGTCGTGAAGGAACTGGTCCAGAAGGCGGTCGACGAGGGTCTTGACCCGGACGTCATCCTGCGCGAAGGCCTGCTTTCCGGCATGGACGTCATCGGCGAGAAATTCAAGGCGAACGAAGTCTACGTTCCCGAAGTCCTCATCGCGGCGAGAGCCATGAACATGGGCGTGGGCGTATTGAAGCCCCTGCTCGCCGAGGCGGGCGTCAAGGCGGCAGGGAAGGTCTGCATCGGCACGGTGCAGGGCGACCTGCACGACATCGGCAAGAACCTTGTGAAGCTCATGCTCGAGGGCAAGGGGCTTGAGGTCGTCGACCTCGGCACGGACGTCTCCCCCGACACCTTCGTGCAGACCGCGATCGATCAGAACTGCCAGATCATCGCCTGCTCCGCTCTGCTCACCACTACGATGGGCGTGATGGAAGAGGTCGTGAAGAAGGCGGAAGCTGCGGGCATCCGCGACAAGGTGAAGATCATGGTCGGCGGCGCGCCCGTGGACGACGCGTTCTGCAAGAAGATCGGCGCGGACGCCTATACTCCCGACGCGGCGAGTGCGGCGGACAAGGCGGTCGAATTCTGCCTCGAGCTGGCGGGCAAGTCGGCGTGAGCGCGGAAACGGAACGGGAAGCCGAACCGGAAGCGCTGTTTGCGCATCTTGCCGGGCTGGCAGTCAGGGAGGGAGCGTTCAAGGCGGCGGTCGTGAAAACCGCCGACATTGAAACCTCCCCCTCCTTTCGTGCGCTCTGCGAGCAGAACCTGTGCGGCAATTACGGCAAAAACTGGATGTGTCCCCCCTTTGCGGGAGAGATCGACAAACTGATCGACGAGGTCTATTCCTATGAGTACGCTCTCGTGTATCAGACGGTCGGCATGCTCGAGGACAGCTACGATTTCGAGGGCATGACGGAGGCCGGGAAGCGGCAGAACGAGCTTACGTCGCGGCTCGGCGTCCTGCTCGGGGACGAGCCCTTTTCCCGCTGTCTGCATCTCGGCTCCGGCGGGTGCGGAGTGTGCGAAACCTGCGCCAAGCGCGAGGACAAGCCCTGCCGCCATCCGGATAAGGCCGTCTCGTCGCTCGAGACCTACGGCATCAACGTATCCTCGCTCGCGAAAACGGCGGGCATGAAATACATCAACGGGCAGAATACCGTGACCTATTTCGGCGCGGCGCTGTTCGATCTGTGAAGCGCCCCGCGGAGGGTGACAGAATGACGGATGAAAAAATCGTTTCCGCTCTGGTAAACGGCGCGGCATACCCCTGCGCGCTCGGCGCGAACCTCGGCGATTTCCTTGCCGGGCTCGGCTTCGGGGACTATCCCTGCGGCGGGCACGGCAAGTGCGGAAAATGCCGGGTCACGGCGGCGGGGGCGCTGAGCGAGCCGTCGGAGCGGGAAAAACGCTTTCTCTCGGAAGAAGACCTCGGCATGGGCACGCGGCTCGCCTGCTGTGTCACCGTGCGCGGGGATTTTTCCGTATCGGTCGAAAAAAAGGGCGGCGCGGCGCAGATCAAAACCGACGGCGCGCTCCCCTCGTGCCCACTCGCGCCGATTTTTCATTCCTATGGCGCGGCGGTCGATATCGGCACGACCACGCTTGCGGCGCGGCTCTATGACCGCGCGGGCACTCTGCTCGCCTCGGACAGCCGGCTGAATCCGCAGGCGCGCTTCGGCGCGGACGTGATTTCGCGCATGGAAGCCGCTCTCGCCTCCCACGGCGGCGAGCTTGCTTCTCTGGTCCGGGACGCGATCGACGGAATGCTCTCGGGCATGGCGGCTTGCGCGGGGATCGATCCGAGTGAGATCGACGCGGCGGTGATCACGGGCAACACGGTCATGCTCAGCTTTCTCACGGAAACGGATACGGAGCCCCTGACCCACGCGCCGTTTCACGCGAACCGGCTCTTCGGCGAATTCGTGACCGCGGGGGAGGTCGGACTATGCTCCCTCGGTGAAAACGCGGCGGTTTATCTGCCTCCTTGCGCGGGCGCGTTCGTCGGGGCGGATATCATGACCGCGCTCACGGCGTCCGGCATCTGCGAATCCGGAAAGACCGCGGTGCTCGTCGACATCGGCACGAACGGAGAAATGGTGCTCGCGAAGGACGGCATGATCCGCGCGACCTCCACGGCGGCGGGACCCGCGTTTGAGGGAGCGGGCATTTCCTGCGGCATGGGCGGAAAGGAAGGCGCGGTCGACCGGGTCTGGACCGAGGACGGGGAACTGTGCTGTCACGTGATCGGGGACGGCGATCCGGCGGGCGTCTGCGGAAGCGGGCTCGTCGACGCGGTCGCCTGCCTGCTCGAGACGGAACAGCTCGACGAAACCGGCTACCTTGAGGACGATCCCGCCGCCGTGATCCGCGGAGACGTCTCGCTCACGCAGAACGACATCCGCGCGGTCCAGCTCGCGAAAAGCGCGATCCACGCCGGAATGCGCACCCTGCTCAAGGAATCGGGCGTTTCCCCGGACGAGGTGGAAGAGCTCGACGTGGCGGGCGGCTTCGGGAGCTATCTCGACATCAAAAACGCCGTCGCCATCGGGCTTCTGCCCGAGGAGCTCGGGGATAAGGTCAACGTCCTCGGCAACGCGGCGCTCGGCGGCGCGTCCATGATCCTTCTGTCCGGCGGACTGCGGGCGGCGTGCGAGGAGAGAACGAAGAGAATCAGCCTCGTGAACCTCGCATCGAACCCGGTGTTCACGTCGGAGTATATGGAAAGAATGATGTTCTGAACCCGCGCCCCGGGAACGGCGGTGCGGCGCGGTCCGCCGTGCGTCGGCGCGAGACCGGCATCATCATAAAGAAAGACGCCGCGGTTCCCGTGTGATCGATACCGGGAAAGCCGCGGCGTTTATTTGCGGAGAAATGTCTGCCCGTTCGGGTCATGTCCGGCTCGGATCCGCGGGCGGCAGGCGCCGCGATCTCAGGAGCTTCGTGACGGGCTTGTCAAGCGCCGCGCAGATCGGCAGGCTCAGCTCAAGCACAAATACGTCCGCGACAAACGCGAAAACGTTTTTACCCATCCGGACCGCCATGGGCTGCCCGTACAGGACGCATTCGACGAGGGACTTGAGAATGAGGATCCCGAGCGCGGTCGAGGCGGCGATGGCAAGAAAGTTCAGAACTGCCCCAAGCAGCGGCTTTCCCATCCGTTTTGTCAGTTTGAACGTCGGACCCACAACGAGCCCGATGACGAGATTGCCGGCTGCCCATCCCGGCATGCCGCGGAGCCCGCTGATGAGCAGGCAGTACAGCGCCGTGCCGACGACGCCGACGAACGTGCCGCTCAAGGTTCCGAAGGAATACAGGCAGACGCCCATCACGACATAGCCGAGGCAGAGATAATAGTTTTCAAATACGGGTACCTGAAGACACAGCGTCAGCACGACGAAAAGCGCGGTTGAGACCGCCGTGACGCAGAGCAGTCTGAGACCGTCGCGGGCTTTTTCCGCGTCCGCTTTCTCAAAGAATCTTCCCGGCATTCGGCGCACCCTCCCCTTCCTGTATCCTCGCCAGCGAGGCGTTTTTGTAGGATTCGTCGTCGGTGACCTCCCGGATCACCTTGATCTGCTTCGGGAATCGGATTTCGGCTGCTTCGTCGCTGAGCTCGATCTCTGCGATCGCCCGATCGTTCCAGAACGGGTATACGTCGATCTCGAAGTACTGATTGTCGTAGGTGAGGCAGTACCGATCCTTGCGGATCTGACGTCTGGAGGTGTCCGCGTTCATCAGGAGCCGGAGGTATTCGCTCCCCGAAAGCCTGCGCTCGATCTCCACGCGCTTCATCCCGCTGATCCTGCGCTTCGTTGTCAGGTAGTAGATATAGTGTCCGTCGCCCCCGCGCTGGCGGACCCGGATCTCTTCGTCCCCGCTTGATTTCAGATAGGTCTGGATGATCTCGACGCGCCGACAGGTCGGAAGGGACGCGAGCCATTTGATATCCGGGTATTCGATCAGGAATTTTCGTTCGATTTCAAACGGTTCCGGTTCTCCGAGGAAGGAGGAAACCTCCGCGATCAGGCGCTTTATCTTGTTTTCGAAATCCGTGGAATTGTCGATCACGCGCAGATGCGGGTGTCCCGTCCAGGCGGCAATCAGCTTGTCGTCCAGGGCGGCGGCTTCGGCGGGCGTTTCCTTCCTTGCGGTGTTGTTGACGTTCGTATAGAATTCCTCCGCCCCCTTCGCCGCCGTCACGAGATGGAACACGGCGTCGTAACGGTCCCGCAGCTCGATCTCGTTCGTTCCGAGGAATGCGAGGACCCGGGCAAATTCGAGACTGTCCATGTACGCCTTGTTGTCGAGCGCCCCGCGATCGCAGATGAGCAGGACCTTTTCGACGTTCATGGACTGAGCCGCCTGTTCGTAGACCCTTTCCTTTTCGAGCTGGAGTCGGAGCAGACACTTCTGAAAATCGCAGTTCGTTCCGCAGGTCCAGGGGGCGATGCCGCCGGTGATCAGCTCCGTTGCCGTTTCCGGAACGAAGAGAACGGTGTAGCCCATCTGCGTGAACGCGTTCTGCATCCAGCTCATTGCGGTGGACTTCCCGGCGCACGGACCGCCCGTGACGACGATCTTCGTGACCGCGGGTCGTTTTCCGCCTTCTCTCTTTTTGAGAAGCTCGTCCACGCTGACCTGAAACAGCGCCGCGAGCTTCCGGATCGTCTCCACGCCCGGCTTTGCTTTTCCGACCTCCCATTTGGATACCGCCTTGCCGGTCACGCCGATCTCGGCGGCAAGCTCCGTCTGGGAAAGCCCCGCGCGTTTGCGCAGCTCATAAATATAGTTTCCGAATTCATAATCGTTCATGGAATTCCCCTCCTGTACTTATGATTATACCGGGCCTCTGCGCAAAATGCAAGATGCCCGCTGTCGAACGGCGGTAGAACTTATCGGGGCGGCGGCGTTTCTGCTTTGTCCGATCGGCAGCTCTCCCGTGCGTAAAACTGATCAGCGGGCGGTTTGCGATGAGAATACGGCCTTCGGCGTCCCTTATTTCCCCATTCTGGACGCCAGCTCGCGGATGTAGGACGGGTCGCTTCCGCAGCAGCCGCCGACGTAGTCCACGAAATCGAGCGCGGGGACTACGTCGTCCGCGAAGACCTTCGCGCTGTACGCCGTGGCGGTCGTGCCGTCCGCGGCGAGAATGGGCTTGCCGGCGTTGGGCTTGAAGACGAGGGGCAGGGAGGTCTTGCCGACGAATTCCTTGATGACCGGGACCGCGAGGTCAGGGCCGAGGGAGCAGTTCATGCCGAGCGCGTCCACGCCGAGGGGCTCGAGCGTCTCGATCATGTCCTCGACGGAATTGCCCATCATGGTTTTGCCCTTGCGCTCAAAGGTGAGGCAGCAGAAGACGGGTACGCCGTATTTCTTCGCCTCGACCGCTGCGACGCGCATCATCTCGAGATCGATGAAGGTCTGCAGCAGGATGATATCGGGACCTTCCTTCATGCCCGCGCCGATCATTTCCGCGTAGATTTCGGTGACCTCTTCCTCGGTCAGATCGCCGTAGGGCTCCATGAGCGCGGAGAGGGGACCGATCGACATCGCGATCTTCACATTCCTTCCGGCGAGCGCCTGCTTCGCGACGCGAACGCCCGCGGAGACGACCTCGGGAGCGGTGTAGGAAGAGGAACGCTTGACGGCGGGACCGTTCGCGCCGAAGGTGTTCGCGAGGATGAGCTCGGCGCCCGCCTCCGCGTATTCCACGGCGAGCTCGGCGATCAGCTCGGGGTGCTCGATGTTGTAGCGCCAGACGGGATCCTTTTTGAAGCCTTTCGCTTCGGCCTTCGCCCAGAGAGAGGTGCCGACCGCGCCGTCCATGAGGGTGATGTTTTCTTTCATGTATGCTCTCCTGTTCTTTCGGGAATTTCGGATCGATAAACCATTATAACAGACCCCGCGGGGATTTGCAAGAGGATTTTATTCGATTGCCCGCGGCGCAAGAAAAAAAGACGCGGAGCGGCACGCCGCCCCGATTCTGACTGCAAGGAGGAAAAGAATATGTGGAACCAACCGTGCTGTTTCGGTTTGCTCGGCTCCTACGGCTCGGCGGAAAAGCCCTTTCCGCTCACGCCGGAGGAGGAGATTTCGCTCGTCGCGGACGCGGGATTTGAGGGCTTTTTCACGGGATGGAGCGGGTCAGAGCGGCTCGGGCTGTACCGCAGGCTCGCGAACGAGCGGGGACTGCTCTATCAGTCCGTGCACGCGCCGTTTACGAAGATCCGCGCGCTGTGGCACTCCGGTGCGGAGGAGGCGGAGGCCGCGCTCGGCGAGCAGATGAAGTGTCTCGAGGACTGCGCCGCGGTCTCTGTGCCGATCATGGTCGCTCACGTCTTCATTGGATTTGAGGATCACGCGCCGAACGAGAGAGGAATCGCGTATTTCGACCGCTTGGCGAAACGCGCGCGGGAGCTCGGCGTGAAGCTTGCCCTCGAAAATACGGAGGGTGAGGAATATCTCGAAGCGGTCATGCGCGCTATCGCCCCGGCGTACCCCGAAACGGTCGGCTTCTGCTGGGACACGGGGCATGAAATGTGCTACAACCGGGGCGCGGACATGCCCGGAAGATTCCCCGGCAGGCTGATCGCGACGCACATCAACGACAATCTCGGCATCCGGGATCTCAGCGGCGGGATAACATGGCATGACGATCTGCACCTGCTCCCCTTCGACGGCATCGGGGACTGGGAGAACATCGCCCGCCGGCTCGCGGATTTCGACGGCCCCCTCACCTTCGAGTTGACGACGCGGAGCAAGCCCGGACGGCACGACAACGACCTCTACGCAAAGCTCAGCCCCGCGGAATTCGCCGCGCAGGCGTATCAGAGAGCGTGCCGGGTCGCCGCGCTCGTGCAGAGAGCGAGAAAGGCGTAATATAATACGAAAGGGGTACGCGGCTTTCTTAAAAGAAATCCTGGCAAAGAACTTTCATACGATTGGTACAGCCAACCGTTCAAAGTGCATCTCGGGGCAGTGTGAAGCGCACATTACCCCGAGCTGCACGTTGAGAGGACGCTGAACCAGTTGTATTAAAGTTTCTTGCCGCACAGCTTGCTGTGCAGGGCTTCATTTTCAAAGAAGCCGCGTACCCCTTACAGATACTCCGCCTCTTCGCCGGTCCAGTGGTCGAAATACTCCACGCCGCGCCACAGGCCGTCAAGGAGGGCGCGGTGCGTCGTCTCCACGTTGCACCACTCGTCGATGCGGGACAGTCCGTGCGTCTTCCAGTCGGTGAAGAACGCGTTGATCTCTTCGGGATCGAACTCGCCGCGGAGCATGGTCTTCCGCTTCAGGGCGACCCAGCGGATCGACAGGCGGGCTTTGTCCACGCGCATCATCCGGGCGGGATCGCCGCGCACCGCGTCGGCCGCCCGGTCAAAGAGGGCGAAGTATTTCTCAAGCATGTCCTCCTCGAGGAAGCGGTGCGTCGGGTTGTCGTTGAAGCCGACGTGATCGTACTTCTCGGCTGTATCGCACAGGAGATTCAGATAAGCGTCGAGGAAGGGGGCCGCCGCGCCGTAATAGGTCTCCATGAACTCGCGCCGGTGCGCTTCGAGATCGCAGTACGGATCCCACAGGAGCTTCGAGATGAGGTACGCCCGCATTTCGTTGAAATCGACGCCGCCCTGCGACGCGCCGTTCGCCTGCTCGAATACGCCCTTCACATTGTTTTCCGCCATCAGTTGCGCGTTGCGCTGCAGGACGCGCCAGTTGGGATGGGGCGTCGGGTAGTGGGCAAAGCAGGTCGTGTAGTCCCAGATGTACATCCGGTCGCAGATCTTTCCCCAGTCCCTGAGATCGGTGATGAAGTTCGATTTCGTCCCGTCCGGACGGGTGACCGAGCGTCCCTCGTCGTCGCAGGCGTCGAAGGGATGGCAGAAGCAGCATTCGATGGAGCAGAGCCGCACGCAGACGTTGTGCCGGTTGCGGGTGATATGCGGCGCGGGACGGCTGTACACATAGGCGAGGGTGTCGAAAATCACGTTCGGGAATTCCTCCTCGAGCGCTTCGGCGACGGCGTTGACCGCGCGCAGCAGCGTGCCGGAGGGGGAGCCCTCCTCCTCGTCCGTTCTGCGGCAGTTCTCACACTGGCAGTTTCCGTACCAGTCGTTTTGGGAGAGCGACATCAGCCGCACGCCGGGACGGGAGCGGAGAAACGCGCGGGTCCGCTCGGTGAGAAGCCGGATCACGTCGGGATTTGTCAGGCAGAGCTGGGTCCTGCCCCCGCCCCTCGTCACGCGCACCCCGTCGACCAGAGCGAAGTATTCGGGATGGGTCTCACCGAATTCCCCTGTGGGGATCAGGGACTCGAACGAATGCACGAACATGCCGTAGTTCATCGATCCGCCGAGACGCGCGGGGATCGGTCCGCTGCCGACCACTCCGTTGAAGCGCAGCTTCGCTGAAAAACGGGGGTACTGCCGGACCGAGGCGTAATTGTGCGCACGATATTCGAATTCTGGCTCCGAGCGGAGCGAGAAATCGGGGATCACGGCGTCGGGCGCGGTCGGGACCTTCTCGCAGGTCGGCGTGAAGAAGCGCACGCCGAGCCGCTCGAGCAGCTCGTAAGCGGCGTAGAGCACGCCCCGGCATCCTCCCCCGAGCCGCACGGTGTTTCCGGAGGATTCGATGACGAATCCGTCGTCCGTGCAGCCGGAGGTGTCCAGTCCGGACGCCGTTCCGACAAGGATCGCGCCTTCTCCCTCTCCCTCGGCGGAGGAGAGCAGGGGCAGACTTGTCCCCGTCATCCGGTCGAGGTAGTATCTCAGCTCCTTCGCCGCGTAGAGCGCGGAGGAATCCGGATCTCTAAGGGTTTCGGGCGATACGATGATTTGAGCGTTTTTGACGGTCAGCATGGCTGCTCCTTTCTTGCGGTCAAAACCAGATGCGTATGAAACTGAGGGCGTCCGTTCACCCGAACACCCGCGCGAGAAGGGCGGGGCCGTTTTCGCGGAGCCATTTTTTATGATCTTGATAATCCGGGCAGACGCGCTCCACCGCCGCCCAGAAGCGGCGGGAGTGGTTCATTTCGAGCCGGTGGCAGAGCTCGTGCACGACGACGTAATCCCTGACCTCCGGCGGCGCGAGCATCAACAGACAGTTGAAGTTCAGATTTCCCTGCGACGAACAGCTTCCCCAGCGGGTCTTCTGACAGCGCACGGTGATCCGCCCGTAATCCGCGCCGACGAGGGACGCGAAAAACGAGACGCGGAGAGGAAGGATCTGTGCGGCGAGCCGCGCCAGTCGTTTCAACTCCTCGTCGGAGAGCCTTTCGGTGTTTTCCCGCTTTTCCCGTTCGGCGCGGATCCGGTCAAGATGCTGACGGAGCCACGTCTCGCGGGACCGGACGAAGCGCAGGATCTCGTCGTCCTTCATGCGCCGCGGCGCGCGGATGACGAGCGAGCCGTCGGGTCTCAGCTGAACGGCGAGCGTCTTGCGGTCGGTGCGCAGCAGGGGCGCGGTCTCCGGGAGCCCGGCGGAGGGGGAAAAGGGCAGGCGCAGGGTCGAGGCTGCGGGGAGGGCGGGGGAGGACTTCATTCTCCCACGATCCCCTTCACGTCGTAGCCTTCTTTTTCGACGGCGGCCTTGAGGACGGCATAATCCACGTCCTTTGAAAGCACGAGGACCGCCTCGTTCTTTTCGTGATCCGGGGCAGCGGAGATCACGCCGTCGATCGCCTCGAGCGCTTTTTTGACTCTCGCCTCGCAGTGGGCGCACATCATGCCCTCGATCTTCATGGTTTTCTTCATATCGTTTGACTCCTTTCGGGAATTGATTTTCGGGATCTCCCCGGTATAGGGGTGCTTCAGCTTTTTATCGTTCTTCGCGTCGTGCGGGCGGAAGAGATTGAGCCGCAGGGCGTTCATGACGACGCAGAAGCTCGAAAGGCTCATCGCAGCCGCGCCGAGCATCGGGTTCAGCTGCCAGCCGAACGCGGAGATGAAGACCCCCGCGGCGATCAGGATGCCGATCACGTTGTAGAAGAACGCCCAGAATAGGTTCTCGTGAATGATCTTCAGCGTCGCGCGGCTCAGGCGGATCGCGGCGGAGGCGTCGGACAGGGTGCTCTTCATCAGCACCACGTCCGCGGCGTCCACGGCGACGTCCGTACCCGCACCGATGGCGATGCCGACGTCCGCGCGCGCGAGGGCGGGCGCGTCGTTGATGCCGTCCCCGATCATGGCGACCTTCGCGCGGGCGGCAAGCTCACGCACGACGGCTTCCTTGCCGTCCGGACGCACGTCCGCGATCACGTCGTCCGCTGAGATCCCGGCGAGCGCGCCCACCGCCCGGGCGGTGCGTTCGTTGTCCCCGGTGAGCATCACGACGCGGATCCCCATGTTTTTCAGCTCCCGGATCGCGGCGGGGCTGGACTCCTTGAGCACGTCGGCGACGGCGATCACCCCGAGCGCACGCCCGTCCGCGGCAAAGCAGAGGGGCGTCTTCCCCTCCTCAGCGAGTCTGCCGCACGCTTCTCCGAGCTCCGCGGGAAATTCGGCGTTCGATGAGAGAAAGCGTTCGCTCCCGCCGACGACCGCACGACCGTTCACCGTCCCCCGCAGACCGTTGCCGGGGAAAATGCGGAAATCGGACGCATCGGTCGGCGCGATCCCCCGCTCCTCGGCGCGGCGCGTGACCGCGTGAGCGAGTGGATGCTCGCTCTTCGCCTCCAGCGCGGCGGCAAGGGATAGGAGTTCGTCTTCGGAGACCCCCGGCGCGGGGATGAGATCGGTGACGGCAGGTTCGCCCTTCGTGACGGTGCCGGTCTTGTCGAGGACGACGATGCCGACCCGTCCGCATTCCTCGAGCGCGGCGGAGGTTTTGAAGAGAATGCCGTTTTTCGCGCCGACGCCGTTCCCCACCATGATGGCGACGGGCGTGGCGAGGCCGAGCGCGCACGGACAGCTGATGACGAGCACCGAAATGCCCCGCGCCAGCGCGAAGCCGATCTCGCGCCCGAGCAGCAGCCAGACGGCGACGGTGACGGCGGCGATGCCGATGACGACGGGCACGAAGACGCCGGACACCCGATCCGCGATCTTCGCGATGGGGGCTTTCGTGGCGGCGGCATCGCTCATGAGCCGGATGATCTGCGATAGCGTCGTGTCCTCTCCGACACGGGTCGCTTCACAGCGCAGGAAGCCGGACTGATTGAGGGTCGCCGAGGAGACCGCGTCTCCGGGCGCTTTGTCGACCGGGATGCTTTCCCCCGTTAGGGCGGATTCGTCGACCGCGCTTTCCCCCTCGAGCACGACCCCGTCCACCGGGACGTTCTCGCCGGGCCGCACGACAAAGATATCGCCTTTTTTCACTTCCGAGACGGGAACGCTCGTCTCCGCGCCGTCTCGAATGACGACGGCGGTTTTCGGCGCGAGCTTCATGAGGCCCCTCAGCGCGTCGGTGGTTTTGCCCTTGGAACGCGCCTCGAGCATTTTCCCGACGGTGATGAGCGCGAGGATCATGGCGGCGGACTCAAAATAGAGCCCGTGGAGAAGGCGCATCTGCTCCTCCGCGTTCGCCGCAGAGGTCATCAGAAAGAGCGCGGCGGTGCTGTACCCGAAAGCCGCGGCGGAGCCGAGGGCAACGAGCGTGTCCATGTTCGGCGCGCCGTGGAGCAGGCCTTTCGTTCCACTTACGAAGAATTTCTGGTTGATCACCATGACCGCCGCCGCGAGCAGCAGCTGGAGCAGCCCGAGCGCGATGTGGTTGTGTTCGAAAAACGGGGGCACGGGCCAGGAGAGCATCGTGTGTCCCATCGAGAAATACATGAGTACGGCGAGAAAGCCGAGCGAGGCGATGAGACGGCGCTTTAAGGCGGGCGTTTCCCGGTCGCGCAGCGCGTCCTCCTCGGTGGATAAAGGGGCGGAAGACGCCGCCTTGTCCCTGCCGTCCTTTTTTGCCGCGCCGTAACCCGCGTTCTCCACGGCGGCGATGATCGCAGCGGGGGACGCCGTGCCCTCCACGCCCATCGAATTCGTAAGCAGGCTGACGGAGCAGGCGGTCACGCCCTCCACGCCGGAGACGGCTTTTTCGACCCGCGCGCTGCACGCCGCGCAGCTCATGCCTGTGATGGTGTACTGTTCCATAAATACCTCCTCCGAACGCGTTTTGTGCTGTTCCGAAAGCTCCTTGCCGGGCTTGCGGGGCAGCCGTATCCATCTATATTATACTTATTATACCTATACGGCAAAGGTCTGGCTCCACGCGTACCGCCCCGCCGCGTCCCGGACCTCCACGCGGACGAAGGTTTCGCGTCCGGTCAGCCGGAAGACGGATTCGGTCAGACGCTCCCCGACGTCCGCGCGGTGATTCGTCCAGACCGCGTCCGTGAAGTACACGATCGAGCGGATATCGTCCTCGGCTTCGCACCGCACGCGCACCGCGTTCGTGCTGCGGTCGAACCGCGCGTCGAGCCGCGGACCCTGGGAGGAATAAAAGTCCCCGCGTCTGAGCGCCGCAAGGACGGCTTCGCGCGTGCACTCCTCGGCCTTCACGTAAACGAAGCTCCGCGCCGCGTCAAGCTCGCCGTACCAATGCGTGTCGTCCACCGCGGCGGTCTTCCAGAAAACCCCGCGCGCAGCGAGCCGGTCGATCTCTCCCCCAGAATAGGGACGGCAGTTGCGCGGCAGATCGGAGACGGAATTGAAGATTTCCGTGAGATCCACGCCCCTGAGCGGCAGGAGCTGATCGAGCGAATTCATCGACCACGCGGGGTGCGCGAGGTCGGCGAGCCCGCCCGCTTCGTGGATCTTGTCGATCGCCGCCTGCGCCCCCTCGACGGAGGATTCGGCGCGGGTGATCTGTGGGTCCCTTTCGCATCCGATCGCGACGACGTGGTACACGCCCTCCCGCACATTCCTGCCGAAATCGTATTCCGCGCCGGAAAGCAGAAGCAGCCCGCTCTCGTCGACCCGGTTTTCCGAAGGCTTCCAGTGGTCGGTAAACGCGAGAAAATCATAGCCCCGCGCCCGGTAGAGCGCGGCGCTTTCCTCGGGCGTCAGCCGCCCGTCCGAAAGGGTCGTGTGGGTGTGGAGATTGCCCTTGTACCAGATACAGCCGTTTCTGTCGCGAATCATATTGTCCCTCCCGCTTGCTCAGGTTCGTCTGATTATAGCATGGAGTTGTGAACGGGATGAAAACAAATTTCGGAGAAGAAAGGAATCCGAAAATTCTTGCAAACGCGGGAGTTTTATGGTAGAATGGGGTGGATTCGCAAAACATCACGATTTCATCGACGGAGGTTTCAGCTCAATGAAAAACCAGAAACTGTGCGGCATCATGCCCGCGCTGCTCACGCCGTTTTCGGAAAACGGCGTTGATACGAAAAAAGCCGCGTCCTTTGTGTCCTATCTCGCGGACTGCGGCGTACACGGACTGTACGTCGGCGGCTCGAGCGGCGAAATGCTCCTCATGACGCAGAACGAGCGCAAGGAGCTGCTCGAGACCGTGGTCGGCACGGTCGGGAATCGGATCACCGTGATCGCGCACATCGGCTCCACCTCAACGGCCGCCGCGCTCGAGCTCGCGCGGCACGCGGAAAAGACCGGCGCGCACGCGCTCTCTTCCGTGACACCGTTCTATTTCAAGTACAGCTTCCGCGAGCTGAAGAATTATTACGAGCGCGTCGCCGACGCGACCTCGCTCCCGGTCATCATCTACAACATCCCTGCGCTGACCGGCGCGGCGCTTTCCACCGCGCAGCTCAAAGAGCTCCTTTCGATCCCGAACGTGGGCGGCATGAAGTTCACGGCGTCCGATTTCTTCCAGTTCGAGCGCCTTCATACGGCGTTCCCGGATAAGGTTTTCTACAACGGCTCGGACGAGATGCTCTGCTCCGGACTCGCGGCGGGCGCGGACGGCGGCATCGGCTCGACCTACAACGTCATGCCGAAGCGCATTCTGGCGATCTACAACGCCTTCCGCGCGAACGACGTTGCGCTCGCCATGAAGTACCAGTCCGAGGCGAACGCGGTGATCGAAGAGGTCCTCCGCTGGGGCGTCATGCCGTCGTGCAAGGCGCTTCTCAAGCTGAACGGCCGGGATTACGGCGTCTGCCGCGAACCCTTCCTCCCGCTGTCCGACGAAGCGCTCGCGGCGCTGGCGAAGGTGAAGGTGGAGTAAAACCCAAAACGGGAGCTGACGCGTTTCTCCTTTCCGGAGATTCATGCGGCGGCTCCCGCTTCTTGTCCGATCGGGCGCGGAGGCGTGACTTGATCGGCAGAAGCATCCTGACGTAATTACGTCCGGTCTGACAGCAGAATGTCGGCGCATGTCCTTGGAAAAGGACGACGCGCTGAGACAAATATGGCGGAGAGAAACGACGTGGATACCAAAATCAAAGATTTCAAGTGGGAGACCGGGCCCGACGGGATCACGGTCACGAAATACACGGGGGACGGGACCGCGGCTGCCGTACCGGCGGCGATCGAAGGGATCGGGGTGACGGGCATCGGCAGTTTTGCGTTCGCAGGATGCGGCATGCTGGCGCACGTCACGCTCCCCGAAGGCTTGACAAGCATCGGAGGCTATGCGTTCGAAGATTGCGGCGCCCTTGAGGATATCGTGATACCGAACGGCGTAAAAATAATCGAAGGCGGGGCTTTCAGTCACTGCCGCGCGCTGAGGAGCGTTACCCTGCCGTCGGGACTGGAACAGATATGGTCCGGGGCTTTTGTCGGCTGCGAGGCGCTTGAACGGTTCCGGCTGGACGAGGACAATCCCGCCTTCTCGGCGATGGACGGGGTCCTGTATTCGGGGGACCGGAGCACGCTTCTGCTCTGGCCGAACGGGAAAGCGGCGGTGTTCGAAATCCCGCAGCATACGGCGCACATCGGGAGAGAAGCCTTCTGGTGCTGCAAAAGTCTGTGCTCGATCGTCATTCCCGGCAGCGTGACGGATATCGGACCGGACGCGTTCAAGCGGTGCGACAATCTCATAAGCGTGGAAATCCGGGACGGCGTGACAAAGATCGGAGCGTATGCCTTCTCTTCCTGCGGCAGTCTTGAGAAGATTTTTCTGCCCGCCTCCCTGACCCAAATCGAAGAAAGGGCGTTCGACGACTGCACTTCCTTGTCCGACATTTGGTTCGGCGGCACGAAAAGGCAGTGGAAAAGGATCTGCGCTCAGAAGTGGAACGGCGACGAGGAAGGGATCCGCGTCCATTTCAGAGCGGATCGCGCGGAAAGCGAACAGCAGCCCACCGGCCGCGCCCCGCGCTCCGAAGCGAAGCGAAAAACGCTGATTCTGCACAAACCGCATACGGAGCACATGGGCGACGACAAGGTGCCCGATATACGCAACGACGGAAGCTTTCGCGGAGCCAAACTCGCAGCGTCCTGTTCCATAGACTGGGGGGATGCTCTGCCCCGCGCGCACAGCGTTCTTACGGTGAAGGCGGCATATCCCTTTGCCTGCCGAATCGGAAACCGTTTCAGCGCGATCTTCCGCACGGCGTCCCTGGAAGAATCCTATATCGTGACCGCGCGGCTTCTGGACGTTCTGTCCGACGAAGGGGACCGCGCGCTCATCCGCGCGGAGATTCTCTGTGTCCGGGATATGCTTTCCTTCCTGAAAAGGCTGACGCCCCGGAAGCTGAAACGCATGAAAGCCAAGGGGTCTTACAAGTATGACTGGCCCCGCGGGAACAGAGCCGCGCCGGATATCCGGCGGGAGCGCGAAGGCTGGACTTACCTGCACAATACCTGGGGCGGGGATTTCGATTATGACCACTATATTAAAACGGATGAGGACGGCGTGGATCATCTTGTGATAACGCAGTGTTTGTCCTATCTTCGCACGGAGATATTCTGCGGGGACCGCGTCCTCGGCATGCACAGGGATTTTCCGTTCCGGTGGGAAAACGGTCTTCTGCTGAATCGCGAGAGCGCCGTGGTCGCGGATTGTTCGGACGATGCCGCGGACGTGGAGATCCCGGACTGGGTACAGTCCATCGCCTGGTATGTGTTCATGGATAAGCCGAAGCTCACAAGCATTTCCGTTCCCACCGGCGTGACGCAGTTTTGGAACGCTTTCGGCGGATGCTCCGGCGTCAAAACCGTCCGTCTGAAAGGCAGTCCGGGGGAGAATCCGGAGCTGGAGGAAGCGCTGAGACAGAACTGCCCGCAGGCCGAGATCATCTATCGGCAGCGGGATCCGCAGGAAAACCCCTCGGCCGTGACACAGCCGCGAAAGGGTTGATAAATCGGCGAGCCTGGGCAGGAGAACGAAAACCCGGAACGATACAAAAAGCGATGCTCCCTCCGTGTCGGTGAAGTAGGAAACACTGACACGGAGGGAGCATTTTCGATATTCTGAAAAAGTATGCCGGAGCGCCTATTCGATCACTTCCCGCGGGACGCGCTTTGAGACCTTGCACACGACCTCGTAGTTGATGGTCCCGGCGAGGCGGGCGAGGGTGTCGGTCATCTGACCGTCGTCGCCGCCGAAGAGGGTCACGGGATCACCGACGCGGACGTCCAGTTCCTCGCCCTCGAGCGGGGTCACGTCCACCATGAACTGGTCCATGCAGATGCGCCCGATCTGGCGGTACATCCGGTCGCCGATCTTGACGCAGCATCCGCTGTACGCCCGCTCGAAGCCGTCCGCGTAGCCCGCCGCGACCGTCGCGACGGTCATCGGATGCTCCGCGACGAACTGCGCGCCGTAGCTCACCCGGTCTCCGGGTCTCATCTCGTGCAGATGGACCACGGAGGAGTCAAAACGCATGACGGGGCGGAACCGCTCGTCGATCCCGCCGTTGGGCATGAGCCCGTAAATGATCACGCCCGCGCGCACCGCGTCGAAATACGCCTCCGGGAAGCACAGCGCTGCGGCGGAATTCGCGGTATGCCGCACGCCCACGTCCACTCCGCGGCGCATGAGCTCGTCCGTCACAGCGCGGTAGCGCATGAGCTGCAGCCCGGTATAACCCCCGAAGATCTCGTATCCGCTGAGGGTGCGCCCGTCCATGAGCTCGTCGTCCGCGCAGGAGAAATGCGTGAAAATGCCGCAGACGGCAAGGTTCTCGTCCGCCGAGACCTCTTCGATCTCCCGCACCGTCTTTTCCTGACGCTGCTCGTCCGCGGGGAAGCCCACGCGGTTCATGCCCGTGTCGAGCTTGATGTGGATCTTCAGCCGGTCGGCGGCGCGTTCCCGGCGGCTGTACCGGGCGGCCGCTTCCGAAAGCTCCCGCGCGTTGTCGAGCGACACGCAGGCGCAGGTGATGTCCTTTTCGATCATCTCGCCCACGTTCTCCGGCATGATGTGCCCGAGGATCAGAATGTCCGGGTGCCGTCCGTTCCGATTTTCGATTTCTCTCAGCTCCACCGCCTCATCCTCGGACGAGACCGCGAAGAAATCACAGCCCGCGCCGCCGAGCGTACCGGCGACCGCCGCGATGCCGTGCCCGTAGCCGTCCGCCTTGACGACGCAGATGACGCGGGGCTTTTTCGCGCCCTGCGCCGCGGACTGCTCCGCGACGATTTTGTCGATCGCAAGATAATTCTGTCTGAGGGCTTCTCTCGAAATATACGCCGTGTTTTTGTGCTTCATATCCGTTTCAACTTCCTGAAAAATCACGATCTGAGTCGGTAATCCTCAAAGAGGACGACCCGTGTGCCGCCGCCGAGGTCGGCCGCCCGCACACTTTCGGGCATGCCGCTTTCCCCGAGCGTCAGCACCGCGGAGGAAAAGGCGATTTCGGTCCCCCGCCCGTCCGGGGTCTTCTTCACGGCGGGGAGCGCAAAAACGCCTTTTGTCTCTAAAGGTTCCTGTGCTCCGCAGAGCCCGCGGAACACGGAAAGCAAAAACGCCGCCGCCTCTTCCGTCACGGGGATCTCTTCGTCGCCGGCAGGGGAGGGAAGGATCACGACCCGCGCCGCATGGGGAGAGCAGTCCGCGCGCACGCTCACGCCCGCCGAGCGTTCGGGAGAGCGGACGGTCAGCGTCACGACGGAGCCGGTCTTCTCACCCGAGCAGATCACGTCCGGCAGGTCCGCCGCGCAGGACGGAAAACAAACCGTGAATGCGGCGTCCGACGCGGTGAGCCGGGAAAGGGCGTCCTGCCGGGCTTTTTTGCCGCACGACGCGCACAGCGGCGCGGTGAAAACCAACAGGAGAGCGAGCGGCAGGAGCGCGAGTGCCGACGCCTGGCGGACGCGCCGACGAATTCCGGTGCGGGCCGAAGATCTGTGAGGCATGATAAGATCCCCCGTTTCTGTGATCGGAACGGGGACGATCCCCCCGTGCTTCGGATCAGTTTACGCGGGGGAAGGGAGTTTTATGCGCACAGAGCTTACCGTCTGACCTCGGTCACGACGGTTCCCTTCGAATTGTAGAACTTCATGACCTTGAGCATTTTGTTCGTGACCTCGAACAGCACGACGGTGCTCTTGCCGTCCTTCTCGAGGCGCGCGAAATAGGAGTCCGGACTCTTCGAGTCGCCGCGGAAATCCTTGATCTCATCGGCAACGGACCACTTGTCCTTGTACTCGTCCGTCGTGGGGGCGATGATGGAGTAGGCGGAAATGAGATCGTCGGAGACGACGGTACCCTTGCCGCTCGCGTTCAGTTCGGAGATGACGAGCTTGGCGTTTGCAACTTCGTATTTGCGGTCCTCGCGCACCAGACGCTGGGTGAACCAGATGAGAGCAATGTACATCGGAACGACGACCGTCGCCCATACTGCGCCGCCGCCCTGAGTGAGAACGATGACCACAACGAACGCGGCCGCGACAGCGATGTAAAGCGCGATCAGCGCGAGGCGCTTTTTGAGGTTCTTGCCCTCCGGTTTTTTCTCTACGGTATACTCCGCGTAGTTGACCGAATCTTCAGCCATGATAATACTCCTTTTCTTATATTTCCGCGCTCCCTTATTCCGCAAAGAGAGCCGCGCGGTTGCCAAAATAACGGATGTTCGGGAAGAGCTCCGCCCGCCGTCGGTGACGGCGAAGCTCCGGTCGTCAGGGACGGCATTCAGTACCGCCCGGACGGCGAGCGTGTGGACGGGTCCCGCACAGATCGGGATATCGTATAAGAAGGGCGCGTTTTTTCGGCGCAGAAGCGCCTGCCGGACGAACAGAAGATACCCGGCATAGAGCGCGAAGACACCAAAGAGCGGGATCGCCGCCGCGGCTTTGCTGCTCCTCGGGGCAGACGCGGGCGCGGCGCCCGAGACGATACAGCACACAGCGAGCAGCCACAGACCGCCGCGTATCGGAAAACGGTACCGCTTCGGACCGACCTGCGATTCAGACGCGCTGTGCGGCGCGGGCTCCGGCCCGGTCTGTGCGAAATCGACGGAAGAGCCGCAAAACTACGGTATGCGCCGCCGTCTTCGAGCGTTCCTTGCATTTCGGACAATACATACGGTTCATTCCGGAATCTTTCTCCCGGTTGGCGCATTCCATTTTTCGATCCGCGGCATTGTGCGAAATCCTCCGCCGTGAGAACGCTTTTCTGCGGGCGATCCCGCAGGGGTCAGAAGTGGAAGAAAAGGGTTTCGCGCCTTTTGTAATACAGGCGGTTCAGAAGGATGAAGGCAATCCCTCCGAGAAGCAGGACAAAAAGCCAGACCCGGTAGGGAAAGTTGTCGGGTTTGTAATCAAAACGTATGAGCAGCCAGTCGTAAAGCCACTGGAAGAAACGGTCGGAACGATGGTGCTGCGCGTGAATCAGACCGAAAATGATCTCCGCGCCGAAAAAAACGGCGGTCAGGATCAGAAAACGTTTCGGCGCGCCGTCCTTAAAGCCTCTCATGCCCCGGAACAGTCTGCCGAGGAAAAGCAGCAGAATAAGATACAGGATGCTCAGCATCCAGCAGACCAATCCGAGAAAACCGGGACCGAACCCCGCCGCGAAGGACAGCATGACGATCTGAAAGACCCTGATCGTACAAATCAAAGCGAGAATCGGGAGCAGAGCGTATACGACGAAGGTGTGCCAGTTCATCGGCAGATTTTCCGCCGGGTCACGGTATACCGCCGTTGCTTCTTCAAGCGGACGCCGGTATCCGCATTTCGGACATTGCCATGCGTTTTTCGAAAGCCGGAAGCCGCATCCGGGACACAGCCAGCTTCCGCCGGAGCTGTCCGCGGTTTTCCTGTAGTCGTAAGAAGGCAGAGCCGCGCCGCACCCCGGGCAGTTCCGCGGGGAGCCGTCGATGCTCCTGCCGCATTCGGGACACTTCATGATAAACTCCTATGAGCGTTATTCAGGTCAACCCGCCGTCGTTCTTCTTGAGGTCCTCCTCGTACACATGCAGATTGCCGGAGAGGAAGAGACGGGCGCGCTCGGGGGCGTCCTTCGCGTTGCCCCAAGGCTCGTTTTCGTAGCGGTAGTCGAATTTCTTGCAGAACCAGCTCACGTCGCTCTTCAGCTCGTCGAAATAGGCGCTCTCGATCTTCGAGACGGCTTCGAAAAACTGCGCGAAATCCTTTTTGGACAGGCGGTCCTTCGCGGCGCGGATGAAGCGGCCGTAATGGGGCAGGCAGAAGAACGGCGCGGCCTTCACCTTGTCGTGGAAGGCGCTGTCGCTCTGCCAGAGCAGCGCGGCGGTTTCGAGCATGCGGGAAAAGCTGTATTCGATCCGGTCGCAGATGTAGCAGGTTTGCTCCAGCCGCGCCAGACGCTTGGCGGCGTTCTCGCCCGTCTTCTGAATGAAGAGTCCCATATTACCCTCCAGCTCCTTCGAGATGCTGTCGAGGTGGCTTTCGAGCATCAGCGCGAGGGGAAGCCGCTTCGGGCGTCCGAACATCAGCCCGAGATGGGTGTCGCAGAAGCCGAGATCGTTGGTTTTCAGCCGCACGTCCGGCTCCATCATGGACGCGCCGAGGATGAGGTCGAGCTCGTTCTTCTCAAGCCGGTTGTACATCAGGCAGAAGGGGCAGATGTGCCCGTCCTCCTGTACCTTCTCGAACGCCTCGTTGACGGGAATCGTGTAGATTTGCTCCATATTTGCCTCCGATCGTGGGGGTTTGTCCTATTATATCATATCTGCCGGAAAATGTATAGGGGAAAACGAAAAAAAGCGGGAAGGAGAGCGGTTTTCCCGGGAGGGGAAACACAAAGGGGCTGCCGCATTGCCCCAAAAAAGAAATGCGCAGCCCCGGCTTTCTGCCTGCATGACCGAAGCGTCTTCGTATTTCATTCGCCCCGGATCGCCTCGAGGATCTCCTCCGCGCTGAATCCCAGCCTCATGAGCGCGGAGATCGCTTTCTGCTTCTGCGCTCGCTCAAGCGGGCAGGGGCGTTCGGCGAGGGCGGGGCACTTGCGTCGGATCTGATCGCGCAGCGCGGCGCGGAGCTCTTCTTCATCGAGGTCGTCCACGGCGGCGCGTGCCAGCTCCGACGGATACCGCTTCGCAAGCAGGGCGTCGAGAATGCGGCGCCTGCCGTAACGCTTGGTATGGAGAATCGCCTCCGCGTACCGGCGGCACGCGGACTCCTCGTCGAAAAAGCCCTTCTGCTCGAGACGCTCGAGCGCGGACTGTGCCGCGTCTTCCGGATACCCCTTGGCGCGGAGCCTGCGGATGAGCTGTGCCCGGCTGTGGTCGGACTGCGAGAGCATCGCGGCGGCGGCTCGGAGCGCGCCGGTCCTCTGCGCCGCTTCCCGCAGACGTCCGAGCATGACCTCGTCGAGCAGGGCGCCGGCTCTCAAAAACAGGCCCGCGTCCGGATCGTAGCCGAGCAGGCGGTTCACGCGCTTCCATTCGGAGGGAGACAGGAAAAACTCTTCCCCCCCGTTTTCCGAGAGGTCGGAGACGGCGGTGAGAAGCACGCATTCCTTCGTTTCACGGACGGAGCGGAGAATCATATCATTCGACCTCCCCGTTTTTTACATGTCTGAAATTGACCCGCGCGCTCCGGTTCCCGGGTATGACGTCCGGCTCGCACGAGGTGATGATGATCTGCCGCTCGCCCTCCGCGCCCTCGGTCAGGGAGTCGAGAATGTAGCGGCGGCGGTTTTCGTCCAGCTCGGAGAACACGTCGTCCAGCAGGATGACGGGGTATTCGCCGCCCACAGCCTTTGCGATCTCCGCCTCGCCGAGCTTCATGGAAAGCGCCATGCTCCGCTGCTGTCCCTGCGAGGCGAACGAGCGCGCGTCCATGCCGTTGAGCGAGAGGAACACGTCGTCCTTGTGCACGCCCCAGAGCGTCGTGCCCGCGGCGATTTCCCGATCCCGGTTCGCGCACAGCTTTTCCGCAAGCGCGGAGGGATCCGGTGCGGGGCAGGCGGCGAACAGGGGGGAGGGCAGCTCCGGCGCGTCCGCGTGGGAGCGGTAGACGAGGGAGGGGACCTCCGCGCCGTCGGTCATTCCGGCGAAATAGCGCGCGGCCGCCTCGTCGAGCAGCTTCACGTACTGTTTTCGGTACGCCGCGATCCAGACCCCGTTCTCGGCGAGCCCTTCGGCGTAGACGTCCCATTCCTCGCGGGAGACGGGAAGGCCGTCCGCGGCGCGGCGGATGAGGGCGCCCCTCTCGGCGAGCAGCTTCGCGTACCGGCGCACGCGGGCGAGATACTCCCCGCTGATCTGGGAGAGCGCGATGTCGAGAAAGGCGCGGCGCTCGGCGGGGCCCCCGGTCACGAGGGTAAGGTTCGCCGGGCAGAACAGGGTCGCGCGGAAGGTGCCGAGCATTTCCGCCGAGGACGACAAAGGAGCTCCGTTTCTCAGGAGCTTCTTTTTGCCGGCCAGGGGAAGCGCGGCCTCGAGCACGGTGTCGTTTTCATACCCGTTGCGCCGGAAGGAGAGCACGGCCCGCGCGTATTCCGCGCCGAAGCCGACGAGCTCCCTCTCCTTCGCGCCGCGGAACGAGCGCCCGCGGGCGAAGTAGTAGATCCCCTCGAGGATATTGGATTTTCCCTGCGCGTTGTGTCCCCAGAGCACGTTGATGCCCCCCGTGAGGGCGACGCGCGAGGAGACGATGTTGCGCCAGTTTTCGTAAGTGACGGATGAGACGATCATGGAAGGATCGCTTTCTTGCTCTATTTATTCCTCGTCCTCGTCGAGTTCCAGGATCCGGATGTCGAGGGCTTCGTCGTCGAGGGAGAGCTCGTCGTCGCCGGTCTCTTCGAGCGGCATTTCCTCCGCCGTGCCCTTCGACTTGATCTTCTCCTCGATCTCCGCGGCGAGGGCGGGGTCGTTTTCGATCGCGACGCGGGCGTTGTCGCGGCCCTGTGCGAGGCGGTTTCCGTCGTAGTAGAACCATGCGCCGCTCTTTTCGATGATGCCGAGGTTCACGCCCATTTCGACGATCTCGCTTGCCTTCGAAATGCCCGTGCCGTAGAGAATGTCGAACTCCGCGACCTTGAAGGGCGGGGCGACCTTGTTCTTCACGACCTTGCATTTCACGCGGTTGCCGTACACGTCCGCGCCGTTTTTCAGCGCTTCCGCCTTGCGGATCTCGATGCGCACGGAGGCGTAGAATTTCAGCGCGCGGCCGCCGGTGGTGGTCTCGGGGTTGCCGTACATCACGCCGACCTTTTCGCGCAGCTGGTTGATGAAGATGACGATGCAGTTGGTCTTCGAGATCGTGCCGGAGAGCTTGCGCAGCGCCTGAGACATCAGCCGCGCCTGAAGCCCGACGTGGGACGCGCCCATGTCGCCGTCGATTTCCTGCTGGGGCACGAGAGCCGCGACCGAGTCGATGACCACGATGTCCACCGCGCCCGAGCGCACGAGCGCGTCGCAGATCTCGAGCGCCTGCTCGCCGGAATCCGGCTGGGACACGAGCAGATTGTCGATGTCCACGCCGACGTTCTTCGCGTAAACGGGGTCGAGCGCGTGCTCCGCGTCGATGAACGCCGCCGTGCCGCCGACCTTCTGCACCTCCGCGATGGCGTGCAGGGTCAGAGTCGTTTTACCCGAGGATTCAGGCCCGTAGACCTCCACGATGCGTCCGCGCGGAAGACCGCCGACGCCGAGCGCGATGTCGAGCGCGATGGAGCCGGTCGAGATCGCGGATACGTTCATTTTCGGGTTTTCGCCCATTTTGATAACCGTGCCCTTGCCGAAATTCTTCTCGAGCTGGGCGATGGCGGTGTCAAGCGCTTTCTTTCTCTCTTCGGGTGTTCTGTCGATGGATTCGCTTCCCGCGGCCTTCTTTGCCGGGGTCTTGGGGGTCTTTGCGGCCATGTTCGGTTTCCTTTCCGCTGCGTTTTAATTGTACCGCTTCGGTACTTTCATTGGCTTTATTATAGCGCATAACGGCTGAAAGTGCAAGGGAAACGGGAAATGTTTACATTTTATTTAAGATTGAGAGCGGCTGATCCCCTTTCACAAAAGGAACCTTTCAGGCTCCCTCCCCGAGGGAGCTGGCGGCAAGTGCGACTGCGTCGGCAAGTGCGACTGCGTCGGCACGGCTGGCTGAAGGAGTCGAACCCAACCGAACGCGCGGAGTATGCTGCCCGCCGCGTTCTCACGCTTTCCCGCCCTGCTTCTTCTCGAGCTCCCGGATCTTGTCGCGCAAAAACGCCGCTTCCTCGAAGCGAAGCTCCTTTGCCGCTTGCAGCATCTCGGCGCGGAGGCTTTCGACGCTCTCGACGGAGGTCTGAGCGCGCGCCGCGGAGGACGGGGAGCCGGTCTTTCTGTCCCGGCGGGATTTTTTGTTTTTGTTTTCCTCCGAGACGCCGATCTGGATGAGGTCGGCGATCTCCTTTTTGATCGTCTGCGGCGTGATGCCGTGCGCCTCGTTGTACGCCTCCTGGATCGAGCGGCGGCGGTTTGTCTCGTCGATGGCCTCCTTCATAGAGGCGGTGACGCGGTCGGCGTAGAGAATGACCTTGCCTCCGGCGTTGCGCGCCGCGCGTCCTATCATCTGGATCAGCGAGCGGGCGGAGCGGAACAGCCCCTCCTTGTCCGCGTCGAGGATGGCGACCAGGGTTACTTCGGGCAGGTCGATGCCCTCGCGCAGCAGATTGATGCCCACGAGCACGTCGTAGAGCCCGAGCCGGAGATTGCGCAGCAGCTCCGTGCGCTCCATCATCTCCACGTTATGGTGGATGTATTTCACCCGGATGCCCTGCTCGTCGAGATATTCCGTGAGGTCCTCCGCCATTTTCTTCGTGAGGGTGGTGACGAGCACCCGCTCGCCCCGCGACGTCCGTTCGCGGATCTCCCCGATGAGGTCGTCGACCTGCGTTTCAACGGGCCGGATCTCCACCTCGGGGTCGATCAGCCCCGTCGGGCGGATGATCTGCTCCACCGTCTGCTCGGAGACCTTTTCCTCGAATTCTGCCGGGGTCGCCGAGACCATGACGACCTGCCCGATCTTCTTTTCGAATTCGTCGAAGAACAGCGGGCGGTTGTCGTATGCGGAGGGCAGGCGGAAGCCGTATTCCACGAGATTGGTTTTCCGCGCCCGGTCCCCGCCGCTCATGCCCCGCACCTGCGGGATGGTGACGTGGCTTTCGTCGATGAAGACGATGTAGTCCTTCGGGAAGTAGTCGAGCAGGCAGTACGGGGTGGAGCCCGGCGCGCGTCCCGCGAAGACGCGGGAATAGTTTTCGATGCCGGAGCACATCCCCACCTCGCGCAGCATTTCGAGGTCGTAGCGCGTGCGCTCCTCGATCCGCTGGGCTTCGAGCAGCTTGTTCTGGGAGCGGAACCACTCGGCGCGCTCCTCCATCTCCTCCTCGATCTCGCGGAATGCCCGCTCCCTCTGCGCGGGATCGATCATGTAGTGCGTGGCGGGGTAGATCGCGACGTAGTTCACGACCTCGAAGACCTCCCCGGTCAGGGGGCTGACCTCGGATACACGGTCGATCTCGTCGCCGAAAAACTCCACGCGGACGGCACGGTCGGTGTAGCCCGCGGGGTAGATCTCGAGCGTGTCGCCCCGCACGCGGAATTTGTCGCGCACGAAGTTCACGTCGTTGCGCTCGTAAGCGATGGAAACGAGCTTCCCCATCAGATTTTCCATCGAGATCTCCATGCCCGGACGGATGCCGACGATCTGCCCGGCGTATTCCTCCGGCGGACCGAGGGAGTAGATGCAGGAGACGGACGAGACGATGATGACGTCGCGCCGCTCGAACAGGGCGGAGGTCGCCGAATGGCGCAGCTTGTCGATCTCCTCGTTGACGAGCGCATCCTTTTCGATGTACATGTCCCGGCCGGGGATGTACGCCTCCGGCTGGTAGTAGTCGTAGTACGAGACAAAATACTCCACCGCGTTGTCCGGAAAGAAGGAGCGGAACTCGGTGCAGAGCTGGGCGGCGAGGGTCTTGTTGTGGGAGAGGACGAGGGTGGGGCGGTTGAGGTTCGCGATGACGTTCGCCATCGTGAAGGTCTTGCCCGAGCCCGTGACGCCGAGCAGGGTCTGCCATTTCATGCCCGCTTCGATCCCGGCGGTGAGCTTTTCGATCGCCTCGGGCTGGTCGCCGGTGGGCTGATAGGGCGCGGCGAGGCGGAATTTGTTCTGTTTCATCTGAGGTCCCAAAACTGATGAGGATCATTTTCTTTATTGTACCACAAACCGGAGCGGGAGACAAGAGTTTTTTCGCAAAGGAGGAAAAAGGGAGAGGGATCGGCGGATCGATCGACGAGGAGGGAGAATCCCGAAGGGGAAGAGAAGAGTCCGTCGGCCCATTCCTGCGCTTTGTGAGGGGCGCGGGAGAGCCGTGGGCGGTGGCGGTCCCGGGGATCCGCGCGCCGCGCGGGAAAACGCCCGCGATCATGCCGCCCGCGTGAGCCCATAACGGCGGGGAGCGGGGAAAGAGGAGCGTTTTGCGTTCCGTTTTTTCAATAAAAATGAATCGGCGCTCTTGACTGCATGCAGAAATCGTGCTATAATAGCTTTATTATCGAAACAGGATGAATTCCGAGGGACGCGGATATGCAAAACGAAGAATACACCAACCCCGCGGGCGTGGTCACGCGCCAGCATGACACAAAAATCGAATACTCCGAGAACACGCACCTGATCGAGCAGTCCTCCTACCGCTACTCGCTTCAGGAGCGCGCGACGCCGAATCTGTACCGCCAGCTCTACGATTACGAATCCGTGCCGAAGGTGTCGTTCAACCACCGCTTCGTGCCGGTCAACATGCCGGAGGAGATCTGGATCACCGACACGACCTTCCGCGACGGCCAGCAGGCGCAGGCTCCCTTCACCGTGAAGCAGATCACCGATCTTTTCACCTTCCTCCACCGGCTCGGCGGCCCGAACGGTATGATCCGCCAGGCGGAGTTCTTCGTTTATTCCGAAAAGGACCGCGAGGCGCTCGCCGCCTGCCAGGCGCTGGGGTACGAATTCCCGGAGATCACCACATGGATCCGCGCCGCGACGAAGGACTTCCAGCTCGTGAAATCCCTCGGCGTGCGGGAAACCGGCGTGCTCGTCTCCTGCTCGGACTACCATATTTACAATAAGATGGGACTCACCCGCCAGAGCGCGATGGACAAATACCTCGGCGTGGTGAAGGAGATCCTTTCGCTTGGCATTTCCCCGCGCTGTCACTTCGAGGACATCACCCGCGCGGACTTCTACGGTTTCGTCGTCCCCTTCGCGGAGGAGCTGCAGCGGCTGTCCGACGAATCGGGCATCCCGATCAAGATCCGCGCGTGCGACACCATGGGCTACGGCGTCTCCTATCCCGGTGCGGCGCTTCCGCGCTCCGTCCCCGGCATCGTCTACGGTCTGACGCACTACGCGGGCATCCCGTCCGAAATGCTCGAGTGGCACGGGCACAACGATTTCTATAAGGCCGTCTCGAACAGCTCCACGGCGTGGCTCTACGGCGCGTCCTCGGTCAACTGCGCTCTGCTCGGCATCGGGGAGCGGTGCGGCAACACCCCGCTTGAGGCGATGATCATGGAATACGCCTCCCTCCGCGGCACGACGAACGGCATGGACACCACCGTCATCACCGAGATCGGGGAATACTTCGAACACGAGATCGGCTACGAGATCCCCGTCCGCACCCCGTTCGTGGGGCGGGACTTCAACATCACCCGCGCGGGCGTTCACGCCGACGGGCTGATGAAGGACGAGGAGATCTACAACATCTTCAATACCGAAAAGCTTCTGAAGCGTCCCGCGCAGGTGGCGATCAGCGCGACGAGCGGTCTCGCCGGCATCGCGCATTGGCTCGCCCACCGCTGCCCCGACAAGGACGCCGCCTTCGCCGATAAGCGCTCCCCGGTCGTGAAACGCATGAAGGAGCTCATCGACGCCGAATACGAGAGCGGCAGAACCACCACCATGAGCGACGCCGAACTGCTCGCCTTCTACCGGACCGCCAAACAGGAGACCGGCGGCCGCGCGGCGTACCGAATCGAGGACTGAGATCGATCCACATAAAAAACGGCTTGCGTAAATCACGCAGCCGTTTTTTCGTTCGGCGAAGTTTCCTGCCGCACACCTTGCCGGGCAGGGCAGTTCATCGGTGAGCTTTACGTTGCCCCAATCTGCACTTTGAGCAGTCCGCTGTTCCTATTTTTGAAAGCTCTTTGCCGGCGATGCGGAGCATCGCGAGCTTTCATTTCCAAGAAAGCCGCGTTCCCCCACGTTCCCCTGCGTCCTCCCCCGTCATTTCCCCACGCAGAAGCGCGAGAAGATTTCCGCGACGATCTTTTCCTCGACCCCGCGCCCATCCGTTTCGCTGAGCGCCGCCATGGCCTCTTCGGCGAGGGTGCAGACGCAGTCGATGGGATCCCCCGCTTCGATCGCCCGCACGGCGGCGGAGAGGGAGGCGCGGCTGTGCTCCAGCGCCTGCCGGTGGCGCGCGTCCCAGATTACCGCGTCGTTTTTGAGATCGACCGAGCCGCTTTCGTACAGGGAGGCGATCGCGTCGGCGAGCTTTCCGATCTCCCCGTTCTTCGCGCTGACGGAGACGCGCATGGAGCAGACCGCGTCGACTGAGGCAAGCTCATCCTCGGTGAGGACAAGTCCCGCGTCGCTTTTCGTCAGCACGGCGATTTTCGCGCCGCCTGCCGAGCCCTGCCCGTTTTCACCGAGCAGACGGATCAGCTCGCGGTCCTCCTCCGAAAGGGGGCGGCTTCCGTCGAACAGGGCAAGGATCAGCTCCGCGTCCGCGATCTCCGCGGCCGCGCGGTCCACGCCGATCTTCTCGATGACGTTGTCCGTACGCCTCATACCAGCCGTGTCGGACAGCCGGAGCGTCACGCCGCCGAAGGAGACGGTCTCGCGGAGCACGTCCCGCGTCGTTCCGGCGATTTCGGTCACGATGGCGGCGTCCTCCCCGGTGATGCGGTTGAACAGCGAGCTCTTTCCGGCGTTCGGCGCGCCGCAGAGCACGGTTTTGACCCCGTTCGCGACGGCGCGGCCCGTTTTGTAGGTGGCAAGCAGCCTCTCCACGTCGGAAAGGGCGGTTTTCAGCACGTTTCCGATCTCCCGCTCGCCCTCGTCCCCGACGTCCTCCTCCGGGTAGTCGATGGCGGCGTACAGGGCGGTCATGACGGAGAGCAGGGAATCGGAGATTTTTTCGATCTCCCGGCTCACGTTGCCGCGAACCGCTCCGAGGGAGAGGGAAAGCCTCTCCTTCGTGTCCGCGTCGATCAGAGCGCCGACCGCCTCGGCTTCGGTGAGGGAGAGCCTGCCATGCACGAACGCGCGGCGGGTGAACTCACCCGGCCCGGCGGCGCATGCCCCGTGCGCAAGCGCGGAAACATACACCGCTTCCGTCACCGCGGGACCGCCGTGGCAGGAAAACTCCGCGGTGTCCTCGCCGGTGAACGAGCGCGGCGCGGCGAAGCATACGGCGATCCCCTCATCGCAGGGGGAATCCGAAGAATCGAGGATCGTGCCGAACACGGCGGCGCGGGGCGGGTACTGCGAGAGCTCTTTCCCCGACGCCGGGCGGAACATGGCGTCCGCGACGCGCAGCGCGTCCGGACCGGACAGGCGGATCACGGCGATGCCGCCCTTGCCGCGCGGGGTGGAGACGGCGGCGATGGTTTTTGTGAGATCGTTCATAAAACCCCCGGGAGGAGTGAAATTCCGTTTCGCCGCGTCGACGCAGTCACGCCAGTGAAATTCGCCTTCGGCGAGTTGGGGTACGGCGGTGCACAAGGGGCAGCGGCGGTGGGCGGGTTACCAAAAAAACAGGGCTGAGCGGTTCTCGTCAGCCCTGTTTCAGGCGGTTATTCTTCGTCGGTGCTCTTGCCGAGCGCTTCGAGGGCTTCTTCGAGCGCGTCGGCTTTGGCCTCGAACGATTCCTCATCGGTGTCGTTTTCGAGGGCGTCGGCGGCGGCGCGGACGCTGGAGAGGACCTTCAGGGTGTCCTCTTCGAGTCCGTTCTCATCGGCTTCTCCCGCGTCCGGGAGCCATTCGCCGAGCATTTCGATCGGGATCCGCTGTTGCTTCTTCGGGCGGCGAACTTCCTTTTCGATGCCGCTCTCAGCGGCGGACGCCGTCTCCGTCAGAACGGATTCGACGCCGAATTCACCGGTTTTCGGCTGTTCGGAGCGGTTGCGATTCCGGTTCCGGCTGCGGGAGCGCTTCTTCGGCTGCTCGCTCTTCTGCTGGACCTCGGCCTCGGGGGCGTCCTCGCCCTTTCTGCGTCTGCGGTTGTCGGGAGCCTTGTCCGGACCCTCGTAGGTGATGATGATCTTGCGGTCGCGGTCCGCGCCGACGGAGTGCGTCGACACGTTTTCAAAGCTCTGCAGCTCGCTGTGGATGATGCGGCGCTCATAGGCGTTCATGGGCTCGAGGAAGACGTTGCGGCGGTATTTCACGGCGCGCGCCGCCATCCTTCTCGCCAGAGCGCGGAGGGTGTCTTCCCGTTTCTGACGGTAGTTTTCGATGTCCACCACGATCTTGACGTAATCGCCGTCCTTCGACTTGGTCTTGCGCAGGGCGGAGAGATTCACGAGGTACTGGATGGAATCGAGGGTCTCGCCGTGGTGCCCGATGAGGATGCCTGTGTCTTCGCCGATGATGTTGATCTTCGGGTAGACGGTCGCGGTCTCGGTGACCTCGAAATCCTCTCCCTCGGGGCATTCGGCGGGAACGGCGGACGCGTCGAGGTTCATGTCCCTGAGGATCATGTTCGCGAACTCGAGCGCGTACTTCATTTCTTCCTCGGTGATGGGCTCGCGGCGGCGGTTCTCGCGCTGCGCGGCGGCATCCCCGGCGTCGGTCCCGGAGAAGGCGGGCGTGTAGCCTTCCGCCTCGGCGACGAGACGGTCGAGCTTCGCGTAATCCTCGTCGGTTTCGGCGACGTCGTATTTCGAGGACATGGCCTCGGTCGCGGAGCGCTGGAGCGGACCGGAGCGGTCGGAACGGTTTCTCGGCGGGCGGCTCTTCAGCGGGGCGGGGACGGAGGCTTCGGGCTTTTCGGCCGCGGGCTTCTCCGCCTGCTTCTGCTGGCGGTTCTTGCGGCGGATGTCGTTGTTCATTCTGCCGCCGGCGTTTGCCTGTTCTCCCGAGCCGAAGCCTTCCGCGGAGGTCTCGCTCACAAAGTCGGAAAGACCGACGGGGGAGGATACGGTGACGGCGGAGGATTCGTCGGCGTGGGACGCGCCCTTCTTCTGACGCGCTCTGCGGGAGGGCTTCGCCTGATTGCCCAGCGAGGATTTGTAAGCGGCGTCCGCGTTCCCGAAGGACTGGGTCTGGGACGGAGCCTCAGCAGCGGCAGCCGGCGCGGCGGCCTGCTCGGCGGGAGCGGCCGGAGCGGCCGCGGGCTTCTGTTCGTTCTTCTGCTGATTCTGGTTCTGCTGGTTCTGCTTCTGCTGGCCCTGCTTCTGCTGGTTCTGCTGACCCTGCTTTTGCTGATTCTGGTTCTGCTGGCCCTGCTTTTGCTGGTTCTGCTTCTGCTGACCCTGCTTTTGCTGATTCTGGTTCTGCTGGCCCTGCTTTTGCTGACCCTGTTGGTTCTGCTTCTGCTGGTTCTGCTGACCCTGCTTCTGCTGATTGCGGTCGTTCTGCTGCTTTTTGCCGCTTTCGGGCTTTTCGCCGTCGGAACCGCGGTCGGTGACGGCCTTCATGTTTTTGATGTCCGCGACGAGGGAACCAAGCTCGGATTCGACCGAAGAGATCTTCGAGACGGTGACCTTGATTTTAGCCTCTTTCGCGCCGATGCCGAAGAAGATGCCCTTTTTCGGCATTTCGAGAATATCGCAGGAGACCTCGTGGGAAGCGTCCTCATACTGCCGTTTGGCGATGGCGATCGCTTCCTCGACGGTCTTCGCGGTGATGATATATGTGTCTGCCATATACGATTTCCTTGAGGTTCTCTTTCTTATTTTTTCTTTTTGAATTCGGTGTTCGCGTCTTCCTTCAGCGGGACGGGAGGTTCCTTCTTCTCCTTCTTGTCGTTCTGACCGTCGGAAGGCTTGTTCTCGTCCGCGTTCGTTTCCCCGTCGCTGCTGCCGTCGTTTTCGGCGGCGAAGTCAGCCGCGTGACGGGCGAGGTATTCCTCGTCGTCGATGTGATGGAGACTGCGGACGGGCGGTCGGTTCGGGTCCCGTTCCTTGAGTTCGCGTTTCTTCTGCTTGTTCGACAGGTTTGCCTGCCGTTCCGCTTCCTTGTAATCCTGCTCCGTGAATTTCGGCAGGGGGTAGAACTTCGAGATCACGATCTTCTCCACCATCTGCAGGATGCTGCGGAAGATCCAGTAAATGCCGATCGCCGCCGCGAACTGGAACTCGATATAGACGGAGAAGAGGGGCATCGCCCACTCGAGGATCTTCATGGAAAGTCCGTTCTGCTGCTCCGCCATCGTGGGGTCCTGGTAGGTGTAGCGCTTCATGATCTTCTGCGAGACGATCATGACGACGAGCGTGACGAGCGGGATGAGCATCAGCCAGTCGAAGGGATTGAACTCGAGCGTCGGCGTTTTTGTGAGATCGAACGGTCCCACCTGCGTCTGCGGGATCAGAGCCCCTTCCAGCGACGGATACTGAGCCGTGGAGAGCGACGACAGATTGTCGCGGATGTCCGAGATGAGCTTGATCTGGTCCACAGCGCCGGCGCTGATTCCCTCGCCCTGCCCGAATCTGCCCGCGAGCGCCGAGAGATCAACGTCCGTCAGCTGGGAAATAAAGGTCAGCGGCTTCCGGATGATGTTGTAAAGCAGGATGATGATGGGGAACTGGATGAGGAGCGTACCGCAGCCCGAAGCAGGGTTGAAATGCTCCTGCTGGTACATATCCATGATTTCCTGCTGCATCTTCTGCTTGGTCGCGTTGTCGTTGCGTCCGGCGTATTTCTTGCGGATCGCGGCAGTGCGGGGACCGAGGGAAGCCTGTTTGATCTGGTTTTTCTGCTGCTTGATCGCGAACGGGATCAGAAGGAGCTCGCAGACCAGCGTGAACAGGAAGATCGCCGCGATGTAATTGTGCGTCAGCGCGTACATGCCCCGCATCAGAAGACCGAAGGGCTTGGACACAAGGTCGAAGAGTGATCCTAACATTTGCTACTCCATTTCGGGATTTTCTTCGCGGGGCGTATCCCCGCCTGTCTGAGGATTTTCGGCGCGGAACTCTTCGGGAAGGTCCGCGCGCCCTTTGTTCCGGCGGACGCGAAAAAGAGAGCGCAGCCGGGCGGCCGCCTCCCGTCTTTTCGGCACGGGATCCTCCCCACCCTTCGAGAAGGGATTGCAGCGGAGGACGCGCCAAATCGCGAGGGCGGTGCCGCATAGGATGCCCCATTCCAGCACGGCTTCCACGGCATAGCGCGAGCAGGTCGGGGTGAATCGGCAGGAGCCGCCGCCGGGTTTGAGCGGAGAGATGAACCTCCGATAAAAGCGGACGGGCAGAAGCCAGACCCACACCAGCGCGTCATGCGCTTTCCTGAGCAGTGCGAGGGGCAGACGGGCGGCTTTTTCGAATGTCGGGGATGCGCGCTTCATGACTTTTCTTCCTCTGAGGCAAGCAGTTCGAGCGAGCCGAGACAGACAGAAAGGTCGCGCTTCACATCCTGCATTTTGCTGACGGTGCATTCGGTTTTCGGGACGATGACGATGAGCCAGCCTTTACGGATGCCGACGGATTTGTCTATCTGACGGAAGGCTTCCCGAATCAGTCTTTTCGCCCGGTTTCTCTGCACCGCGCCTCCGACTTTTTTAGAGGCTGAGATGCCGACCCGGTTCAGGGTTTCTTTCTGCGGATTGCGTTTGCGAAGGAGTCCCGCGGACTTGTCCCTCAGGGCGTAGACCGTGAGGGTGCGGGCGGACTTTTTGCGCCCGGCGCGGTAAACCTTGCGGAAAAGGAAATTGTCTTTGAGGGCGTACAGCTTCATCGCTTTTCAAAAGTATAACCTCCGGGATCATGAAAGAACGCGGAGGCTATTCATACTTCTCTCATTAGTGGGTAAGTCTGGCACGACCCTTCGCGCGTCTTCTCTTGAGAACCTTTCTGCCGTCGGCGGTCGCCATTCTTTTTCTGAAGCCGTGTACCTTGCTTCTCTGTCTCTTTTTGGGCTGATATGTTCTGAGCATCATCACACCTCCTTCTTTTCGTTTCAAAGTTTCCGTTCGGCGTGTGACTGTAGTTCACTCGCGCAGATAGACAACAAATATTATATATCGCCGGAGGGTCCTTGTCAAGTCTTTTTTGAAAAAAGATTTCACATCCGGGAAATTTTTAAGGGTTTTCTTCGGAGGCGGAGGCCTTTTCGCCGTGTTTTTTGCGGAAAATGAATTTGCCGAAGATGAAATTGAGCACCGCGGTCACGATGGATTTGACGAATACGACGGGGAAGGAGGGCAGACCGAGCAGATCCAGACCGAGCCAGATGATCGCCTGCTCCACGCCGAAGGAAATGACGCGGCTGGGCGCGAAGAGCAGAACTTCCTTGAAGGTGTCCGTTCCCTTCGATTCGCTGCCGAACACATAGACGCGCTCGGTGACGAACGCGAACGAGACGGATACCACCCACGCGGCGGCGTTCGCGATAAAATGGTTGACGAGGGGCTCGAGCAGGAAAAAGGTGTCCCAGTTGATGACGGTGGTCATGCCGCCCCAGTAGAGGTAGGTGAAAATCTCGCGCTTTTCGATCCCCTTGGTCCAGAGCTTGCCGAGGAGACCGCGGGAGGGGGGATTCTCCAGCCAGGTGAGAAGAACGGAGGCAAGGAAGGCGGACGAACAGCCGAGGAACGCGCCGATGGTGTTCGCGAGAAGGTCGTCGACCTCGAACTGACCGAGGGAAAGCGCCAGCTGCAGCCCTTCGACGACGAGACTCAGCGCGAGTCCCGCCCCGGTGGTGACGAGCGTGCGCTCGAGCGAGCCGCGTATGCGGGACACGCCCTTTCTGTCCGGCAGCGCGTTCGAAAGCGCGAGCCCGCCGGGGACGAACAATAAGACGTTCATGACGAACGAGCGGAGCAGATACTCCTGCCCGGTCGCGAAATACTGCCGGAGCACGCGGAAGGGTTCGAAAACACTCTCCCGGGGTGCGGCTTTTCGGAAAACGAGCGTCGCCGAAACGAGAAGGACGAGCCAGACTAAGAACGCGGCGGCATGGAAGCGCCGCCAGCCCTTCGGATGCCGCTCGCCCGTCAGAATGACAAGGGCAAACCAGAACGCGAGCACGGTGAATGCGAGCAGCAGCGCCGTTTTCAGATCCATGGAGTAGATAGAATAAAACATAAAGCACCTTTGAACGGATGGATATCCCCATTATAAAAAAAGCGTTTTCGGACATTGTGAACAGATTGTCAAAGTTTTTGAAATTCATTCCATTTCGGTCGCATCAAACCGGGTTTCTGTGGTAGAATAATGACGGAAGGGAATCATTCGCGCTTGTCCGCGCGTTTTCCGGCACAGGAGGCGGCATGCAGTTTTTTATCACCTTTCTCGAAGGGATCATCTCGTTCATTTCCCCGTGCATGCTCCCGATGCTCCCCCTGTACGTGTCGTATTTCGCGGGCGGCGGGGAAACCCGGCGGCGGGTGTGGCCGCGCGCCCTTGCGTTCGTGCTCGGGTTTACGGCGGTATTCTGCCTGCTCGGCGTGTTCGCCGGGACGCTCGGGGCGTTCCTTGTGCGTTATTCGACAGCGGTGAATCTGGTCTGCGGCGCTCTCGTCGTGCTCTTCGGGCTCGGATACCTCGAAATCATCCCGCTGACGTTTCTGCGCGGCATGGAAAAGACCGTCGAAGTGCGGGGCTTCTTCTCCGCGATGCTCTTCGGCGTGATCTATTCGGTCAGCCTGACTCCGTGCGTCGGGGCGTTCCTCGGCTCGGCGATCATGCTCGCGTCGACGTCCGGCAGCGCGCTGAAGGGGCTGTTGCTTCTCCTGGTCTATTCGCTCGGGCTCGGCATTCCGTTCGTGCTGACCGCACTGACGCTCGACCGGCTGAAGAACGTCTTCGGCTTCATCAAAAAGCATTACCGCGTCGTGAACATCGTCTGCGGCGTCTTCCTCATCCTTGTGGGGATCCTCATGATGACCGGGCTGATGGGACGCTTCGTCACGGCCGGCTGACGGCGGGAAGGAGGAGATTATCATGGTAAAACGGCAGCTCCGTTCGCTGCTCGTCCCGCTGCTTCTGTTCGCGGTGCTCCTCGGCGGCGTCCTGCTCTATAACGGACTCTCAAAGCGGTTCACCCCAATAGGGGCGGAACCGTCGTCGGACGTGAAAACGGACACCGCCGCGCAGTCGGTGCCGTTCGACCCGCAGACCCCCTCGGCGGGGGCGGATGCCGCGGGGCTTTCCGACGATGAAGAGGAAGAAAAGAAAACCGCCGACGCGCCGGATTTCACGATGCTTGACATGAACGGGGAGACCGTTTCGCTTTCGTCCTTCTTCGGCGAGCCGATCGTCGTCAATTTTTGGGCGACCTGGTGCCCGCCCTGTGCCTCCGAGCTGCCGCATTTCGACAAGGCGGCGGCGGAATACGAGGGTAAGGTGCGGTTTTTGATGGTCGACCTCACCGACGGGCGGCGCGACACCGTGGAGAGCGCGAAAGCCTATGTCGAAGAGCGGGGCTATACCTTCCCGCTGTACTTCGACACCGAATCGAGCGGCGCGATCGCGTACGCCGTCTATTCCATCCCGCTCACCGTCTTCATCGACGCCGACGGAAACATCCAGGCATCCCGCGTCGGTGCGATGAACGAAGAGATGCTTTACGATTATCTGGAAGAACTGACCGCCGGGACCGGGACCCCGTGACGGCGGAGATAGGAAAGGAGAAAGTGCTGTGAAAATCACGCTCAATCCGGATGAGGAGATCGTCCGGATCGTTAAGGAAGGACTGGAGCGCACGGGAGGCTTCTGCCCCTGCCGCCGCGAACAGACCCCGGAAACGAAATGCATGTGCAAGGAGTTCCGCGAGCAGATCAAGGACCCAAACTACGAGGGCTTCTGCCACTGCATGCTGTATTACAAATCAAAGGAATGACCCGACAGGGTAGAAGGAGGAAAGAAAAATGGCTGAGATCACGGTGACTTCCGCGAATTTCGAAAAAGAGGTGCTGGGGGCGGATTGCCCGGTGGTGCTTGATTTCTGGGCGACGTGGTGCGGCCCGTGCCGCATGGTCGCACCGATCATTGAAAAGATCGCGGAGAAATACGAAGGAAAAATCAAGGTCGGCAAGGTGAATGTGGACGACGAGGCCGAGCTCGCGGCGCAGTTCCAGGTTTCCGCGATCCCGACGATCGTGCGCATCGACGACGGCGCGGTCACGGCGAAAGCCGTCGGCTACCGCCCGCAGGACGCGCTGGAGCAGGAACTGAACCTCGCGTAAACTCAGGGCGGGAGCGTTCCGCCGCATATTTGTTCCGAAACGAAAAAAGGGGCTGCTCGTGAGGAGCGGTCCCTTTGTCTTTCTGCTGCCGCATCGCCGCTGGCGTGTAGCTGCTTTTTCGCGCCCCGGCGTCGGCCGCGGTCGCAGATGCCGATGAAATCGCACTGCTCTCAAACTGTCCATTGCCCCAAACCATAACCATTATCCGACCGCACAGCGTGTGCGAAGACTCCGAAAGGGGTCTTTTTTCTTGTGCACAGTATAGCATAGCGTCGGTAAAAATGCAAGTGTCTGCTCCGAAATTCAAAAACAGAGGCGCTGTTTTGTCTTCTTGGGCTCAGTTGTCAGACCGCGGCGGGGGCGGACTTCCTGCCGCGGTCCCTTTTTCGGATCGTCTTTGTTTGCCTTCGTATAGGAAAATGTTTGAAAGCGTTCTGTTCGGAAGAACCATCGTTTTTTCCGATTTGTGCTGAGAGATTTGTCGAAAGGTTACCTCTCCCTCTCCCACAGATACTCCCCCTTCGCCTCAACCACCTCATCCCCGATCCTCACCTTAACCGCTTTCCCATCCTCACCGTCAACCCTGCACCAAACGACCTTCCCGTCCTCCCACGCCGCGGAGACGGTAAATCCGCCCCGCGCGCGCAGGCCTTCGAAACATCCGTTCGCCCACGCGTCGGGCAGGGCGGGGAGGACGTGGACGCAGCCGTCATGGCTCTGCAGCAGCATTTCCGTGATCCCCGCGGTGCCGCCGAAATTGCCGTCGATCTGGAACGGCGGGTGCGTGTCGAAGAGATTGGGCAGGGTGCTCTTCTCGAACAGCGCGGTGAGATTCTCGCGCGCCGCGTTCCCGTCGCAGAGGCGGGCGAAGAAATTCACGATCCACGCGCGGGACCAGCCGGTGTGCCCGCCGCCGTGCACAAGACGGCGTTCGATCGTTTTTCGCGCGGCTTCAAAGAGTGCGGGCGTGGACGGGGTGATCTCGCTTCCCGGATGCAGTCCGTAGAGGTGGGACATGTGCCGGTGTCCCGGCTCCGCCTCGTCGAAATCCTCCGACCACTCCATGATCTGTCCGTATTTGCCGATTCTGAGGGGCGGGAGCTGGTGTGCCGTTTTCCGGATCCCATCGGCAAACTCCGCGTCCGTGCCGAGCGCCTCCGCTGCATCGACGCAGAAGGCGAAGAGCTCGCGGATGATGCTCGTGTCCATCGTGGGACCGGCGCAGACGTTGACGACGTGGCCGTCGTTCGGGCTGATGAAGCTGTTTTCCGGCGAGCTCGCGGGAGCGGTGACGAGATATCCCGTACGCGGGTCGCGGACGAGATACGCCTGAAAGAACTCCGCCGCGCCGCGGATGACGGGATAAAACTCGCGGAGGAAGTCCCGGTTCCCGCCGTAGAGCCAGCGCTCCTTCACATGGCGCAGGCACCACGCCCCCGCCGCGGCAAACGCGCCGTAAACGGGATTGCACCCAAGCGCGGTGTATCCCCACGGATTGGTGTCGAAATGGGCGACCCAGCCGGGGCAGCGATACGTCACCCGCGCCGTGTGCTCGCCCGCCTTTGCGATCATACGGATGAGATCGAAGAACGGCTCCTCGAGCTCCGGCAGACCGCAGACCTCGGCGAACCAGTAGTCCATCTGAATGTTGATGTTGATGTGGAAATCTGCGCTCCACGCGGGGGCGTACTCCCCGCACCAGATCCCTTGGAGATTTGACGGCAGCTTGCCGACGGGGGAGGACGCGCCGATCAGCAGATAGCGCCCGTAATTGAAATAGAGCTCCGCGAGCCCGGGATCGTCGGGATGCTCCGCGAGACGGCGGTCGGTGGGGAGCTTTCTTTTCTCCTCCGGGCTGCCGAGGGAGATCGAGCACCGCCCGAGCAGGTCGGAAAAATATGCCCGCGTGTCGCGCCGCAGCTCGTCCGCCCCGGCAAGCATGGCTTTGGAGAGGGTTTCGCGGCATTCCCCGACCGGATCGCGGTCGGATTTATACGAAGTCGCCGCGGTGACGAAGACGGTGAGCGTTCCGCTTTTTTCCTCGTAATCCCACCGGATGAGCAAGGCGAATTTCGTCGGCAGGTACGCGATCGCCGATATTTCGTTTTTTCCGGGCAGGATCGCCGTGTTTTCCCGCTCATAGCGGATCGCCGGCTCCGCGGAACAGCCCGTGACGCGGATCACGGCGGTGTTGTGGGTTGGAGAGACGAAATACTCCCTTATCGTCGGCTTTTCCGACCCGAAGGAAACGGTCGCGCGGCCTTCGTCAAGGGTCAGATCGCGCGTGTAGTTTTCCGGAATATCTTCCACGGCGGGGGAGCCGAACGAGAGATAAAGATCTCCCGCCGTCTGGTAGGATCCGAAAGCGGAGCTTGAGTCGTGGTGCCCCTGACCCCGGCAGACGAGCCAGCGGTTGCACAGCTCCTGCGCCTCGGAATAGTTTCCCGCAAAGATCAGGCGGCGGATCTCGCCGAGGTGCTCCGCGGTGTCCGGGTTGTCGTAATCCGGGCATTCCCAGCCAGTCCACACGCTTTCTTCGTTGAGCTGGATCCTCTCCTCGGCGACTCCGCCGAAGACCATCATGCCGAGCCGCCCGTTTCCGAGGGGCAGGGCTTCGTTCCAGGAGGCGGCGGGGGAGGCGTACCAAAGTCTGTTTTCTTTCATGTCCGTTTCCTTTCCGATTCTTGATTCATTGGATTCGTGGATGGGGCTTTCCTTCCTTTTATTATACTGATTTGCGGCGTGCGTGTCAATGGGGTCCGACCTCCGCCCGTGCCGAAAGCCGCGGAGACCGACGGGCCCGACGGAGAAAAGGTTGGCCGGAAAGCAGGAAGCCGGGACGGGATGTGTTTTAGCGATAAAAAACGGGAACGGAAGGAGCGAAATGCAGCAGGATTCCTTCCTTAATTAT
>JAFYBN010000072.1 GCA_017540175.1 Clostridia bacterium | reverse complement strand
GTCGGAGTGGTCACCGAAGATGTTCAGAGCGTGGGAAGCGACGCAGCGCGCGGAAACATGAATGACGCAGGGAAGGAGTTCGCCCGCGATCTTGTACATGTTCGGGATCATCAGGAGAAGACCCTGGGAAGCGGTGTAGGTGGTGGTCAGCGCGCCCGCGGCCAGAGAGCCGTGAACAGCGCCCGCGGCGCCCGCTTCGGACTGCATTTCGATAACCTTGACGGTGTCGCCCATGATGTTCTTCAGACCGCCGGCGGACCAGGTGTCGGTCACGTCAGCCATGACGGACGAGGGCGTGATCGGGTAGATGGCAGCAACTTCCGTAAACGCATAGGAAGCGTGCGCGGCAGCGGTGTTGCCATCCATGGAGAGCTTTTGTCTTGCCATGCTTGTATATTCCTCCGTAAAAAAATATGATCGAAGCGATGGATCGAGATGGCGGCGTCCGCACATTTCAATCCAAATTATTATACCGCAAAACGGTGCGGATGTAAAGAGATTTTTTCGTAAACATTCAGAGAATTTTCGTTTTTTCCGGCAAAGTCCGGTATGCCGGACAAAAAAGCTCTGCCGCATTCCTCAAAAAATCTAAGGAAATGCGGCAGTGCGGGAGTACATCATCCTTTTTTCAGAGCGGCGGCCTGCGCTTTCAGGCGGTTTTCGGTGTTGAGGATCTTCTTGCGCAGACGGATGGACTTCGGCGTGACCTCGATCAGCTCGTCCTCCGCGATGAATTCGATCGCCTGCTCGAGAGAGAAGACTTTCGGCGGCACGAGGCGGAGCGCTTCGTCGGCTCCGGCGGAACGGATGGCGGTGAGGTGCTTTTTCTTGCACACGTTGACGGCGATGTCGACCTTCTTCGGGCATTCTCCGACGAGCATCCCCTCGTAAACGGGGGTCTGGACGCCGATGAACATGACGCCGCGATCCTGCGCGTTGAAGAGACCGTAGGAGGTCGCTTCACCGTCCTCGGAGGCGACAAGGGAGCCTGTGAAACGCGTGACGACCTCTCCCTTATAGGGCTGGTATCCGTCGAAGATCGTATTCATGATGCCTTCGCCGCGGGTGTCGGTCATGAATTCGCTGCGGTAGCCGAAGAGACAGCGGGAGGGAATGGAGTATTCGATGCGCATGCGCGAGCCGTGGAGGCCCATCTCGAGCAGCTCGCCCTTGCGCGCGCCGAGCTTTTCCACAACGGGACCTACGGAATCCTCCGGAACGTCGATGGTGACCTTTTCCATCGGTTCGCAGCGCTTGCCGTCGATTTCACGATAAATCACGCGGGGCGTGGAGCAGCATACCTCATAACCCTCGCGACGCATGGTCTCGATCAGGATGGAGAGGTGCATTTCGCCCCGTCCGGCGACCTTGAAGCAGTCGGTCGTTTCGCCGTCCTCCACGCGGAGGGAAACATCTTTCAAAGTCTCCTTGTAAAGCCGCTCGCGGATCTGACGGGAGGTGACGAATTTGCCCTCTCTGCCCGCGAAGGGGCTGTCGTTGACGGAGAAGGTCATTTCGAGCGTCGGCTCGGAGACCTTGACGAACTCAAGCGGGGTGGGGTCGAGCGGGGAGGTGATGGTGTCGCCGATGGTGATGTCCGCGGCGCCGGAGAAGCAGACGATGTCGCCCATCTTCGCCTCGGTCACTGGCGTTCTCACAAGACCGTCGATCTCGTAGAGGGAGACGATCTTCGTTTTCTTCGGCGGTGCGTCGGGCGTGTGATAGTTCACGATCACCGCTTCCTCGCCCTGACGGATCACGCCGCGCTCGATGCGGCCGATGCCGATGCGCCCGACGTAATCGTTGTAGTCGATGGAGGAGACGAGGAGCTGCAGAGGACCGTCCGGGTCTCCTTCGGGCGCGGGAATATGGGAAAGAATGGTGTCGAACAGCGGATCGAGGTTCTCGCCCATCTCATAGGGATTGAGAGAAGCCTTGCCCGTCCGCCCGCTGCAGAACAGAACGGGGGAGTCGAGCTGCTCGTCCGAGGCGTCCAGGTCGAGAAGCAGTTCCAGCACTTCGTCCGGAACCTCGTCTAGACGCGCGTCCGGGCGGTCGATCTTGTTGATCACGACGATGATGGGATGCCCGAGCTCCATCGCGCGCTTCAGAACAAAGCGCGTCTGCGGCATCGGTCCTTCCGCCGCGTCCACGAGCAGAATGACGCCGTTGACCATCTTCAGGATGCGTTCGACCTCGCCGCCGAAATCCGCGTGACCGGGGGTGTCCACGATGTTGATTTTCACGCCGTTGCGCACAACGGAGGTGTTCTTCGCGAGGATCGTGATGCCGCGCTCACGTTCCAGATCTCCGGAGTCCATGACGCGTTCACGAACGACCTGATTCTCATGGTAGGTGTCGCATTGTTTCAGCATCTGATCGACGAGGGTCGTCTTGCCGTGGTCAACGTGCGCGATGATGGCGACGTTGCGGAGGTCTTCTCTGATCAAAACAAAAACCCGTTCTTGCCCGTAGGCAGTTCCTTTCAAATCTATATCAACCTTGCAATTATAGCACATTCCGTGCCCGATGAAAAGCGTCGGAAGAGAAAAAATCAAATTTCGGCGATTTGAGTAAAAACAGCTTCCGCGCCGGTTGTTTTTTTGACACGGCGGGAAGCCCAAAAAGAATCGCGATGACCTTCAGGAGCGATCCTGCGAGCTCCAGAAGTCTTCGATGAGATAGGCGAGCGAATCGAGGTCGGCGGTGAAGCGCATGTGACGCCAATGCTTCGGAAAGAGCGCGCGCATGTTCGGATTCCCCAGCCGATCGTCCGCGAGCACGATCACGCCGCGGTCGCTTTCCGAACGGATGACGCGCCCCGCCGCCTGCTGGACCTTGTTCATGCCGGGACACACATAGGCGAAATCAAAGCCCCGTTCCGTCTTTTCCTCATAGTACGCGGACATGAGATTGCGCTCCGCGGAAAGCTGCGGCATTCCCGTGCCGAAGACGATCGCTCCGATCAGGCTCTCGCCCTGCAGGTCGATCCCCTCGGAAAACATCCCGCCGAGAACGCAGAATCCCACGACGGTGCAGTCCCGCTTCTCGCGGAATACCCGGATGAATCGCTCCCGTTCCTTCCGGCTCATTCCGGGCTTCTGCATGACGAGCGCCACATCCGGCGCGGCGGATACGAACGCGCGGCAGACCCGTTTCATATAATCGTAGGAGGGGAAGTAGGCAATATAGTGTCCCTCGCGTCCTGAGACGACGGTAAGAATGAGCTCGGCGCAGTCCGAAGCGGTGTTCCTTCGGTCGGAAAAACGCGTGCTCAGACCGTCGTAGGCGACGAGACAGAGATTGTCGCGTTCGTACGGGGAATCGAGCTCGAGTACGGACGCGCTTTCCATCCCCGTGACCTCACGGAAATAATCGATGGGGGACAGAGTCGCGGAAAAAAGAACGGAACAGACGCCGGGGGAAAGCATTCTGCCGATGAGTCCCGACGGGTCGAGACACAAAAGCTCGCACAGCACGCGGCCGTTTTCGCGATGGGCAAAGAAGCGGAATCTCTCATCGGAATACCCGCCCGCGTAGGCGAACTGCTTCAAAATCTCGTCGTAAGGCTTCAGCTTCAGCTCAAGCTCCGGATCGTCATTCATGATCGGCGAGAGCTCCCGCGAGAGATCGGTGCACGCGCGCAGCAGGCGGGGCGGCGTGAAGGCGGACGTTCCGAACGCGCCGGATTTTTCTCCGTCCCGATCGGTGATCGCATATTCGTTCTCGTCGCACAGGTCGGCGACCTCGCCGAGCGCGTCGGCAAAGTCCTTCAGCTTTGCCCGAAACGAAAGCTCGTCGCAAAGCTCGTTTTCCGCGAGCGCACCGAGTCCTTCGAGAAAATCAAAGGGCAGGGAAGCGGAATACGCGTCGCGGACGCGGTCGGGCAGATTGTGCGCCTCATCGAACAGGAAGACATACCGCTCCTCGTTTTCGGGATTCTTGAAATACCGCCGGAATCTGGACCGGTCATCCAGCACATAGTTGTAATCGCAGACGATGATCATGCACAATTCGGAGAGATCGAGGGACAGCTCGTGCGGGCAGACCTTGTACCGCTGTGCTGTCTTCAAGAGACGGTCGGCGGTATAGACCCTGTCTTCGTCCGCGATCAGTTCGGCAAGCGCGTCAAGCTCCCGTTCCCGGAAGGATCGATACGTCAGTCCGAAATCCTCGGTGACGCCGGACATCAGTTCGCAGGAGCGGCACTGCGGCCGTGGGGCATCACCATTCCGGTACGGGCAGAGATTGTCCTTCGAGAGAACCATGACCGTGCACAGATGAGGCGCGTGAGCGGACAGACGCGCCGCGGTCTCCATGGCCGCCTGACCCGTGATGTTTTTCGCGGTGAAATAGAAGATCCGGTCGATCCGACCCTCTCCGAGCGCCTTGACAGCCGGATACAGAACGGAGATCGTTTTGCCGATCCCGGTCGGGGCGTTTACGAGAAGATTCTTTCCGGCGCGGATCGAGCGGTACGCCGCCTGAATGAACTGCGCCTGTCCTTCCCGGATTTTCGGATACGGAAAGGGAAGGGCTTCCGCCTCGGACCGAAAGACCGTAAAGCGTTCCGCGTAGGTCACGAGGAAGGGCGAGGCTCGCGAGATCAGCGCGTCGAGCATGCGCTCCAGCGCGACCCGGGTGAATTCGGCTTCATAGCTCGCCCGGCTCGAATCCGAGCGGCGCACGAAGGTCAGACGAACGATAAGCTTCGGGAGCGCTTCCCGTTCGGCATAGAGCGCGGCGTAAACCGCCGCCTGCGCGAAGTGAGCCGGATCGGATAAGGGATTCTGAACAGCCGAGCGGACGGTCTTGATTTCCTCCACCGTATGAAGACTGCCGTCAAAGGATATAATATCCGCGTATCCCTGAACGGTGAGACGGTAAGCGCCGCAGACGAGATCGCGCGAGAGCGGAACTTCCGTCTGAGAGCCCTCGACCGCCCGCGCGTCTGTTTCGATCACACTATGCAGCAGGACCCCGTGTTCTCGTTCGGAGGCGGGAAGTTCTTCGCGGTTCTCCTGTACAGTGAACGTATTGCCATCCGGCTCCGCGTCGTTTTGAACAAGCCGGAAACCGAGCTTCTGCGCGAGCAAGCGGGGATTTTCCCGCTGAAACGCATAGCGCGCAAGCTCCGAGACGGAGAGATATATGCGGTTGTCTTCGGTGCTGAATCGCATGGCCCGATCTCCTTTCCGCTGTTCTTCAACCGATTATAGCATAAACGGAGCGAAAAATCAACCGCCCGGCCGCCGAAGACGAATAAAGATGAACAGCTGCCGAATCGAAAAGAAGGAAAATAACGCTCTGCGGCGCGAAATTCCTTGCTTTTTTGCGAGCGCGGTGGTATAATAGCCTAAACTGAATGTCGAGGTATGAACCATGGTGTTGAATCAGAAAGAAACGACTGTCGCTTATCGCTGTCCGGAATGCGGCGCGTCAGTGATGAGTCTGGTCGGCATTTTCACGCTGACGGCGGACATGATCCGGCTCAAATGCCCGTGCGGACAGTCCGAAATGGAGATCATCTATACCAAGGATAAAAAGATCCGGCTGAACGTACCTTGCTTCCTCTGCCCGTCGCCCCACAGTTACCTCATTTCCTCTCAGATGTTCTTCGACCGCGATCTTTTCACGCTTCCGTGCAGTTATTCCGGCATCGACATCTGTTATATCGGCAAGAAGGATCATGTGCAGAAGGCCATGAAGGAATCCGAGCAGGAGCTGATCGACATGCTCGGCGACGTGAGCTTTGACGAGCTCGCGAAGCACAGAGGGGAGGACGCCGAGCTGACCGATCCGCAGGTCCTCGAAATCGTGATGTACGTCGTGCGCGATCTGGCGGACGAGGGAAAGATCACCTGCTCCTGTCCGGACGGCGGCGATTACGAGGTGGAGGTCGGGGACGAATCCCTCACCGTACGATGCAAGCAGTGCGGCGACTCGGTCGAGATCCCGACAAACAGTTTGACCGCGGCGACGGATTTTCTGAGCTGCGATCACCTTGAATTGAGTTAGAACCCTTTTGGAGGGTTGCGCATACCATGAGAACAGAGCGGCGGCATCACGGCCGGCGCTCAAATACCGGACAGCCGAAAGGCAAGGAGGTTCATCATGGGATGCTTATGCAATCTGTTTGACAACGACCTCATCATTTGGGTCATCGTCATCATCCTGCTCCTCGTCATCCTTCACAACTGAGGGGATTGCTTTCACAAAGGATCCTGCCCTATAAACAAATCAGGCGCGCCCAAAACGGGTACGCCTGTTTTTTGTTGTTTGTCCCCAGCCCCACCCTCACGAAACGTCAATGCCAGGTAGTGAGAAGAACGGTAAAGGTGCGGATGTGAAAATGCCGAGCATAAACATGCGAAAGGATTCGAACCTTACGGCAGCTCCTTGCCTTACCACCCATAAGCTCTTGCGAGCAGCGCGTCTCATTCTCAAACGCTGAGGCGGCATTCGCCCGTCCCGCTACGCACAGGGATGTTACAGAAGATCGGTAGACCAGTTGGCTTCCTGGATCCGTGCGTCGATTTCGCGCAGCTCCCTCGAAAGATCGTCAAGCCCCTTCTGAAGCTCGCGCACTGTTACCGTCGGGCGGATTTTGATCTCCGAGCCGCGGCTTCTCATGGCAGTCTGGCTCGCCGTGTTCAGGAAGCGGCGCACGATGCGGATCTTCTTCGTCAGGCAGTCGCGCTTCGCGATCCAAGCTGTGAGCGAGAGCCCGTCCGCTACGGTATTCGCGTTGGTCAGGTTGATCCTCGTGATCAAATCTTCAAGCCGGGTCGAGAGAGCGTCGAGCTCGGTGAGAAGGGAAGCGGGGGCCTCCGCGGGCTCCTCGCCCTCCTGCACAAGCGCGTTGCTCTGGAGTCGTTCCTCAAGCTGATCGAGCCGCTTCTGAAGATCGGAGCGCTCGGTCAGGGCTAATGCTAATTTCATGGCAGTCCTTTCCCGCGCCGGTATCGCTCATGCTTTCCGGGCGCGTGAATATCTCAGTTCAGATTGAATTTCGCGATCTTTTCGCGAAGGAACTCAACCGCCAGCGCGATATCCTTTTCGGGAGAATCGCCGACTTCACGCTCGATGGTGAGGAAGCCGTTGAAGCCGGTCGCGGCGAGAGCGGGGAGGTAGGTGTCGAAGTCCACATCGCCCTTGCCGAGCGGGAGCTCGAGATAGGTGCGTCCCATGCCGAGCAGAGCCTGATGTTCCTTTGCCTCTTCGCCGATGGAGAGGGCTTCCTCGATTTTCTTCTTCAGCATGATGCCGTCCTTCGCGTGGGTGTGAACGACGTACTTGCCGAGATACTTCAGAGCGTTTTCGGGACGGTCATCCACGCACATGACGAGGTTGGCGGGGTCGAAGTTGACGCGCACGCCGCCCGCGCCGAGGGAATCGAGGAATTCGCCCAGCACCTGGCCAGGTTCCGGACCGGTTTCTACCGCGAACGCGGCTTCGACGGAATCCGCGTATTCCGCGAGCTCGCGGCAGGCTTTTCTCATGATTTCCTTGGTTTCGTTCTCTTCCGCGGGAACGACGCCGATGTGGGTGGTGACTACGCTGCACTCGAGTTTCTTCGCGAGATCGAGAACGCGCTTTGACTTTTCGACGTAGATCTTGTTTTCGTCGGGGTTCATGAAGCCGTGCCCGAAATCACCGCAGAGAGCGGAGAAGACGAGCCCGTTCGACTTTACGATATCGAGGGTCTCTTTCACCTTATCCGCCGTCATGTTTTCGGGAGCGAGCTCGCCGTAGGTCGCGTAGGCCTGAATGCCAGCGACGCCGAGCTCTGCCGCTTTTTCCACGCCGCCGCGGAAGCCGAGACGGAAGGATTCTACCATTGCGCCGATTTTCATATTGGATCCTCCTGATGTAAAGAAGTGATGGGATAACGTTTATTGTCCGCGCCGGATCTTCTGCATCCGGACGTCGTAACCTGAGAAGAGAAGGGGATGGAATTCCCCGAAGATGCGGCTGGTAATGCGCTCGGAATAGCGCTTGCGCAGCTCGTCGTGTGTGAGATTCGTGCTGATGACGGTCGGCTTCTTCCGGATCATGCGGGTGTTCAGAAGATGATACAGGCAGGAGACGGTGAACTGGTTCGTGATTTCAGCGCCAAGATCGTCGATGATGAGCAGATCGCAGTCCTCAAACCGTTCCGTGTCGCCTTCGTCCTCCGCCGCGCCGAAGCTCCTGTTCCCGAACCGCCTTTGTTCGTATTCTCCGAACAGCCCCTGCGCGGATTCATACACGACATAATGCCCGCCCTCGATCACCGCGCGCGCGACCGCTGAGGAGAGGTGCGTCTTGCCGAGTCCCGTCGCGCCGAGAAAGAGAAAGCTCGGTGATGTGCCGACCTCGAAGCTCTCGGCGTAGCGCTTCAGGATCTCCACGTTCTGCTCCATGAGCTTTTTGTTGTCCTTCTCGTAATAATCGAGGGAGAAGGTGTCGAACGTCTGCGTCTCGGTCAGAGCGTAGAGTCCCGAGCTTTCGAGGAACCGTGCGACGATTTCCTTCCGGAGGCAGTCGCACATCCGGATGCCGACATATCCGGAATCGGAGCAGACGGGGCAGGTATAGCGAATGTCGCAGTAATCATCCGGGTAGCCGTTTTCGGCGAGAACGCGGCGTCGGCGAGCGGAGAGAGCTTCGTATTCGCTTCGGACCGCTTCGAGCTCCGCCTCACGGTTTTCGCGGTTCAGGGACGCGGCGAAGATCTTCGTTCCGGTCGCGGCAAGCGCACGGTCGATCTCGCGGAATTCGGGAACCTTGGCTGAGACCTCGGCGATGCGGCGCTCCCAGTTCTCGACGTTTTGCGCGCGCCGCGCGGCAATCGCTTCCTTCGCCAGCCGTATGCTTTCGCTTCTTCTCATGCTCCCTCGCCCTCCTTTTTCGTGTCGCCGTAGGACCGGCGCAGAGCCGCTTCAAAGAAATCGTCGGTATTGAAGCTGGTTCCCGGCGGACGGTTGTCGCGCTGCTTGGAGCGTTCCTCCTCCGCGCCGTCGACGTCCTCCGGCGTGTTCAGCCCGGCGGCGTACCAGTTTTCGAGAATGGCGTTCGTATAGTTCATGTTTGCTTCGTGGGTCTTCGCCACGGTGATTTCAAACGCCTTGCGGATCAGCTCGCGGGAAAAATGATAGCGGCATGCCCAATTCTCAATGAATTCGCGCTCTTTTTTGATGGTGGCGCGCCGTCCGATCCCGAAAAGCTCTCGGACAAAGCCTTCCATCGAATTTCTTTCTTCCCGGCGTTTCAGCTCGTCCTCCAGCTCCTGATAGGTTGAAATATCGTTGTCATAAAACTCGATCGCGGTTTTTTCGACATAGCGGACTGAACGCTTTCCCATTCCCGCAGCGTAGGAGCACAGAAGAAGGATGTAATCGGGCGTGAGCGCCAGATGATCCGCGAGGCCGACGATGATCGCCGCTTCGCCGGTATTGAAGATCTTTCCGAGTATTTGCTGACAGGAATCGATCAGTTCCCTGTATTGACCGCCGCCCTCCACCAGTCCGGACAGCTCGTCCGCGGAATAGACCGGCAGAGTCGTGCGGATGGGCGTGCGTTTCTTTTCTTTTTTGATCGGCTCCGGCACCTCAACCGTCATGGAAACCTGACCGTCGTCCTTCTTTTTCACACGGGTCCGGACAGCCGCGTTTTTGCTTTCCGCGCGGAACACACCCGCGTCCTGCCATGCGGCGAGAGCGCGCACAAACGCGTTTTCCGTCATATCGAGAACGGCGGCGCGCTCCGGAACCTCGAATTCCGGATCGAGGAATACCGAAAGAAGCACCCGCAGCTCGTCCTGCGACGCGGAGGCGAGCTTTTCCTCCACGGCCTCCGCCGGGAGGGACAGCACTTTGTTCTTATAGATCGGTACGATTTTCATGTTGCTTTCCGATTCCTTATGCGCGCTTTTTCTTTCAGGCGCGCAAGTGTGATTTCCGCCGATTCGTCCGACGCAGAAGCGTTCAGGGAAGAGTCGGCGACGATTCCGGCGTCGAACATATGAATGCCGGCCGCGGCGATCATGGCGGCGTTGTCCCCGCACAACGCAAGGGACGGAACGGCAAAACTTACCTTCCTGCGGCGGCAGATCTCCGCGACGGACGTGCGCAGGTGGGAATTCGCGGCGACCCCGCCCGCCATAACGAGGGTCCCCGCTCCGGTTTCCTTCAGCGCCGCTTTGAGCTTCTTTCCGATGCCGTCCGTTACCGCGGCGGTAAACGCTCCGGCGATTTGAAGGCGAAGCCCGTGCTCCAGTTCGTCGGTTTTGCGCCGCTGGCGCTCGTTTTGAATGAGATTGATCACGGCGGTTTTCAGCCCGCTGAATGAGAAGTCGAACGATGTGTCCCCGACGGCAGGAGAGGGGAAGACGATCGGGTTCTTTTCACCCGGCGCCGCCTTCCAGAAGTATTCCGCGGCGAGTTTGTCCATGGCCGCGCCGCCGGGATAGGGAAGTCCGAGCACGCGCCCGACCTTATCGAAAGCCTCTCCGCACGCGTCGTCGCGGGACGAGCCAATCTCCTCGAAGGTGATATAATCCTTTACATGATAGAGCGAGGTGTGTCCGCCGGAAACGACGAGGGCAAGATAGGGCGGGGCAAGCTCCTCATGCTCAAGGTACGCAGCCGCGACATGTCCCTCGATGTGATTGACGGGGATGAGCGGCGCGCCGAGTGTGGACGCAAGCGCTTTCGCGAAGCTGACGCCCACCAGCAGGGAACCGATGAGCCCGGGCGCGAAGGTCACGGCGACCGCGTCGATTTCGGACGGCTCCGCCCCCGCGAGGCGGAACGCTTCCCGCGCGACTCCGGTTATGGCTTCACAGTGAGCGCGGCTCGCGATTTCCGGCACGACTCCGCCGTAGAGCGCATGCGTCGCGATTTGGGACGCGACGACATTCGAGCGCACGACGAGCTTTCCGTCCGTCCGCGTGACGACGGCGGCGGAGGTTTCGTCACAGGAGCTTTCAATGGCAAAGATGGTCATAAATCTTCCTTGATGGTTTTTTTCATAACGACGGCGTCTTCAGTCGGTTCGGTATAGTACCGACGCCTGATACCCTGCGGAATAAAACCGTTTTTCTCATAAAGGGAGCGCGCGGCGGAATTGGAGACGCGGACCTCGAGATATACGCTTTTCACACCGAGCTTTTCGCAGTCTTCGATCATGCGAAGCATCAGCGCCCGTCCGACGCCCTGCCGTCTCTGGTCCGGCTTCGCCGCGATGTCGAGTATCTCCGCTTCTTCCCCGATCACGAACAGACAGGCAAAGCCGCTTAAGATGCCGTCGTCGCCGAACGCGCCGTATATCGTCGTCAGATCGGACCGAAAGGCGTTCTGAAAGCTCTGCTCCGACCACGGATTCGCGAAAGAGGCGTTCTCAACGGCGACTACGTCGCGCAAATACTCCTCTCCGATCGGTTCGACGTTCATACGTTGACCCACTTGTCGAGAAGGTCGCCGATTTCGACGGCGCGCTTCGTCTGGCGGTCATAGAGGAATTTCCCCTCGGGGAAAATCGCGTAGATGATGTTGTAATAAATGCAAGGATAAAGAGCGGATTCGAATTTCAGCTCGCAGGTGAGCGTCGAGCCGACAAGCGGATACTCAGAACTCTCGCCGTTCTCGTAAAGATCGATCAGTTTGTCGATGATCTCCGCATCGCGAATGGTCGCAATGGACATTGTCCGATTCGAGCTGACGCAGATATGAACCGCCCTCGGCTCCATTTCCCTAAGTGTCGGAAGGATCTCTCCGTCCGAGTAGAAGATGGTCGTCGCGGACCCGGCGTATGCTTCGGTCAGCCATTTTTCGGGTTCGAGACCGATGATCTCGTAGAGCTTGATGTCCGCTTTCTTATAATATGCAAATTCTTCTCCGACGGAAACGGGCTCGTAGTTCAGCGGCGCGGGGTTATATGCCAAGTTGTGTTTTTTATCGACAAGATGCCCGTCCTGATAGGACACGATGATCGTGGAATCGCACGACGCAAAAACGGGGAGAAGCAGGAGAAGGGAAAGCAGAACGCAGAGTTTTTTCATAAAGGGAGCGATCCTTTCATAGTATGCAAGCGCGGGAATCAGTAGCCGAGCTCTCCGGAGAGGGAGTCATCGTTTTGAACCCAGTCGGATACGGGAATGACGCGGTAATTCTCGGCATCGTCGCGGATGTAAACGGTCGAGATCCCGGCGTTGATGATGAGCTTTTTGCACATCATACAGGAATTGGTCGAGGGAAGCACCTCGCCGGTGACGGGGCTTGTGCAGCACATGTATAGAGACGCGCCGAGCATGTTTTCGCGCGCCGCGGCGATGATGGCGTTCGCCTCGCTGTGAACCGAGCGGCAGAGCTCATAGCGCTGCCCGCGCGGAATTTTCAGCTGTTCCCGGTAGCATGTTCCGAGATCGGAGCAGTTTTCGCGCCCGCGCGGCGCTCCGTTGTAGCCGGTGGATATAATGACGTCGTTTTTGACGATGATCGCACCGAAACGCCGGCGAAGACAGGTGCTCCGCTCGGAAACGGTCTGCGCGATATCGAGATAATAATTGTGCTTGCTGACTCGTTCCATGACAGCCTCCCGATCTTAATTCTCTTTATTATACACTACGGATTATGAAAAAATCAAGACATAGACGCACGCTCGGGGAAGATTTTTCCGAGAAATCGTGATACCGGAGGCATTTCTTGAAAAACCGAAAACAATTTCTCGTCAATGCCGTGATGCTTTCGGCGGTCAGTATTCTGCTCCGGGGCGTCGCCGTCAGCTTCAACGCCTATGTGAACCGCAAGATCGGCGCGGAAAGCATGGGGCTTTTCACGCTCGTCATGAGCGTTTACGGATTCGCCGTCACGGTCGCTCTCTCGTGCGTGAATCTCGCTTCGGTGCGCCTCACTTCCGAGCGGTGCGCGAAGCTCGACGGAGCGGACGCGGCGTCCTGGCGGTTTGCCATGCGGCGTGTCATGCGCGCCGTTTGCTTGTACAGCCTACTCTTCGGGACGGCGAGCGGCGCTGCCGTGGAGCTTTCTGCGGGATTCATCGCCCGACGCCTGCTCGGGGACGTTCGGACCCTCAGCTCCGTCCGCGCGCTCGGTTTCTCCCTCCCGGCGATTTCATTGTCCTCCGCGCTGTCGGGGTATTTCACGGGGATTCGAAAGGTCTCAAAGAACGCCGCCGCATCCGTCGCCGAACAGTTTGTGAAAATCGCCGTTACATCGGCCGCTCTCTGTATGATCCTGCCCGGGAATGTGGAATCTGCCTGCTTTGCCGTGGTGGGAGGATCGGCGATCTCGGAAGCATGGACGCTGCTGCTTCATTTTGCGATCTGGATCTTCGATACCAAGCGCCCGGCGGGAACGAAGCCGGGCAAAAGGAGCGTACGGCTCGATACGGGATTCAGAGACGCGGCGAACATCGCTCTTCCGTCCGCGCTCGGGACCTATGCGCGGCAGGGCCTGACGACGCTCGAGCATCTCGCGATCCCGCGGGGACTCGTGAAGAGCGGACTGACAAGGGAAGGGGCGCTTTCCGTGTACGGACTGCTGCAGGGGATCGCATTTCCGCTTGTGATGTTCCCCTATGCCGTGATCGGCTCGTTCACGTCCCTGCTCATACCCGAAACGGCGGAACTGCGGGAACGCGGCGATAAGGAAGGGATCCGCCGAACCGTCGGAGCGGTGACGCGGGTATCCGCGCTGTTTTCTCTCGCGGCGTTCGGCATATACGTGAATTATTCGGACGCCCTCGGACTGCTGGTTTACCGTTCGGAACAAGCCGCTGTTTATACGCTGCTGCTCGGCGCTCTTGTGCCGTTCATGTACCTCGACACGGCGGTGGACGCGCTCCTCAAGGGACTCGGGGAACAGGTGTGGTGCATGAAGGTCAACATGGCGGACGCGGGAGCGGGGCTGATCCTCGTGATGCTTCTCACGCCCCGCATGGGTATCGGGGGATACATCCTGACGATCTGGCTCTGCGAAGTCGGCAATCTCGCGGCGAGCTATCTGAGACTCTCGCGCGTCGCGGGAGCGGGGCTCACGGAAACGCTTCGCGATTATATCCGGCCCATCTCGGCGGCCGGCGCGATGACGCTTGCGCGCATCTTTCTCATGCGCGGCTGGGCACCGGTCCCGTCGATGCTGGTCTTCGCGTCGGGCTACGCCGTACTTGCGCTCTATCCAATTAAAAAAGGGAAACCAATCGTAAGGAAGGTTTCCCGGGAAAGCGGTGGTTGATCATTTACGGAAACGTCTTGAGAGAAAGCTGTCGGCCTCGGTCAGAATGCGGCGGCTGCTTTCGAAACGGAAGATTTCGTTCGCTTCCTCATACGTCATGAGACGGATCTCGGAAATTTCGCTTTTCTGGCGCTTCGGCGTCTGGGATTTTGTCTCGGCGAGAAAATAGACAACCTTTTTGACGATGTCCTGATCGCCGTGTCTGAGACAGTATTTCTCGGTTCGCAGGAAGCCGTCGACGAGCTTCACGTCAAGGCCGGTCTCTTCCTTGATCTCCCTGAGCGCCGTCTGTCGCTCGGATTCCCCGGCTTCCATGTGACCTTTCGGAAAGCCCCAGATTCCGGTCTTGCTTCGTATGATATAATAGCGGATACCGTCGTCCGTTCTCAGAAAGACGACCGCACCGCAGGATTTTTCGTGTTTCATGTTACCCTTCAATCGCCGTGCCTTGAGATTGTCCCGAAATAAAAAATCGACCGATCATGCCTGCCGATTCACCGGACGCGCGGGGTGATCCCCCGGGAAAACGCGTCACCATCCCAAGAAATGAAAAACCGACAGGGAAACCCGGCGATTCATCCGACACGCGGGGAGTGAGACCCTTGAAACCGTGTCACCGTCCGAAGGAAATGAAAAATCGGCAGTTAAGCCTGCCGATTCATCTGATCCGTGGGGGATCGGTCTCGCCTGCGGGCTCGGTCAGGGCGCGATCAAACAGTCCGCCGGACTGTTTTCTATACGCGTCCGTTCGATTCCCCAAAGCGAAACTCTCTTCCGCGGGAAATGAAAAATCGGCAGTAAAGCCTGCCGATTCATCTGACCCGTGGGGGAATCGGTCTCGCCTGCGGGCTCGGTCAGGGCGCGATCAAACAGTCCACCGGACTGTTTTCTATACGCGCCCGTTCGATTCCCCAAAGTGAAACGCTCTTCCGCAAGAAATGAAAAATCGGCAGATAAGCCTGCCGATTCATCTGACCCGTGGGGGAATCGGTCTCGCCTGCGGGCTCGGTCAGGGCGCGATCAAACAGTCCACCGGACTGTTTTCTATACGCGCCCGTTCGATTCCCCTAAGTGAAACTCTCTTCCGCGGGAAATGAAAAATCGGCAGTTAAGCCTGCCGATTCATCTGACCCGTGGGGGAATCGGTCTCGCCTGCAGGCTCGGTCAGGGCGCGATCAAACAGTCCACCGGACTGTTTTCTATACGCGCCCGTTCGATTCCCCTAAGTGAAACTCTCTTCCGCGGGAAATGAAAAATCGGCAGTAAAGCCTGCCGATTCATCTGACCCGTGGGGGAATCGAACCCCCGTTTACGCCGTGAGAGGGCGTCGTCTTAGCCGCTTGACCAACAGGCCGTTTCGGGAACGGTGTTATTATAACATATCCGTTCCCGGATTGCAAGAGGTTTTTGAAAAAAATTTCGGATTTCTGCGTTTTCTGCGTTTCTGACAGGTTTTACGGGCTCGGAAGGGCAAACACCGATCCGGCGACGAGGATGTGGCAGGCAAAATACAGCGGACAAATCAAGCGGTTCCACTTCTTCACCTTCAAAAACCGCGAATACGCGATGATCGTGTCCGAAATCATGATGCACGCGATCCCGGAAACGAAAAGCGCCGCGGACAGCGTGGGAACAGCGTAGAGCAGGGAAGAGGTCATCACGAGGAGGGAAATGCACGCGTAAACCGCCGCGCCGATTTTGAGAAAACGTTCTTCGACGGCGGGAAGAAGCTGCTTTCCGAGAAAAACGGAATACACTGCAATCAGCAGCAGGCAGACCGCCGTTCGGATATACGGAAATGCGTCGCCCGGCTGAAAGAGGAGGGAAGAGAAGAGACTGTACACGAAAAAACAGACATGCGCGCAGAAAAAGCCCGAGATGCCGCCGAGGAGCATTTTGTCCCCGTTCTTTCCGTCGGAGTGCGCCATGAAATAATCGCCGATCACGGAGAGAAGATACGCCGCGATGATCCACATGCTGACGCCGGCCGGCGCAAAGAAACAAGAGACGGCGCACGAGATCGTCACGAGCGCGCTGAACGGGTATTTGCCGGTCAAATAATGGAGGACGGCGAACAGAACCGGAATCAGCAGCAGAAGATATCGCATGAAAACTTCCTCCTCATTTGGCAAAGATGAAAAGAGCGGGGAGCCGTGTGACTCCCGCTCGTGTTGTTCGGATTATTTCGCTTCGGGTTCGTAGGTTTTCGTGGTCGGGGCCTTGCCGTTGAGCTGGATGACCCAGTTCTGCATTTTTCTCGCCCAGTCAACGATGTGCTGACGCTCTTCAAGAGAGATCTTTTTGGAGAAATTGAAGCGGCCGGTGTCTACGTAATAGGTCTCTTCCAGAACATTGGTGCCCGCGCTGCGCAGAATTTCCTTGACCTGATTCTCCGTCTCGGAGTCCGGCGCACCGTCAATGAAAAGGGCGACGTACGCGGTTTTGTCAAAGGAGAGCTCGCTGCAGAAACGTCTGACGCGATCCTCGGGAGCGCCTCCCGCGGGGAGCCCGATGAGCACAAGGCGTTCCTTGTCGGCGGGATATGCCGGGGGAATATCGTTGACAAGACATCCGCACGCTGCGCCGATCGCTTCGGCGTATGTGATCATCTTGCCTTTTTTCGTTGCATACATAACTCTCATTTTCATAGCTGTTTCCTCCACCTTTGTAGCATTGATAATTCACTCTAAATTATAGCATATTGTCCGCAATTTTGAAAGCCCCTCGGCGATTTTTTCGAATTTTGTGAGGGTGCACAATTTTAAGAAGGAAAACGAGAAAATTCTTGACATCGGGCGGGGAATGTGCTACACTCAGAACAGAACAACGGAAAAGAGGTCACATGCATGCTCATCACCGTCATCGGGCGCGGTCATTCAGGCACGCGCTCCATATCGCACACGCTCACCGCCAGCGGCGTATTTATGGGAGAGCCGCTCAATGTCTCCGGCGACCTTCTGCCGCCCGGAAAAATGTACGACGCCTGCCGCGTTTTTGCGCGTTATGTGGATTATAAGGAAAACAACCGCTGGGATTTCACCCGGGCGCTCGAGGCGGAAATACCTGCAGAATTCAAAACATTGATCGAGGAATACCTGCACAGCGTGCTGTCTTCCGACGCGCCGTACAAGGGCTGGAAGATCCCGGAGACGACGCTCGTCTATCCGTGGATCGTCCGGATGTTCCCGGATATCCGTTATATCTTCTGGGTGCGCGACCCGCGCGACTGCATTCTCGGCGCGCACCTGACGGACGATCTCGGCGATTTCGGGGTGAAGTACGATAAAACAGGAGACGTCAGACACGACAGGGCTGTGAGCTGGCTGTATCAGCGGGAGATCGTCCGGGCGACGCCAGAGCCGAAATACGCGCTGAAGGTCCGCTTCGAAGACATGGTGTTCGATCAGGACAACACCATCGCGCGGATTTCCGATTTTCTCGGCATTCCGATCGCGAAAATCGAAATGCGCCCCGATTCCGTCGGACGGTACAAGACGGACAGCGGAACGCATATGTTCGATTTCTTTGAAGGGGATATGGAGGAGCTCGGGTACGAACCCGATTGAGAAAGCGTGCCTCAGGAAACGGAAACAGAACGATCAAAAACTGATGCAGACGGATCAGCTCCGTCTGCATCAGTTTTTATTGTAAAATAAATTGTGTACTACGTTTGAGGTGGTTGTATTTCGATCACTCTTCGTCAGGGATCTTCGTTTTTGTTTTACGCTTGTACATTGCCACAAGACGAATCAAAACGGGAGAAAGCAGCATGGTCACGATGATCTCAACGAGGAAATTCGTTGTGATGAATGAAACGATGACAAACTTGAACAGGGACATACCGTCCGCGGCTGCCGCGCCCTCAAACATTCCGCTGAAAATCGTCAGCACGCCGATCATAAAGATACCCGTATTGATGATCGGTGCGGAAAAAGCCGCGACCGTAACGCCTACGGTTTCATCAAACTTGCGCAAGGACTTGTAAAGGAACCCGGCAACAAGACCTGCCAATCCTGTTTTCAGCAGACACATCAGAATGGTGCAGATGGGATTAAAGCTCAAGAATGCGCCGGTCCCGGGAAGAAGCAAAATGACAATACCGTCAATAACACCGAGAAAAGCGCCGATCATGGGTCCGTACAAGAGCGCGCCGAGAACGATCGGAATCAGCGCAAGATTAATCTCAACTGTTCCGAACCTTATCGGAAGAAGTTGAAGAATAACAACTACCGCAATTAAAATACCGACTCTCGTCAGTTTGCGCACGTCAATTTTTTTGCGTTCCATTTAGAGTCCTCCACATGAATCCGTTGGAAAATCGCTTCCCTAAATTATACAAAATTTGCATTTTGTATAATTTTCCCAAGAGCGGCAGGGGCACAACTCCTTCGGTCGAACATCTGAGTTTTCCCGCGTCCACGCGGTTGAAGCCTTCCCTGCATCTCTTATTATAACAAAAAAATGGCGGATTTGTCAATATTGAAACATTGACAAACTATCCGCCGGACTCATCCCCAGTTTCGTCAGATTTCAGGTTTTCCTTCGGTTCCCGAAACATCAACGGCCTCTGCGGTGTTTTGCAGCTCATGCATGTGCAGATACTTCTGTCTTGTCGCCTCGCCGCCGCGCAGATGGCGCTCCGCCTTGTTGATATCGAGCACATGCTTGACCGATCGGTACAACGCGGGATTGTCCCGTCTGAGCTTTTCCGTCACGTCCTTGTGAACCGTGGATTTGCTGACACCGAATTGCGCCGCCGTTTCCCGCACCGTCGCGCTGTTTTCAAGAATGTACTGTCCGAGAATCGCGCTCCGTTCGTAGTAATCGAATCTCATAATCCCCTCCGAATGGTTTCTTCGGTTCAGTATATGAGATCAAAAACAGCTTATTCCGGTAAAAGGACAAAACCCGCTTCCCCGCAGACAATCGGGCCCCCTTCCCTGCATCGATTTTACATTCGAAAAAGGCTGAGCCCCCTTGAAGGGAGATCAGCCTGATGGACGGAGGTGTGACGGTAGGATCGGAAAGGATCCTCAGTTCTCGAAGACGTACATGGTTGTAGTGTCGTACTTCTCTCCCGGTTTCAGAACGGTGCTCGGGAACTCGGGATGATTCACAGCGTCCGGCGTGCACTGGGTCTCAAGGCAGACTGCGCAGTGCCTGTACTGCTTCACGCCTCCCTTGAACGGCGCGTCGTCCACGTTGATCATATTTGCCGTGTAGATTTGAACGCACGGCAGATCGGTCCACAGTGTCATCTTCCGGCCGGATTTCGGATCGCAGACGAACCCGCGCGGTCTGAACTGACCGTTGTACGCGGAGAAGACGAAATTGTTGTCGTAGCCGCCGAATTCCTTCATCATCGGGTAGTCGGAGCCGAAGCCCGCGCCGATGGGAGTCGCCTTGCGGAAATCATAGGGCGTTCCGGTCACGTCGATGAGAGAACCGTCGGGAATGAGCCCGCTGTCAAGCCCGTTGATCGCGCAGCAGTCGAGCTGGAGCATCTGATCGTCGATCACGCCGGAATCATATCCGCCGAGGTTATAATATGCGTGGTTCGTCAGATTCACGATGGTGGTCTTGTCCGTCTCGGCTTCGTAATGGATCTTGAGACCGGAAGCCTTCGTCAGGGTGTAGGTGACTTTGACGGAGAGCGTGCCGGGGTAGTTCTCTTCTCCGTCCGGGCTCGTATAGGTGAGGATGAGCGCGGGCTCTTCATCCGTGCCCGCTTCTTCCACGTCCCAGATCTTCGCGTTGAAGCCCTTTTCTCCGCCGTGGAGGGAATTCTTGCCGTCGTTCGCAAAGAGCTGATACTCCTTCCCGTCGAGCGTGAATTTGCTGTCCGCGATCCGGTTTCCGATGCGTCCGATGAGAGCGCCCTGATAGCCGCCGGAGGTCAGATAGCCGTCGATGGTGTCGAAGCCGCAGATCACGTCCGCTTCGACGCCGTTCTTATCCTTGACAAAGATGTTTTTCAGAATGCCGCCGTAATTCAGCACGCAGACGGAGGCGATCCCGCAGTTGCAAAGCGTATAAGCGTAAACTTCGCAGCCGCAGGGGAGTTTGCCGAAGAGTTCTTTCTTGATCATGGGGTGTATCTCCTTTTCAGTTCGTTCAGTCGTCGTACCCGTTCGGGTTGTTCTTCTGCCATCTCCAGGAGTCTTCGCACATTTCGCGGATGCCGTTCTCAGCCTTCCAGCCGAGCTCTTTTTCCGCGAGCGCGGCGGAGGAATAGCATTCGTCGATGTCGCCGGGACGGCGGGCGCCGATGACGTAGGGGATCTTCACGCCGGTCGCCGCTTCGAAATTGTTCACGATATCGAGCACGCTGTAGCCGATGCCGGTTCCGAGGTTGTAAATCTTGAGCCCGCAGTCCTCTTTGATTTTGTTCAGCGCGCAGACGTGACCCTTCGCGAGGTCGACGACGTGGATATAATCGCGTACGCCGGTTCCGTCATGCGTCTTATAATCGTTTCCGAAAACGGTGAGCTTCTCGCGCTTGCCGACCGCTACCTGCGTGATATAGGGCATGAGGTTGTTCGGAATGCCGTTCGGATTTTCGCCGATGAGACCGGTCTTGTGCGCGCCGATGGGGTTGAAATAGCGCAGCAGAACGACGTTCCATTCCGGATCCGCCTTCTGGATATCGGAAAGGATCTGTTCGAGCATGGATTTCGTCCAGCCGTAGGGATTGGTGCAGTTCCCTTTCGGGCATTCTTCCGTGATCGGAACAAACGCCGGGGAGCCGTAAACCGTCGCGGAGGACGAGAAAATGATGTTTTTGCAGCCGTGCTTCCGCATAACGTCGACAAGGACGAGCGTACCGGAGATATTGTTGGTATAATACTCCCACGGCTTGGCGACGGATTCGCCGACGGCCTTGAGTCCCGCGAAATGAATGACGGAATCGATCGCTTCGTTTTCAAAGATCCGTTCCATATCCTCGCGGCTCCGGATATCGGCGAGATAGAACTTCACCGGCTTGCCCGTGATCTGTTCCACGCGTTTGAGGGATTTTTCGGAGGAATTCGAAAGGTTGTCGCACACAACGACGTCATAGCCGGCGTTCTGCAGTTCCACGACGGTATGGGAGCCGATATAGCCCGCGCCGCCCGTTACAAGAATAGCCATCGCTTCCCTCCGCTTATTTCCAGAGACCGTTCGGATATTCGCCCGCCTCGATCAGAGCCTTGAGCTTGGCGATGACGTCGGGCTTGTCGTTCGCGTAGGTCACGCCGAACCACTTCGCCGTCGTGGTGAGCACTTCGACGTCGCAGTCGCCCGCTTTGATCATCTTTCCGATGGTATTCGGCAGCAGGCATTCGCTCTTGAGCGGTTCGCGGTCGGGATCGTCGAGGAACGCGTCGAAATCTTCGGAAAGCCCTTCGAAGACCTTCGGCGTGAAGCCCCAGAAGTTCATGGAGACGACGGTGTCGTCGGGCAGGTGAACCGTTTCGCCGTTTTCATCGGTGAAATACGCGCCGCCCTCTTCCTTGAAGAGCTTGGTGCGCTCCACGATTTTGTCGAGATAGCCGTCCGCTGTGGCGTGGCATTCGCCTCTCGCGACGCTGCCGTTGTCGGTCAGAGTGTTGCCGAGACGGTAGCCGACCATGCAGAAGTGGGAGCTGTTCACGTCGATGTTCTTCAGGTATTCGGCGGCCTTCACGAAAGCGTCGCGGCCGTAGAAATCATCCGCGTTGATGACGGCAAAGGGATCGTCCAAAACGTCCTTTCCGCAGAGCAGCGCGTGGGTCGTGCCCCAGGGCTTGACTCTCTCGGCGGGGATCCGGTCGGGGCAGACGCCGCTGTCAAGTCCCTGGAAAACGTATTCTACCTTGATTTTCCCTTCGATGCGGGAGCCGACCGTTTTCTTGAAGACTTCATAGTTCTCTTCTTTAATGACAAAGACAACGCGGTCAAAGCCGGCGCGGATGGCGTCGTAGATCGAAAAATCGATGATGAACTCGCCGTTCTCGGTAAACGGATCGATCTGTTTCAGTCCGCCGTAGCGGGAGCCCATACCGGCAGCCAGGATGAATAAGGTCATAAGATGCCTCCTCTGATTGAATGGGACGAACCCATTTAATTTCAATTTTATATTTTATATCACTCACGCGACGATTTCAAGTATTTTCCGTAAATTCGTGATCCCGTGACGGTAAATTCTTTCTCCGTAAAGTTCAGAGGGCACGGAACTGCAATCAAGTGCGGAATACAGCGGAACCGAAATCTGCAAACAGCAAAAAACGGCTGAGTCCGGGTCAGCCGTTCTGGAACATGTTCACGCGGATAGCGCGGACATGCCTATGGTGTCACGGGGTCTGGCAGCTGCATCTTCCGCTGTCCTGGGAGGTACCTGAACCGGAAGGCGCGGAGGACGGGCAGAATTCGGCGATCGGAAACGCCATTTGCCGAAAGAGGGAGCAGGGATCCTCCATGGCGGGCGCGACACATTCTTTTTCGGGGACGCTGTATTCGACCGCGTTTACGAGGTACTGCGCGGGTCTTTCGATGCGGACGACGGAGAAGAAACCGAGGGAGACGAGCAGGACCGGCGCGGCATCGGTCAGAGGTGTCTGGAAGAGCGAGCAAACTCTTTCCGGGATTTCGTCGACGGCGCAGCAGGTGTAGCACGGGCAGGGACGCTGGGGCTCGACGACCTTTGTGTCGAGAATAATGGGATCGACCGTTTCAAGCACCGCGACGGGGAGGGAGTTCGAAGCTGTCGTTCCGCCCGAGCACGCGCAGAGCCCCGCTCCGTTCAGCTCGCTCTTGAAGACGCTGACATTCCCTTCTCCGCCGAAGAGGATCACCTTTTTCTCGACCGCCGCGATCCCGTCGAATTCCTGCGTGCTGCCCGGACCCGTGCAGGCTTCGAAGGAAATGCGCGAATATATACGGATGAGAAGCTGATAAAACCCGCGATTGAACGGCACGCTGTCGATATCGATGCACGCCCACGTGACTTTCGCGCTTTTGGCGCGCACGGCGCTTGAATGATTCACGATGTCCTGGCCGCATCCGGTCAGATAGACCCTGACATTTTCAAAACAGTCCTTATCCCGGCAGGAATCGAGAACGCGGTTGGTGTCGATGCAGACCATGTCCCGCTGTCCGCCGCAATTTCTGAGATCAGCCATTTTCGTATCCATGCCTTTCATCATGATGGTTGCGAAGAGCGCTGCGAGTCCGGCAGACTTCTCTTCCCCACCATGATATGCCCGCGCGCGCCGTTCTGACAGCAAAAACGCCCGGCGGATGCCGGACGTTTGTCTCGGAGCTGCACTCAACCGATATACTTGAGAACGGTTTTCGACGCCTCAGTCGGATCGAGGGAAGAGGTGATGACGACGTTCGTGCCGTGCTCCGCCACGAGTCTTTCAAGCTCGTTCAGGAAGCGGTCGAAGCTGTCGGCATCGTTCTGGCAGATTTTCAGAGCGGAATCGATAAAGATGTCTCCCACGTCATGGTTGCTCGCAAGGATGCCGGCGACAAAACCGAACAGCGACTGTCCGTCCGCGATGAGGTACTTGTCCGCGTCGATCAGTCTGCATTGATACCGGATGTCGAATTTGAGCTTGTCGCCCTTTTCGATGCAGACGACCGCGCCGTCGGTGGTGTCGATCGTGGTGTTGACGAGGTCGATGAGCGTCTTGGTTTTGCCGGTGCCTTTTCTGCCGATGATAAGTCTGATCATGATTTCCTCCGATCTTTATTTTCAGTTGTTTGCGTTCATTTTCGTTTCGAGAAATGCTTTGTGATCCTCATACCCGGGTTTTCCGAGCAGGGCGTACATGTTTTTCTTATAGGCTTCCACGCCGGGCTGGTCGAAGGGATTGACGCCGAGCATATACCCGGAGACGGCGCAGGCGAATTCGAAGAAGTAAACAAGGGAGCCGAAGTGGTAAGCGTCGCGCTTTTCAACTTCGAGGACGATGTTCGGAACGCCTCCGTCGTTGTGTGCGAGGAGCGTTGCCGTCATGGCAGTGCGGTTGACGTCATGCAGTTCTTTTCCGGCGAGGAAGTTCAGACCGTCGATGTTGTTCGGGTCGTTCGGAACGACGACGGTGTCGGCGGACGTCTTGAAATCGAGCACCGTTTCGAACATGGTGCGCATGCCTTCCTGGATGTACTGTCCGAGGGAGTGCAGGTCGGTCGAGAAGATGACGGACGATGGGTAGAGCGCCTTTGAGTCCTTGCCCTCGCTTTCGCCGTAGAGCTGTTTCCACCATTCGGCGAACATCTGCGCGGCAGCCTCGTAGGCGACGAGGATTTCGATGAATTTGCCCTTATTGAAGAGAACATTGCGGAGAACGGCGTAGCGGACGGCGTCGTTTGACGCGCAGGGGGTGCTGAGACAGTCTTCTCTGACGTCGGCGGCGCCCTTCATCATCGCGTCAATGTCGATGCCGGCAACTGCGATGGGCAGAAGTCCGACGGCGGTGAGGACGGAATAGCGGCCGCCGATGTCGTCCGGAACGACAAAGGTTTCGTAACCCTTTTGCGTTGAGAATTCCTTGAGCTTGCCGCGAGCGCGGTCGGTCGTGACGAAGATGCGCTCTCTCGCGCCTTCTTCGCCGTATTTCTTTTCGAGCAGTTCACGGAAAATGCGGAAGGTGACGGCGGGCTCGGTCGTCGTGCCGGATTTGGAGATCACGTTGACGCAGACGTCGCGGCCCTCGCAGAGCCGGAGAACGTCTTGAAGCGCGGAAGACGAAATCGTATTGCCGGCGAAATAAATGTCGGGGGTGTCTTTCTTCAGATTGTTGTATAAGGGGGACGTGCAGAATTCGATCGCGGCGCGCGCCCCGAGGTAGGAGCCGCCGATTCCGATGACGACGAAAACGTCACAGGAGTTTTGGATCTTCTTCGCGGCGGCTTTGATGCGCGCGTATTCTTCTTTATCATAGGCGACGGGGAGATCGACCCATCCGAGAAAAGCGGAGCCGGCTCCCGTGCCGTTTTTTACAAGTTCGCAGGAGGCGTCCGCAAGGTGAAGGGATTTTTTGATTTCTTCACCGGAGACGAAGCCGTTCAAATACGTTTCATTCAGTTTGATTGCCATGATTCATGTCCTTTGTTGCTCTGATATTTCACCTATATCATACAACATTTTTCGCCGCTTTTCAAGTCCTTTCTCAAAGATTATTTGCCGGATTTGAGAAATGCCGTTCCGAGAAAATGAAGAACGAGCCGGAACAATCCGATGCGCTGTACATCCTCCGCCGCGACGATGTCCGCTTCCCCGATCACCTCTCCGTCCGAGAGATAACGGATCGTGCCGACCCGGTCGCCCTTTTTCACGGGCGCGGGCGCGGACTCGTCAAGGAGGATCTCCGTCGTCACGGTTTTGCTCTTCCCTTTCGGAAGGAGCGCGGAAAATGGTCCGTACACCGCCGCGCAGTCCCGGGAAACGCCGCCCGGAACGAATACCCTGCCCGCTTCCCCGCCGGGATCGTCGTAAATCGAGTAATTCGCGAAACCGTAATCGAGCAGCTGCTTCGCCGTTTCATTGCGGACGTCCCTTGTCGGTGATCCCATGACGACCGCGATCAGGTGCAGTCCGTCCCGTTTCGCCGTAGCGCTCATGCAGAAGCCTGCCTTGGAGGTCGAGCCGGTTTTCAGACCGGTAATGCCCTGATAAAACCGTACAAGGCGGTTGGTGTTCGTGAGCCCGAAAGCGCCGTCCCGGATCGAATCCATCCAGATGGTCGCGTATTTCGTGATCAGCTCATGCCCGAGAAGCGCGCGCGACATCAGGGCGATGTCATACGCGCTCGTGAGATGCTTCGTAGTGGAGTCATCCAGTCCGGTGACGTTCTCGAAATGTGTGTTGCTCATGCCGAGCTGTGCGGCCCGTTCGTTCATACGCGAGACAAACGCCTCTTCACTTCCGGCAACTTTTTCGGCAAGCGCCACGGCGGCGTCGTTGGCGGAGGCGATGATGACGCATTTGAGGAGTTCTTCCGCCTTCATGCTTTCCCCGGCCTCGAGATAGACCTGGGAGCCGCCCATGGAGGCGGCGTATTCGCTCACGGAGATTGTTTCGTCAAGCGCGATATTTCCCGCGTCCACCTCTTCCATAAAGAGCAGAAGGGTCATGATCTTGGTGACGGACGCGGGCGGCAGGGCAAGATCCGCGTTCTTCGCGTACAGCACGGTCCCGGTCGAGGCGTCCATAAGACACGCGGACTGCGCGTTTACGTCGAAGGGGGCTTTGTCGTCCGTCGCGTATGCGGAGATGGGGAGGAAGTACAGGCACAGGATCAAGAGGGCGAGGAGAACGGCGGACCGCTTTTTCGGATTCATGAAAATCACTCCGGCAAAATCAGGTTTACTGACCCTATTTTACGGGAGAGGGCGATTCTTTATTCCGCCCCGTCACGGAAATCGTCAATACATATAGCGCTTGACGGTCGAGCAGATGCGGTTCAGAATGTCGGCGGATTCGGTGCTCCCCGGATCCTCCTCCGCGTAGCGGACACGTTCGAAATCGCGCGTGATTTCCTCGATGTCCTTTTCAGCGAGAGCGCGCGTCACTTTCCCCTTCACTTCCCGCGGCGTATCGGAGGTTTTCAGCGCGACGTTCATTTTGCGGTACATCTTGAGCAGCACGGCGTAGGCGAAGCAGAGCTGTTCATCGTAAGTTTTGAGTCTGGAAAGCCTTGTTAGGAAGAGGCGATAGCTGTCCGTCGACTCCGCCATTGCCCTGAAATCCCGCACCTCGGCGTTTTGAATGCGCTTGACTTCATCCTTGTAGTTCTCGCTTTCGTCCTCTTCGTCCTTGTTCGGGTCAAACGAAACGCGGAAAATGCCGATGCCGATCAAGACCGTATCGAGCACCTCGCGCAGCCACCGAAGGAATTTCTTCCACAGACCCGTCCGAATCAGAACGATCAGGATCACGACCCCGAGGATCAGCAGAAAGAAGCTCGCGAGCATGTACTGGTTTTCGGGGGACATGACTTCCCTGCGGAACATCTGGCCCGTTTCCTCCGGATCTACGTATTCGTATTCGACGGAGGAGGGATCGCTTGAGCCGCTCCGAAAAACACGGTACATGAGAATGAAGAGAAGCGTCCTGAAAAGGAGGGTGACACCGGAGACAAGGATATAGGCGATCCCCACGGCGACAAGGAACAGCAGCAGAAGGACGCACGCCAGCAGCAGACTGAACCGGCGCTCCTTCCCGGTAATGACCGAAACGACGGAACCGCGGTATTTCTTCTGCAGATTGCTCTGACTGTAAATCACGAGGACGCAGACGAAAAAGACGGCAAAGGGGATCCCCAGATTCGCACGGATGGGGGACGCGCCGTCGCTTGCCGCGGCCGTGCTGCTGACGGCGAGCGCCACGGATTCAAGGAAGAAAAGCACGCATCCCGCAATGAGAAGATAGATGTTGGACAGGCGCTCGATGGGATAGAACCAGATCACGCAGCCCGCGCATTCCGCGGCGAACACGAGAACGGCGGCAAGAATGGGATAGAGGTAGGTGAAATAGAAGACCCTTCCGTCCGGAAGCACATTTCCAAGTCCCGACCAATAGCGCAGGGACAGAAAGAATACGGCAATGGCGACAAGCAGGGACAAAAGGATCGGCACGGCGGCGTAACCGACGCGGAAGCCCGTCATCATACCGCCGCCTTCGCGGTCCAGTCCGTCGCTTGACACTTTTTTCCCCGTCAGCGCACCGAACAGCCACTGAAGACCGTACCCGAGCGCGGTCGACAAGACCGCGGCAAGGCTGAGGAGAGGTACGCTGTGCGGCAGCGTGCTGATGAGAAAGATCAAAAACAGAGGGATCATCAGCATGGCAATGCCGATCATCGATACCAAATTGAAGATCCGGTCATAGAAATCCGCCCGCATGTTAATCCTCCACGTAGGTCTTGTAGTGGACCTCGATATCCTCCGGAATGATCGACGCGTTGATATTCGACGAGGTGATATAGTAAATCACCGTGATGCCGATACGCCGCATGGCGTAGGTGAAGTTGATCATGCGCTCGCTGAGATAGGAAGATACGAAGATGACGCTTCCGCCGCCCGTATAGGCATGGGGATGCTCGAGAATGTGATCCATCATTTTTTCGAGCGGCGTGGAGATCATCAGATCGAGCTGAGCGAGCATTCTCAGCGCTTCGATCATGTCGGATCTTCCGCGGTAGGCAGGGGAAACAAAGATCTTCGATCCGATTTCGTCATCGTCGGTGTACGCCGCGCTGTGCTCGCTTCCGAAGGGTTCCGGCGAGGTATTGCAGATAAAGCGCACGGGAACGACTTCGTTTGCCATGCTGTCAAGGATGGAGGCGACTACGGTCATGCAGAGCTCGACCGGCGCGCGCGCGCTCGGAGGACCGGGAATGATTTTTTCGATATCCCGCGCCTGCATGTTCATGATCAGATTGAACTGCCGGCGGTTCGTATATTCCTCGACGTTGACCATCAGCTCGCCGCGCACGGCGGTCTGGATCCAGTTGATGCGGTTGGTCGGGTCCCCCGGAACGTAGCTTCGCGCGCCCGCTTTCAGAAGCGGATCGGTCAGAAGACTCGCGTTCACGAGATAATCCCCGCTTGTGTAGCGCGAAGAGGTAAAGCGCTTCTCGAGACTGATCGCCTTCGGGAGCACCACGACGGTGTTGCGCGAGCCCGCGGTCGGCTCGAAAACCTTGGCGCGCGCGGAAGAACCGAACACATCGTCTGCGAGAACGGTGACTTCGCCGAGCGTATAGGTTCCCCGGACGTCGCATTTTACGCGCCAGCGGCGGCGGATCATCTGCTTTCCGCGCAAAACGAAGATCGAATGGATGACGCGGGGATAGGTTTCCCTTCTCACGCCGGTTTTCTCGTTCTTCTCATAAATGTGGAACGCAAGACCGTCGGGCAGCTGGGTGTCGACTTTGAGATATGGCAGGGGCAGGAGTTTGTTGTTGCGGATCTCTTCGTAAACATAGATCTCCTCGTCTTCGAAAACCTCCGGCGTCGAGACCTCGACGGAATACTCCAGTCCGTCGAACATGTATTTCCGATAGATCCTGCTCTGGAGGATCACCACGAAAACCGCGGCGATCAAAACAGCCGCAAAAATCATGGTTCCCTCTCAATCGACGGGAGCGCGGACGGTATCCACGATCGCCTCAATCACCTGTTCGTTCGTGTCGGTCAGCCGGATGGTATTCTGCGAACGGGTGATCACGCGGTGGGAGAGCACCGGAACGGCGACGTGCTTGACGTCGTCCGGGATCACATAGTCGCGTCCGAGAATGCCCGCGTAAGCCCGGGAGGCGTTCATGAGCGCAAGGGAGGCGCGCGGGGATACGCCGAGGCGGAGCCGTTCGCTCTTCCGCGTAGCGTCTGCGATGTTTACGATATAATCCTTGATCGGCTCGCTGACCGTGATGTTCCTCGTCATGTCGGCGGCGCGTCTCAGCTCGTCCTTCGTGCAGACCGCGGTCAGCGCTTCGAGAGGGCTTGCCGCGCCGTAACCGGTCAGGACGCGCTTTTCCGCTTCGTGATCGGGGTACCCAAGCGACAGCTTCATGAGAAAACGGTCGGTCTGCGCTTCGGGGAGCGGAAACGTGCCCTGGGATTCGATGGGGTTCTGCGTGGCGATGACAAAGAAAGGATCGTCGAGCGGATAGGTCACGCCGTCCACGGTCGCCTGATGCTCGCCCATGCATTCGAGCAGGGCGGACTGTGTGCGGGGCGTGGTGCGGTTGATTTCGTCCGCGAGCAGGATGTTCGTGAAGACGGGACCGCGGCGAAAGACGAATTCGGAAGTCTTCTGATTGAAATAGTTGACGCCGGTGATGTCGGACGGAAGCAGGTCGGGGGTGAACTGGATACGCTTCGAATCCGCGGAAACGGATTTCGCCAGCGCCTTCGCGAGCGTGGTTTTTCCCGTTCCGGGAATGTCGTCGAGAAGAACGTGGCCGCGGCACAAAAGGGCCGCGACGATCAGGCGGATCTGTTCGTTCTTACCGTAGACGGCGCGCGCCACATTTTCTTCGACGGCGCCCGCGAGTTTCGAAATGACCTCTGCGTACATGGAAATTCTCCTTGCTTAAAAATCGGATTCGGATTGACGGGATTCGGTTTTCAGTCGCGGGGGAAGTATTCGGCGATGGGTTCGGCGTCCAGCAGATCGCGGATCAGTTCCCTTTGTCCTCTGGCCGTGGGGCTGACGAGGAAAACGCAGGACGACGCTTCGACGGAGAGGGTCAGACGGGTATAGACTTCGTTCCCGATGCGCACGAGCTCCGAGCTGCATCGGCGGATCTTTCCGGTCATGGGGTTCCATTCCTCCGGCTGGAGCCGTCCTTTAAGCAGTACGGTGCCGCGGTACTCGTTTCCCCTCGTGTTCGAGAAGAAATAAATCTCGGAACCTGCGTAACGCTTGTGCAGACAGTTCAGGGAGCAGGCGCGGGCAAGCCGCCGATCCACGCCGATCTTGAGAAAGTCCGGCAGATGCTGGTTGACCGCCCCCATGAACTCCACCCGGGGTCTCTTTTCGATGATCACGTCGGCGGGTATGCCGAAGTTTTTGACCGCCTGCCAAAGGATATCGGCGGAAACGGTGTCCGTTCCGTCCATGGTGGTTTTGTTTGCCGGCAGGAAATAGGCAATGCCGCCCCGGTCGTTTTCTTTTTTATAATAGCTGCGGATGATGTGGGGATCCATCACGTCTTCCCCGAAGAGATCGCGGATCAGGGAAAGGACCTCCTCGTCCTCCGCGCTCTTTGTCCTCAGCGCGCGGTTGACGTCATCCGGCGGAGCGGAACACTCAAAGGCGCCCTTCGGGAGCGCGTCGATCGCGAGGACTTTTCCGCCCTCGTCGAAAAACTTCTTGATGACGCGCAGGGTTTTGAGGCTGATGATCGACATGGACGGCAGCACGAGCATGCGCAGCTTCATCACACCGTCCCCGGATGGCAGGTAGAGAACGCCGTCTTCCGAGAAGGTTTTTTCCGCCATGACGTCGGGATGCAGGAACATGGTGTCCACGCCGACATAGTTCAGGAAATTGTTCATCAGTTCCATATAGTCCGCGTTTTCGAGCGTGGAGGGATATTCAAATTCCCTGGTGTCGGACTGATAGAAATAAACATAGGAATGCAGGGAGTGGATCGGATAGACGATCGCCGCCTCGCAGACGTGTTCCCCGCCCCTCAGAAGCGACTGAACGCGCGTGACGTACCCGGCAAAATCCGAAAGATCGTCGCCTTTTGAGAAGATCGATCCCCACGCCCCCGCCTCGTTTTCCACAATGTCGGTTTCTTCGTGGGTCCGGTCTTCGCCGAGATGCGCGAATACCATGTTCACGCCGCGCACGAAGGCGTTCATGGATTCGCGATAAATGATGTCCTTCGTGAGGGTCTTGAAATACTTGAAGAGGTCGGCGGCAAGTATTTCCGATCCGAACTGATCCGCCGCGCCGGATGCGACCTTAACGCCGTTCAGACCGTACAGATAGGCGAACGGCATGGAAATTCCGGGCGCGGAGGCGAAACGGTGCAGGAACTGACCGTCCCCGAAAAGCCAGGAGCAGAACGTCGCTTTGCTTTCCGCCGGAAACCCCGTGCAGAAGATCCCGCGCGCCGCGCAGATGTCCGCCGCCGCCTTGAGATATCCGTCCGTGAGCATCTTCGAGCGGCAGGACTGAAGCATAGCCTTGTAGCGGCGGGACTCGCCCGCGAAATCGCGGAAAAGCAGGGGGTAGTACGGAGCCGGGTCGAATCCGTAGGTCTCCGCGAACCGCTCGTTGAACGCGGTATCCCACATTCTGCGGTTCTTTCCGGCAAAAAGCACGTTGCGGTAGATGAAGATCGAAAAGGGCTCTTCCCCGTCGGCGGCGATCCGTTCGCGAACGGGATCCAGCGTTTCCCTGAGATATTCGGACGAGGCCTTGTAGTCCATGAGATTGACGTAATGCGAGAGCGGATCCGGTTCGCACACGAATTCCATGACGTTCCAGTTTCCGACGGGCGGCGTCCATTCGAGAATGTCGTCCGCGGCGAATTCCCTCAGATCGAGAATGGTGAGGTCGTCGTCGTTCACCGCGCAGAGGGACATTCTCACGCCCGTTTTTTTCAGCTTGATTTTGGTTTTCTGTTTTTCCGTGCAGGCGGTCTCGTACAGGGAGAGCACGCGGCAGCAGATCTCGTTTTTATCGTCTCGAAGCGCGAGATACTCGCGCATGACGTAGGTATCGTCGAGATAGCCGAGGCTGAGATCGTTCGCGCGGGCTTCCTCCGCGATCATTCTGTATGCGTCAAAATACTCCAAGCTGAGCGGCGTGACGGCAAAATTGTCGTTCGTGAAGGGGATCACGCCGAGAAAACCGGACTTGCGGTATCCGACAAACAATTTCGAAATTTTTTCCCGCCGGGTCAGATCTCTCTCCGGGTCAAGGGGGAGATAAATATAAGGGCTGGACGCGCTGCGCCCGCCGAGGAACGCCTTTTTCAGTGCCGCGGTATCGGCAGTCTGCGTTTTTTCCAAGTTCCGTCACCTCCGCGCTGCATATTCTTTTTCATTATACCACAGAATTGAGCGTTTGTTAAGCCTTCTGGGAAGAAAACACAAAAATTAAAAATTTCGAAAAAGATTTAATTATTCCGCTCGATTCCCTTGACATTCCCCGCGGCTTTTGCTATAATGGCAAAGGTTATGGTCTGAAACGACACGGAACTATTTTTGTAATCGAGGTTTTCATGACGGAAAAGAAATGGTATTTCGACGCGAGCAATCCGTCGGCGCTTCCCGACGACCTCGTGCCGGTACTGGAAGACAAAGGCATCCCCCTCGATCATGTGCGGCTCTGCGTGAAATCCGATCTCAGCCTCAATATGACCCGTTCGGATACCTATCTCCTGCTCTGCGGGGACGACGATCTGATTTCGATCTCCGGCGCGGTATCTCTGTTCCGACGCCCCGGAACGACGATTTTCACCCGCAAAAATCGTCTTGAGAGGCGATTTGAGACGGATGAATACGATGTTTTTTCCCTGTCTGCCCTCTCGGACTTCAAGGTAGAGGAGCAGATCGCGTCCTGCCGCTTCACCGCGAAAACGGAGAGCGGCGACTATATCCTGCTCGCGAATCTTTCGAATTCTTATAAATCCGATTTCTATACCTTTTCCCGCTTCCTCGGGGAGTTTAAGAAGGACGGGAAAATCACGCCGGACGAACACGCTTCGCACGGCCGGGACAGCATGTTCTGCCCGAAATGCGGAACGCGCTACATCGACGAAGAACGCAAGCTCTGCCCGAAGTGCATGGATAAGAGTCATATCATCGCGCGCTGCGGGGAATTTGTTCTGAAATACAAAAAAGAGATCGTGCTCCTCATTCTGATGCTGATCCTTACGAGCGCGCTCGGCGTTCTCGCTCCGTACATCTCCTCTGAGTTCTATTATGACGAGGTCCTTGACAAATCGGGCGAGTTCTACGGACAGATTTTGCTCGTTCTCCTCATCATCATCGGAACGCGCCTTCTCAACGTGTTTTTCAACGTGATCCACAGCCTTGTCACGACCACCATCGCGGCGAACGTGATCTACGATTTGAAAAAAGTGATCTTCTCATCCATCGAGAAGCTGTCCCTGTCCTTCTTCACCAACCGCCAGACCGGCGGTCTGATGACGCAGGTCACGCGCGACGCGAACACAATTTACTGGTTCTTCTGCGACGGTGTTCCCTTCTATCTCGTGAACATCGTGCAGATCGTCGCCATTCTTGTGATTCTGCTCGTCAAAAACGCGTTCCTCACGCTTCTGACCGTCGTGACCGTCCCTCTCTTCTTCTTCGGGATGCGGTATCTGTTCCGCAAGATGGACAAATTCCACATCAAGCGCTGGACGCGTTCCCGTCAGATGAACGCCGTGCTTTCCGATATCCTCACCGGCATGCGCGTCGTCAAGGCGTTTTCCAAGGAAAAGGATGAAACCGTACGCTTCGACAAATCGAGCCGCGCGCTCGCCAGCGCCGAGATCGACACCTCCACGTTCGCCACGGTCGCCTTCCCCTTCATGGATCTCTGCATTTACATCAGCAATCTCATCATGCTCGGCGCGGGCGGTTGGATGGTCATCCGGGGCACGATGACCTACGGCACGCTTCTCGTCTTCATCGCGTACATGAACATGATCCTCTCCCCGCTCGGCAGCTTCGTCAACATGATCTACGAGTTCACGGACAGCCTCAACGCGATGAGCCGTCTGGTGGAAATCATGGACGCGAAGCCGGACGTGCAGGAGGCGGAGAACCCCGAGCACTTCCCGGACGGCGTATGCCGCGGACAGGTCGAATTCAAAAACGTCGATTTCTCCTATGAGAAAAACCGCAAAGTCATAGACGGCGTCTCCTTCCTTGTAGAACCGGGCGAAGCGCTGGGCATCGTCGGACACACGGGCGCGGGAAAATCCACGCTGGCAAATCTTCTCATACGGCTTTACGATACGGAAAACGGTTCCATCCTGATCGACGGAATCGACGTGAGGAAGCTCGCTTACGACGATCTCAGACAGAACGTCGCCATCGTCTCGCAGGAAACCTACCTCTTCATGGGATCCATCCTTGACAACATCCGCTACGCCCGGCCGGACGCGACGGAGGAGGAGGTCATCGAAGCGGCGAAAATCGCTGGCGCGCATGATTTCATCATCCAGCTGCCGGACGCTTACGCCACGGTCATCGGCTTCGGCCACAAGGATCTCTCCGGCGGCGAACGCCAACGCGTGTCCATCGCCCGCGCGATCCTGCGCAATCCGAAGATTCTGATCCTCGATGAGGCGACCGCCGCCATGGATACCGAAACCGAACGCAAGATCCAGACGGCTCTCGAGCGGCTCTCCGAAGGACGCACCACGATCACCATCGCGCACCGGCTCTCCACGCTCCGCGACGCGGACAAGCTCATCGTCATCGAAAACGGGAAGATCCCGGAGGCGGGAACCCACGCCGAGCTGATCGCCCAAAAGGGCATTTACTATAATCTTTACCGCTTGCAGATCGAAGCCATGAAGAACATCGGCATCGAAGAATAACGGAGGCGAATATGGCTGAACAGAACAGAACGGCGCTGAAAGAGGTCGTTTCCGTCACGTACATCACGAAGGACAACGCGAAATTCGAAAAATCGAGCGATTTCATCAAAATGACGGCGACCCTCCCGAACGAAGAGGGCGTCGCGGAGGAAAAGACCTGGGACCGCATCTTCCTGCACAGGGCGTTTCCCTTTGATTTTCCCTTCGCCTACATTTCCGTGCTGGACGCGGACACGAAGGAACTCGGCATGATCAGCTCCGTGGACGACTTTGACGAAGAGACCGCTTCCCTGCTCCGCGCCGAGCTCGAGCGCAAATACTATACGCCCGTGATCAAAAAGATCCTTTCGGTCAAGGACAAATTCGGCTACTCCTACTGGAAAGTCGAAACCGAGGAAGGTGAGATCGAATTCACCATGCGGGATACGTTTTCCAATCTGCTGAAAGTGAGCGGCACGCGCATTTTCGCAAGCGACATTGACGGCAACCGGTACGAGATCCCCGATATCGAAGCCCTCGACCACAAGAGCTTCAAAAAGATCGAGCTGTTTCTCTGACGGAGGATGGGATGGAAAACAGAAAAACGCTGACTGCCCGCGTCAGGCAGCTCGCGCCGGAGCTTAAAGAAGAAGATATTCTGCTTCCGGTCGATTTCAATCTGACGCCGACGGCAAAGAAAAGACGCACGGACGGGATCGCCCTTCTCACAAAGGACCGCATCCTTGTCTTTGCGGACGGTGAAAAGACCGGGGACATCCCCCTGTCGGAGCTCGAGGAAGTCGCTCTGCGTAAGGGGATCGGCTGCTGCTTCCTCGAATATCGGAAAAAAGACGGAAGCTGGCACATTCTCTGTCGCGCGGATAACCAGTATGTCGATCTCTACGCGGCGGCGGCAAAGGAGATTTCACGCTTTCTCGAGGGCGGGGAGATCAGCTACGACTATGAAAAAGAAATCGACAACCGATGCCCGATCTGCCACCGTCAATACCGGCCCGGCTCAAACGTCTGCGAGCACTGTGTCGACAAAAAGCATTATATCAAGCGGCTGTGGGATATCTCGAAATCCAGTCATCACCTGATTTATCTCTCCATCGCTTTCTATTTCGTCATCGCCGCGATCAACCTCGTCCCGCCGTACATCAACCGCATCCTCGTGGACGATTACATCAAGGCGGCGGAAATGCCGAAGCTCGCGGGTTATCTCGCCGTGATCGCTGCCATGTTCGGCGTATACATTCTGCAGAAGCTGCTCGGCATGACCCGCAGCATCTTCCTCATCCGAGCGAGCAACCGGATCACCGTCACCCTGCGGGAGCTTGTTTTCGACAAGATCCAGAAGATGTCCATCGCGCGTATTTCGAAGCGCACTTCGGGCGAGCTGATGAACCGCGTCTCGAACGATACGGGAGAGCTTTCCCGCTTCATCTCGAACGATCTCGGCGCGATGACGGAGCAGATTCTGATCCTGCTCGCCGTGAGCATCTACCTCTTTTCTTACGACTGGCGGCTCGCGCTGATGATCATTCTGCCGACGCCGATCGTCATCAGCAGTTACCGGCTCTTCCACAGCTTCATGCGGCACGTCTTCCACCGCGGCTGGCAGCTCGATTCGCGCGAGAATTCCATCCTGCACGATACCTTCTCCGGCATCCGCGTCGTGAAGGCGTTCGGCATGGAAAAGCGTGAGATCAGCCGCTTTGACAAGGTTTCTCGCGATCTCAGAGATACGCGGATCCTCACCGAACACTTCTTCGCGAAGATCCAGCCCTTTCTCAACTTCCTCATGAGCGTCGGCGAATACTTCCTGCTTTATTACGTCGGCAACAAGATCATCGGCGGAACGATGACGCTGGGTGAAATGAGCCAGTTTTCCGCTTACGTCAGCATCATCTACGGTCCGCTCCGCTGGCTCTCGTGGCTCCCCCGCCGTCTGACCCGCACCATGACCTCGATCGTGAAGATCTTCGACGTGGTGGACGAAAGCGTGGATATCGCGGATAAAACGGACGCGATCGATCACCGCATCGACGGTACGATCACCCTTGACAACGTATCCTTCGGTTATGATAAAACATCGACCGTTCTGAAGCACATCAGCGTGGAAATCAAGCCCGGGGAGATGATCGGCATCGTCGGCAAATCCGGCGTCGGAAAATCCACCCTCATCAATCTGGTGATGCGCATGTACGATGTGACGGAGGGCGCGATCCGCATCGACGGCATCGACATCCGGGACATTTCGCAGGATTCTCTCCGGTCTCAGATCGGCGTGGTGCTGCAGGAAACCTTCCTCTTCTCCGGAACGATCTATGACAACATCGCCTACGCCAAGCCGACCGCCACACGCGACGAGGTCATCACGGCGGCGAAGATCGCCGGAGCGCACGGCTTTATCATGAAGCTGCCGAACGCGTACAACACGAAGGTCGGCGAGCGCGGACACACGCTGTCCGGCGGCGAACGGCAGAGAGTGGCGATCGCCCGCGCCCTGCTCCACGACCCGCGGATCCTGATCCTCGACGAGGCGACCGCCGCGCTCGACACCGAGACGGAAAAGCAGATTCAGGACGCGCTGCAGAAGCTCACCGCCGACCGCACGACCCTCGCCATCGCGCACCGCCTCTCCACGCTGCGCAACGCCAACCGCATTCTCGTGCTCGACAAGGGCGAACTCGCCGAAATAGGCACGCACGACGAGTTGATGCGCAAGCAGGGGATTTACTACGGACTCGTCATGGCACAGCGGCAGATGTCCAGGATGCCTTCGAAAAAACAGGCGCGCCCGGCGTCGTAACCGATCTCGGACACATAACGCAAAAAAGGCTGAACCGTTTTCCCCGTTTTCACGGGAGAAGCGGCTGCAGCCTTTTCTCAAGCAAATCATTTCAATCGGCTTTACGAAGCCAGATAGCGTTCGAGCCATGCGACGCCGACGTCCAGAGCGTCGTTCATGCCGCTTTTCATGCTTTCCTTGACGACACGCGCGCTCATGGGCTTCGAGGTGTCGGTGCTGAGAAGCTGAACATAAATCTGATCGGGGACCTTATGTCCTTTGAATTCCTTTTCCGACATGATGACCATCTGCACGATGTAAGGGTCGGACACATTGCCGTAGCAAATGATGTTGTCTTCACGCACGAGCGGACGGTTGCGATACAGAATGAAATTGCCGTCCACGGTCGATTTGACGTCCGCTTTGTTTACGATCCAGTCTGCCATACCATAATCCTTTCCTTCGCTTAAGATCATAGGGATATTATACACGATTTCCGTCACGAAGTCAAGAACATCCCGTGAATTTCAGGTGATTTTGGGTTTCGTTTGATCTTTTTATCGCGGAGGAATTCAGATGCCGCGGCAGGGCGCGCCGCGGGACGGCGTTCAGACAATCGAAGCGAGCGCCTTAAGAATTCCCGCGACATCCGATCGCGTGTTCGACGCGCCGAAGCTGACCCGGACCGTCCCGCTCGATTCCGTACCGAGCGTTCTGTGGGCTGCGGGCGCGCAATGAAGTCCCGTCCGAACGCAAATCCCCCGCTCCGCGAGCGCCGTACCGATTTTGGCGGGGGAGCGGGAGGGATGCGTAAAGCTGACGGTGCTTCCCCTTGTCTCACCGTGGAGCGCAAAGCCTCCGATCCGGCCGAGTCCCGCCGTGAATTCTGCCGAAAGGGATTCTTCCCACGCGCGGATCGCGTCGATGCCGAGCGCGCGGACGTGCCGCATCCCGGCGAGCAAACCCGCGATTGCCGGTACCGGCAGGGTCCCGGCTTCGAGCCGTTCCGGAAGCTCCTCGGGCATGCCGCGATCGAGGGACGCGATCCCAGCGCCGCCGAAGAGAAGCGGGCGGACGGGCATTTCTTTGGATAAGAGGAGCATACCGACGCCCGCGGGACCGCAAAGCCCCTTGTGACCGGGAAGACATACCGCTGAATTCGGCAGTTTTTTCATGGAGACGGGCAGCCTTCCCCCGCTCTGCGCCGCGTCGATCACAAGGAACAATCCGCGGCAGGTGCAGAAATCCGCGATGCGTTCGACGGGCAGTGTTTTCGAGCAGATATTCGACTGATGTGTCGCGATCACAAGCGTGGTTTCCGGTCGGAGATTTTCTTCGAGCGAGTCGAGGGTTTCTTCCTCCGTTCCCGACGCGTCGTAATGATCCGCGGATGCGATTCCTTCGTCGACGAGCGCGAGTACGCATCTGCGCACCGCGTTGTGACAGAAATTGTCACAGAGGATATGACTCCCGGGCGTCACGAGCCCGCGGATGGCGGTATTCAAAGCGTGCGTCGCGCCGGCGGTGAAGACCACGCGCTCCGGCACAGTGCAAAACATTTCCGCCGCCTCCTCCCGGCAGGCGTAGACGAGCTCTTCCGCCGCCTCAGAGAGGGGATGCGCGCCTCTCCCCGGGTTCCCGCCCGCCGTGATCATGGCGTTCTCCGCGGCGCGCAGAACGGAGGGCGGCTTCGGCCAGGACGTCGCGGCGTGATCGAGATAAACGAGATTCAAGTGAACCCTCCTCTTCCGATAACTTCTCCGTAGGCGATTCCCTTTTGATCCAGCGCGCGTTTCAGTCGGTCAAGTTCAGCGCAGGAGGTCTTCAGCCCGAAAGAGCAGCCGTGCTTCGTGACATGCGGATCAACAGAGACGACGCGCGCGGCGATCCTCATACCGGACGCGGTTCTGCGGGCCGCTTCCGCGTTCGTTTGTGATTTCATGGTGATGACACATTCCGACATTTCTTTTTTCCTTTCCCGATGGTTTGAGGCTCGCCACAGGATATGCTCCGGGAACGGATTCGGTCAGAGGAATTGACACGGGGAGGAAAATAGATTATAATAAAGTCAATACGCGGACGGGAGGATTCTCATGGGTGAAATTCGAACGGTCGAAATCGTCGATATGAACGAGGACGGCGTCGGTATCGCGAAGCTTTCGGACGGCATGGTCGTGTTCGTTCCGGATACGGTCGCGGGCGAGCGAGCGGAGATCGAAATCATCGAACGAAGGAAAAGATACGCAAACGCCAAATGCCTAAATTTGATTCATATATCCTCCGAACGGATCGACCCTTTGTGCCCGGATACCGGCACATGCGGCGGATGTTCCCTTGCGCATGTTTCCTTCGATCTCGAAAACAGAATTAAGGCAAACGCCGTTCGAGCGGCGCTGAGAAGAAACGGTCTCGGACAGGTCGCGGTTGAAGAAACGCTTTCATCCGGCACCCGCCGCGGCTACCGCAACAAGATGAGCGTCCGCTTCGATCCCGAAGCAAAGATTTTCGGTTACAGCGAAGCGTCCGGTACGGCGATCCTGCCGTTTCACGAGTGTTCCCTGTGTCCCGATGTATTCGGCGCCATCGTGCGTTTTGCGAACGAACGTGGGGAAAAGCTTTCTTCCCTTCTGCCCTCCGTGCTTGAGATCCGCTCCGGCACGGATGGAATCACCGTATTGCTGGAATGCGCCGCGCGCGCAGCGGCGTTCGACGGTTTCGCACAGGAGCTGAGACGCGCATTTCCGGAAATCTGTCAGGTCCTTGCCGCTCCTTTTGACGCGGACGAGCGCCCCGTTCTGCGCGACCGGATCGCCGGGTTTGATTTGCTCTTCTCGGTTCGGGCTTTTCGCCAGGTCAACACGCCGATGTTTGAAAAACTGCTCGAACTCGTCATCTCCCTTGCCGGGGAGAAGCCGTTTTCCTCCGCCGTCGATCTTTATTGCGGCTCCGGCATCATTGGGCTGGCACTCGCCCGCGCTTTTCCGGATGCGGCTCTCTATGGTGTGGAAATCAATCCGGACGCCGTGGAAGACGCCCGCCGGAATGCCGCAGCGAACGGGGTCGGGAACATCACGTTTTTCGCCGGTGATGCTGCATCCTTCCGTAGTCATCTGAAAAACGGCAATACTCCCTCCCTTCTCGTCGTCGATCCGCCCCGTGCGGGGCTTTCGACGGACATGCGCCTTGAAATCCTTCAGCTCGCGCCCGAGAGGATGATTTATGTGTCCTGCAACCCGCAGACCCTCGCGCGGGATCTGGCTGAGCTTTGCGCAGCCGGCTATTCCGTCCGCCGCGTCGTGCCGGTGAATCTGTTTCCGGCAACAAGGCATGTGGAGACGGTATGCTGCTTGTACCGCCAAACAAAGGACTTCATTTCAGTGCCGTATGAGCCGAAGAATGCAGACTATCTGAGACATATGAAATAAGGGTGGCAGACGCAGGATTTATGGAGGAAAAATATGATACGGGAAATGAAACGAGAAGACATACCAACATGCGTTACCTTAATACGGAGCAGCTTTATGACTGTCGCAGATGAATACGGAATTACAAAGGAAAACGCACCGAGATTTACCGCATTCGCTATTTCAGATGACAGACTGTATTGGCATATGGATCAAGAACACAGGCCCATGTTTGTTGCTGAAGAGGGCGGTGTTTTATGCGGATACTACTCTCTCCTGATTCAGGAAAATGGGGAATGCGAATTGAATAATCTTGCTGTTTTACCGCAATACAGACATCGTGGAATAGG